>CAYQXV010000037.1:20921-30502 GCA_964421675.1 uncultured Caulobacterales bacterium
TGGGGGCTGCCTTAGAGGCTGTTTTGGGGGCTGTCTTGCGGCCCGTTTTAGGGGAACTCTTTATCGTTGGCTTATTGTTATCACTCATAACTGTGTTCAACATCCTGGATACATGCGGGCAGCGCTCAAGACCTAACCTCAGTCCCTTTTGGTCACCTCTACCTGTTGGTTAATCCCTAGCCTGTTTTGCGATTGCTGCAAGCCTATCCGTCACGCCGCTGGTCCCGATTTTCGATCAGATCCCACTAGACCCAATGTACCGGGTTTTCTGGACGTGACGCGGACCATGACATTACCCACATAACAACGTGGATAAACCGGATTTGATTGCCGGGGAGGAGATGTGTAGGCCCCTCGCCCCATCCCCCCTATTTGGGGGAGTGTAAACCGGGCGCGGTGCCAACATATGAAGACTACCGCAGCGTTTTGGCGGTCAAACTGGGAGAGATCTAATGGGTAGGCACGAGATAAAATTGTCGAATATATTGGTGGTTGCGAGTTTATACGCCACGCTTGTTTTCATTGGCGTGCGCGCCATTGGCATCTAAGTGTCACTGGGTTTTAATCACAATTGATATCTAAGCGCAGTTGCCCCCCATCAAGCGGGTAGTGTGCGCTTACTTCTTGGGACAACGTCTTCGCGGGCTAATCGGTGCGCCCACAGCGCTGGTCACTTGGATTTTCTCCAGCGATACCGCAACGCCGGCTGACCAATCACAATAAATTTCCTTGGCCTCCCACTCGCTTTCTGAGGTCATGGCGCCAGTTTTTGGATTTACCATCACAACAAAGGGCGACCAGACACGGTGCCAGCCGCGGTCATTGGCCATTTTTGTAATGCCAAGCTCATCGGCGAGTTTTAGCCCATGGTCCGATCTTGCGTGCAATCGCAAAACCGGAATGGTCAGGGGCGTTTTACGCGCCTTATAGGCGGTGAGTGCAGAGCGGGAAAAATATCGGGCGACATTGCGGCCAAGCACGGGGCGCTCTGGATTAAAAACCGCGCGCTCTAGCACCACGCAATAAGGGCACCGATTGAACCCAAAGATCACCATAAGCGGCTGATTTTTCTCCTTGGCATTGGCCAATGCAGCCTCATAGAGCGAACGCGATTCGCGGCAGCCATAATATTTGACTTCGCGGACCGCTTCTTCCTTGCAACCCGGAATTGCGGGGAACGCTTGATAATCAACCGCCGGGGTAAAAAGGGGCTGGGCCAGGTACGAAGTCTCCTCTTGCGCCTGTTGTGCATCGGCGCGGGAGATAGGGTCTGCGATAAGGATAGCAACGCTGGCAATAAACAGCCCCGTAAGCAGGCTAAAAACAACTCTAGTCATCATAACAAGGCTACCATCACTCATTTCATCGAACAGCTTGTATACGCATTCGCGTCCCTCTTGCCAATCAAGACGCTTGCTAATCGTTTTTATTGGGTGGGGCCTCAAAAAAACGCCCCGCTGCTATTGACGATCTCAAGGTCAGCGCTTACCTCCCCATCAGCACTCGCATGGCATGAGTGCTAAACCAGTATTCATGCCAGCGATATGCCTTTTATTTAACTTTAAAAACAAGCCTCAACCCATTGTTTTGTCTTGTTTTTTGAAAATTAGAGAACGACATTAGGAGAAACTTATGGGCTTTCGTCCCCTTCATGATCGTGTCCTCGTCCGTCGCCTAGACGAAGATGAGAAAACTTCTGGCGGGATCATTATCCCAGACACAGCCAAAGAGAAGCCATCACAAGGTGAGATCATTTCTGTTGGTTCTGGCGCCAGAGGCGATGCCAATGAAATTCTGCCACTAGAAGTCAAATCAGGTGACAAAATCCTGTTCGGCAAATGGTCCGGTACTGAAGTCAAACTCGATGGCGAAGATCTGCTCATCATGAAAGAGTCTGACATTCTCGGCATCATTGACTAACCCCATTTATCACAAGTTTTAGGAGACAGTTACATGTCAGCCAAAGAGGTTAAGTTTGACGTAGAAGCGCGCGAAAAAATGCTGCGCGGCGTCGACATTCTCGCCAACGCGGTGAAAGTTACACTCGGTCCAAAAGGCCGCAACGTCGTTATCGACAAATCATTCGGCGCACCACGCATCACCAAAGATGGTGTTACCGTTGCAAAAGAAATCGAGCTTGAAGACAAGTTTGAAAATATGGGCGCACAGATGGTGCGTGAAGTTGCAAGCCGCACCAATGACGAAGCCGGTGACGGAACAACAACAGCGACCGTTCTTGCGCAAGCAATCGTTCGCGAAGGTGCAAAATCAGTTGCAGCGGGCATGAACCCGATGGATCTGAAACGCGGCATCGACCTTGCTGTTGGCAAAGTTATCGACGACATTAAAACACGCGCAACAAAAATCGCTTCTTCTTCAGAAATCGCTCAGGTTGGAACAATCTCTGCGAATGGCGAAAAAGAAATTGGCGACATGATTGCACAAGCCATGGATAAAGTTGGCAATGAAGGCGTGATCACGGTTGAAGAAGCCAAGTCTTTGGAAACTGAACTCGATGTTGTTGAAGGCATGCAGTTCGATCGCGGATATTTGTCACCTTACTTCGTCACAAACCCAGACAAAATGCTTGCTGAACTGGAAGATCCGTTCATCTTGCTGCACGAGAAAAAACTGTCTGGCCTACAGCCAATGCTGCCATTGCTCGAATCTGTTGTTCAGTCTGGCAAACCCCTTCTGATCATTGCTGAAGACATTGAAGGCGAAGCGCTGGCGACACTCGTTGTGAACCGTCTTCGCGGCGGCCTGAAAGTTGCTGCGGTTAAAGCACCAGGATTTGGTGATCGCCGTAAAGCAATGCTCGAAGATATCGCTATCTTGACCGGTGGTCAGGTGATTTCTGAAGATCTTGGCATCAAGCTGGAAACAGTGACCTTGGATATGCTGGGTACAGCGAAAAAAGTCGCGATCTCCAAAGACGACACAACAGTTGTTGATGGTGCTGGCGACAAAGGCGACATTGAAGGTCGCACGACGCAAATCCGTCGTCAGATCGAAGATACAACATCTGATTACGACCGTGAGAAACTGCAAGAACGTCTGGCGAAACTCGCTGGCGGTGTTGCTGTTCTTAAAGTTGGCGGCGCAACCGAAGTTGAAGTGAAAGAACGCAAAGACCGCGTTGATGATGCGTTGAACGCAACACGCGCTGCGGTTGAAGAAGGCATCGTGCCTGGCGGCGGGACAGCGCTTTTATATGCGTCTAAAATTCTCGACGGCCTTACAGGTGTAAATCCTGATCAGGATGCGGGCATCAATATTGTGCGCCGTGCTCTGCAAGCGCCTATCCGTCAGATTGTTGAAAATGCTGGCGGCGAAGGCTCTATTGTTGTTGGCAAGCTGCTTGAGCAAGACAACTTCAAATTCGGTCTTAACGCTCAAACTGGCGAATATGGCGATCTCATCGATGCCGGTATTGTTGATCCTGCAAAAGTTGTGCGTCACGCACTCCAAGATGCCGGGTCCGTTGCTGGTCTGTTGATCACCACCGAAGCCATGGTTGCTGATGCGCCTAAGAAAGATGGCGGCGCTCCTGGCGGCGGCATGCCTGATATGGGCGGCATGGGCGGAATGGGCGGTATGGGCGGCATGATGTAATGCAGCTCAACCCTCACGTTGAATAGAAAAGGGCGGCATTCTAATGCCGCCCTTTTTATTTGTGGGAACCTGATTGCATCGCCAATAGCCGCTAATCAGTACCCTTATTATTGTGAAATTTATCGGTCTACGGCAATTGGCCCATCGGCGCGGCCATTAATGAATTGATCGACCATGGCATTGCCTGAATTATTAATGGCGCTCGGCGGGCCCTGCCAGACAATGCGTCCTTGATGGAGCATTGCAATCTGGTCGCCAATCTTCATTGCCGATGCCATATCATGGGTAATTGATATCGCCGTTGCCCCAAGACGGTGGACCTGTTCGGAAATCAGATTGTTAATGACATCCGCCATTATCGGATCAAGGCCGGTGGTCGGTTCGTCAAAAAACAGAATTTCAGGTTTTGCCGCCACAGCGCGCGCAAGACCGACACGCTTTTGCATACCGCCAGAAATTTCCGATGGGTATAAATCACCAACATCTTCATTGAGACCAACCCGTGAGAGCGCATTGACGGCAAGGTCTTTTGCCACTCGCCTGCTCATGCCCTCGCCATGGGTCAACCGAAAGCTTACATTTTCCCAAACGCGCATACTGTCAAACAGAGCAGCCCCTTGAAACAACATCCCAATCTGTCGGCGCTTTTTATCCCCTGCCCGCCGGTCGGATAAAATATCAACGCCATCAATTTCGATCTCGCCGGAATCGGGCTGAACAATGCCCAATATGGACTTTAGCAGCACAGATTTCCCCATCCCCGAACCGCCAATCACAACAAGCGACCGGCTTTGCGGAATGGTCAGGGAGACATCTTTCAAGACTTCTTTTTCACCAAAAGACTTGCTCAAATTTTTGATGCAAATTTTCGCGTTCGACATATCTGAACTATCAGTATGGCTATCAAATCGATATTCCGAGGGGGAAGGTGTTTGGCTCATTTTAGATATCGCGATCTTTTTTAAATCTGCACAAACAGCGCGGTCATGACATAATTGGAAGCAAGGATCATGACGGCTGCGGCCACAACCGCAGTGCGCGTCGCATTGCCAACGCCCTGCGCGCCGCCGCTTGATCGATACCCATAATAACAGCCCGATAAGGCAATCAAAAATCCAAAAATCACCGCTTTGATTAGCCCGCTCGTCACATCGCGCAGGGCAAGGAAATCTTCGAGATTGCGGATAAACACCGTGCCAGAAAAATCGAGCGCATAAACCGCCACCAGCCAGCCGCCATAAATGCCAATAATATCAGCAATCAGCACAAGCAGCGGCATGGCAATCATGGTCGCCAGAATACGCGGCGCAATTAGATAGTTAAACGGTTTAACGGCCAGCGTTGACATGGCATCGATTTGCTCTGTGACCCGCATTGTTCCGATTTCGGCGGCCATGGCCGAGGCACTGCGCCCGGCGAGCATCAGCGCCGCCAGCACCGGGCCCAATTCACGTGTAAGCGAGACGCCTAAGATTTGCGGCAAAAAGGACTCAGCATTAAATCGCAGCGAGCCATCATAAATATTCAGGGCAAGCGCAGCGCCGGTGAAAATTGCCGTCAGGCCGATAACCGGCAAGGAGGTAAAGCCAATGCGGATAAACGCCGACAGAAACGATTTCACATAAAATGGCGGAAAAATAATACAAAACAGCCCGCGCACCCCAAACAAGGTGATATCGCCCAAATTTTGCAAAGACCGCATGGTTAGGGCACCAATAAACGCAAAAATATTCATGATGTCCTACTGGTTCCTAATAAGGTCACTTACACATATCTGGCGCATCGTCCAGACTGTCAGATGGTAGCGTGCTATCACCCATAGGTGAAGGGGGCAGTTGCTCCATTGGCGAGCCGGGGTGATAAATACGGCGTACCCTTGGGCCAATATTGGTCAGTAGCTCATAAGGGACCATATCAACGTCCTTTGCCACATCCTCTATGATTGGCCGTGCGCCATATAAAGTCGCAAGATCGCCGCTTGCCAGACTATTGGAGATGCCTGAGCCCAGATCCGTGACATCGACCACCAACATATCCATCGATATTCGCCCTACAATGGGGCATAAACCACCGGCAATCTCGACCTTGCCCACATTCGACAAGGCCCGCGGATAGCCATCACCATAGCCAATTGCCAAGGTCGCCAAGCGGCTTGCGCACGGCGCAACCCAGCTTGCATCATAACCAACCTCGGCCCCTGTCGGCACATCTCTCAGTTGCAAAATGGGCGCCTTTAGCGATGCCACTGGCGATAATCCGTGCAATGGGGAACCGCTCGCTGAGGTGCCGTAAAGCGATATGCCGGCGCGAATTTCTGAATAATGATAGCCGCCCCCAAGCAACACACCGCCGCTCGCCGACAAGGACAAAGCCGCATCGGGCCATCGCATCGCCGCTTGCAAAAATGCTGCGCGCTGGCGCAGATTCATTGGATGGTGATCATCAACATGATCGGGGTGCGCGGCGCAGGCAAGATGGGACATTAGGGTTTTCACCCGCAGCCCTGTCGACTGCACGCTATCAAGCCGTTTCACATCAAGGCCGAGCCTGTTCATGCCGGTATCAACATGCAACACGGCGGGCTCATAGGGATTGGTCTGCGCCCATAAGGTCGCTTGCGCCACGGTATTAATGACAGGTGTCAGCGCATATTCGGCAAACAGGGGCAGGGTTTGCGCCGTTGGCCCATGAAAAACCCGGATCTCAATTTCATCGCCGCCAAATTCGGCAAGCTCGCGGCGCAGCGTGCGTCCCTCATGGGCCCATGCCACATAAAATATCCGGCACCCAATGCCCATCAAGGCCGCGGTTACCTCCCTCGCCCCCATGCCATATCCATCACACTTAACAACGCCCGCGACTTCGGCCTGCGGGGCCTGCGACTGAATAAAGCGATAATTGGCGCGCAGATTATCCAGGTCGACATGGACCCGTGGTCCCTCAACCGGCTGATCGCGCGCAGTGCCCGCGTCTGTGCCCGCGTCTGCGCCCGCATCCGCGCTCGGCACCCTGCCTTCAGGCAGAGCCGCATCATCAAGCCTATCGCGGCCCGCTTCCGCCCGCGATGTTGAGCCTTTGGTCGAGAGGGCAGGAATTGTTAAGTCATGATCGTCCATCGAGAAATCTTTCAAGAACAGCGCGCAAATCACGCAAGCTGCCCCTCTTTTAGCCTTATCGCTTCGATCTCACCAGCCGCCTTTTCTAATGCGCCAAATTCTGCAACATTTGGGCTGGCGATATTACAAAGCGGGGCAATATGAAAACCAATCGACGTGATCTGCTAACAAATGCAGCATTAGGCGGGCTCGGCGCTTCAACGCTCGGACTTGGCGCGTGTTCCCCCAACGAATCAACCGCCGCTGAGACAGACGCTATCAGCGAGAAAATTACCGCCCGCACCATCGCCGAAGCAGAAAAGCTCATGGGGCTCACCTACACGCCCAATGAACGCCAAATGATGCTGTCCGGCCTTGAGGGCGGTCTTGAAGCATTGACCCGGCTGCATGCCATGGATTTGCCTAACAGTCTTGCCCCGGCAACGACCTTCGAGCCGAAATTGCGCGGGCGGCGCTATCCCTCGCAAAAAAATACGCTGACCTTATCGGGCCAATATCAAGCAGACTTGCCGCAAGACCGGTTTGATATTGCGTTTGCCACAATCGCCCAGCAAGGCGCATGGCTGCGCAGCGGGGCCATTACCTCCTTGGCGCTGACCAATATTTATCTCGAACGCATTGAACGGTTCGCCCCGAAGCTGGAATGTTTTGTTACGGTCATGGCTGACCACGCCCGCGAGCAAGCGAGCGCTGCCGATAAAGCCCTCGCCGATGGAAGAGATCGCGGGCCCTTACACGGCATCCCCTATGCCTTGAAAGATCTTGCCGACGTTGAAAATGGGCGCACAAGCTGGGGCGCTACGCCGTATAAGGATCGTATTGCAACGAAAGACGCCGCCATTGTGCGCAAACTTGATCGCGCCGGTGCCGTTTTACTCGGTAAAACCACACTCGGCGCACTCGCCTATGGGGACATCTGGTTTGACGGCAAAACCCGCAATCCGTGGAATGTTGAGGAAGGCTCGTCCGGATCAAGTGCAGGCTCGGCCTCGGCGTTAGCAGCGGGACTATGTTCATTTTCCATAGGCACGGAAACATTAGGCTCTATCGTATCGCC
Organism: uncultured Caulobacterales bacterium; assembly: GCA_964421675.1. Taxonomy (GTDB): domain Bacteria; phylum Pseudomonadota; class Alphaproteobacteria; order Caulobacterales; family Parvularculaceae; genus CALLPQ01. The sequence goes on from CAYQXV010000037.1 coordinate 28,710, forward strand.
GTCAGAGCGGTGCGGGGTGACGGGCTTACGGCCAACATTTGGCCGGATCTCTCGTGCAGGCCTGATGGCGCTGTCCTGGTCGTTTGATAAGGCCGGCCCTTTATGCCGCAGTGTCGAAGACACAGCGATTGTTTTATCGAAACTCAATGGCTATGATCAAAATGATCCGGGTACGGGACGTCACGGTTTTACCTATGATGGCACGATCGATATTGCCAGCATGACCGTTGGCTATGTGCCTGAATGGTTTGAAAATGGCGACGATGTTGATCGCGCGGCGCTGGAGGCAATGCGCGCGCTTGGGGTGACATTAAAACCGTTTGCGTTCCCGGCTGTTAATTTTGAAAGCGTCATTGCCCCGGTCCTCGTTGAATCGGCGGCCGCTTTTTCTGAACTCACCCTTAGCAACCGCGATGATGACCTTGTTTGGCAGTCACCAAACGCTTGGCCCAATACATGGCGACAGGCACGGTTCACAAGCGCGGTTGATTATATCCAGATTGACCGGGTACGCCGTCAATTGATGATTGCCATGGGGGATGCGTTTGATGGGTTTGATGCGCTAATCGGCCCGCACTATGCGGGCGGCGCGTTACTGGCGACCAATGCCACCGGCCACCCGCAACTTGCCATGCGCGCCGGGTTTGCCCAATTGCCAACCCGCGGAGACGATGAGGCATCGACCAGCGAGCAAGCCGCCATAACCCACCGTGTGCCGCGCGGTATCAGTCTGTGGTCTGATTTATTTAAAGAAGGCAATATTATCGCGCTCGGTCACGCTCTTGAGGGGGCGCTTAACGTATCAACCGAACGGCCCGTCGCATTTGGGCGATAAAAATAAACTTGCTCAAAGAATCAATCTCTATTGGAACAAAGTGGCGCAAGGTAACGAAGCGCAAACCAATAAAACTAAATATGGTGAGACTAAAAGTGGTGACACATGACTGACTTAAAACGCTGGAAGAGTTGCCTCTCTCCCGATATTCCCGCCATTGATGCAGAATTTATCTGCATTGAACCCTATACATCTGCGGTGCATGCGGAGCCCCTCTACTCGGCAATTTGCGGCGCGGGCCATGAAGAGCTGTGGCGCTATATTCCGTTGGTAATGCCCGCCAACGCCGAGAGCCTTGATGGTATTTTGCAAATGATGACGTCATCACCGCGGCACGGCTGGCGCGTTGTGTTTTTTGCAGACCCCCGCACCAATGAACCGCTGGGCACCGCCAGCTATATGCGGATCCGCCCAGAGCATGGCTCCGCTGAGGTCGGCAACATCATATTATCCCCCAAGCTCCAGCGCACGCGCGCCGCAACACAAGCCATGTATCTCATGGCCAGCTATCTATTCGATGATCTCGGCTATCGCCGGTATGAATGGAAATGCAATGAACAAAACAACGCGTCAAAACGCGCCGCCCTAAGATTGGGGTTCACCTATGAAGGCACTTTTCGAAACGATATGGTCGTGAAAGGCGAGAACCGCGACACCGCATGGTTCTCCATTATCGATACTCAATGGCCAGCCATAAAAGCCGCGTTAGAGGCATGGATGGCCCCGGAAAATTTTGATGAGAATGACCAACAACGAAAACGCCTTGAAGAGTTTCGTTCCTAATTGACGATGCGCAAAAAAATGATCACATTGCCCCGCGTCACTGAACCATATACCTACGCTGATGCGTAAAGAAATTTACGATCATTCTTTCGCAAGTCGATACACCATGAAATCTACGTTACACGCTCTTACTGCTTCGCTGGTGCTTTGCGCCGCTTCGCTTTTGTCGCCCCTA
>CAYQXV010000038.1:0-27957 GCA_964421675.1 uncultured Caulobacterales bacterium
GGACACCGACAGCGATGATGGCGGTATTGATGACATTGTCGAAGCACAATTCGGCCAGACCTTTGTTGAACCAACGGGTAATGACGAAGATGGCGACGGCTTGGATGATGCGTTTGATGCAACGCCCGATAGCGGTGCTGCGGGCTCTGTGGGCCTTGTTGCAGCCGATACCAATGGCGATGGAACGCCAGATCATTTACAAGTTGATGGTGCTGAGGATGATACCCTCCCCGTCACAATTGATAGTTTCGTTCCGGGCCTGAACATAGTAATCCCCCTAATCACCGGCACAGGTATTCCGGGATCAACCATTGTGTTGACCGATGAAAACAGCGCGACCATAGCGCTGATTGATGAAAACGGCGATGCGATATCGCCGGCTGAAATTACAGTCGGCGCGGATGGAACATTTTCCGCCATTCCCGCAACACCGTTAGAAGACGGCGCGGAAGTCACTGCGACCCAGAGCGACATCCCTCATCTTGTCGGCACGCCGCAAGAAAACGATACCTCATCAGTTACCGAAAATATTATCATCGACACCGATGGTGACGGCGTTCAGGACAGCGTCGACATTGATGATGACAATGACGGAATTCTTGATGATGATGAAAATCTGGCAGCAGATCAAGATCCTGACGGCGACGGTATCATCAACCGGTTTGATTTGGACTCAGACGGCGATGGCATCAGCGATCTTGTTGAAAGCCGTGGCTTCGATCTCGATGGTGATGGCACTGTAGATAATGAATTCGTGGACCTCAATGAAAATGGTCTACACGATACCTACGAGCAGACTGAGTTGGTGACGGGTGGCGACTTCACACTTCCTAACGGCGCTGAGCCAGCGTTTGACATTACGGGCACCAACGTGTCCGTGTTCGGTAGACGTTTGTTTATTAATGGCGGAGCCGTAAGTCCCAACCCCGACCCCGCGGTTACAAGCGATAATGATGGTGTTGCACAACAAGTGTTGAATACCGTTCCTGGACAAGCTTACACCTTAACATTTGAGCTATCTGGGGCTGGGGTTGTTGGATCTGCTAGCCTCGACTTAGACATTTTGTCTTTGAACGAGCCACTTATTCCAACTGCTAGCTTTACTAATCCTGCAACTCCAACAACACACACAATCCAATTCGTAGCTGATAGCCATGAAGTTCTATTGCGGTTCTCCGATACCACATCTCAGTCGGTTCAGGGATTTGATATTGCAGTCGACAATGTCAGTGTCACCCCGGACAATCCGTCCTTACCGAGGGCAGATACAGATGATGACGGCATTGAGAATGTGTTTGACATAGATAGCGATGGAGACGGTATTCTCGATTCTATCGAAGGTGATGGCATCATAAACAGCCTTGATACAGACAGCGATAATGGCGGCATCGACGATGTTATTGAAGCGCAGTTCGGTCAGACCTTTATTGCACCAACTGGCAATGATGCTGATGACGATGGTCTTGATGACGCATTTGATGCAACGCCGAATAGTGGTGCTGCGGGCTCTATTGGTCTTGTTCCAGCCGATACCAATAGCGATGGGCTTGCAGACTTCCTCGATGACAATGGCGGTTCGGATGCCCTTCCTTCAACGAGCGGTGACGATACGCTTACCATCAATGGCAATGGTGTCGCTGGTCTTTCTTCTGCACCGATGAGTGGTGTGATCGCAGATATTGATGGCGACATGGGCACTGATACGCTCGCCTTGACAGGAAGCAACATAACGCTAGACCTGACCAACATTGATAATGGTCGGATCAACAGCATCGAAAATATCGACATTTCCGGTAATGGCGAAAATACTCTAACGCTGGATGCCAATGATCTGCTCGATTTATCCGATGTGACAGACGAGTTGATCGTCTTTGGCGATAGTGACGACATCATTAATATTGAGGGTAGCTTTACTCTTGACGGAACAAGAGACGTAGACGGTGAAAATTTCGACGTCTATGCAGACGGAACGGCAACCCTGATTGTTGATCCCGATGTCACGGTGACTGTCGTGCCGTAAGCCACGCTTTTGCAATCGATCAAATAACAGGTGCACAAATCCAAAAGGGTTTGTGCACTTTTTTATTGGTCCCTTTTGTGAGCGGTGCGGTCGGGCGTGTATTTTATGAGGGTGCGTTGCTCGCCCAATGTCCGCGATAGGTGTCGCTCCAGCGTTCGTAAATCATTTGGATTGGATCGACATTCAGATAGAGGCGGCGCGAACGACCCTCTTTCTTGCTGATCACCAGGCCTGCACGCTCCAGAACGGTGAGGTGATTCATCACCGCGATCCGGCTGACATCGAAATTCGCAGCAAGCTTGCCGACCGTTTGGCCCGCCTGTGCGCTGAGCAAATCAAGAATGGCACGGCGCGTTTCATGGGCGAGCGCGTGGAAGACGTGATCCATATCTTCATTAGTAATCATGTAATTACATTATTGCTAAATTGCTTAAGTGTCAAGACGCATCTCACGACAAGCCGAGGGTAAACAGTCCTCGCCCGTTCAGACTATTGATGGTCTTTTCGGGCGCGCGGCCAATTTATGCTTGCCTGCGATAAGGGGTGACATTGCAGTAGGGATCGGTAATACCGGAGGTCAAATTTTATTGTGATCGAAAAAGACGAACCATGACTGATCTTAGCGCTCTTGAATCTGACCTCTCTAGCCAAATTAGTGAGGCAAATGACCTATCATCTCTGGATGCTGTGCGGGTGCATGCGCTCGGCAAAAAGGGGGTAATCTCCGAGCAGATGAAAACCCTCGGCAAGATTAGCCCTGAGGAGCGTAAAGAACGCGGGCCGGCATTGAACGGGTTGAAAAATCGGATCGCCGATGCCGTTGAGGCTAAACGAGAAGCCCTTGAGCAAGCCGCGCTAGATGAGCGTCTGGCAACAGAAAAAATTGACATTACGCTGCCGGTTTTGCCAGAGGGCACCGGCAAGTTGCATCCGGTAACGCAAGTGATTGAAGAAATCTCAGCGATTTTTTCTTCAATGGGCTTTGATGTTGCAGAAGGCCCCGACATTGAGGACGATTTTCATAATTTCACCGCGTTAAACTTTCCCGCTGATCATCCAGCGCGTGAAATGCATGACACGTTTTTTCTTGAACCCGGCGAAGAGGGCGGTGAGCGCAAAGTGCTGCGCACCCATACAAGTCCGGTTCAGATTCGCACCATGATGTCTCGCAAACCGCCAATTCGTATTATTATTCCGGGGCGGACATTTCGATGCGACTCTGATCAAACCCACACTCCCATGTTCCATCAGGTCGAAGGACTTGTCATCGACCGGGGTAGCCATATGGGCCACTTGAAAGGAACGTTAGAGGCCTTTGTCAAAGCGTTCTTTGAGGTTGATTCTGTCGAAACGCGTTTCCGGCCGCATTTTTTTCCGTTTACGGAACCATCCGCTGAGATGGATGTAAAATATGAACGCGTTGGCAACGAAGTGCGGATTGGGCAGGGCGAAAAATGGATGGAAATTCTGGGCTGCGGAATGGTTCACCCGAATGTTCTGAAAAATTGTGGGCTCGACCCTGATGAATATCAGGGATTTGCCTGGGGTATGGGCGTTGATCGTCTTGCCATGCTGAAATATGGCATTCCCGATTTGCGCGATTTCTTCGCCGCAGATTTCCGGTGGCTCGACCATTATGGATTTGACGCTTATGACCCGGCAAATCTTGCAACCGGATTGAGCCGCTGAACGCCAAACGACTATCGTCTTAGACCATCAAATTGGGGGATCCCCCCTAAAATCACCGATTTAAACCATATGATTTTGTCATGAAATTTACCCTGTCCTGGCTCAAAGAGCATCTCGAAACCCAAGCGACCCTCGATGAGATCGTGGAAACCATGGTCAAAGTTGGCCTTGAAGTTGAAGCGGTTGAAGACCCTTCAGAGCGTTTGTCTGCATTTACCATTGGCGAGGTATTGGAGGCCAGTGCGCATCCCGATGCGGACAAGTTGCGGGTTTGCAAGGTGGCGACGAAAGATGGGGAAAAGCAGATTGTTTGCGGCGCGCCGAATGCACGCGCTGGCATTAAGGTCGCTTATGCCCCTGTTGGTGCTTATGTGCCCGGTATTGATGTGACATTGTCAAAAGCCAAAATTCGCGGTGTTGAAAGTTTCGGCATGATGTGTTCGGCGCGCGAACTTGAGATGGGGGATGATCATGATGGGATTATCGAAGCCCCCGCTGATGCCAATGTTGGTGCGCCAGTTGCTGAGGTTATGGAGCTTAATGACCCGGTTATCGATTTTGAGGTTACGCCAAATCGTCCCGATACGAATGGAATTAACGGTGTTGCCCGCGATTTGGCCGCTGCAGGGCTGGGGCGTTTGATCACCAAGACGGTTGAGCCTGTGGCCGGGTCTTTTCCCTCACCGCAAGCGGTTCATCTTGATCTTGAGAGCAAGGATGAAGCAGCGTGTAGTTTTTTCGTTGGCCGGTATGTGCGCGGTGTAAAAAATGGACCATCGCCAAAATGGTTGCAGGACCGCTTGCGGGCAATTGGGTTGCGTCCGATCAATGCGCTGGCGGATATGACCAATTATATCGCTTACGATCGAGCGCGCCCGCTCCATGTGTTTGATGCTGACAAGCTAAAGGGCAGTGTCGGTGCGAGACTGGGCAAGGCGAAAGAAAAATTCAACGCGCTTGACGGAAAAGAGTACGAAGTCGATGAGAAGATGACCGTTATCGCTGATGATAGCGGCGTTCTTGGGCTTGGCGGCATTATTGGCGGCGAAGATACTGGGTGTACCGACGAAACTGTAAACGTCTTCATTGAAAGCGCCTATTTTGACCCGCTTCGAACCGCAAGAACCGGGCGGCGAACGGGCATCACATCCGATGCGCGATATCGTTTTGAGCGCGGCGTTGATCCGAATTTTGTTGAACCCGGCATTGAGCTGGCCACCCAGATGGTGCTTGATTTGTGCGGCGGCGAGGCAAGTGCGCTGGAAATTGCGGGTGCCTGCCCACCATTCGATAAGTCCGCTGGCTTCCCATTGGCAGAAGTGAAGCGGCTAACCGGTGTTGATGTTTCAAATGATGATGCGCGCAATATTTTAATCGCGCTCGGATTTACAGTTGAGCCGGGTACGGATGACAGTAATTGGTTGGTGCGCGTGCCGAGCTGGCGCCCCGACATTGAAGGCAAGGCCGATATTGTCGAGGAAATTATCCGCATTGTCGGTTTGGATGCATTGCCATCGCAAACCCTGCCGTCCTTGCAAGCGGTGGAGGGGCCTAAAATTACGCCCGCACAAAATCGGCGGCGCTTGGCGCGCCGTGCGCTTGCCGCGCGCGGGTTAAATGAGGCCGTTACATGGTCTTTTACTGAAGAAAGCCATGCTTCGCATTTTTGTCAGGGTAAAGATTGGTTGAAAAGTCAGGGTCTTAAACTTGCTAATCCTATTTCTTCTGATTTGGGTGTGATGCGGCCTTCTATTTTACCCAATCTGATCTCTGCCATACAGCGCAATGCCGATCGCGGGGCCGGGGTCGGGGCAAGCGGCGACCTTGCCCTTTTTGAAGTTGCCCCAATTTATTTTTCTGACGGTGTGGACGGTCAAATGACACTCGCATCGGGAATCCGCAAATCGACGCAAGCGCGCCATTGGCAAGGCGGGAAGGGCAATGTTGATCCCTATACGGTAAAGGCTGATTGCCTTGCGGCCCTTGAGGCAGCGGGGGCTCAAATGCGCAGCCTGCAAACAACAGCAGATGCCCCCAAATGGTTTCATCCTGGCCGATCCGGGGTTTTGAAGCTGGGCCCTAAAAATATTCTTGCAGAATTTGGCGAAATTCATCCGCGAATTTTGAAAGAGATGGATATTGAGGGCCCGCTATATGGCTTTGAGGTGGCTTTAGATAATATTCCTTCGGGTAAAGCGCGCGCAACCAAGACGCGCAAGGCGCTAGAGTTGTCTGAGTTTTTACCGCTTACCCGTGACTTTGCGTTTCTTGTCGGCGATGATGTGCCCGCGGAAAGCGTGGTGCGCGCCGTGCAAGGTGCGGATAAAAAATTGATCACCAAAGTCGACGTCTTCGATATTTATCAAGGCAAAGGTGTCCCAGAGGGACAAAAATCGCTTGCTGTAGCGGTTATGTTAAGCCCGCAAGCAGCAACCCTTACCGATGAAAATATTGAAGCGGTATCCTCGCGTATCGTTGCGCAGGTTGAAAAGGCGACCGGTGGCACATTGCGTGGCTAACGTAAGGTTTTTAATCTTTATGAGCCGGTGCGCGTTCGGCGCTTGGGAAGAATAAAAAGACAAGCATAAGCAGATAGCTTGCATAGTCCCATGCGATAGCGAGGGCCCAGACGTCTGAAAAAATCTGGAAATTTTTAAGAACGCCGTCCCGCGGTGTGATGATTGAAAGCCCCGGTATGCGTTCAGCTTCAACGACCGCTTGGGTGCGCCGTGGGGGGCGGCTTGCCTCAATATCAACAGGTGGGGGCGGATCCAAAATCTCCCGAAAAATATCCAGACCGCGCGCCGGGCTTAATTCTGCGGCGGAAGGAATTGGCACGGAGGGTTTTCGGGAAGATTGTCTGCGGGTCAATCTGTTCAAGGCATTTGTGACTTCATCGGCATAGCGATCAATTACTTGTTGCTGAATGGCCCCGCTCGGTCCTGTTGATAAGAGTGGTTTGGGATTTGCCCGATCAAAATTATCTAACTGTTGCTGCATCAATAATAGCAATCGTCGGTCAAGCCGCCATCGATTTAATGTTTGTGCAAAGCCATCAAATTGATTTTCAAATTCGCGTGCCCAGCGATCATAATTTTCAAATGCATTTGAGTTGAGAAGTAACTTCATCCCATCGATTTGTTGGCTGCAAACGGAAGGATCGTAAGGGTTAAGATCGCTATCGCCTTGTCGTTCATTGACAATCGCTCGGGCACTTTTTTCAAGAGTGCCAAGCCATTCAGCGACGCCATCAATATAGTCAGACGTCGCGCCGCGTCCTCGAATGCCGGTTTGGCCTCCTGTTTCGGCCTCGCGCCGGGCCGCGCGCTTAACATCTGCAATTGCGATGGACAGGTCATCAACAAATAAAAGATCGGCAAGGCGGAACCTAACGACGCCTGTACACTCTTCCTGCAAGCGGGCCAATTCCGAGCTATAGGTGTAGCGAACCGCATCGACACCTGCGATTCCAACGACACTCGTCCATGTTGAGATAAAAAATAAAATCAGGGCCAGTAACGGGATTAAAAAGAATATTTTTACGCTGCGTTCGAGAAAAAACAGCCCATCTGCCAAAATGGCAAGGCCGCCTGATTGTTTGTCGAGCCCGCGAAACCAATCGCGATGACGCACAAGCTCTGCACCGCCGACCCAGATTGCAACGGCCACAAAAAATACAAAGACACCAAAGGCGGGCGGTAACACAAGGTTGCGGAATATGTCTTCTGATTCCTGCGATGTTATTAGTCCAAAGCCAATTGCTGAGCTAACCGCGCTAAAAAAAGCGGATGTCACTGCAACGACAATAAACAATCGGTTGAATAGGGAGCTGCTCTCAAGACGGCGTGAGTTCAAAATGAGAAAAATGATGAATCCCATCGCAATAACGCCAAACGCGCCAATTGCTGGCATAAATCCGGTTAGAGATTCCATTGGTGCCCCTCAATGACCCTACTTGATAAGTATAGGGCGGAATTGGGGTCGGCGCAAAATAAATGTACCGTGATAATGCTTTTCACCGTTCGAGCGGTGTGGCAGAACGCGGCCAATGTTCCGTTTTTTTGAAAATCGTCTTGATCCCTTTCCGCAATCGCGCACGCAGGTACCCCCTTCTAGTCTGGTACGGTTTTGTCTGCACTATACGCGCGATGCGTTGCCCTGGCTCTTGCTTATGTCGCTCGCCGTTGCCTTGCTGGCGGTTGGCGAGGTGATGTTATTTACATTTTTGGGCCAGCTCGTTGATTGGTTAGCCGCTGCCGATAAGGAGAGTTTTCTCGATCGTGAGGGCACACGTCTTGCGATCATGACGTTTATTCTCCTGATTGCATTGCCGCTGCTCAATCTTATTGCCTCCCTTCTTACCCATCAGACCTTGCTCGGAAATTTACCAATGAGTGCGCGCTGGCGTATGCACCAGCATTTGCTGCGTCAAAGCATGCAGTTTTTTGCCGATGAATTTGCTGGGCGACTTTCAACAAAGGTGATGCAAACCGCGCTTGGCGTTCGCGAAGTCGTCATGAAGCTACTCGACATATTGGTTTTTGTTGTCGTGTATTTTCTCACCATGCTGGTTGTGATTGCTGGAACGGATCTGCGTCTGGCAATACCGTTTGTCGTGTGGCTTCTGGCCTATAGCGTCGTGACCGCGTGGTTTGTTCCGCGTCTTAGTAAAATTTCAGAACGCCAGGCCAATGCGCGCTCAACCATGACCGGCAGGATTGTCGATAGTTACACCAATATTGCCACGGTAAAATTGTTTGCCCATGCCGGTAACGAGGCAGAGTATGCCAAGAAGAGTATGCAGAAATTTCTTGGCACGGTGCACCCGCAAATGCGGCTCGTAACCTTGTTTGAGATTACGGTGTATTTTCTCAACTCACTGGTTGTTTTTGCAACAACTGCGTTGGCTATTGTTTTGTGGCTTGATGGACTTGTCTCTATCGGGGCCATTGCTGCGGCGATTGCGATGATCTTGCGCATCAATGGCATGTCTCAATGGATCATGTGGGAAGTATCGGCTTTGTTTGAAAATCTCGGCGTTATTCATGATGGCATGGCGATGATGAATGCGCCGGTGAATATTGAGGATGCTAAGAATGCTGCGGTGTTTACGCCAAAGAAAGGCGCGATTTCTTTTGACCGGGTTTGTTTTCATTACGGCAAAGGCGCAGGCATTATTGACGAGCTGAACCTGACAATTGCACCCGGTGAGAAGATCGGTTTGGTGGGGCGTTCAGGGGCAGGGAAAACAACGCTGACCAACCTTCTATTGCGGTTTTATGATGTTGAGAGCGGGCGCATTCTTATCGATGGGCAGGATGTTCGCGAGGTTAGTCAGGATTCTTTGCGCGCCCATATCGGCATTGTCACTCAGGATACTTCTTTGCTGCATCGGTCTATTCGGGAAAATATCGCCTACGGATCACCATCGGCAAGCGATGAACAGATTGCCCGTGCCGTTGAGCGTGCAAATGCGGGAAGTTTCGTCAATGATTTGGAGGATCAAAAGGGCCGCCGCGGGTTAGCCGCTCATGTTGGGGAGCGCGGTGTCAAATTGTCCGGCGGACAACGCCAACGCATTGCCATTGCGCGGTTGTTTTTGAAGGACGCCCCGATATTAATTTTGGACGAAGCAACCTCTGCCCTCGATTCAGAAGTTGAGGCGGCCATTCAGGAAAATTTATTTGCGCTGATGGAAGGCAAAACGGTGATCGCGATCGCTCATCGGCTATCGACGATTGCAGCTATGGACCGGCTCATCGTTCTTGATGAGGGAAAGGTCATTGAGCAAGGCCGTCATGACGAGTTGATCAAGACCGGCGGTCTTTATGCTGATTTATGGGCGCGCCAGTCTGGCGGATTTTTAGGTCAACGCGAACGCCCAGAACCCGGGGAACAAGACGCCCGAGACCAAGATGACGGTTAAAAGCGGGATTGCTGATTTAAGCGGCAAGAACGCGGTCAATTTCATTGACCAGATCGCGTAAATGGAATGGCTTTGATAACACCGTTGCATCTTCCATGGATTGTTCCTGGGCATTGAGTGCAACCGCGGCAAAGCCGGTAATGAACATAATCTTCATGTCCGGATCAATTTCTGCCGCGCGCCGGGCCAGCTCAATACCATCCATAACCGGCATGACGATATCGGTGAGCAATAAATCAAATTCACGTAATTGCAGTTCGGTTAAGGCTTCATCGCCTTGCGATGTATCAACGACGTCATGACCGGCGCGCTCCAACGCTTTCTTCAAAAAGCGGCGCATTGAATCATCGTCTTCCGCGAGGAGAATTGCCACCATTGCTTTACCTGCCTTTTGTCCCGAATACTCATTAGGTGTCCGATTGCGGTGCACCATCGTGCCCCTACATATCACTCGGCCTTCTAACAGCAAAATTCTTGCCGCTAAAGCCTGTGTAGTATGGTGTGGGCCTGCCTATGTCGAGTGGGAAATCGCCGCTTTCGCTGATCTGCCTTATTGATGCTTGCACCTTGTGTGATCCCCTTTAATCTATAACAAGATGGCAGCAGGCGAACATGACGCGGTGAAATTTTGGTAAAAAGCAGTTTTTTCAAAAGCTTGGGTATAGATACCGGGCGCCGCCGGGGCTCCCACGCGCGAGGCCCCGGCGGGCTTGGTGCGCCAGGCACGCCGTCCCAATCAGGTAAAATTGATCCAGATGTGGCCAACTCGGCACAGACATTTTTAGATCAAGGCGCCCGTCCCATAGAGATTGTCGAGCCAGCGACATTAAAGACGCCGGTCATTTTCGCGTCCCCTCACTCGGGCAGGCGATATCCGGCGGACCTCCTTGATGTCACCTCTCTGGATCATCAAACCTTGCGGCTATCGGAAGATAGCTATGTTGATTTGTTGTTTGAGAGTGTGCCGCGCCATGGCGCACCCATGCTCAAAGCCTTGTTTCCCAGAGCCTATGTTGATGTTAATCGATCGCGCCGCGAGCTCGATCCGTCTATGTTTCAGGGATCAATCGGGACGGGGCTGGATTTGCGCTCCAGCCGCGTGCTCGCCGGTCTAGGGGTGATCCCCCGCATTGTCGCGGATGGCCGGCATATCTATCAAAAGCGATTGCCCGCCCAAACCGCGCAGCAGCGATTATCGTCGTGCTACGATCCGTATCATGAGGCTTTAAAAGGATTGATTGACAAAGCGCAGCACCAATTCGGCGTTGCGGTGGTGATTGACTGCCATTCCATGCCGTCCGCGGGCGGGGCAGCGCTGAGGCCGGGCGAGCCGATGATTGATTTTGTCCTCGGTGATCGATTTGGCGTCTCAAGCGCCCCCAGCATTCCCGGTCTCGTTGAGGCGATCCTTGGTCAACATGGCTGCCATGTGGTGAGAAATGCGCCTTATGCTGGCGGATATGTCGCCAATACTTATGGTCGCCCCGGAAAAGGCGTGCATGTCTTACAGATTGAAATTAATCGTGCGCTCTATCTCGATGAGAATAGAATTACCCGAAATGACGGGTTTGATCCGTTACGTGAGGTCCTCGATGAGCTTATCGGAGAGCTTGTCACGATTGACCCGGCAGCATTAAGGGTACCAAGAGCGGCTGAGTGAAATATGACCGGAAAGGTTGTCCGAGGCGGCCCGAGGTGGCCCGAGGTGGCTTGATCAAGAATTTCAAAAAAAAAGACCGCAAGCATGGCTCGCGGTCTGAAGTCTTAGGGAGGAAACGCCCAAAAGGGCGGTAGCAACTAATCGCTACAGTCATAAGTTAACAACTCGGTTGACTAGGCGCAAGGACTATTTTGCAGTGCAATATTTTTTTCGCCGTGTTCTTAGGGAAAATTTCTGTGAATCGATACAGCCTTAAGTGTTTTGTGCTAAATTTACTCATAAATTAGAGTAAAATGCTGCTACTTTTCCGTTTTCGCTAGATTAACGCGATGACGGCGGACAATTTGACGCCTGTCGCAAAGATGTGATCGATGTCGGCATCTTGTGAAAAGAGCAAATACGCGCCTTGCGAAAACAATCGGCATAGCCCAAATGATCAAAAGACCGGCCCTATCGCTAGATTATGGATTTTACCCCATGACATCGCATTCCTCTGACAAAAATGAGAATCCTTCCGTCGCGACCTCAGCGCAAAAGGGTGAAACCCGAAAGCCCGGTCCTCTCAGGCGTATTGGATCGGGGGCAATGCGATTAACCCGGGCGCGCCAGAAATTTCCCATGCCCGCCGAAGATATGCAGGGAATGCGTGTGGTCATCGCGACCGATGCCTGGAAACCTCAAGTAAACGGCGTCGTCCGGTCGCTAGAGACGCTCGGCGATATTCTGACCGGTTTTGGGAATGAAGTGCTCTACATCACGCCTGATCAGTTCAAATCAATCCCAATGCCCTCTTATGCGGAAATCAGGCTTTCTTTATTGCCCAATCGCAAGGTTCGTAAATTGATTAACGAATTCAAGCCTGATGCTATCCATATTGCCACGGAAGGCCCCATAGGGCGGGCAACAAGGCGGTTTTGCAAGCGCCGCCGCTATCCATTTACCACCAGCTTTCATACCCGCTTTGCTGAATATGCAAATGAGCGGTGGGCGATCCCGGTGAATTGGGGATATTCGATCCTGCGCGATTTTCACAAAAGCGGCGAAGCCATGATGGTGGCCACAGAGGGCATGCGCGAGGAAATGGCAGCGCGCGGCTTTGATAATATTAAGCTCTGGGCGCGCGGGGTAGATTTATCGATCTATAGTCCCGGAAAAGAAGATATTTATGATGCCTATGAAGGCCCTATATTTTTATATGTTGGCCGGATCGCCGTTGAAAAAAGTATCGAAGATTTTCTATCGCTCGATTTACCGGGCACAAAAGTGGTTGTGGGCGAGGGGCCGCAACGGGCCGAGTTGGAAGTAAAATACCCTGATGTCGTTTTTACCGGCCCTAAGTTTAATGAAGATCTTGCTGCGCATTATCGTGCGGCCGACGTTTTTGTCTTTCCCTCGCGTACCGATACGTTTGGATTGGTTAATGTAGAGGCGCTGGGAAGCGGTGTCCCTGTGGCGGCCTATCCTGTTCGCGGTCCCCTCGATATTTTGTCCGATGCAGCGCCGGGCTGCGGGGCAATGAATGAGGATTTGCGACAAGCCTGTCTTGATGCCTTGGAAAACCGCGACGTTGAAGCGTGCCGTCACCATGCGACAAAGTTTTCCTGGGAAGCGGCCGCCCGGCAATTTGTCAGCAACCTTGAAGTTCCCGGCTTTGACGAAGAATTCTGGTTGCGGTCTGCGCAAATGATCGACTGATATCGCTCCATAGGTGTTGTTGCGTGCACATCGTTTCAAGATGAGACATTCTTACAACCTGAGCGATCCGATTGTTCCAATGGCGCGAAATTCTCTCTACTGAACAGCGTTTTAAGCGCATTTTCTGGCGGCACGTTGCGCGCGAATAAAAAAAATATGTTTCACAAAAACGAGTATTTATCGTCACTTACGTGTGTTTTGACCGGTCTGTGCGCGCATTGGGCGGGCAGATTTTTTATTTCGGCATAGCCTTTGCGTTCTCTCTGGCAATCGCAGCGCATCTCGCGCCAATCCATCCTCATCCGCATGCCGTGATGGGGATATGTCAGGAGAATGTAAATGGCACATCCGATCGATCACCATGTTGGGCAACGATTGCGTCAACGCCGCCGATTGTTGGGGCTTACTCAACAAAAGCTCGCCGAAGCGGTGAATATCAGGTTCCAGCAGATCCAAAAGTATGAAAGCGGCGCTAACCGCATCTCTGCTTCACGTCTGTGGTCATTATCAAGAGCGCTTGATATTCCGGTGTCCTATTTCTTTGAAGGCTTGAATGGCTTGGATCCTGAAATGGCAAGTCATGGTGATCATCATAACGGTGTTGCCAATGGGCATGCAACGGGCACGGATGTTTTTAACCAGAAAGAGACCATCGATCTGGTGCGTGCTTATTACAATTTAAAAGATGAACCGCGCCGCAGGTTACTAGACCTTGCGAAGGCAATGTCGGGCGCGGCCTAAGCGCTAAGACGAAATTCCATGATGTACGCAAGTCAATTGTGTATCATACATGGTGGGGCAAGAGAGATATCACCAAGCGTGGTATCTCTTTTTTTATACGTTAAAACCTAAGGCACGATAGGCGTTTATAACGTCATAACCGGCAAAATCGTGCTTGATAGATTGCAAAGCAATTCGTTAGGCGTCATTGTGCGGCCCTATGACCCGGGAGACCATTCCAGATCTGAAGGATTTTCGTGCTCTTGCGCTTCGTCTTAACGAGGCTGCAAGCGCAGAAACCTTGCCGCGTTTTCGCAATAAGACCGAAGTGTTCAATAAAGCTGGTATCTGGTTTGATCCGGTGACACAGGCGGACCGGGAAGCGGAGCGCGCCATGCGCCGCATGATTCGGATGGTTTTTCCAAAGCACGCAATTCTTGGTGAGGAGTTTGGTGAAGAGCCGGGCGATGGTCATCACGAGGCGGGTACAGTTTCTGATTGGCGCTGGGTGCTGGACCCGATTGATGGTACGCGCGCGTTTGTGTGCGGGGTTGCTTCCTGGATGACGCTTATTGGCCTTGAATATAAAGGCGAGCCGGTGATGGGCCTGATTGAGCAACCCTTTACTGGGGAAAGTTGGTTAGGGGTGCCGGGCGAGACCATCTATCGAAGAAATGACGAAGCCATCAAATGTGAAACGAGCGATGTGACATCACTCGATCGCGCCCGTGTGACGACGACCGATCCACGGGCCATAGATGGATATTTTGACAAGTCGGAAGCAGAAGTTTTTTCTCAACTTGGCCGTAAATCACGATTGGCACGGTTTAGTCTTGATGCGTACGCATACGCTTTGCTTGCTCTTGGCGAGCTTGATGTGGTTTTGGAAGCCGGCTTGGCACGGTATGATTATGCAGCGCTGATTCCGGTGGTTGAAGGCGCAGGCGGCGTTGTGACAAACTGGCGGGGGGAGCCAATGGGTAGCGATGCGCGCGGCGAAATCCTCGCCTGCGCAACACCGCAGTTACACGAGGAGACTTTAGCGTTAATCGCGGATATACGCGAACAGCAGGGAGCGGCAACATAATGGCGTTTTTTGAAAAAAAGTCACAAGACCAACCGGCAACACCAGCCATTGATTCCACGACTACCGTTACACCGCGCTGGAATAGTGACGGCCTTGTCACGGCAATCGCGGTTGATGTTGAAACCGGTGCGATATTGATGGTCGCGCATATGAACGCTGAGGCGCTATCGGAAACATTACGAACCGGCGCTGTTACCTATTGGTCGCGATCTCGGCAATGTTTATGGCGCAAGGGCGAAACATCCGGACATCGCCAAGAGCTTGTTGAAATGCGGGTTGATTGTGATCAGGATGCGTTTTTACTACGTGTACGCCAGACCGGCGCGGCGTGTCATACGGGCAGGCGGTCCTGCTTTTACCGGCGGATCGAACAGGGCGATAGTGAATTTCATTTGGTCCTTGATGACCAGCAAGCACCGGCTGGTTAGCTCTTGTTGCACTATATTTTATGCTGACTGATCACCATCAGGACATTAGCTATCGCCGTATCTTGGCGCTTGCCTGGCCCGCATCAATTGCATCTTCCATAACCCCCTTGCTCGGCGCCATTGACGTTTGGGCGCTGGGGCAATCGCCGCGGCCCCTTGCCATTGCTGCTGTTGGGTTGGCGGCAACATTGTTTTCGCTTGCCTATTGGACGTGCGGATTTATCAGGATGAGCGTTGCTGGCTTAACAGCGCAGGCCATCGGCGCGAATGATTTTGGTGAAGCCAGATTGGCGTTCGCGCGTGCCTTAGCGTTGGGATTGGTTATCGGCATTGTCATGGTCATTTTCCAGTGGCCAATATCGCAACTCTCCTTTCATCTTTTGGGGCTTGGTTCGCAAGCCAGCGCGCAAACCTTTCATGATGCTGAGCAATATTTCAATATCCGAATTTGGGGGGCACCGTTCGCGTTGGCAACATATGCGTGCCTTGGCTGGTTAACTGCACGCGGGCGAACGGATCTTTTAATGATTTCAGCGGTCGCAACGACGATGTTAAACGCGGTGTTGGATATTATCTTTGTGCTGCATTTTGATAAAGGCGTCGCCGGAATTGCTCTTGGAACATTGATCGCTGAAGTCGCCGGCTTTTTGATAAGCGCATGGTTTGTTGCGCGGATACTTTCACAAGACGGCTTGCTGCGCACCCCGATTGACAAATTGACCTTGTTAAACAAGTCAGCAATGTCGCGAATGGCAACGGTCAATGCCGATATTTTTATCAGAACCTTGTTGCTTGCATTTTCATTTTCATGGTTCATCCAGCGGGGTAGTGCCTTCGGGGATGTTGTCTTAGCTGCGAACCAACTTCTTTTGCAGCTATTTTTGTTTACGGGACTAGCGTTAGACGGCAGTGCGATTGCTGCCGAAACGCTTGTTGGCCGGGTCATGGGGGAGCGTGATAAACGCCAGGCATTAGAGCGATATTCTATTATTTTGCGGCGTGGATTTGTGCTTGCTAGCGCGGGGGCTGTGTTATTTTCCCTTGTCTACCTGATTGCAGGTGATCAGTTGATCCGGCTTTTGACAGATAGCGAACAAATATCAGCTTCGGCAATCATGTACATGCCGTGGGTTATTGTCAGCCCATTTGTCGTCATGGTGTGTTTTCAGTTGGATGGAATTTTTGTTGGGGCCACGCGTTCTCGTGCGATGCGCGATACGATGATCATCTCGGTCATCGTGTTTGTTCCGTTAAGCCTTTGGCTAGCGGGCTTAATGGGTAATCACGGTTTGTGGTTGGCGTTTATGATGTATTTTCTGGCACGCGGCATCACGCTTGCGATGGCTTTGCCGGGGATCAAAAAAGCGATTATTTCCCCGGCAAATTCTTGAAGTCTATCGACGCAAACCGTCAATGGACAAAGTATCATGATCGCGGAATGCGAGCAGCACCAAGGATGCAAAAAACACCGTGCTTGATGGGAAGAATAAAAGGTTAGAACTTTCCTGCAGATACATGCCAAACGGATCAAGGATATGCTTCCAGATCATGACCGCACCAAAGCCAAGTACGAGCGCTTGAATTGGGTATACGATGAAACGCAAAAGACCCAATATAACCAGAACCCCCAATGCAATCTCGCCATAGCCGAGTATTGGTTGAATCGAAGCATCATTGAGAATGCCTTGATAATATTTGTCCGCAAGTCCAGCGCCCTGCTCGGGTACTCTTACGCGAAGCGATCCCCATAAAATCAACAGTGTGCCTGTCGTGATACGAAGTAGTAAAAGTGAAATGGCCTTCATGGTGTTTCCTTTCTGCCCAAGAATGTTGTGAGTTTTCACAACTTATGCCCGAAATTTTTTTCGTGTTTCCCGATAATAGTGAGTTCATCAGTATGCAATTTGATATAGCATAGTATTGCCGCTGATGACATCAAGAAAATTTGAACTCAATCCTTCAGTGACCCGGGGCTTAATGACCCCCGTCCACGGCGCGGATCTGGTTCAACATCAATGCCGAGGCGTGCGCCTAAATCATCAGCGCCTCCAACATATTCATCATCGAGCCAGATTTGCGGTGTTGTCACCGGGGTTTTCTCGCCAATGATGGGTTTAACGCGCGCGAGCATTTCATACATGGCGCCCGGATTTTTTACAACATCATGATATGTGTACGGAATGCCTGCATCATCAAGATAATCTTTGCCGCGCGTGCAATGGGGGCATCTGTCTTTTCCAAATACATGATTGCCCTTGAGCGGAAAACGCTGGACATGCTCGCGGATAACAGCCTCGGTCAAGACGCCGCGATTGAGGGCATCTCCTTGGCTAATGCGTTTGCGGCCAACCATCACAATTGGTGCATGCCAACCGAAATTTGCAAAAAACGGCTTCCACCAATTGCTGAGCCATTCATGCACCTCGAAGACAACTTCCGCATTGGCGAGTTCATTTTCCAGCGTGTCTTCAATGACATCTTCGGTGAGGGCGCATTCTCCGCAGGGGATGCGGACCTTGAACGGTCCCCATTTTCCAGCCCATTTATAGAGGATGAGTTTTACCGGTTCGCCAGCATGTTTGTTTGGTTTTTCCATTATTGCCCCATCGCAAAAATTATCTTTAAAAATATGTCGTTCGTCCGGCCCTTCGTGAACATTCTCGCGCGGGCGGCGATGCGTCAATCAAAATTTCCGTGATCCCGGCGTTAGGTGGTCTCGGCGTCGGCATGTGTGCTTGGTGAAATCATCAATTGTCCTTATGTGTATCCCTGTAATGATCGGAGATAGGCGTGATTAGTGATCTTTATGGCGGCATCATTCTGGAGGCAGCGGCAAATTTGCCGCCTGCCTCTCGTCTCGACAGTCCTGATGCCAGTGCAACGCGCGTAAGCCGGGTGTGTGGGTCGTCATTGACCCTCGATCTGATGGTGGAGGATGGCGTGGTTACGGATTTTGGCCTGGACTCCAAAGCCTGTGCTCTTGGGCAGGCCGCTGCTTCCTTAACTGCAGAAAATCTGATTGGCGCCACCGTAGGTGAGCTATATCGCTTGCGCGATGTGATGGTGGCTATGTTGAAAGATAATGGTCCGCCGCCGAGCGATGAGCGGTGGCAGCGTCTTGCGGCCTTACAGGCAATTCAGGACTATCCCCAGCGTCATGTCTCAACATTGTTGATTTTTGAGGCAATCGTTGAGTGCCTGAATGGGCTTGCTGATGGGCGGCCATCAAGCGGCGACGCTCGGTAAAATTTCCTAGTCAGAGTCCAGTGTTTCATCGCGCTGGCGCACTGATGTGGCGGCTTCTTCGTGAAGCCAGGCGGAAAAGAGCCGGACGGCTTTTGCCTCGCCGCGCGACTTGGGATGGACAATGTAATAGGCAAATTTGGTCGGCGTCGTCATGTCAAACGGTATCACCAGACGCGCCGCCTCCAGATCCGCAAGGGCAAGGGCTGCTTTTGCAAGCGCTACGCCTTTCCCAGCGACCGCCGCTTCAATGACCAGGCTCGACTGATTGAAGACCGGCCCGCGGTGGCCATCGACTGAACTGCCAAGGCCCGCCGCTTTCAGCCACATTGGCCAATCGGGGCAATTTTCGTCCTTGTCTGGGCTCCCATCATGCAACAGCGTGTGTTGGCCGAGATCCGCAGGGGTTTTTAGCGGATGATCTCCAACCATCAGGCGCGGACTGCACACCGGAACAATCGTTTCTGACATCAAATGATCAACATCCAGACCCGGATAAAGTCCCCCGCCATAGCGTATGGCCAGATCAACATCATCCAGGGCAAAATCGACGATCTCCATATCCGCGGACAGCCAAACCTCTATTTCCGGGTGTTTTTCAGCAAATCGATCAAGCCGGGGCACCAGCCATTTGGCGGCAAGGGAGGGGGCAACAGAAATGCGCAGTCGGTCGCTATCGGCCCGCCTTGCCAGAATATCGGCGGCCTCGCCCATCCGCTCAAAGGCTTCGCGCAGCAATGGCAATGAAGCCTGGGCCTCATCGGTCAGCAGCAGGCCGCGCTTTTGCCTGCGAATGACCGTATTGCCGAGAAACTCCTCCAGCGCCTTGATTTGCTGGCTAACCGCGCCCGGCGTTACGTTAAGTTCTTCTGCAGCTTTAGAAAAGCTTAAGTTTCGGGCAACAGCTTCAAAGACACGCAGAGCATTTAAGGGGGGGAGAGATTTCATGGCTATTATTAGTTTTTCTACTGATAAATATAGATTAAAACAGGAAATTGGTCATGCAAGCTGGGGTCGGTACGGCGTGGAAACTAGGCATAGCGATCAATATTTAGTGATAAATACGCTATCATGGCCTGAAAACCCCTTAGATAACAGGATTTAGACCATAGTTTAGGATAGCTCAACTGTATACTAAAATAAATCGCTTTTCTCACACGCATCAGCTGTTACTTATAAGAGGAGTTCTTGTTCTACCGCTAAAAAACTCTTGAACACAGTTTAGAAAAACTAACATGAAAACCTTCCCACTCTTTATGCCCTTAGAGGGCGCCCGTGTCCTCATCATTGGCGGCGGCGAGCTCGCTGCGCGCAAGATGCGGCTTTTGAGTGCGGCGAACGCGGCCATCACCACCATCGCCCCAACCATTGAGACCGACTTGCGCGATGAGTTTCAAGGGCGCGCCGAACTCATTGAGCGCGAGGCGACAGGAGACGATTTTGCCGGGGCCACCCTCGCCATAATTGCTGTTGAGGATCGCGCTGAGCAGGAACGATTTGCGCAGATCGCTAATGACCAAGGTGTGCTGGTCAATGTTGTGGATGCGCCAGACCTTTGTGATTTCACGACCCCGTCCATGATTGATCGCGGTGATTTGGTTGTCGCGATTGCGACCAATGGGAAAGCGCCTGTTCTTGGGCGATCCCTTCGCGGGCGCATCGAGCAAATGGTGCCGCGCGAGATGGGGGCGTTGGTCACCTTTGCAGGGACATATCGCGAAAGCGTTAAAGCACGTTTTGGCCCACAAAGCCGGGATTTTTGGGAGCAGTTTTTCGAAGGGCCGGTGGCGCAGCGTTTCCTGAGCGGCGACCGTGCGGGGGCGCACGAGTTAATGATGAAACAGATAAACGGCCAAAGTGAAGAGGCTATACCGCAAGGATGTGTGCACATTGTTGGCGCTGGGCCGGGCGATCCTGAATTGCTGACAATCCGTGCCCATCGTATTTTACAACAAGCTGATGTTATTTTTTATGACCGCCTCGTTGGCGATGGCATTATGGATTTGGCGCGCCGCGACGCAGAGCGCATTTTTGTTGGTAAGGCAAAAGCCAATCATGCTGTTCCTCAAGACGAAATTCAGTCTTCAATGGTCGCGCGTGCGCGGGCGGGCCAGATGGTGGTTCGGCTTAAAGGCGGCGATCCTTTTGTGTTTGGGCGCGGCGGAGAAGAACAAGACGCGCTTGAAGCTGCTGGCATTGATGTGTTTATCACGCCGGGTATAACGGCGGCGACCGGTTGCGCGGCGGCGAGCGGCATGCCGCTTACCCATCGTGATTTTTCCCAGGCCGTGACATTTGTTACCGGGCATGCGCGCGGTGATAGTGAACCTGACCTTGATTGGCGCGCGCTTGCGGATTTGAAGCATACGCTGGTTGTTTATATGGGCGTCAGCAAAGCTGAAAAAATTTCTGAGCAACTAGTTGCCCATGGACGCGATGGGCAAACGCCGATCGCTGCGATTGAAAATGGGACATGCGCCAATCAGATTGTCGCGCAAGGAACCTTGGCAACCCTTTCAAAAACTCTTCGCGATGCGGACATTCATGGTCCTGCGATTTTGGTGATTGGCGATGTAGCGCGCTTTGCGAAAACGTCCAGCAATCATGAGTTTGAAGGCATCGTTAAAGATGCTCATAAGGAAATTATAGAAAGACAAATGGCATGAAGGCGATAACAGCAAACCGATTACATGATGGCGTGGTTGTCTATCTTGGTTCAGATGATCAATGGACCGAAAGTCTTTCTGACGCGCGCCTATATGAGGATGAGCAAGCTGATGGCGCGCTCGCAGCAATGTCCACGCGTATGCGCGAGGTTGCCGTTGTTTGGCTTATCGATGTATCGCCTGATCATCTCGCGACCGGGCGCGAAGCGTTACGCGAAACCATTCGCAGCGAAGGGCCTACTGTTCCGATGGGACATGTAAATGAGTAAATTTATTCTTTATGGAGATAGTCGCAGCGGAAACTGTTTCAAAGTTTTGTGGACGGCGAACTATCTTGGTGCCCATTGCGAGTGGATTGAGACCGATATAATGGCGGGACAAACTCGCACGCCTGAATTTCTGGCGCATAACCCGTTTGGCCAGGTGCCAACAGCGGTTTTTAATGTGCGCGGCGAGCAAGTTGTACTGACCCAATCAAATGCGATTGTTCTCTATCTCGCCCAAACGGTGCGTCACCCGTCATTCTTCCCCGATAATGCCGAGCTTAGAGCGCAAATTTATGGATGGTTATTCTGGGAGCAAAATAGCCATGAGCCCTATATTGCCGGGCGCCGTTTTCGCAAATCCTTGCGCGGTCTGGCCGACCATGAAATTGACGCAGAGTGGTTGCCCCGCGGCATTGCAGCCTTAACGCATATGAATAATGCGCTGGCTGAACAGGCCTTTTTGTGCGGTGAAAATTTAACCGCCGCTGACATAGCGCTGGTTGCTTATACCCGTCTTGCGTCAGAGGGCGGATTTGATCTCAATCCACACGCAAATGTAACCGCTTGGATTGCCCGTGTTGAACGCATTCTCGATCTTGAACCTATAAAGGCCTAATCTACAATGTATCGTTACGATGAATTTGATGAAACAATTGTCCGCGAACGCGTCGCCGAGTTTCGTGATCAGGTAAACCGTCGTCTTGAAGGCGATATTACTGAAGATCAATTTAAACCGTTACGGTTGATGAACGGGCTCTATTTGCAATTGCATGCCTATATGCTGCGTGTTGCTATTCCTTATGGAACGTTATCATCCAAGCAAATGCATAAGCTGGCTGATATCGCGACTAAATATGACAAGGGCTATGCCCATTTTACTACGCGACAAAACCTGCAATATAATTGGCCAGCGCTTGTCGATGTTCCTGATTTATTGGACGAATTGGCCGATGTTGAAATGCATGCAATTCAGACATCGGGAAATTGCATTCGCAATGTCACCTCTGATCAATATGCCGGGGCGATTGAAGATGAGGTTGAAGACCCGCGGCCTTGGTGTGAATTAATTCGTCAGTGGTCAACATTTCATCCCGAATTCACCTATTTGCCGCGCAAGTTTAAAATTGCTGTTACCGCAAGCCAGTATGACCGAGCGGCTGTGCGTGTGCACGATATTGGTTTGCAGCTTTTGAAAAACGATAAAGGCGAGGTTGGCTTTAAGGTGTTTGTTGGCGGCGGTCTGGGCCGCACGCCTTATGTTGGCCAATCTATTCGCGACTTTCTGCCGAAAGAAGACTTGCTATCATATCTTGAGGCGATTTTGCGGGTCTATAATATGTTGGGGCGGCGCGATAACAAATATAAGGCGCGCATCAAAATTCTTGTTAATGCTGAAGGCATTGATCGGTTTCGTGCTCTTGTTGAGAGCGAATGGGAAAACCGTAAGAGCGAGACGCAGATTGATGTTCCTGCGCAAGAAGTGACTCGCATTAAAGAATATTTTGATATGCCTGCCTTGCAGCCAATCGAACAGATTGGTGCGTTTGAAGACAGGCTGCGTGACAATGCCGATTTTGCCGAGTGGGTAAGCGCCAATTGCGTGCCGCACAAAGTGCCCGGCTATATGATTGCCAATATTTCTTTAAAACCAATTGGCGGTGTGCCGGGTGATGCCACCGATGTGCAAATGCACGGTGTTGCTGATATCGCAAAAAGCTATTCCCTCGATGAGGTACGTGTCACCCATGAGCAGAATTTGTGCCTGCCCCATGTAAAAAAATCTGATCTATATGCGGTCTGGACCGCGTTGCGCGATATTGATCTTGCAACGGCTAATCTCGGCATGGTGAGCGATATTATCGCCTGTCCCGGACTTGATTATTGCTCGTTGGCGAATGCCCGTTCCATTCCCGTTGCGCAACGTTTGTCAGAGCGGTTTTCAGATTTGAAACGGCAAAAAGATATTGGCGAGTTAAAAGTAAAAATCTCCGGGTGCATCAATGCATGCGGGCACCACCATGTTGGCCATATTGGCATTCTGGGCGTCGATAAAAAAGGTGAAGAATTTTATCAGGTCACCTTAGGGGGCTCTGCTGCAGAAGATGCAGCGCTTGGCGAGATTGTCGGTCGCGGCCTTTCCTCTGAGCAGGTTGTCGATGCCATCGAAAAAATTGTTACATTCTATACGGATCAAAAAGAAGGCGAGGAACGTTTCCTCGATACCTATCGCCGTCTTGGTACGGCACCATTTAAGGAGCTGCTTTATGCCAATGCTTGATATAACAGGAACGCGTGTTCAACCTCTGCAAAAAAGCTTCACTGCGGTTGATGTTACACTGGAAAACGCAAATGATCTTGCTATGGGTCAAAGCGATGCGGCGATAATCGAAAATGATGCCGATCTTGATGCGCTCTCTCTCGATTTTAGTGCACTCGGCGCGATTGTTCTGACGTTTCCAAGTTTTGCTGACGGGCGAGCCTATTCGCAAGCCTCTTTATTGCGGGATCGATATAAATTTCGCGGCCAAATTATTGCGCGCGGCGATGTGTTGCCCGATCAGGTTGGTCTAATGAAGCGGTGCGGTATCTCTGCAATTGAGACTGATCGCAATGACATTGATGTCTTTACTGCAGGGCTTAACCGCTACTCTCATGTTTATCAGCACGCAGCTGATGATAATGATCCGGTTTGGCAATTGCGCGGTGCGCGAAAGCGTGCAGCTGCTTAGCAACTAAGATTGCTACCCGATACAGGACATCCATAATGGCGACAAATGTCATCCCCCTCCGCGAAAACGCAGAGCTTATGCCTGAAGGTCTTGAGGCATATGCTGATGCGTTATCATTGGAGCATGCGGGGCGTTCTGCGCATGATATTTTGCACGCTGCAATTCATGATCTCTTTCCCGGCCGTATCGCATTGGTGTCATCGTTTGGTGCTGAATCGGTTGCGCTATTGCATTTGGTCTCCCAGGTAAATCCAGACCTGCCGGTAATTTTTTTAGATACGGGCAAACATTTCGCGCAAACGCTGAGTTATAAACGCAAGCTGGCAACGCGTCTTAAGCTGACAAATATTATCGATATGCATCCCGAAACGGGAGCATTGGCAGATAAAGACCCAGATGGAAATTTATGGCGCGATCAACCCGATGCATGCTGCACACTGCGCAAGGTTACGCCATTGGAAACCGCACTTAATCCATTTGGCGCCTGGATAACAGGGCGCAAACAGTTTCATGGGGGCGAGCGCATGAAGCTTCCCGTGTTTGATGCCAGCGCACCGCATATAAAGGTCAATCCGCTTGTCGAATGGCAAAGCGAGGATGTTGCCGCATATAATCAAGCCCATAATCTGCCGGCCCATCCGTTGGTGGCGCAAGGCTATCCATCTATTGGGTGTTGGCCGTGTACCCATCCAGTTGCTGATGGCGAGGATGTACGTGCGGGCCGCTGGCGCGGGAAGGCGAAAACCGAATGCGGCATTCATCAAAAATGAGTTGGCTTACGCCTCGCGGAAAACGAATTTTCGGTCGCAATATCCGCACGTCACTTCACCATCTTCAAGTGAGTAATATACTTTAGGGTGCCCTAATGCACCGCCGCTGCCTTCGCAGAAAACGCGGTGCTCACTCACATAGACAATTTCCGGCGTTTCATTCGCTGATTTGGACAGGGTCGTTGACCGTGGTGCGGGCATAAGGAAAACCATTATTATTGGTGACAGCAGATGCCTTGTTATGCGAAACGTGCCCCGACAAATCAATGGTGAATTCAGATAGAAGTTGCTGCGCGCGCCATCATAGGCTAGGCGGGAGCCTCAGGGAGTAATTTTCTATGACCTCACCCACCAATGCGATAGCCGCTAAAAACCTTGAAAAAACATATGCCGCGACGAAGAAAGCGCCGGCAAAGCACGCGCTCAAGGGGATTGATTTGAGCGTCCCTGCGGGGTCGATTTTTGGCTTATTGGGGCCAAATGGTGCGGGTAAGTCCACATTTATCAATATTCTTGGGGGGCTGGTGAATAAATCGGCTGGCGAGGTTTCGGTCTGGGGTTTTGATATAGATGCAAACCCCCGCCAGGCGCGCGCCGCGATTGGTGTGGTGCCTCAGGAAATTACCACTGATGTGTTTTTCACCCCGAAAGAAGCTCTGGAAATTCAGGCTGGTCTGTTCGGTGTGCCTCGTGAGCGCCGCGAAACCATGGCGATCTTGAAGTCACTTGGTCTCGAAGATAAGGCGGATGCCTATGTGCGCCAGCTTTCAGGCGGCATGAAGCGCCGATTGTTGGTTGCCAAAGCCATGGTGCACAAACCGCCGGTTTTGATTCTCGATGAACCAACGGCCGGTGTCGATATTGAACTGCGAAAACAGTTATGGGATCTGGTGTTGGAGATGCACGAAGCGGGAACGACAATTGTGCTGACAACCCATTATCTGGAAGAGGCACAAGAGCTTTGCGATCAAATCGCCATTATTCACCACGGCGAAGTTGTCGCCTGTGAGCCGACCGAAAAATTGATCGCCTCTTTTGATAATAAAACGCTGATTATAACCCCGGAAAAACCGCTTGAGACCCTTCCAACTTTATCCGGGTTTGACATTGAAAAGCGCGATGATGGGCGTCTTGCAATTCCCTATCAACCGTCACGCGGAGAGGTCGGCGATATTTTATCCCAGCTTTCCGTGCACGGTATTGCGGTGAAAGATTTGTCGACGGTAGAGGCCGATCTTGAGGATGTGTTCCTCGATCTGACCTACCACCGTCAAGCCTAACGTTCTAACGCCCGCGGTTTAGTTTGAGAGTGGCCAGACCGTTTCGGGGTCAACCAATGTGCCCTCACGGCGGGTTTCAATGTGAACGTGCGGGCCGGTTGTTTTTCCGGTAACCCCGATCTCTGCAAGTTTTTCCCCCTTACGAACCACTTGTCCGGCTTTTACGTCATAGGATCCAAGGTGTGACAAAAGCGTTTGTACACCGCCCTTTGTTTCAATCACGACGACATATCCATAGTTGGGTTTGTTTTGATAAATATTGGTTGCAGACAGAATAACGCCATTGGCCGGGGCATAAATTGGTGTGCCATTCGGTGCGCCAATATCAATGCCTTTATGATTGCGTGGTTTGCCTTCATTAAAGGGATCTTTTGCAGGGCCGAAGCGCGATGTTACGCGCCCTGTGATCATTCCGCCCATCGTAACGCTATTGGCCTGGCTGGTCTGTTCATCAGCTGTTGCAGTTTGTGCATATGTCACCGCGCCAAGCACGGTCAAACAAGATGCGGCCACTAATAAAGAATATCGGTGCGCGGCCTGCTTGAAGCTGGCGACATTGCCTGACATGATATGGGTAATTCTCATCTTTTCTTTCCTTAATCGATTGGTTGAGAAGGAGGCGGCCGGGTATGACAGTACCCGGTTCGCCGTTATGTGGAGAGCCTTGAGCAAAACATGCGCATAAGCTTCCCGCATCTGGTGGGTGCCCCCAATTGTCACCGCGCGGTCGCATTGGACCTCACAGGCTTGGCACCAATTTGCAAACATCCAGGCAAATGGCACGCTTGGCCAGAACACAATTTTAAGAACGCGCAACACCAATCCAACTTCATCATCACGCCGATCAATATGGCCACATTCATGGTTGATGATGAGTGAGATCTCGGCGGGTGTTAGCTGCGCTGTAAATTTTTCAGGGATGATGATGTGTGAGTCGTGAGGGCGTAAAAATGGCGTCCAGGCAAAGGCCGTCTGGGCGATGGAGGAGGTGTGGTAGCTGTGTTTTTCATGCGCCGTTGCGCGCCCGTTCGCGATAATGTTTCGGATGCGCGCGCGCCCAATGATTAGCTTCATCAGTCCGAACATGCAGCCCATGGCATAAAAACTAATGGCAATGAAACCAAGCATATGCAGATCAATAGGCAACGCTGTGGTGAGGGAACTTGTTGGCGGTGTTTTTGCAAATGGTAGCGATGATAGGAGTGGATGGAGGACAGTGAATTCCATGCCTTGTGCCGGAACAGCGCGGGGAAACAGCGTTAAAATTGCGCCAAATGCCGGGACAAAAACACTGATGATCATCAAGCTTACCCAGAATGCAGGCCAGTTTTTATAGGCCGGGCGTATGCTGATAAAAATATATCCAAAACAGCCAATGGTGAAATTTGTCAAAAGCGCTGCGGCAAGAAAAAAGAAAATGGTATCGATCATGTTTTCTTACCTGATTTTTTCAGAACGTTATCAAGCTCTTCCAATTCAGCCGGACTTAGCAACTGACTTTGTACCAGATTGGCGACGGGCAAAGGGCCGTCCAGTCCCAGAACATCAGATGCAAAGGCTTGGATGATACCAGCAAGGGTCGGAATTTTTTTGATCTTTGCACTGTACACACTCAGCCCATGGACTTCGCGTGTGCCGATCATTTTCTTCTCGATCATTCGCTCAACTGTTTTGCGTGTCGAGGATCGGGACCATTCAAGCGATTGGCTAACACCGTCATGTAGCTCGCGCATGCTGGCGTCACCGTGGGCCCACAGATGTTTTAGGATGATGAGTTC
>CAYQXV010000039.1:0-16523 GCA_964421675.1 uncultured Caulobacterales bacterium
TAAAAAGGGCCCCGCACCGATCTGGTGAGGGGCCCTTTTTTTTAATCGATCGTTTAGTGACGTTAAATCACCTTCGAACTTTAGAGTTGAGGAATGCGCAACACTTGACCCGGATAGATCTTATTTGGATCTGATAGCATGGGTTTGTTTGCTTCAAAGACGGCCGGATATTTCATGGCGTCGCCATAATGGGCCTTGGCAATCTTTGACAGCGAATCGCCAGAGACGACCGTGTAGAAGGTTGCTTGCGGTGCAGCCTGCTCAACGACGATATGGCTTTCCACCTCGCCAACACCGGCATTATTGCCCGCGGCAATAATCGCTTTTTCCGCTTCTTCCTGGGTTTTTGCCGTACCCTTGAGAATAACTTTCTCACCTTCCTGGGCGACATCAAGATCTTTTACGTCGATCTTGTTACCGGTGACACGATCCTTGATCGCATCAGCGGCATTCGCCACAGAGCCTGAGAGTTTTTCACCGGCATTTTTAACAAATTTGAACAGATTCATGTCCGTCCCTCCTTCGTGATTGTCTTACTTGCGACCAAACAGGCTACCCAGCAGCTTCTTGCCAACGCCCTGAACAAGATCATCTTTGAAATCGCCGTCACCGTCAGCGTCGAGCATCGACATTAATCCGCCCAATTCCGATGGCGCTTGTTGACGCGCGCGCGTGCCTTCTTCGCGAACCAGATTGGCAAGCCCGGCTTCATCGAGATTTTGCTCGCGTTTTGCCTTGCCAAGCGAGCCCATCACCATAGGCGCTGCCATCGCTAATAGCTGATTGACCTGATCGCTGCTAACGCCTGCGGTTTGCGCAAGTTGCTGTTCGGTCTGCTGGCGGTTGCTGCCTAAAATATGGCCAAGGATTTTTTGCCCATCAGCCAAGGCAGACGCATCGCCCGCTATATTGCCAATATTGTCCAACAATCCGCCATCATGTTTTTCCAAGGCACTCGCCAGCGCCCGCGCACCCTCAGGTTTTGCGGCATTGTTTTTCAGCCCGCCCATCAGCGCGGTCATCGCCATCGGCATTAATTTTGCCGCCATTCCCTGGGACAGGCCAGTTTTCTGGGCGGCCTGGCTTGCGACCTGGCTTACGACGATATTGGTGAGTTGATCCATAAGAGACATAAGGGGTTTCCTTTGGTTGAAATCACATCCGCCCGTGGCAGGGCCAACGGCGATGCAATCAGAGAAATGTGGATGCCTGAAGACGAAAGAGAGTGATAAGCCCTTCGAAAACTGGTCTCAAGTTCGGCACGGCTTTAAGCGCATTCTGTCTAAAACACCAATGCTTATGCCCACTATTCGCGCCCATCATCCCTATTAAACCACCAAACCCAGGCAATTCCATGGCAAGCTTTTAGAATCTAGGCTTTTCGACTCGGAAATTGCCCGCTATAGGATGCCATGGGACCAGTAAAATCATCATCTCGCGGGTCAAAAACCGGTAAAAAGCGCCCCAGCTCATCAGGCTCGGGCAAGGGTAAATCTGCGTCAAAACCGAAAAAACCGGCGAGAAAAGCCACCAATATCGCAAAAACCGCTTTTGGCGAGGAGCCCGAAAAGCGCACCCGCAAATCGGTTGCGCAAAAAACCGGCAAACCCCTTCCCGAGAAAAAAGCAGGCGATGGACTGCGCGACCTCACCGTCAATGTGAAAACCGCCAAATATCGCAAAACCTCATCAACCCTGTGGTTGCGGCGCCAGCTAAACGATCCATTTGTCGCCCGCGCCAAGGCCGAGGGCTATCGCTCGCGGGCTGCGTATAAGTTGATCGAACTGGATGAGAAATTTCAGCTGATTAAACCCGGTTCCCGAATTGTTGATCTTGGCTGTGCGCCGGGCGGGTGGTGTCAGGTGGCCATCAAGAAAATCGGCAACCAAGGCAAAGTCATTGGCATCGATTATCTGGCCATGGATACGGTTGCGGGCACGCAGGTTCTGGAAATGGATTTTCTCGACGATGATGCGCCGGGCAAACTCAAAAGCTTACTCAATGGCAAAGCCGATCTGGTGCTATCCGATATGGCTGCTCCGACCACCGGGCACCGGGCAACGGACCATTTGCGCATTGTTGCCCTTGCGGAAACGGCGCTGGATTTTGCTATGGAAGTTTTAGAGCCCGGCGGAAATTTTGTCTGTAAGGTTTTTCAAGGCGGCGCCGAAGGCGAACTTCTTGACCTGCTAAAAAGCAATTTCTCAACCATTAAGCACGCCAAACCCAAAGCCAGCCGACAACAATCTGCAGAAATGTATGTTGTCGGGTTGGATTTTCACGGGAAAGGCGCGGCCCAAAACCAAAAACCTTCACACGCTGAGGATTAGATATGACCATTATTTGCGCCCTTCATGATCCAAAAGAAAATGTTGTTTGGCTTGGATGCAATGACCGCGCGACCATTGGCGACACACCGGCACCTGCGAGCGAAAACAAATGGCTAAAATTTGGATCGTGGGCCATTGGCCTGACATGCAATGAATGTGTGTACAAACAATATCTCCAACTGAGCGCCGATAAGTTTCCCGAAACAGCTGAAAATGTGTTGGAAGTTTTTGATTTTCTGCGGTCGCGATACAAGAAATACAATCTTGGCCAGCAAAAAGGCAATGACACCTCAACCTCATACGGTGCTGAAGGCATAATCGTACGCGACAACGGAGAAATCTGGGATTTCGATAGCCATCTTGCGCTCTCGAAAGTTCCGTCGGGCAGGCTTTGGGGCGGCGGGTCTGGAATCGATTACGCGCTGGGAGCAGACCATATCATGCAGGGCGATAATGCGCCCGCGCAAACCCGCATACAAAGAGCCGTTGAAGCCGCAATTGCCCTCGACATTGGGTGTCCCGGTGAGCCGATTGTAGAAAGGTTTAGCCGGTCATGAAAATTCATGTCTCATCGCTGCAATTGGTGCATGATCAATTTGCAACCCATAGCCCAGAACGCGTGGTCAGCTTGCTTGGTCCGGGCACAGAGTTTCCCGTCATCAAAGGACTGGAACCAGCGCTCCATCACAAAGTCGAACTTGATGATATTAGAAAGCCAATAGACGGCTATGTCACACCGGAAGAACAGCATGTCGCCGAATTGATTGATTTTTTGCGCGATTGGAACCCGCAAAAAAACCTGCTGGTTCATTGCTGGGCAGGCATAAGCAGGTCGAGCGCCACCGCTATGATTGCAGCCTGCCTGCATAACCCTGATAGTGATGAAAACACCATTGCCGCGGCAATCGCCGATGCATCGCCAACCGCCTATCCGAACACGCTCATCATATCCATTGCCGATAGCCTAATGAAGCGCGGCGGCCGGATGAGCGATGCAGCACAGAAAATTTGCGATGACCCAGAACGATTAGTGAAAATTCGCTCCGTTGACGGCGCTGAACCCTTCGCCATCCCTGCAAAGTTTTAACCGATGACGCAAACGCTAACCTCGCAAACTGATGAACGAACGATCGCCGATGGACAACTTGCCTATATAAAAGATCGCGCGCACGTCAATATGGCCGAAGCGGAAGGTGCACTCAGACTTTTCTTGATTGCAAATATTTCAGTTCCGGTTGGCGCGCTCTTCCTCATCAATCAAATATTTCCAAATGCACTCGCAACGCTTACAGCAGGGTTTGATACCCAGATGTGGATTACACAAGGCATAGCGATTAGCATTGCTATCTTGATGCTGATCAGCACGACCTGGTTTACCTATGCCGGTGTTCGTCAATCGCGCGATTTGTATTTTTTATGTGTGCTGACGCTTTCACGCCGGCAATTAGGATTAAAGTCTGGTGAGCTGAGCACTGCAAACAGTCCAGATTTCGATACTGCCTCGTTACTTTAAGGATTTACCATGCAAATACGTGATGCCCTGACTTTTGATGATGTGTTGCTCGAGCCGGGACCCTCTGAGATTATGCCCTCGCAGGCAAATGTGCGCGCGAGCCTAACCCGCGAAATTACCCTGAACATTCCCATCCTTGCCTCCGCGATGGATACGGTTTCAGAAGCGGCAATGGCGATCGCGATGGCGCAAAATGGCGGGATTGGTGTTATCCACCGCAATCTGACAGTTGAAGAACAGGCCGCTCAGGTATTGCGGGTAAAGCGGTTCGAAAGCGGCATGGTTGTTAATCCAAAAACGCTGACGCCAAACGCAACGCTGGCCGAGGCAAAAGCGATGATGGATAAGTTCCAGATTTCGGGCTTTCCGGTTGTTGAAAATCCTGACAGCGCCGGCGTTGGAACCCTTGTTGGCATACTGACTAATAGAGATATGCGGTTTGCACAAAATCCTGATCAAAAAATATCCGAACTCATGACCCGCGACAATCTTGTAACCGTTAAATCAGGTGTTGATCGGGCCGAAGCCATGAAGCTGCTCCATAAACACCGGATAGAACGACTGATCGTTGTTGATGAAAACCAGCGATGTGTTGGGTTGATTACTGTTAAAGACATGGAAAAAGCCCAAGCGCACCCGCTTGCCTGTAAAGATGGTGAAGGCCGGTTACGGGTTGCCGCCGCCTCCACCGTTGGTGATGCTGGATATGAACGCGTCGAAGCGCTGATTGACGCAGGCTGTGATGTTTTGGTTATCGACACAGCCCACGGTCATTCACAAAAAGTGGTTGATCAAGTTGCGCGCATTAAAAAAGCATCGAATGCAACCCAGATTATCGCCGGTAATATTGCCACCTATGACGGTGCCCGCGCACTCATCGATGCTGGTGCGGATGCGATTAAAGTCGGCATTGGTCCAGGCTCAATCTGCACAACCCGGATTGTTGCGGGCGTCGGTGTTCCGCAATTAACGGCTATCGCAGATGCCGCACGCGCAGCCGATGGCACCAATGCTACAATCATTGCCGATGGGGGCATAAAATATTCTGGCGATATGGCAAAGGCGTTAGCCGCTGGAGCGAATTGCGCCATGGTTGGCTCTCTTCTGGCGGGTACGGATGAATCGCCCGGTGAAGTTTTCCTTTATCAAGGGCGTGCCTATAAATCCTATCGCGGCATGGGGTCGATCACCGCAATGTCGCGGGGCTCTGCCGACCGCTATTTTCAGGCGGATGTAAAAGAACAAATGAAACTGGTCCCGGAAGGCATTGAAGGGCGCGTCCCCCACAAGGGCCCTATCGCGCCGATCCTCCACCAATTGGTGGGCGGGGTGCGCGCCTCCATGGGATATGTGGGCGCTCCTTCCATTGAAGAATTCCAAAAACGGGCACGGTTTGTGCGCATCACCAATGCGGGACTAAAAGAAAGCCACGTCCACGACGTTGCGATTACCCGCGAGGCACCCAACTATCCAAGCCCGTCCTGATCTAAAAAAGCTTGAGACCATGCAGACCCGATCTCTCACCTATACGGAAGTTTTTCCAATAAAACCGGATGCCTTGTTCGCGCTCCTCATCACACCAACGCAAATTTGCCGGTGGTGGAGCGCACGCACCGCTATTGTCATTCCGCAAGATGGCGGCCTATGGGCGGCAGTCTGGGGCGAAGATTTGAACGAGCCGGATTATCAAAGCGCTGCCGATATTACCCGGTTCGACCCGCCCCATTGCCTGCGGCTTGGCAATTATCGCTATTACGCCAAAGACGGGCCCTTGCCTTTTGAGGCTGATTTTTCGGTCACTTTTGATGTTATGCCAAGCGGCGACGCGGCACAGCTTACCGTGACACAAGCCGGATTTCCCGCAAGCGCTGACGCAAATTCTGAAGCTGACGCATATTATCTTGCATGTGAGCAAGGATGGCGCGATACTTTTGCGGGGATCAAGCGTCTTGCGGAGTCCATGTCATGACCAGTTCATCTGCTTTTGCAATTTTCGTTTTTGCCCTATTGCAACCTATCCCCCATTCTGCATTGTCAGATGATACGTCGCAAACGGACAATTCTATCCTCATGCTCGATGATGCAGGTCTAACGGCGGCTTTTGCTGGGCGAACCCATACCGGATTTTATCGCGACTTCCTTACCCAATATAATGCCATCAAGTTTCAGGAAATATATAGAGCTGACGGGACATTGTTATATCAAGGCGGCGGCATTGTCTCAGCGGGTACATGGACAATACAAAGTGGCCGAATTTGTTTCACCTATGACAATCCCGCTTTTATTCCGGGCTGTTTTGCGGTGCGCACAGATAAGGGATGTTTTTATTCCCATGAAGCGCCCCGCCCAGATGAAAACCACACACCAGCCACCAAAGATTGGTCAGACGAGTGGTGGATCGTTTCATATTTTGCAGGCGGCACGGCCAAGTGCGAAGAATCCGCCCTGATCGGTTAAACCGATAAGGGATTGCCAAAAAGAAATTGGGCGAATTTTATTGGCGGGCGAGCGCTTCACCGATCATTTTTGATGTATTTCTGACGCCATAAATCGCAATGAAATTACCCATGCGCGGCCCTTCTGATTGGCCAAAGCAAACTTCGTAAATTGCTTTGAACCAGTTTCGCAAATTATCAAATTCTTGCGTTTTACCTGCATCAAAGACGGTGGTTTGCAACACATCAACATCGGTCATATCGCCCGGCAATGCATCCAGCCGCTCAATCAAATCGACCATGGCCGCTCGCTCCATCTCGTTGGGCGCGCGCCACTTTTTCTTAGGCTCGACAAAATCGGTGTAATAGCGGATCGCATAGCCCACAAGTTCGTCAAGCTTTGGATTGTTTTGCGGCGAGACATCCGGGTTATACATTTGCAAAAACCCCCAAAGCTGCGCCTTATCAGACGTACTGGCCGCGCTCACAAGATTTAACAGCAAGGCAAACGAGACTGGCGGAATATCACTCGGCGGTGTGCCTTCGTGAATATGCCAGACAGGATTATCAATCGCTTTTTGCGGATTTTCCTCACTTGCCTGATCGCCATATTTCGAAAGATGCGCCAGATAATCGTCAGCGGTTTTGGGAATAATATCGAAATGCAGTTTTTTCGCTTTTTTCGGATTGGTGAACATATAAAGCGATAGACTTTCCGGCGAGGCGTAGGTCAACCATTCCTCGATAGACAGTCCATTGCCTTTGGTTTTGGAAATTTTCTCGCCTTTTTCATCAAGAAAAAGCTGGTAGTTAAAACCAGCAGGCGGCTCGGTGCCCAATGCCTTAACAATGCGATTGGATAGTCGAACCGATTCAGTCAAATCTTCACCTGACATTTCGTAATCAACATTAAGCGCGAACCAACGCCCGGCCCAGTCTGCTTTCCATTGCAGTTTCACATTGCCGCCCGTTACAGCTGTCTTAACTTTCTCCCCGCCTTCGTCTTCAAAAACGACTGTCCCGGCTTTTGCATCAATCTCTAAAATCGGAACGTAAAGAACCCGTCCGCTGGTCGGTGAAATAGGAAGAAATGGCGAATAGGAAGCGCGGCGCTCTTCACCCAGGGTCGGCAAAATAATATTCATTACCTCCTCATAGGTCTCCAGCATCCGAACCAACATGGCGTCAAATTTCCCGCTGCGATATTGCTGCGCAGACGACATAAATTCATAGTCAAATTCAAACTGGTCCAGGAACGCACAAAGGCGTGCATTATTGTGCGCAGAAAAACTGTCATGGGTGCCAAATGGATCGGGCACATCTGCCAGTGGTTTTTGCAGATAGGGCTCCAGCTTTTCAGGGTTTGGAACCGTCGGGGGCACTTTGCGCATCCCGTCCATATCATCAGAAAATGCGATCAAGCGCGTCTCGCGCCCGGTCAATGCTTCAAAAGCACGGCGCACCATCGTCGTGCGGGCAACTTCGCCAAACGTTCCAATATGCGGCAGACCTGAAGGGCCATAGCCGGTTTGAAACACAACCGGCCCGTCTGTCCTACCCATCTTATCAAGCCGCTTTATCAACCCTTTAGCCTCTGCAAACGGCCAGGCCTTTGCGCCCGCCAGTTGCTCTGGGGTAAATGAAGAGGGGTGCGGTAGGGGCGACGCATCGCGCATTTTTAACATTCCTTGCTTTCGACAACCCGGAGCCGGTGCCATCGTTGAAAATGCGTTCTAGCGGGCTAACAACACAAGGTCAAAGCGCATCACCCCATCCAGAACCAATCCGGCAAATCGATTGCGGCCTTGAAGTGAGAAGACACGCACACTAGGTTGGAATTTACTCAATGCTGGTTCCAAAGGAGGGTCCTATGGCGGAAGGTGTTGCTAATCTCACCGCACAAGAAGCGATAATCTATTTGATGGTGATGACATCAGCTGCTGATGGAACAATCTCTGAGGTAGAGCTGCGCACGATCGGGCGCGTGGTCAGATCATTTCCCCTATTTGATTCCACCGATGAACAGCAATTGGTGCAGACCGCAGAAGCCTGCGGTAAATTAATGTCGTCGGAAGACGGCATGCATAAGGTACTCACCGCCGCTGGCTCTGCCCTGCCCGCCCATCTTGCCGAAACTGCTTATGCCGGCGTGATTGACGTTGTGACCGCTGATGAAAATATCGATGTTACGGAAATCCGTATTCTGGAACTTATTCGCAATACGTTGAAGGTGCCCGATGACGGAGCCGCGGCAATTGAACATGCGGCGCGAGCGCGGCACATGACCCTTGATATGAAGGGGTAAACCCCGCCATCACCACCGAATAAAAAAGGGCAAACCCAAGGCTTGCCCTTTCTCGTGTTCCGCCGGAATCTGTAGCGCTGGATTTTAGGCCACGCTCTCAAACTGGTTCATGGTATTTTTTGTACCGCCAGCTTTTAAGGCGCGTTCACCGCCCACCATTTCCTTGAATGTATCGCCCAGATCAGACCCAACTTCGTGTTGGTGCTTAACCGCACTGACATTATTGCGAATTTCTTCGCGTTGTATCGTACCAACATAGGCAAGCATTTTATCGTCACCAAAATAGCCTTTGGAGATATCATCCATTCCCTTAGCGGCAAGGTGGAATGTTGGCAGCGTGATGAGGTTATGGAAAACACCGGCCTTTGTGGAAATATCTGTCTGGAAGCGACGAAGACGTGCGTCTGTCTCTTCACCAAGAGCGGTATCATCATACTCTGCGGACATTAACTCGTTACCCTCCGGGTAACTTGTTTTTGTAATGCGCCCTTCCTGGAGCCATTCCTCGCGCACTTGTTGGCGCAATTTAAGGGTCCAGTTAAAGGAAGGCGAATTATTATAGGTTAGCTTTGCATTGGGAACCTGTTCGCGAATCTCGTTCACCATGGATGCAATTTCATTCACATCAGGAGTCGCGGTTTCAATCCACAGCATGTCTGCACCGCCATCAACAAGGCTGGAAATGCAATCTTCAACCACGCGTGCACGCCCGGTATTTTCGCGGAATTTATACAGCCCGTTTGGCATCCGCACCGGACGAACAAATTTTCCATCCTGATATAGCGCCATTTCATTGTCCTTTAGCGGATTTGCGGGCGTAATATCTTCCACCTCAAGCCACTTAATATATTCAGCGGCCATATCACCGGGCTCTTGAGAGACTGGAATTTTTTGCGTTAATCCAGCGCCCAGACTGTCCGTGCGTGCAACAATGACGCCGTCATCAACACCAAGCTCTTCAAAAGCAAGACGAACAGCGCGCAGTTTTTCAATAAAATCTTCACGCGGCACCGTCACCTTACCGTCCTGGTGACCACACTGCTTGGCATCAGAAACCTGATTTTCAATCTGGATACAACATGCACCCGCTTTGATCATCTCCTTTGAAAGAAGATAGGTGGCATGCTCATTACCGAAACCAGCATCAATGTCTGCAATGATTGGCACAACATGGGATTCAAAGCTATCAATGCGGCGAATGACGTCTTCAATCTCTGCATTGCTCGCATTTGTATCGCGGGCGGTTTTCAATTCTTTGAACAAATCATTGATTGCCACTTCGTCCGCCTGACGCAGAGAAACATAGATTTCTTCAATCAGATCAACAACGGCGGTTTTTTCATGCATGCTTTGATCAGGCTGATGGCCAAAGCGGTTACGCAGTCCCGCAACCATCCAACCGGACAGATAAACATAAGCCCCCTTGGTGGTGCCGCGCAGACGTTTGACAGATTTAATCATCTGCTGGGCATGAAACCCGGACCAGCAACCCAGAGACTGGGTAAAGTTTTTCGGATCGACATCATAAGCGGCCATGTCTTCGCGCATAAGCGTGGCCATTTTGTTGGCGATTTCGAGATGGGTTGTGTAGGTATTTTGCATCTTCAACTGAACAATATGATCAACATCAATGCCCGCTGGTGTCGCTCCGTCAGGATAGCGGCTTAAAACTTCATGGCGGATTTCTGAATAGGTCGGGCGGCTGGTCATCTGGATACTCCTTAGCGAGACTGAATTATGGGTTTACACAACATGTATAAATTTGAATTTATCATATTTACAAAATGGGCCGCATCGCAACATATACTTGTTTTTAATGGGTATTTTTGTGTTAATTGTAAAATTAATTTGTTATTTATTGTAAATATTGTAAATAATTAGGCATGAGAAAGGGCTATAATGGCACAACGTCGTGAAAAACTGCTGATCGGACCCCGTGTTCGGCGCCTGCGCCAAACCTTAGGCATCACTCAGGCCCGCATGGCTGAGGATCTGGATATTTCCACGAGCTACCTCAATCTGATTGAGCGCAATCAACGCCCCATGAGCGCGGCCGTATTGCTGCGTTTTGCCCAGGTTTATAATTTCGATATTTCCGAATTTTCATCAGGCTCAGACAGCCAACTCACCGCCGAGCTATATGAGGTGATGCGCGACCCGCGGGTGAGTGATAATCCGGTTGCCAAGTCTGAAGTTGAAGATGTGGTCAATGCAAGCCCGGCCCTCGCGCGGGCAACCTTAAAACTATATGAGCGCTACCGGGATGTGTCTCGCAGGCTTTACTCTGAAAGCAATCCGCTTGCCGATCGCGACAAAGTCGAAATTTTAGAAGAATCTGCGCGCAGCGTCGAAGCGGTACGTGAATTCTTCACCGCCCAGGGAAACTATTTTCCTGAGCTCGATCAAGCGGCCGAAGATTTTTCAAAAGAACTATCCCTGGCCGTACACGAGCCGCATGTGACACTGTCGAACCGGTTGCGCGATAAACATAATCTGACGGTGCGGATTTTGCCGGTCGAAGTGATGGACGATAAATTGCGATATTTTGATCGCCATCGCTCCGGCATTGATCTGTCAGAATTGTTACCGCAATCCGGGCGACGATTTCAATTGGCTGTTCAACTGGCCATGCTCGAATATGGTGAGTTGATAGACGATGCGGTGCGCGAGGCAAACTTGCCCGGCCGCAATGCAATTGGCCTGGCGCGCGCCAGTGTTGCAAAATATTTCGCGGCCGCCATGTTGATGCCCTATGGCCGGTTTTTGCGCGAATGCGAGAAAACCGGATATGATTTGGAGTTGCTATCTAATCGGTTTGGAACCAGTTATGAGCAAACTGCGCACCGCTTGACCACACTGCAAAAACCCGATGCGCGCGGCATTCCGTTTTTCTTTATTCGCATGGATACAGCCGGCAATGTTTCCAAACGATTTAGTGCGGGGCGCTTTCCGTTCTCTAAATTTGGCGGCACCTGTCCTTTGTGGAATATTCACGAATGTTTTGAAACACCGGGGAAACTCCGCACACAAATTGTCACCATTCCCGATAATGCCAGCTATTTTTCAATCGCAAGAACGGTGAGCCGTGCCGATAGTACTTTTGATCGCCCGGCAACAAAACACGCAATCGGTTTGGGGTGCGAAATGGCCTATGCCCCGCGCCTCATCTATGCGCGCGATTATAATTTGGAAACACCCAATCCCACACCAATTGGCATTAATTGCTATTTATGCGAGCGAGAAAATTGTTCATCGCGCGCTCATGCGCCGCTCAACAGAGAGCTAACATTTGACGAGCGCGCGCACGGCATATCCCTGTACCGCTTTGAATCGTAAAGTACGAATATAACAATGCGCGCCGCGAACGCGGCGCGCTAATCACCAAGGGTTTTGCTGATGATTATTGCTTGTAGGCAATGCCTGATTTCATCACAAAATCCACATCTTCAAGTTCTGTGACATCGGTTAATGGGTTGCCATCAACAGCAATCAGGTCGCCGCTTTTGCCTGGTTCAAGACTACCAAACTGGTCAAGCTTGCCCATATTGTCCGCAGCTGAAAGTGTCGCTGCGATGATAGCCTCTTTCGCGCTCATTCCGGCAGCAACCATTAATCCAAATTCAAGGGCATTGTCACCGTGTGCAGAAACACCGCTATCGGTTCCAAAGGCAATTTTTACGCCGCCATCATGGGCACGGCGCAACATGTCTTGCATTCTTGGGCCAACTTCTGCGGCTTTTTCGCGTTGCGGCGGCGTTAGAAAACTATCGGGATCGGCAGCCCACTCGGTAACTGTAGCGCCCGCAAGCAAAGTCGGTACCAGATAGGCCCCATTGCGTTTAAACAAGCGGATCGAGTCTTTATCAAGATATGTTCCGTGTTCGATTGAATCAACACCGGCTTCAAGAGCGGCATTAATACCCTGCACGCCATGGGCATGAGCGGTAACTCTGCGCCCCATTGAATGGGCCGTATCCATGATCGCTTTTAATTCATC
This sequence comes from uncultured Caulobacterales bacterium, assembly GCA_964421675.1. Classification (GTDB taxonomy): domain Bacteria; phylum Pseudomonadota; class Alphaproteobacteria; order Caulobacterales; family Parvularculaceae; genus CALLPQ01. The sequence goes on from CAYQXV010000039.1 coordinate 12,581, forward strand.
GGCAAAAAACTGTTGTTCTAGGCCTGCCGATGTATTGGAAAGCACGCCAGCGGTTGCTGTCAGTTTAATATGATCGGCGCCGCGGCGAACCTGTTCGCGAACCGCGTTCCGGCATGAACCCACACCATCGCAAACACCTGTGGAATGTAAGACATGGGCAATATCATCGCGATATCCTTGCGTTCCATCGCCGTGACCACCGGTTACAGAAATTGTTGATCCCGATGAAAAAAGATGAGGCCCCACAACATCGCCGCGATTAATTCCGTCGCGCAAAGCAAACACAGCGTCCCCGCCTCTGGCGCCAACATCGCGCACGGTTGTAAAGCCCGCCATCAATGTTTTGCGTGCAAACCCGGCACCATTGATCGCACGATCAGGATCGGACATTTGAACCGATTGCAATCGTCCTTGTGGGTTGTTTTCGGATGTAATGTGCACATGGTTATCAATTAAGCCGGGAAGGACAAACATCGATTTGAGGTCGTAAATTTTTACAGTGTCTTCTGCGGTAGCGCCTGCGCCAGCATCTTCAACATAGCCCGGAAGGATCGCCGCGACTTTGCCATCACGAATAACCACGGAGTGGCCGGTCAGTACAGTTCCCGATGGATCAGCCAGAAGTTGGCCCGCATGCACAATAGCAACGTCCCCCGCGCTTGCGGCAAGGCTGAGCCCACCAATTAGCGATGCGCCCAATGCGGCTATGGTTTTTGATAATGATGGCTTCATGATGAACATACTCCATAATTTGTTGCGCGATAGTTTCAGAGTTTTACTAGGCTGGCAAGTCGATAACCCATCCGCACAAAGAGGCTACGGGCTAAGCAAATCACCGCAGATTCATCGAAAAATACTATCCCGCCTGCAGCAAACTATCGTAACTCAATGGTCGTGAGGGAACCACCAATGAAAACACCAACCAAAACCATGATTTCTGCCATCACCTTGGTGGTTTGCGACTATGACAAGGCGATTGATTTTTATGTGGATTGTCTCGGCTTTACGCTATGCGAGGACACAAAGCTCTCACCAGAAAAGCGCTGGGTTCGTGTCGCGCCGAGCGGCGGGGGTACGAATTTATTACTGGCCCGCGCGGCAACCCCGCAGCAAGAAAATGCGATCGGCAATCAGGCCGGTGGGCGGGTGTTTTTGTTTCTTGAGACGGAAAATTTTGACCAGAGCTATCGCGAAATGCGCGATAAAGGCGTTCAGTTTCTCGAAGAGCCAAGACATGAACCTTATGGCAGTGTTGCGGTATTTTGCGATCCATTTGGCAATAAATGGGATCTTATCCAATCTAAGGAACGCTAAATGGAGCGTTACAATCTTCGGTCTGACGGCAATAGAGGCGCGGAAGGCTCCAGCGTGATTGTAATTCTTCGATTGCCCGCCGCATAAGGATCATCTGCATATAATGGAAAAGCACTGCCATGCCCGGTGACACCGGCAATTCTGGCTTCGGGAATACCCGATTGCTGAAAAATTTTCTGTGCCGCGTTTGCGCGATTGGCGGTTAAAGCAAACGCAGAATAGCGCCCCTGACCGCTTGCATCCGCATGGCCGGAAACGGAAATCCGGTTCGGCAATGGCGCAATAATTTCCGCAATTTCGCGCAACAGATCGCGTGCCCTCGGCAAAGGAATGGCCGATCCCTTATCAAACATGGGCGCACCAACCTGATCAACAGCGACGATCTGCAAGCCTTCTTCAACAAGGGTTACAGTTATCGCCTCACTTTCTTCGCGCAATAAAGGATGGCTTAGAATGGCTTTTTGAATATGCTCGCGCGCATCCTCAAATTGTTTTTGCTCCGCAATGCGTTGTTCATAGGCGCCGTCATTTCCATTGGTTCCCGCAGCCGGTCTTGCGGTCAATGTATCGGTAATGCCGCTCGCGGTCGGGGATGGTGATGGGCGAACATTGCCCGGCTGCAATTGCTCAGGCGTGCCGTCCAGTTTAAAATCCCCCGCATATCGTCGCTCTTCCGCCACGCCAAATGCGTTGCGCATTGACCCGGCCACAACTTCCATTTTCACTTGGTCTTGAATGGAAAAAGAGACAATCAGTACAAAGAAACATACTAGGATCGTCATCAAATCCGCATAGGTAATCAGCCAGCTTGAGCTGCGCCTGCTATTGGACGCGTTCCGGTCACGCGATACAGAACTATAGGGACGCCCGCTCATTAGGCAGGTACCGCTTCAAAAGGGCCGCGTGCTTTTTCCGGCAAATAGACAATCAGCATATCGGTAATGACATCAGGAGATTTGCGGTCGCAAACCTGACAAAGACCATCAATGATAAGGGAAAGATTGGTCTCCTGAACCTCAAGTTTCATTGCAAGCTTATCAGCAACCGGAAGCGCAAACGCATAAGCAATCAACGCCCCATAGAGGGTCGTCAACAAGGCAATCGCCATTGACGGGCCAATCGTGGAAGGATCATCCATCGTCCATAACATTTTAACAAGGCCAACGATTGTCCCGATCATACCAAAGGCAGGGGCGGCCTCTCCCATGGCGCGAAAAATTTTCTCGCCCTCGACCAGTCTGCGAATTTCCAATTCACGCTCGCGCATTAATTGCTCGCGTAAATTCTCCGTTGACAAACCATCGGCAATCATTTGTTTGCCGCGCGCCAAAAAACTATCGGAAACAGAAACACGCTCAAGACCTATTGGACCTTGACGCCTTGCAACATTTGCAAGATCGCGCACCTCTTCGAGAAGCTCGCGCGGTGCGCGGGCATGGTCAAAAAATGCAATACGTGTACCGGTTTTGAACGCAACCAAAACCTGACCGATCGGAAATCGCAGCACCGTCGCAGAAATTGATCCGCCAATAACAATGAGAAAGCTCGGCGCATTAAAAAACACGCTCACCGCACCGCCCATCGCAATTGCGAGGCCGACGATAAAAAATCCGGCAATTATTCCGCCAACTGTAGCTACATCCATGCGCATCAGAGTGATACCCCATTTCCTACCAGGCTATGAGGTATACAGCCCTTACGTAAAATTGACGCTACGAAGGTTTGTAAAATTATTTGTAATCAGCGTTACTAGAACGTTACGTGCGCAGAGCAAATGCAATCGTTCTAGCCAGTTTTTGGCGTTCTAGCCTACCTTGAGCAAAGCCTTACCCTGCCCGGCGTACAGCACCCGGCGCGCCAAGGCGTCGTGGTTCTGGACGTCGATCCGCACGGCGCTGGGCCGGCTGGAATGCAATATGGGCGTGATAGGCGCAATATGGTTTCCCGCTTTGCGAGGGTTGGCCGCAAAAATGGAAATCATCCTTCGCCGGATCACCAATTGGCCATTTGCACATATTGCGGTTGAGGGTCGCAACAGTGGTCTTGTCGCCGGTATCCAATACCAACGGCTGGCTGACCTCAGGGGCGGAAATAATCGGTTTGGCTTCAGGTTCCGCCCTGTAAACTTGCGGTTTTTCCACCGTGGGCGAGGCTGTCTCCACCCGGCGCGGCGCGGAGGCGCGTCCTGTTGACGGTTTTGCCGGGGTTGCCCGCCCCGAAAGGCCAAGGCGATGAACCTTACCGATCACCGCATTTCGCGTGACGCCGCCCATTTTGCCGGCAATCTGACTGGCTGATAGCCCTTCAGCCCACAGCTTTTTCAGCATTTCAACCCGTTCTTCTGTCCACGCCATCCGGAAAACCTCCCTGAAATTCAATAGTTTGGGACCACAATTTTGTGATCTATCGGTCCAACCAGCCCAAAATTGAAATGCACAAAGGACAGGAATGCATGATTTTTTCAGCATACCAGATATTGTGCACACTCATTCCGGTGCCGGAAAGGTTGTCCAGATATAGTATATTGAGATTTCAAAAATACAATATCAGGGTGAATACTATTTTTGCACACTATATATTGATGCAAAACACTATGATTGATGGGCTTATCCACACCTATGTGGATAAG
>CAYQXV010000039.1:16623-27293 GCA_964421675.1 uncultured Caulobacterales bacterium
CCTGCCAACCCCGTGCCCGCGCTGCGGCGCTCATCGCTTGACCTTTGCAGATACGCGCGCCACATCTGGCCGCTCATAGTGCCATAGTACCCATAATGATTTCCCGTCCGCCTCCAAGCTAGCCCCTGAGGACCCTCATGACCTCACCGACCGTCACCTTAAATGACCCCAACGCACCGGATGCTCAAAAGGCTGCCTCTGCCACTACCGGTCAGATATCGCCGCCGACCCAAACCGGGCCCGGCGTGCGCCGCTTTGGTGCGGTGAACTGGCTCGGCCTGCGCACTTTCTTTTTCAAAGAAGTCCACCGCTTTATCAAAGTTGCCTTCCAGACGGTTCTCGCGCCCGTCATCACGACCCTTTTATATATGGCGGTTTTTGCCATCGCTTTTGGCGCGACGCGAAACCCGGTCAACGGCGTTGATTATATCGTCTTTCTGGTACCGGGCCTCGTCATGATGGCAATCTTGAACAATGCCTTCGCAAATTCCAGCTCCTCGCTCATTATCGGAAAGCTACAAGGCTCGATTGTCGATATATTGATGGCGCCCCTCTCTGCTGCAGAAATGACCACCGGCTTGGTTGCTGGCGCAGCCGTCCGGGGACTGATTGTCGGCTTGGTCACGGCACTGACCGCGGCCATTTATATGTTTTTCAATGCGGGTTTGCCGGTCGAGAATATCTTCGCAATATTTTATTTTGGCCTGTCCGCCGCGATCATGTTTGCCACGCTCGGTGTGATTGGCGGGATCTGGGCTGAAAAATTCGACCAGCTCGCCGCGATCAGTAATTTTATAATCCAGCCCCTCACCTTCTTGTCGGGAACGTTTTACCCGATCTCAAGATTGCCAGAACCGTTCTTGAGCATTTGTTCGGTCAATCCTATTTTCATGCTGGTTGATGGCTTCAGGTATGGCTTCATTGGAACATCGGAAGTCTCCGTCACAACCTCGGCAATCACCGTTTTGATCCTCAACATCGTGCTCATTTTTGCCGCTTACCGATTATTAAAATCAGGTTGGAAAATAAAATCCTGATGGACCCTCTTTATGCCCCCTTTTGACCCACCCTCAAAATCCAATGATGATCCTCGCAATGCGGTGACACCGGACGATCACGTCTTACCCTTCCAGCTGGGAGAGGAAGCGGGCACCAGCGCTGTGCGCGGCCATGTAGTGCGACTGGGCCGAGCGATTGATACAATATTGGAAAACCATAATACCTCGCCCGATAGCGGGTTTAATGATGCATTGTCCCAACTTGTAGGTCAGGCCGGTGTCTTGGTGACAATGATGGGCACCGCCTTAAAGTTTGATGGCAAACTCATATTTCAGGTTCAGGGCGATGGCCCGGTTTCGATGATTGTTGCCGACTATGATGTGACGGGCGATCTAAGAGCAACGGCCAGTGTTGCAGGCGACAAACGCCTTGCTGATGATGTGGCCGGCATGCGCGCATTAATCGGGAACGGTCATATCGCCATGACTGTTGATCAGGGCCCGGATATGGAACGCTATCAAGGGGTAACGCCCCTGGACGGCGAAAATTTGGAAGACGCCATTGTCTCTTATTTTCAGCAGTCGGAACAAATACCAACCGCTGTGCGTCTTGCTGTGGGCAAAGTATCGGTACCGGGCGGGCGCGAATATTGGCGCGCGGGCGGCATCATCATTCAGTTTATGCCGGGCGAAGGGGGATCGCGCGAGCGCGGCGAGAGCGTGTTAATGGCTGAAGACGATCAGGAAAGCTGGACCCGCGCTGAAACCCTGCTGAGCACAACCGAAGCGGACGAATTGCTGGACCCGCAACTGCCAGCCGAAAATCTATTATACCGCCTGTTCCATGAAGAAGGTGTGCGCGTGTTTGAACCGCGCAAAGTCCGCGCCACGTGCGGATGTAATGCCGATAAAATTACCGCAGTCCTGCAACGCTATGGAAAAGATGACCTGGCGGACATGATGGAAGATGGCTTCATTCGCGTCTCTTGCGATTTTTGCCGCCGCGATTATCGGTTTGATGAACAAGGTCAGCCAGTTGATGATATGGTCGATGAGCCAACCGGTGAAAATAACTCCAGCGATGAAGATGGCGCGACCGCCCAAGGGAACGAGAGCAAAAAATGAAAAAGAAAAAATATGAATCGGCCCTGAAAGATCTAGAATTTGAACTCGCAAAACTTCAAGAAACCATCATTCGCGAAGGGCTAAAGGTTGTGGTGCTGTTTGAAGGCCGTGATGCGGCAGGGAAAGGCGGCCTCATCAAAACCCTAACCCGCCGCATGAGCCCGCGCACATGGAAAGTTGTCGCCCTGCCCAAACCGTCCGACCGCGAACAAAGTCAATGGTATTTCCAGCGCTATGTGGCCCATCTTCCTGCTGCCGGTGAGATCACTTTATTCGACCGCTCCTGGTATAATCGCGCTGTTGTTGAGCCCGTTATGGGGTTTTGCACCCAGGAACAATATAAAGCGTTTATGAAGGAAGTTATCGATTTTGAACGCACCCTGATTGATAGCGGCGTTCTGCTGATTAAATATTGGGTCCACGTCTCGCCCGAAGAACAAGAAGAACGTTTTCAAGACCGCGCGCAAGACGCGCGCAAACGCTGGAAACTTTCACCAATCGATCTAGAAGGGCGGCGTCGCTGGGTAGAATTTTCAAAGGCCCGCGATGCGATGCTTGATCAAACCTCGACAGAGCACGCACCATGGCGCGTCATTGATGGCACTGACAAAGAAAAGGCGCGCTTAAACTGCATTCGGTCTCTTTTAGACCTGTTACCGGTAAAAGACTATGCCGATGCATTCGCGCCAATTACGTTGCCAGAACGACAAAGGGCCGAAGATGAAGGGTATACAGAACGCCCCGTGCACGAGCTAAACCTCATAACAGATTATTATGACGATTAAACTCGCACTGGAAATACGCTAATCGATTAGCCAATCAAACGCATAAAGCGTTCTTCCATTTTCGGGTCATCTTTGAACACACCGGTAAAGCGCGTCGTGATTGTATCGACCCCATGCTTGTGAACGCCGCGCGTCGACATGCATTGATGCTCAGCTTCAATCATGATGGCAACACCGCGTGGTTGTAGAACATCGGTCAATGTATCAGCAATTTGCGCGGTCAATTTTTCTTGAACCTGCAACCGCTTTGAGAAAGCATCAACCAATCGAGCGAGCTTGGAAATACCGACGACTTTATCAGTCGGCAAATATCCAACATGAGCCGTGCCAATGATCGGCGCCATATGGTGCTCACAGTAGCTTTCCAGACGGATATTTTTTAACAATACAATATCGTCATAGCCCTCGACCTCTTCGAAGGTACGCGCGAGCAAAGCTTCCGGGTCAATCTCATACCCTTCAAACCATTCGCCAAACGCTTTGGTGACACGTTTGGGTGTATCAATAAGCCCTTCACGGGTTGGATCATCTCCAGCCCAACGGATGAGGGTGCGCACAGCTTCTTCGGCTTCCGCTCGTGAAGGCGTCGCAGTGATTTCAGAATCTTCCATTTCGGCACGGGAAAGTGCATCGTAGGCAATGGCGGTCATAGTGGCCTGTCCTATCGTTAGCAGCGATTATATGTTCGCAATTCTCAACGGGAAAATTGGTGAGCGTTGCAAATGACACATCAAGTGTACGCTCTATATATAGTACTGGATCAGCGAGAATCCAAATCACAGTTTAAAAAATCAACAACCCACCTATTTAAACCATTGTTTTTATTGTGTTTTTTGCGAACGTTCAGACCGCTTGCCTGTTGCTGATCAACACGGTACGCACCCATATTACACATGAGATCACGAATGCGTTTTGGTCTCGCTAAACGCTCTGACTGCAGGATAATCATGAGATGACTTTGCGCCTACACAATAGCGCCGCGCGCAAAAAGGAAGATTTTTCCCCCCGCGATCCCAAGCGGGTAAGCGTCTATGTGTGCGGGCCCACGGTTTATAATCATGCCCATATTGGGAATTTCCGGGCGGCGACTGTGTTCGATCAATTGTTTCGTTTGTTGCGCCACGAATATGGCGACGACAATGTCGTTTTTGCGCGTAACATCACCGACATTGAAGACAAGATTATCAAAGCCGCGCAAGAGACTGGAAAATCAATCAATGAGATCACCAGCCATTACGCAAAAGTTTATCGCGACGAAAGTCGCGCGCTGAACATCCTCCCCCCCACACTTGAACCTCATGCGACAGATCATATTGACGAAATGATTTCGATGATCGGGGTGTTGATGGACAAAGGCTATGCCTATGCCCGCGATGGTCATGTCTTATTCGATACACAAAAATATGATGAGTACGGCACATTATCCGGCGTTAATCAGGATGATATGCTTGCCGGTGCGCGCATCGAAGTTGCGCCCTATAAAAAAAATGCCGCAGATTTTGTGCTATGGAAACCATCGAGCGATGAAGAACCTGGCTGGCCAACGCCGCCAGAATGGAAACTGGAAAGCAAAGGTCGCCCCGGTTGGCATTTAGAATGTTCTGCGATGATTGAGAAATCTCTCGGCACAACAATCGATATTCATGCGGGCGGTCAAGATTTACGCTTCCCCCATCACGAGAATGAATGCGCTCAATCCCATTGCGCCCATGATGCACCGCTTGCGCGGGTGTGGATGCATAATGGATTTTTACAAATGGGCGATGATAAAATGTCGAAATCTTTAGGCAATGTCGTTCTGGTACGTGACCTTCTTAAAGAATGGCCCGGCGAGGTTATTCGTTGGGCATTATTATCAGCCCATTATCGCCAACCATTAGAATGGACCACGAGCCTCCTCGAACAATCCAAGAAACAACTCGATCGGTTTTACCGAATTTTACTGGATTATTCGCCTACTGACAATGAGGTTTCCCCATCAGTTTTAGACGCGATGCGCGATGATATGAACACGCCGGGCGCGATGGCGGCGTTACATGGCCTGCGCGACATTGCGAGCACAGCTAAGGGCGCAGACCTGCAAAACGCCCTTGGGCAGCTCTATGCGAGCGGTAAATTGCTAGGATTTTTTGAACAAGATCCCGCAGACTGGATTCGCCATGGCGGCATGGGCAAAGATGCAGGCAATGGTGATGACGACAAAGAAATAGATCGCCTTGTTGAAGAGCGCGTGGCGGCCAAAAAATCACGCGATTTTGCGACAGCAGATGCTATTCGCAATCAGCTAAACGAACGCGGGATCACCATTGAGGACGGCCCCGAGGGAAGCACGTGGCGCCGGACAAAATAGCATAAAAGGATCATCCCATGGATTTACAGCTAGCGGGCAAGAAGGTCATTGTTGGGGCCTCAAGTCAGGGCCTCGGTAAAGCCTGTGCACTGGAATTTGCGCGCGAAGGGGCCGATGTTTTAATTTGCGGGCGCACGCAAAGCACCCTTGATAGCGCTTTTAGCGAGATAGACGCTGCGGGGCCGGGTCAGGTCGTGCGCACAAAAGCCGATCTTTCCACGCAAGCTGGATGCGAGCAGGTTTTACATGACGCTCTCACCGCATTTGGCAAAGTCGATATTTTGGTGACCAATACGGGCGGCCCGCCGCCGGGCCCGTTTGAATCCCATGATCGCGCCGCATGGGACGGGGCCTATAATTTGTTGCTCGCCAGCGCCGTTCAATTGATCAATGGCGTTCTGCCAAAAATGAAAGAACAAAAATGGGGCCGGATTATCGCAATCACCTCCCAAGCGGTAAAACAACCCGTAAACGGATTAATTTTATCAAACTCAGTGCGCGCCTCCGTTATTGGGCTTTGCCGCACATTGGCCAATGAAGTCGGCCCCGATAATATTACGGTAAATAATGTCATGCCGGGATTTACCCGCACCGAACGGTTGCGCAAGCTTGCGGGGGGTACAGATAATTTTGATGGTTTTGCCGCCCAGGTGCCGTTGGGCCGGGTTGGCGAACCATCAGAATTTGCTGCCATGGTTGCGTTTCTTGCCAGCGAACGGGCGGGCTATATTTCCGGCTGCTCAATCCCCGTGGATGGCGGCGCGACCAAGGGGTTGATGTGATCCCATCATAATTGAACGCCCATCACGGCGCGGTTGTCGTCGCAAATTTTTACGATGCTTTTGCCCGCGCCAAAACGGAGGATGGATCTTGTCCTGCCTCTCGCATGGAGCGCAATGTGGTCGCGCCTGTTCTCTTCGCCAACCGTATGCCATTGTCATCCGAAATCAGGCGATGAAACCGATAGATCGGTGTTTGGTATCCCATTAAAGCCTGCAATAGCACATGAAGATGGGTGACGGATCGCAAATCCTCTCCGCGTATGATATGGGTGATGGTCTGCAACGCATCATCATGCACACAGGCAAGATGATAACTTGTCCCTGTATCTTTGCGCGCTAAAATCATGTCACCTAACAGTTCCGGGGTTACGGCACTTTCGCGGCAGTCTTGCCCCTCAATTGTTTCTTCTTGAAATGATAGCTGGTCCCAACGATCTCCTAAAAAATTGCGGCACGCCTGCAAAGAAAGTCGCCAGCTATAAGCCTCGCCCGCTTTGATGCGCGCGGCCTCCTCGCTTGGCGCTAAGGGAGCGCCAATGAATGCGGGGGTTTGCAATTCATCTGCATGCGGAGCCAACCCTATTGCATGGTTGATTTCTTTTCTGGTTTTAAAGCATCGGTAGACGAGCCCGTTGTCGCGCAACACGTCCAGCATTTTTTCATAGTCGCCGCGGTGATCTGATTGACGGCGCACGGGGGGCGGCCAGTCAAACCCCAACCATTCAAGATCTTCATAAATTGCCGCCTCAAATGGCGGCCTGCAGCGCGTATGGTCGGTATCCTCAATCCGCAAAACACACTCTCCTCCGGCAGCGCGCGCGGCCCCAAACGCGCAAGCTCCCGCAAAAGCATGGCCAAGATGCAGATAGCCCGTAGGCGATGGCGCAAACCGCGTCTTGAACCCCGTCATCAGATTGCTAATCCTGTTTTTTTCACCAACCCTATGATTGCGGGCGGCCAATTTTCTCTATGATGCCTCATAAGAATGACAGATCACACTAGAACACCGATTCTTTCCCTATTTATTTAATCACCAGCCCATGAGCAAAACCACAGAAATGGAACATTTCCTGAACTGATAAATATTATGCTTAAATTACAATAGGTTAAAGGATATTGCAAAATGAGAACATATAGGGTACAAAGCGCTCATTGACATCCCGTCAGGTCGGGACAACAACAAAAGGTGGAACCAACATGCGACAGAATTTGCGCCTTGTAGAGGAAGATAACGTGGACAAAACCAAGGCCCTTGAGGCCGCAATCTCGCAGATCGACAAAGCTTTTGGCAAAGGCTCATTAATGCGCCTTGGCGACCGGGATGTTGTCGATATTGAAGCCTATTCAACAGGATCAATCAGTCTTGATATAGCGCTTGGTATTGGCGGGCTGCCTAAAGGCCGGATTGTTGAAATTTATGGCCCGGAAAGCTCCGGTAAAACCACCCTCGCCCTTCAATGCGCGGCAGAAGTTCAGAAAAAAGCTGGGGTTGCGGCCTTTATTGATGCCGAACATGCTCTTGATCCGATTTATGCCCAAAAGCTCGGCGTTAATCTTGATGACCTACTCATCTCCCAACCCGATACTGGGGAACAGGCGCTGGAAATTGCTGACACGCTGGTGCGCTCGGGTGCGGTTGATATTTTGGTAATCGACAGTGTTGCGGCACTGACCCCGCGCGCCGAACTGGAAGGCGATATGGGCGATAGCCTGCCCGGCCTTCAGGCCCGTTTGATGAGCCAGGCATTGCGCAAGCTCACCGGGTCAATTTCAAAATCTAACACTCTTGTTGTCTTTATCAATCAGATCAGAATGAAAATTGGCGTCATGTTTGGCTCCCCGGAAACCACAACCGGCGGTAATGCTCTGAAATTTTATTCCTCTGTGCGTCTCGATATTCGCCGCATTGGGTCTATCAAAAGCAAAGACGAAGTTGTTGGCAACCAGACCCGCGTGAAAGTCGTGAAAAACAAGGTCGCACCGCCCTTCAAGCAAGTTGAATTTGATATTATGTACGGGGAAGGGATTTCCAAAACCGGCGAGCTTATTGATCTTGGGGTCAAAGCCGAGGTGGTTGAAAAATCCGGGTCCTGGTTCTCCTATAATGGAGAGCGGGTTGGACAGGGGCGTGAAAACGCCAAGCAATTCCTCAAAGACAATCCCGATATGGCTAATGAAATTGAACGGGCAATCCGTGCAAATGCCGGCCTTGTCGCAGAAGAAATGCTCACCGGCGAGAGCGTCGATGACGAAGATGATGATAATGAAGTCCTGAAGGCATAAATTGCCACAAAAGGCTTGCGAGACGGCTGCGGGCTGAAATTCTTGTGAATTGCACTCAGATCGCGCTTATTGCGGCTTTTATGATTAAAACGAGCTACCTCTGAGACCGATCCCCGGCAAAAGCATTTGTTTTGCCGGGGATCGTCTTATATGCATCTGTATTTAATGGGTGTATTTGGCTGATATAGTCGGCAAATGGTATCGACCAATCATGTTGACGCAACACAGTGATGGCACCCGAAAAATATCACCCTCACCTTTTAAGGGCTCGCGGCAATTGATTGACCGCAGGTCCCATAAAAGGGCTTGAAGCATACAGGACCAATGCGATGACCTCGCTAAAAGACATTCGCAGTCAGTTTCTTGACTTTTTCGCCGCACGCGACGGCGCAGCGCACGAGATCGTTTCCTCCGCCCCGCTGGTTCCGCAAAATGATCCAACATTGATGTTCGTCAATGCGGGCATGGTGCCCTTCAAAAATGTTTTTACCGGCCAAGAAACCCGCGACTATTCCCGCGCCACCTCGTCGCAAAAATGTGTGCGCGCTGGGGGCAAACATAATGACCTCGACAATGTTGGCTATACGGCGCGCCACCATACATTTTTCGAAATGCTCGGTAATTTCTCATTTGGCGATTATTTCAAGGAAGAAGCCATCCATGCTGCTTGGGATCTCGTTACCAAAGGATTTGAGCTTGATGCCAGCCGATTGCTGGTAACCGTTTATCACACCGATGATGATGCCTTTAATTTATGGAAAAAAATTGCCGGGCTACCCGATGAGCGCATCATCCGTATCCCCACCAGCGATAATTTCTGGGCAATGGGTGATACCGGGCCTTGCGGCCCCTGTTCGGAAATTTTCTTCGATCATGGCGACCATATCCAAGGAGGCCCGCCAGGCTCACCCGATGAAGATGGCGACAGGTTTATTGAAATCTGGAACCTGGTTTTCATGCAATATGAAAAACATGGCGATGGCTCGCAGGTTGATCTGCCCAAACCATCCATCGATACGGGCATGGGGCTGGAACGGGTTGCCGCGGTTTTGCAGGGCGTTCATGACAATTACGATATTGATCTGTTTCAGACCCTCATCAATGCCAGTGTCGAGCTAACCGGGCACAAAGCCGAAGGTAAGCACGCATCCGCACACCGGGTTATCGCGGACCATTTGCGCGCTTCATGCTTTTTGATTGCCGACGGTGTCTCGCCTTCCAATGAAGGGCGCGGTTATGTGTTGCGCCGTATCATGCGCCGGGCCATGCGCTATGCTCACGGCCTTGATATGAAAGACCCGCTTCTCGCGCGCTTGGCCCCTACCCTTATCAGTGAGATGGGAACCGCATTCCCCGAGCTGCAACGGGCCCGCGCGTTGATTACGCAAACCTTCCAAAGCGAAGAAGAAAAGTTTCATGGCCTGCTCGACCGCGGCATGAAATTACTCAGTGCTGAAAGCGACAAACTTGGTGACGGAGAACCACTACCGGGAAAGGCGGCCTTTAAGCTTTATGACACATACGGCTTTCCTCTAGACCTGACCCAAGATGCTCTGCGCCGTGAAGGTCGCACGGTAGATACGCAAGGATTTGAAGCAGCGATGGCGGAACAAAAAGCTGCCGCGCGCGCCGCCTGGGCGGGATCAGGCGATACCGCTTCGGATGCAATCTGGCTGGACTTACGCGAGACCCATGGCAGCACCGAATTTCTTGGCTACACCAATGACCGGGCCGAGGGCGAGGTGCTGGCGATCATTCGCGATGGGGCTCTAGCGGATGAAGTCAACAAAGGCGATAAAATTGAATTGCTGGTCAATCAGACGCCGTTTTACGCCGAATCGGGCGGACAAGCCGGCGATGGCGGCACCATATCGACGCCTGAAGGCCTCATCATCAAGATTGATGATGTGAAAAAACGCGCTGGCGCGCTGCACGGCCATATCGGCACAATCGCGCAGGGCACCGTCAAAACCGGCGATGTTGTCGTGCTGGAAATCGATAAGGCTCAACGCGACAAAACCCGCAGCAATCACTCCGCGACCCACCTTGCGCACCAAGCCCTCAGAAGCGTGTTGGGCGAGCATGTTGCGCAAAAAGGCTCACTTGTTTCGCATGATCGGTTCCGCTTCGACTTCTCCCACCCATCCGCATTGACCGCAGAAGAAATTGCGACAATCGAAGCCGACGTAAACGCGGTCATTCGGCGCAACGGCGCAGCGGAAACAAAAATCATGTCATATGACGATGCCGTCGAGTCTGGGGCTATCGCGCTTTTTGGCGAAAAATATGACGATGATGTGCGTGTCTTGGCGATGGGTACGACGGAAGACACCAGCGAAAAAGCCTA
>CAYQXV010000040.1:0-19324 GCA_964421675.1 uncultured Caulobacterales bacterium
TGGTAGTCCCTAGGGGAATCGAACCCCTCTTTCCAGGTTGAAAACCTGGCGTCCTAACCGATAGACGAAGGGACCGCGCAGAAGAAGTGTTGATATATTCACAGAGCATGCGGGTTGCAAGCTTAAATTTACCGATCTTGGACGGTAATTGCCCTTACCGGTTTATCTAGCGCTTATGATTGGGGAATGGCGACATCGGCGATGTGAAATTGAGCTGCATTGCCGCCCCGCCAATCATCAAGTTTGATGCGCCCGGCAACGTTTAAACGCTCCCCGGTCATCAGGGCCTCGCCAAGGGGCTCGCCCACCACCCGGAAGGCAATCGCTCGCACCTCCTCGCCGGTGGGGCTGGTCAGAACGCAAGAAAGGTGGGATTCGCCCACAACCTTTGGATAGCGCACCTGCATATCTTCCAACATGAATTTAGGCTCAGGATTGCCAACCCCAAATGGACCGGCCTTGGCAATCAAGGTCGCTGTGGTGCCGGACACGGCCTGCGCGCTGAGGACACCATCAAGCTCAACCGTTTGACCGGCAAGCGCCTCATCAACGTCGGCGCGCAATTCTTCGTTGAGATAGGATTGCAAGGCCGCAAGCTGATCGCCTGCGAGCGAGAGCCCGGCAGCCATGGCATGACCGCCGCCGCTGATTAACAATCCGTCCTCGCGGGCCTTGCTGATCGCGCTCCCCAGATCGACGCCCGACATGGAACGGCCTGACCCTTTGGCAATTGCATTCCCGGCACCATCCATGGTGATTTCAAGAGCCAGTGCGGGCCGGTTAAAACGCTCGCGCAAACGCCCCGCCACAATCCCGACAACGCCGGGGTGCCAGCCTTCCCCAGCGGCAATAATAACCGGCGGCAAGGGGCCCTTTTTTGCAAGCTGTTCAATTTGCGCTGTCGCGGCATTCAAAACATCAAGCTCAATCTGTTGGCGGTCGGCATTCATAGCATGGAGTTTTTCGGAAAGGCGGGCGCGCTTTTTCTCATCTCGCGTCGTTAAAAGCTCAAATGCCAGATTGGCATGACCGATACGCCCGGCAGCATTAATCCGTGGGCCAAGCAAAAACCCTAAATGATAGGGGGTAGCGGGTAGCTTTACCCCGGCAGCCTTCCCAAGGGCAGCAAGGCCTGCATTCCCCCCGCTACCGGTTTTTACTTGCCGCGACAAAACTTTAAGGCCCTGGGCAATCATCGCGCGTGTTAATCCCGTTACCGGCATCACATCACAAACCAGCCCAAGTGAAACAATATCTAACCAATTTCTAAGGTCAGGGCGCTGACGATCTTTAAAGAATTCCGCTTCACCAAGGTGACGGCTCAACCCCACCAGCACCATAAACGCGACACCAACCGCAGAAAGATTGGTCAGGCCCGAAACATCATCAGCGCGGTTGGGATTAATCACAGCGGCCGCGCCCTCTGGAGGCGGCCCGCTCATCAAATGATGGTCGATAACAACAATATCTAGACCTTTTTGCGCGGCAGCTTCTACCGGCTCATGGGCCGATGCCCCGCAATCCACCGTCACAATGACGCTCGCCCCGCGCGCAGCCAGATCATCAAACGCTGCGATAGACGGGCCATAGCCATCCGCCACCCGGTCCGGCAAATAGACCTCAACGCTCGCCTCTAACTCGCGAAGATAAAGCGCAACCAGCGATGTCGCGGTAACACCGTCAACATCATAATCCCCGAAAATACCGATGGTTTCTTTTTTCTCAATCGCAAGCGCAAGACGCTTTACGGCCTTTTCCATATCGGTCAGGACCACAGGATCAGGCATCATATCGCGCAGGGTCGGATTTAAAAATGACGGCGCACCGTCACTGGTGATCCCGCGCGCGGCAAGAATACGGGCAAGCAAAGGGTCGACATCACAGCGCTCTGCAATATCAGATACCAGCCCTTCATCGCACGCTTTAACGGTCCAGCTATTTCCCAACACTGAGCGATCAACAAGCCAGTGCGTTTCATGGCTGGCTGACCTTGCTGGTGCCGGGCGCTGAACCATTACCGCTTAACGCCTGGACCGTGCACGGATATATCGCACAGTACCCGTATGCGAACGCATCACAACCGTATGGGTATTGACGTGATCGGGGTCCCAGCTCACGCCATCAAGCATGGTGCCGTTGGTAACACCGGTCGCGGCAAAAAACACGTCACCAGAGGCAAGATCCGTCAGGCCATATTTTCTGTTTAGATCGCTGATCCCAATACGTTCAGCGCGCTCGCGCTCGGCATCATTGCGAAAGAAAAGTCGTCCTTGCATTTGTCCGCCAACACAGCGCAATGCAGCAGCCGCCAAGACGCCTTCAGGCGCCCCGCCCTGGCCCACATAAAGATCAATACCTGTATGGCTTTCGGTGGTATGAAAAATGCCGGCCACATCCCCGTCAGGAATAAAAAATACACGCGAGTTCATTTTACGCGCGCCATCAATAATATGTTGATGGCGTTCACGGTCGAGAACACAAAGTGTAATTTCTTCGGTTGTCACACCCTTTGCTTTTGCAAGCGCCTGAATATTATCAGTAACGTCTGCATCAAGATCAACAACGCCTTCGGGATAGCCCGGACCGACAGCGATTTTGTCCATATAAACGTCAGGTGCATGCAACAAAGACCCGCCCTGCGCCATTGCCACAACTGCGAGTGCATTTGACATGGCTTTGGCTGCTAGCGTTGTGCCTTCAAGGGGGTCAAGCGCAATATCAACTTTGGGACCATTTCCGGTTCCCACTTTTTCACCAATATAGAGCATCGGCGCTTCATCGCGTTCGCCCTCACCGATAACGACCTTGCCGTCAATCTCCAGCATATTGAGCGCATCGCGCAAGGCTGTCACAGCGGCCTGGTCAGCGCCCTCTTTATCCCCGCGTCCAATCATCTTAGAGGCCGCAATCGCTGCGGCTTCTGTACAGCGACCTATTTCAATAGTCAGCATGCGGTCTAAATATGCACTTTGGTCGATCATAATCGACATCCTTTCAATACGGCGCTGGTCCGGGTTTACTTATCTATGAGGCGGAATACAGCAAAACTATCTTTCATAACACTGCTATCAAGCCCCTTCTTTAGGGCGGTGATGGCAGCTCCATCAATCGGGTCAGACTCAATAACGGCAAATTCCGAATTGGGGCCCGATAACGCTATCGCCCGCCCCGTAATCTTGTGCCCCTCTATCATAGAAATCATCGCATCATGCGAAGCTTTTGCTCTGATAACAAACCTTGATCGCATGCCCAAGACATTATCGGTTCCCCCGCGAAGAATATTGCCGGGCTCGCGGCCAAAAACCGGGCCCATTTCCCCGCGCGCGATCGCCAAAATGTCGCCAGCGACCGCACCTGCCGTCGCGCCTGCACCAGCGCCCGGACCGCCAAGCCAGACGTCCCCGACCGGCTCGCCCGAAATCGAAATGAAATTATCAGGGCCCATCACCGCGCCAATATTGCTCTCTGGCAATGCAAATACAGGGGCAACCTCCAGGCCGACCCGATCCCCGTCCCGGCTCGCAGTTGCCACCAAACGCACCCGGCGCCCTATAGATCGAGCCGCTTCGAGATCAACGGCGTGCAACCCATCAATCCCGGTAACGGCGATATCGCGTTCATCGGGGAATTTTCCAAAGACAATCGCGCTTAAAATTGCCAGCTTTTGGGCCGCGTCAACACCCTCAACATCGAGCGCTGGATCTGCCTCAGCAAAGCCTTGCTCCTGTGCATTTTTCAGCGCGGTGCGATAATCAAGACCGGCACTTTCCATTTCAGAGAGAATGTAATTACAGGTCCCATTCAAAATGCCGGTTAAGCGGGTTACGCACATAACACTTAGCGATTGTCGCAAGCTGGCAATTATAGGGACGGCCCCCGCTACGGCCGCTTCGAACCGCAAAATGGCGTTATTTTTCTCAGCGCGCGCACTCAATGCTGGGCCATGTTTGGCGAGAAGAGCTTTGTTCGCCGTGACAACGCTTTTACCATGATCAAGAGCAGCTTGGACCGCTTCAAGCGCAATACCATCTGCGCCGCCGATCAATTCAACGAAAACATCAATATTGGGAGACACCGCTAACGCGCGCGCATCATCGAACCATTCAAGTCCGTCCAGATTTACCGCGCGTTTGCGCGCGCGATCACGCGCTGAAACTGCAACAATAGCAATATGACCGCGTGCATCATCAAAAACTGAATAGTTTTTGGGTCCGCGCACTATCTCAATAAGCCCGCCGCCCACGGTCCCCAGGCCGGCAATGCCGACCCTCAAACCCCTTACATTCTGTTGCATGCGTCCCCTTAATCACTCATCTAGCCTGACACCGGTTGCATTGGTTCAGTCACTTCCCGGTGTCGTCTGCGCGAGGATGGCATCTATGGCCAGGATGGTATTGTCAAGGGTGTCCTGAACTTGTTCTAGCCGCGTGATCAGCGACTCCAAGTCTTCGGCATTATTATGGGAACTGGAGAGAGACAGGGCGGCAGACTCATTACTCTGGGGATGAGACCCTTGAGAACTGGCTCCCTTATCACCGGGGCCATGATCACCGGATTTGTCTTTGGCCGCTTCAGGGGCCGTGAATTCCCCGCGCTGGCCGATTTCAATGATGAATTTGGCACCATTTTCACGGAAAATCTTTTGCACGCCTTTTGTAGTGTAGCGCTCATCGTAAAGCAGGACGTGGACGCCGCGCAGCAAATCCAGATCAACAGGTCTGTAATAGCGCCTGCCGCCGGCACGGCGCATTGGGCGAATTTGACCAAACACATCCTCCCAATGGCGCAGCACATGTTGCGGTACGCCAATTTCTTTGGACGCTTCTGATATGGTCCGGAATGCTTCTGCCGCTTTCGCCACCGCTATTGCTGCATACTCCTGTTTGATGGGCTCATAGTTGCCAAGCTCGTTATTGCCAAGTCAGCGTTTGGCCGGGTTTGTCAGACGAATCGCCACTCTTCTAGCCGCCACGATTCGGCGATCGATGCTCATCATTTATTCGGTCTTTCAAGACATGGGATGCCCTAAAGGAAATTACCCGGCGCGGGGTAATTGGTACTTCTTCGCCAGTTTTTGGGTTCCGCCCCATCCGCATTGCTTTGCTGCGGACCGAAAACGTTCCAAAGGATGAAATCTTTACCTGTTCACCACGTTCCATCGCGTCAGACATTTCATCAAGGATGCGTTCGACAAATGCCGAGGACTCATTGCGAGAAACGCCGATCGCTCGATAAACTGCTTCCGTGAGGTCCGCTCTGGTCATGGTTTTTCCAGCCATCCGAGCCTTCCAATTTCTTATCTCAATTCAACGATCTGGAAAGTTTTCCATATTGCCGATTTAGTATTGGCGACAATATTCACAAAATAGATCCAGATCGTTCACTTACCTAACACTAGGCTACGCCCGCAACCCGGTCTTGGTCAACTCATCAATCGCCATTGTGTCTGTATTTTCAAGGACTTCAAGAGTATTTTTTTTAGTTGCGACGAATCGAGTGCCGCAAGCCCCAATCCTCGACTTAGTGCCCGCGCGTTAAACGCGCAACAAAGCCGCGCCCCAGGTCAATCCACCGCCTAAAGCTTCGAACATAACCAGATCGCCTTTTTGAATACGCCCATCATCAACCGCGGCCTGATAAGCAAGCGGAATGGAAGCTGCCGATGTGTTTCCCTGGCGGGCAATCGTTGAGACCACTTGGTCTTCGCGCAAGCCCAGTTTTTTGACCACACCTTGAATGATCCGTTCATTGGCTTGATGGGGAACAAACCAATCAATGTCTTCCACTGAAATCTTTGACTTGCCGCAAACCGTCACCATCGCCTCTGAAATACGGGTAACCGCTTCTCGAAAAACGCGGTTGCCTTGCATGCGCACATGACCGGTAGTTTTTGTAGAAGACACACCGCCATCAACATAAAGAAGGTCTACATACCGACCATCGGTACGCAGATAACTTGAAAGTAACCCCCGCCCTGATGCTTCATCCGTAGGTTGTGCCTCTAACACAAATGCGCCCGCGCCATCGCCAAACAGAACACAGGTTCCCCTGTCCTCCCAATCTAGCAAACGGGTAAATGTCTCCGCACCAATAACGAGCGCACGTTTGTGATCGCCCGAGGCAAGAAATTTCTGGGCCGTCGATAAGGCGAAAATGAATCCCGAACACACAGCCTGCACATCAAATGCAGCCCCTTGGGTAATGCCGAGCTTCGCCTGAACAATGGCCGCCGTTGCCGGGAACGTCA
Source organism: uncultured Caulobacterales bacterium (assembly GCA_964421675.1). Classification (GTDB taxonomy): domain Bacteria; phylum Pseudomonadota; class Alphaproteobacteria; order Caulobacterales; family Parvularculaceae; genus CALLPQ01. Next base: position 6,248 of record CAYQXV010000040.1, read on the forward strand.
TATCCGGGGTGGTCGTGGCGACAATTATCAAGTCAATTTCGTTTGCTGTGATACCAGCCGATGCAAGTGCTTTTTTGGAAGCATTCACCGCCAGATCTGACGTGAACTCTCCTTCGGCAGCTACATGACGCGAACGAATGCCGGTGCGCTCTTTAATCCAAGCATCGCTTGTATCGACCGTTTCTGAAAGTTGATCATTGGTCAAAACCCGGTCCGGCAAATATGTGCCCGATCCAATAACAATAGAGGAATAGCTCATCCGACAGCCCGCTTGGGAGATAGTTGGGAAGGCACTTGGGATTGCCCATCTGAAAGGTTTGATTCTAAAATTGCGCCCGCTCTAGACATACGATGAGCAACATCTTCAACAAAAGAATGACTGGCAAGACTGTTGGCGATCACCAGTGCACTGGCAACGCCTTTATCATCAGCACTGCCATGGCTTTTTACAACAACACCGTTGAGCCCCAAAAAGACTCCGCCATTTACCGAGGAAGGATCAATGCGGCCTTTAAGTTTATGCAGCTGTCGGCGCATCAATAAACCACCCATCTTGGACAAGAACCCTTCACGAACGGCCTCTCCCATCCATTTACCGACGAGTCTTGCCGCACCCTCTGCAGATTTCAATGCAATGTTTCCAGAAAACCCGTCCGTAACCACAACATCAACGGTGCCGGTTGAAATATCATTGCCCTCTACGAATCCCTTAAAATTCATATCCGGCAATTTATCGCGTAGCGTATGCGCGGCGCCTCGAATTGTTTCATGGCCCTTTAGTTCTTCAGAACCAACATTGAGCAAACCCACACTTGGCTTGGGGGTTTCATAAAGCGCGGTGAAGAACGCTTCGCCCATCACGGCGAACTGAACCAGTTGTTCTTCCGACGCTTCAATATTGGCGCCGACATCCAACACCACACTCTTGCCGCGCGGTGTCGGCCATTGCGCCGTAATTGCGGGTCGATCAACGCCGTTGATCATTTTCAATTGAAATCGCGAGACCGCCATCAGTGCGCCGGTATTGCCGCCCGACACCACCGCATCAGCCAGCCCATCCAAAACCGCTTTAATGGCCAGCCACATTGAAGTCTCACGGCCCCGTCTGAGCACATGGGTCGGTTTATCAGTCATCGCCACCGTATCAGGGCAATGGGTGACTTGTGCGCGCTCAAGACCTGGATGCTGATTGAGAAGAGGGCGCAGTAGTGCCTCATCGCCGAAAAAGTTCAATTGCGCGTTCAGGCCATTTTTCACAGCAAGAGCAGCCCCCGCAACCACAGTTCCGGGGCCCTTATCCCCTCCCATGGCATCTATCGCCAAGCGCGGGAACGACACACTTGATATGTTGCCGTCTTCACTCATTATCTACTTTTTCTCTATCCCGCCCATGGCAGCTTGCTGGGCAGCCCTTGCACTAATATATCCGTCAAAATAGGGCATAGTCAGTTTTAGCGTGAAAGACTAGACTTCCCTTTGATCGCTCTTGTCACAATCTAGCGTGTTATGAGCTTTATTCCTTGCCGAGCGCCTCTTTTAACACGGCAAATGGCGATGCTTCTGGCGCGTTTCCATATTCATCGGCAAGCGAGGGAGCCCCCGGTTTGCGCGGAAATGGGTCCATTGCGAGGGATAATTGCTGGATAACCAGCTCCCCAATCTCGATTATCTCACTATCCAAGGTCTCAACGAGATCATTATCGGCAAATGCCTCGTCAAATTCTTCATTCTCATCGAGCACAAAATCGGGATCAAAGACAATCTCAAAAGAATCATTGATGGTCTCGCGCATCGGCTCAAGGCTGGCCACACACTCACGCACCAAGACCGCCTGAACGCGCGAATGAACACGGATTTTGCGTTGCTCCGGCTTTAGCTCGAGATCAGCCCTAAACGAATCAACCCCGGGAATGGCAAGCCGTTTGGCGATCGCCGCTCTTTTGTGTTCATCGCTCTCAATCTGGATTGTCCGCCCATTTTCGGGAATTTCTGATACGATTTGCTGATGTTCGAAAATCTGTTCACTCATGAACTCATCTCCTTGGGGGCGGGAAAGTCGACATTACCCGCCAACAACACCATATCCGTCTGCTCATCAAGGCATAGGGCACTTGCAGAGACATAGCCTGCAAGCCTCTTACTGGTGATTGGCGGCTCGTCAAGATCACTGTCGATGCCATATACATTACGCGACAAGGAGCGGGCAATTGCCAGACTATCGGCATCTTCATGCAGGGCCTCATCATAAGCGGCGGCGCGCCCGTAAAAGGCCTCAGCCATCGCCCGGACCTTGCGCGCCACGGACATATCCCCAACCCCCATTTGGCGGTGCACATCATCCATCGCCTTGAAAAAAGTATCGAAAAGCCGTTGCGCCAGGTCAGCGCGCTGGTCTGCGGTCTCTTCACTGCCGGTTTTCAAGCGTCGCATCAGCAAGAATAAATGCAGAGCCAACACCTCAAAACGCCCTTCTAACTCATCAGCGACGCCAAAATCGGTATAGAATGCGGGGTCGCGCGCATGCTCGGCTATTTTGAAATAGAGCTGTGCGGCGATCTTATCCTGCGGTTTTGATCGAAAAATAGAGAGCAGCGACATTATTTCTTCAACCTTCGGGCTCGATTTCTGGGTGAAATCAATTTTTATTGACCTATTCACGATCTAACGTTTGATCAAGCCGCTGAAAATGCTATTTTGATTTTACCGGTTCTTAGGGACCATGAAGCGCGCCCCCGAATGCAAGGCAACCCACTGGGTTGAGTATGAGTGAACAGTCTTATGGCCTTTAATAAACTTTCTCGTTTTTTCCGCCTCGTCAGCCTCCTCGTGATCACGGGTGCAGTGCTACAGGGGTGTGTTTCTGTTCGTACCAACCACGGATATGTGCTTGAGCGTGGAACCGAGGCTCTGACGGCAATTATTGACGTTGATACCAAGGAAAGTGTGCTCGCCCGCTATGGCGAGCCATCAATGATTTCGACCTTCTCTACCAATAGCTGGTACTATCTTTCCAGCAATGACCAGACGCGTGCGTTTCTTAAACCAAAAACAAAAGCGCGCAAAGTTATCGCCTTCCATTTCAACGATGAAGGTAAAGTCAAAGAGGTTGAGGATTTTGATCTCGATGATGGTGACCGTGTTCGTCTCGTCTCACGCACAACCCGCACCAGAGGTAAAGAACTCGGCTTTTGGGAGCAGCTGCTTGGCAGTGTTGGACAATTGCCAATTCCTGGCGCCAATGGCCAAGGCGCACCTGGACAACCACAACCCTAACCCAATTGGGTAAATCGTATCTGCCGGCTTTGCGTCTCGCGCGTTCCCGGAAGTACCCGCACTTTATCGGAAGTGATCGAATCCACTCGATGAAACTTGAACATCATCGCAATCACCACAGCTGAGGCGAACCTCGCCCGGATGATTGAGCTCTGCGCGCCCGACCCGTGTTACGCGCGTGCGCGATGCCTTCGCCGCCACCTCCACTGATCGCCTTAGGGACTTTGGTGCCGTGAATAAAATTTCATAATCATCACCGGCACTGGCAATTTTTGCCAAAGCCTTTGATCGCTCCCCTTGGGCGTCCAGCCAGTGGGCACACGCATTCGAGAGTGGCAGGGCATCAAGATTGAGATTGAGGCCAACCTTGGATTGTTTTGCCAAATGGGTCGCATCGGCAACAACACCGTCTGATACATCAAGGGCTGCGGTTGCAAAACTTGTCAGTGCACTGCCAAAAACAATGCGCGGTTCAGGGACCCAATAGCGTTGCTTTAAAAACTCTGCTTGATCGGAATCATCAAACCCCTTTCCAGGGGTCTTTTTCGACAGGGCCATGAGCCCCAGACCCGCATCACCAATCGTCCCGGTGACATAGACATCATCGCCAGCTTGCGCCGCATTGCGCCGAATGGGCCCATCCTTTGGCACATCCCCTAACATCGTAATCGATATGGTGAAGGGTCCAGATTTTAATCGATGGCGTGTTGTATCCCCGCCAATAAGATGACATTTAAATTGCCGCTGATCGTCTGCGAGACCTTTAGCGAAAAGGGCTATATCTTGCTGCGATATCGCTGTTGGCCAGCTGCACCCAAGCAAGTAATAAACAGGCTTAGCGCCCTTTGCCACAATGTCGGAAATATTGACCCGAAGCGCCTTGCGCGCAACGAGATCCATCGGATCATCCGCGTGGAAATGAATGCCAGCGATGAGAACATCTTTTGTGATAATCAGATTTTTATCGGCGATAACAGCGACATCGTCGCCCAGCGCCATAGGATCAGGCCCACCGCTCGTTAACGGCGCAAAATAGCGGTCAATGAGATCGAACTCACCCTCACTCACGGAACCAGCTCATCACTGCGTGCTTGCTGCGCCGCTGCATCGAGAACCGCGTTCACAAAACCCACCTCGTCGCCCTCGAAAAAAGAGCGCGCGATCTCAATATATTCATCCAGAATAACCCGGACCGGGGTTTCGGGAAGCCTGATTAACTCAAATAACCCTGCCCTTAAAATCGCACGCACCGTTGCATCCAGTCGCGAAAGCTTCCATCCGTCGGCCAGTTGGCGCTCCAAATATGGGTCAATGCGATCTTGCGCCTCAACAATGCCGCGCACCAATGTTGAAAAATAGGTTTTATCCGCCCCCTGAAGGTTGGGCGTTGGATCACTATCATTTGGATTGTCGTCCTGGCGCATCCAGTAGCGGGTAAAATCATCGATGATACGCTCAACCCCTGTGCCCGCAGTCTCCATTTGATAAAGCGCTTGAACAGCGGCCATGCGGGCAGCGGAGCGCGAATGAATTTCTGGACGAGACACAACAATTTCCTTTTAAAATCTCTTCGATGAGCCGCGCGAGCTTATGAGCAAAGACGCGAACGCGCTAGCCTTAGCCATTTATAATCGTCAGACGTTATTCGTCACGCGTCTTGGTTGTTGGCGCCGCATTCTCGGGCGCTTCTTCATCGGGCAGATTGTCTAGAAATTTACCAAAATCACGCGCTTCCCGGAAATTTTTGTAGACCGAGGCATATCGAACGAATGCCACATCGTCGAGTTGGGCTAACGCCTCCATCGCCATTTCCCCTATTTGGCTGGAGTCGATCTCACTTTCACCGGTCGCTTCAAGCCGGCGCACAATACCCGATACCATCTGCTCAACACGTTCAGGATCGATATTGCGCTTTCTAATCGCAATCGACACTGAGCGCATTAATTTATCACGATCAAATGGTGCGCGCCGTCCCGAAGACTTCAAGACGATCAATTCGCGCAGCTGAACCCGCTCAAAGGTTGTAAACCGACCGGCACATGCGGAACATTGACGACGCCTGCGGATTGAGGAGGCGTCTTCTGCGGACCTTGAATCTTTGACTTGGGTGTCCTCACACCCGCAAAATGGACACCGCATAAGCCTTATTCCTAATAAATTGGGAACCGGTCAGTGAGCTCTCGCACCTCGGCGCCAACACTCGCAATAATCGCACCCATCTTCTCTTCATCCGCGCCATGCACCGATAGGCCGTCAAGGACATCAGCAATCAAGAGGCCGGTTTTGCGAAATTCTGCAACCCCAAACCCGCGTGTCGTCGCCGCTGGCGAACCCAGACGAATACCCGATGTGATGGCGGGTTTTTCAGGATCGAAGGGAACACCGTTCTTGTTACAAGTCATGCCCGCGCGCTCGAGAAATTCCTCTGCATCATTGCCCTTAACGCCCTTGGGTCTGAGGTCAATCAAGGCAAGATGAGTATCTGTGCCCCCGGAAATTACCGCATACCCGCGCTCGACCAGCGCACCGGCCATTGCCTGCGCATTCGCGACAACATCCTTGATATAGGTGCGATATTCGGGACGCAGCGCCTCCTGGAAAGCAACAGCTTTGGCCGCGATAACATGCATGAGCGGGCCGCCCTGGAGGCCCGGAAACAATGCTGACCGGATTTTTTTGGCAAGGGCACTATCATTGGTCACAACAAGACCGCCTCTGGGACCGCGAAGGGTCTTATGGGTGGTTGAGGTCGCCACATGGGCGTGATCGAGCGGGTTTTCATACACACCGCCAGCGACCAATCCCGCAAAATGGGCCATGTCGACCAGCAATATCGCCCCGACACTGTCTGCAATTTCGCGGAATTTTGCAAAATCGATAAAGCGTGAATAGGCACTACCACCCGCGATGATCATTTTGGGCTGATGGGTTTTTGCAAGCGAGGCTACCTGATCAAAATCAATCAGGTGATCGTCCTCACGAACCCCGTAATGGACCGCATTAAACCATTTTCCCGATTGATTGACCTTGCTGCCATGGGTCAGGTGACCACCCGCAGACAAGTCCATTCCCAATATCGTATCGCCGGGCTTCAAGGTCGCCATAAATACGGCCTGATTGGCCTGACTGCCCGAATGAGGCTGCACAATGGCTTCTTCGCAATCAAACAATTGCTTAGCGCGATCGATCGCCAATTGCTCAGCAACATCAACAAATTCACAGCCACCATAATATCGACGGCCAGGATATCCTTCGGCATATTTGTTCGTTAAAACCGAGCCCTGCACGTCAAGAACCGCGCGTGATACGATATTTTCCGAGGCAATTAGCTCGATTTGGCTGCGCTGACGCGCCATTTCTTTTTCAATGGACGCGAACAAATCAGGGTCTGCCTGAGAAGCCGAGTCGCTAAAAAATCCTGAAAACGAATCCTGATCAACGGAAGAACGCATCATCTTGTCTCCTTATGCCTGATTAACTGATCCATCAAATTCTCAGAAAATCTACTAAACAACGGCTATTTGGGCTGCAACCAACACAAACACCTTACCGGGCATCCCACCAAGTGAGGCACCGGGTTTCAACCATCAATTGAATGCCCCGCTCAATCCGCGGAATCGGTCTCAACAATTGCCCTCTCTATACGCTGCTATGCGGGGATTTTGCAAATGCGAAAGCACCCATTGCGCTTATCTAATTTACCAACTCATCTAGAAGTGTTGATCGTACAGATATCGTGATTTGTACTTACAAATACGGCTGATTTGCAGTGAATTTATAGTCGAGTGCGGTATATATAGCTTGCTAAATCTATGTGATATCGTTATCGCCGATAGATCACCATTAGGATTTTTATTAGAATGTTGATGATTACAGCATTGACGCTCAGAATTCTAATATCTGAAAATAGCCATGATTTTGGTTTTTCATCTGCTTTTGGTGAAGTTCTGTAATGCGTACAAACCGACAGTGATGGAGAAACAAATGTCTGATCACGACATACAGTCAGAGGTTGGGGAGACCTTGCATTTGGCAACGGATATCGTTGCCGCTTATGTTAGTAACAATAAAGTAAATACGGACGAGCTGCCGGCTTTGATGGCAGACGTGTACCAATCATTGCAAGATATTGCCGCTGGCGATGCTTCATTGAGGGCTACAAAAGACCCAGCAGTACCGATCAGTAAATCGGTAACGCCAGAATATGTGATTTGCCTGGAAGACGGCAAAAAACTGAAAATGTTGAAACGCTATTTGCGCACGCATTATCAGCTCACACCTGAAGAATATAAACGCAAATGGAATTTGCCGGCTGACTATCCAATGGTAGCACCAAATTATGCAAAGAAACGTTCTGCGTTTGCCAAGAAAATTGGATTGGGTACACAGCGTGCGGGTGCAACCCCGGTTGGTCGTCCCAAGAAAAAGAAATCAACCAAAAAACGCGGTCGGCCGCGCGGTTCATGATCAACGCATAAAACAGTTTAGAAAACCCGCCCAACGTGGCGGGTTTTTTATTGCGTCTGTAATAGTTTCATCCGCACACGGTCAACCAGTTGCGTTTGTTGGTCGCTTGGAGCTCCCGTAAAGGACGAGACTTGCTGCAACATGGAGACAAGATCATTTTTTTCTTGCTCCTTACACACTTGCTCAACCGGGCGAAGGATTTTTGACAAGCTATTGGCCGCATCATTAATTTCGCCGATCGACATTCTTGCAAAAGACAAAAGTTGTTCTGCGGTGTCACTATCTGTTTGAAAATACTCAATCATCAAATCAACAATATGGCCTTGCTGCGCATCCGTTAATGCGCCCTCATAACTGGCCATTTGCACAAGAAGTATCGCACCTGCTTCTCTGGGGTCTGACAAATTTTCAATAAGCCGCCTGGAAACTTTCCGAGACCATTGGTGGTGGCGCACAATACCGCCAACCTCGCTTACAGCTTTTTGACCATCGCGAGCAGCCCGCGCGAGCCGAGATAAGAAATAAATCAGCCCGACAATTGCCCCAATAATTCCGAGAAAAATATGCATCCAACGTCCCCTAGCGCGCAAAACGATGGTGCGCATCCATTCGCAACTTCAATATATAAAAAGAAAACAGGAAAATGAAGAGTGCAAACCCTAAAACAACCGGCCCGCACCCCCAGTTAAAGCGGACGTTAAGGGTAGAGGCGCTCTTGTTTCCACTGCGCCGACACTTTGCGAAACAATAGCCGGTCATGGAGACGGTAAGGACGATTTACCCAAAATTCTATCGATTCCGGTTGCAGTTGAAACCCGGACCAATGCGCCGGGCGCGGCACTGGCTTGCCCTCAAATTTCGCCTCCCACTGTTCAACCCGCTCAATGAGAGCCTTGTCATGGTCCATAACCGCAGACTGATCTGATGCCCAGGCACCAATTTGCGCGCCGCGCGCGCGTGTTGCGAAATAGGCATCCGCCTGGGCGTCATCAATCTGAGTGATCTTGCCGCGAAAACGAACCTGACGACGGATCGATTTCCAGTGAAACACAATAGCCGCCACAGGGTTGCGCGAGAGCGCCTCGCCTTTTGCACTGGTTAAATTTGTGTAGAATGACAGACCATCCTCATCAATATCTTTTAACAAAACGATCCGCACATCCGGCATTCCTGCCTCATCAATTGTGGCAAGCGCCATCGCATTGGGGTCATTTGCTTCTTTTTCCCGGGCAAGCGCCAGCCAGTCGCGAAAAAGAGCGATTGGCTCATCCTTATGAAAAACATCACCTTGATCTTCGTCCACACGGTAGGCCTCATGGCTTGGAGATGACGGGATAAGCGGGTCGCGGCCCTGCTTGTCATTTGCACTCATACTATCACTCCCAGGCTGTTCGATCGGCGCTGCATCATTACTATGGTCTATATGTACGCTTTTCTTTAAGGGTCTACGGCGATACATAATGCCTTGTTTGTGATTACCCAATGCGCAAAATCAACTCAAAATGCGAATTTGGGCGATTTGGCCGCCAATCTCAGAAGGAATGCGATAATGTCCATCAATAGTTTTGGCCGGATGCTAAAGGTTTCCAGCTGGGGCGAATCCCACGGGCCCGCACTTGGCTGCGTCATTGATGGCTGCCCGCCAGGCATTCATCTCACCGCAGCGATGATCCAAACGGCATTGGACCAACGCAAACCCGGCACCTCAAAATTTGTAACCCAACGCCGCGAACCCGATCAGGTTGAAATCCTTTCCGGCGTCTTTGAAGATGATCGCACAGACGGCCCGCGCACAACCGGTACACCGATCAGCCTGATGATCAAAAATGTCGACCAACGCTCAAAGGACTATTCTGAGATTCGCGATAGCTACCGCCCAGGTCATGCAGATTTCACCTATGATCAAAAATATGGCATTCGCGATTATCGCGGCGGCGGGCGCTCATCGGCTCGGGAAACCGCGGCGCGCGTCGCGGCGGGCGCCGTCGCCATGGAAATTCTGCGCCAGTTTTATGGAACCGACATTTCCATCATTGGTGCCATGATACAAATGGGACCCCATCACATTGATCGCGGCAATTTTGATGAACAAACCATAGGGCAAAATCCGTTCTGGTGCCCTGACAGCAAAGCCGCCGCACATTGGGCATCCGTCCTTGATGAGGCACGCAAAAGTGGCTCTTCATTCGGCGCCATGATTGAGGTTACCGCAAAAGGATTTCCTGCCGGGTTAGGCGCGCCGGTTTACGGCAAATTGGATAGCGACCTTGCCGCCAATATGATGTCGATCAATGCGGTAAAGTCAGTTGAAATCGGTGCCGGGGTCGAGGCAGCAACGCTGAGCGGTGAAGAAAATGCCGATGAAATCCGTATGCAGAATGGTAAGCCACATTTTCTAAGCAATAATGCGGGCGGTATCCTTGGCGGCATCTCATCCGGTCAGGATATTGTGGTGCGGTTTTCGGTAAAACCAACCTCCTCAATCCTAACGCCGCGCCGCACGATCACGCGCGATGGCAAAGAGAGCGATATACAAACAAAGGGCCGCCACGATCCATGCGTCGGTATTCGCGGCGTACCCGTGGGTGTCGCCATGATGGCACTTACCCTCGCGGACCATGCACTATTGCATCGCGCTCAATGTGGGTAGGCGTTTTTACAAGCCCCTTACGCGCGCTCGTCCAGGTGAAATTGCTTTTATCGTCTTTGGGTAATCGCCGTTACTGCATTGATTAATTGTACCGCATGGGGATTAGTCGCTTTTCCGAACGCGATAATATCCAGCGGCGTAACCTCCATACCATAATAGGCTTTGTTCCATTTGTGATTGGTCTTGAGAACAACACCTTCCACGCTCACACTGCCAAACAGGCCCTTTGATTTTGAATAGGCCAGCACATCACTGGTCTGCACTTTACCGCCCACACCGGTTGGGCCCGCTGCTACGGAAAGGTCAGCGCCCAGCTTTACACTGGTTGATAAAAGCTGTTCTTTGCCTCGGTTCGTCATGACCAGGAGAATAATTTCTGACACCTCTCCCCCCGCTTGGAACCCAAAGGACAATGAGCCAACGCGCAAAAATGACGGATAAGACCATCGGTCCGCATTGCCGCGTGCCAGTAACGCTGCATTGCCGCCCGATCCTCCAAACAAAAACCCACCGCGATAGGATGTCGGAATGACGACAATGGCTTTTGCATTGCGCGCATTCTCCAAAAATCCGGTATGCAAATCATCTCCCGCAAAATCGCGCACAACCGCTTGCGCTGCAACCACCAGATCTTCCGCCTTTTCTTTCTTGCCGGCATATGCTGCGCCCATAAATGGCGTCATCATTAAACTCAGAAGAATTACCATCAGTATGCGTGTCATTACTCTCACTCCTTAGAGGGTTAAATCACAGATAGGTGGGTTGGTAGCAATGTTTGCCCAGCCCTACCATCACTATGCGACCCTTAAATCCATGATTTTCGATAGTATAGGCTATAGAGGCGCGATTGCGCATGACAATTTTCTCATAAAGCTCTATCAGCTTTTCTATACAGCGATTTTCACCGATCTTACACAATTGCGGCCTTGCGTCATCAAAGACCATCGCTATGGTGCAAATCTTCGACTCCTCCCTCATTTTACCAACTGAGAAGCAACTATTTATGGCTGTCCACTCCGCTCTGATTACCGTTATGATGAATGCCGCTCGCCTAGCAGCACGCAGCCTGACACGCGACTTTGGTGAACTTGAAAATCTGCAAGTCTCTCGTAAAGGGATCGCGGATTTCGTATCCCAGGCCGATACACGCGCGGAAGACATTCTTTTGGAAGCATTGAATGAGGGGCGTCCCAAATATGGCCTCTTGCTGGAAGAACGCGGCGTTATTGAGGGCAGTGACAATTCAAATCGCTGGATTGTTGATCCTTTGGATGGAACGACCAATTTCCTGCACGGGTTTGGCCAATTTGCCATTTCTATCGGCCTTGAACGAGATCGCCTGCCATTTGCAGGGGTTATTTATAATCCGGTTTCTGATGAATTGTTCTGGGCTGAAAAAGGCCAGGGAGCGTGGATGAATGATCGGCGTTTGCGGGTCTCGGCTCGGCGCGATTTGACCGATTGCCTGCTGGCGTGCGGCTTGCCATTTGCCGGGCGCGAAGGCAGGGCATTGGCCCTTGCGGAGACCGACCGGGTTCTTGCAAAAACCGCTGGTGTGCGGCGCATGGGCTCGGCTGCCCTTGATCTGGCCTACACTGCCGCAGGCCGTTTTGATGGATATTGGGAACGCGGCCTCAACCCGTGGGACGTTGCCGCCGGGATCATTCTGGTCCAAGAGGCAGGCGGGCTTGTTGGGGAGATCGAAAAAAGCGGCGACCCACTTCATGGGCCATCCATTCTTGCGTGTAATCCCGAGATTTTTAGTGCGACCCGGAAACTACTTATTGGCTAATCGCCAATCTTTTTTCCGGAGCCTGTTATGATTTGTTTGCAGCGGCCGCCGCTTTTGCGAAAAATGCCCCGACAGGCCCATTACTATCGTTGAAATAATTGACCTTCGCGGTATCGCTAATCTGCTCCCAATGGGCAGCAAGGGCTTCGGGTGTTTGCTCTTCAGGGGGAAGGTAAACACCGTCTGTTTCCACAATATAAGCACGCGCATAACCACCGGCGGCGCAGGAAATTATCGATTTTGAGGGCGCCTCTTTACTGACCAGAAAAAGCACCGCGGCAGTAATCGCTTCCGGTGTCATCATTTCCAACGCTTCGGGCGGAAATCCCAAATCTTCCGTCATGCGTGTCTTTGCTGAGGGCGCAATAAGATTGGTGTGAATATTATATTTTGCGCCTTCTAGGTGCAGCGCATTCATCAATCCGATCATGCCGGCTTTCGCGGCACCATAATTGGTTTGACCGAAAATACCGTGCAGACCCGAAGGCGAGGATGTGCAAATGATCCGGCCATAATTTTGCTCACGCATAATCGGCCAAACCTTGTGAGAGCATAGTGCTGAGCCGATAAGATGCACATCGATGACCGCTCGGTAATCATCCATATCCATTTTAACAAAAGTTTTATCGCGCAAGATTCCTGCATTATTGATCAGGATATCAATGCGCCCCCATGTGTTCATCGCCGTATCGACCATGGCTTTAACGTCTTCATCACTGGTGACGTTTGCACCATCGGCGATTGCCTCGCCGCCTGCGGCTTTGATCTCTTCAACAACGCTTTGGGCTGCACTCAACGAAGCGCCGGTTCCATCGCGTGCACCGCCAAGATCGTTTACGACAACCTTTGCACCGCGTGCTGCCAAGGCCAGCGCGTGGGTGCGCCCAAGGCCATT
>CAYQXV010000040.1:19424-26405 GCA_964421675.1 uncultured Caulobacterales bacterium
TTTGCGGGTTTTTAACCCCGCCAAAGGCCATTCGTGTACCCGGCATAAATTTTTGCGGTGATTTCAAATACACAAACAAAGTTTCTTCTGTCCAGATATAGTCAGCTTCCGCATTCGCTTTGGAATAGTTGAACCCCTCCAAGCTTCCCGCAGCGCGGCCAACCAACCCATATAGCGACGGGCCGACACGGTTTTTGTTCTCTTCAATCGTATGACAGGCAGAACACTGCAAAAACACACGCTTGCCAGCATCCGGGTCGCCAACAAAATCCGCATAATTCACAACAGCCTCAACAGGCTCTTGCGCGCGTGCAGCCGAAGACTCTTCTTGTATTTCTGACGGCGAAGGGGTTGTTTGCGGTTCGGACGCACCGCGCTCAGGCACAGAAGGTTCGCCTACGGAATTTTCCCCGCTACCGCATGCGCTCAACGCCAAAGCAGCCGCGCCACTTATCAATAACACTTTTAATTTCATGAGACGTTCCATTTTTCTCAGCCGCCAATGCGTTACGCAACAGCGCGTGCCAGCGCACATTCAGACCAAATTTCCGACAACGCATTGACCATTTTTTTGATGTCTTCGTCAGTGTGGACCGGAGACGGCGTTAAGCGCAACCGCTCTTTTCCCTTAGGAACGGTCGGATAGTTTATGGGTTGAACATAAATACCGTGATGCTCTAACAACCAGTCACTTATCCATTTACATTTAACCGGGTCGCAAACCATGACCGGCACAATATGACCTTCATTGTCCAAGGTTGGAATCCCGATCATTTTTAACTGATCACGAACAAGCTGGACGCGGTCGTGGTGTGCTAATCGTTCAACATTGCTTTGCTTCAGATGGCGTACACTGGCATGTGCACCCGCAGCGATTGCAGGCGGTAGGGCCGTCGTGAAGATAAAGCCAGATGCATAACTGCGGATAAAATCGCACAAGGCATCGGATGCTGCGATATAGCCGCCCATTACGCCGAACGCTTTGCCTAATGTGCCCTCAATAACAGTCAATCTGTCCATCAATCCTTCGCGCTCGGCAATACCGCCGCCGCGCGGACCATATAATCCAACCGCATGAACCTCATCGAGATAGGTCATGGCATTATACTCATCTGCGAGGTCGCAAAATTCCTTGATGGGCGCAATGTCACCATCCATCGAATAGATCGATTCAAAAGCAATGAGCTTTGGCTTGTCCGGGTCGCTTTGTTTCAGCAGGCGTTCAAGATCGGCAATACTATTATGCTCGAAGATATGCTTTTCACAGCGCGCATGGCGAATGCCTTCAATCATAGAGGCATGATTGAGCGCGTCGGAATAGACAATACATTCGGGGATGCGAGACGCGAGTGTGCCAAGGCCGGTCCAGTTAGAAACATAGCCGGAGGTAAACAATAAGGCGCTCTCCTTGCCATGAAGGTCCGCGAGTTCACGCTCCAGCAGAACATGGTGGTGATTAGTCCCAGAAATGTTGCGCGTACCGCCCGCGCCCGCCCCGCACTCTTCAATTGCATTGTGCATGGCAGACAGGACATCTGGATGCTGGCCCATGCCCAGATAATCATTGGAGCACCAGACAGTAATGTCTTTTAGCCCAGCCTCAGAATAATGGGTCGCAGCAGGAAAAGCCCCGGCTTGGCGCCGAATATCGGTAAAAACCCGATAATTGCCTTCCTCGCGCAGATCCTTGAGTTGGCTCTTAAAAAAATCTTCGTAATTCATGCAATGTTCCTGAGCATGCGGGGAGCGTCTTGTAAAGGCAGACATGGGCCTTGCACAGTTCCAAATAACCACATTTTGCCGTCAATTTTAGAGAATGCGACAAAGAGCGCGCCTCTCCCCCTCAAAAAATACCCAACAGTTGCAAATGGTTCTCATTATACAATTATTGGTAAGGCTGAGATTATTCCGGTAGGCTTAACATCTCGTGATCGCGGGCGGGGGTCATGGTAAAGATCGAACGCGAATTTTCCCGGCATATCGCCAATCGAAACGGTTCGTCGTTAAACGTCGCGTAGTGCAGCGTTAGTTAAAGAGATAGCGGCGCTATCCTTGCCCGGATATTGCCTTTGCACGGCCTCGGTAAAGCGCGAGAAAACCAACGCTAGCGCCAAGAATCGCCGCTAAAAAATGCTCCGACCAAAAAGAAACAGCCGAGAATGCCTCATAGTACCCTAAGGGGAAAATTGTGGTCGCCAGAAAGAACGCGCCTACGACGAGCGCCGCTAAACAAAGGAATGTGCCCAATATCGGCATTGAGACCTTTCCCAATATCCAGAAACCGGCAGCGAGCATGCTACCAAATGCAATTTTGGCAAAGGGAGGAACGGCATCGGCGGTTGCAAACCATTGCGCCAGCCAATCCATGACGCTCGCCTCAACAGGATCTGTGCGAAAAGCAGCCGAAACAAAGGTGGTCACCGCCCAAGACATAATCCATGCAGCGAAAGCGGGTCGGAAAAGCTTACTCATTCAAAATCCCGATATTTTATATGGTTCAAAAAACTAAAATTCGCCCAATATGGAATTCAGTATAAATACGTGCACTGTCCACCTTAGCGTAACATCCTCGCACTCCACCAACAAGCGTGACGACGCAGCCATTAAAACAGCCCTGAAGCATTTAGCAAAACCTATATAAAATTATGAAAAACAAAGTAGAAACAGAACTCTCACTATTAGCGGACGCTGATAAGCGCGCACATGCTTACCTGGAAACCGTGAAAACTAGACGCGCTTTCCCTACCCCAGAAGCAATAATGGGATTGTCAGCCTTGTCTGGCGAATTGCCTTTGGGCTCAACGCCGGCTTGTGAAACATTAGCCATACTTGACGATATTGGAACGCCCGCCACGGTTACATCGAATGGACCCAACTATTATGGGTTTGTCATTGGAGCTGTTTTGCCTGTTGCCGCAGCCGCAGATCGGTTGGCCGCGGCCTGGGATCAGTGCGCATCTTCTCATACAAATTCCCCTGTAATGGCGAGTATAGAAAAGACAGCCGGAAAATGGTTGTTAGATATATTGGACCTACCGGAAAATTCCGGAGTGGGTTTTGGAACAAGTGCAACAGCATGCGGACTATCTTGCTTTGGTACAGCGCGTAGGACATTGTTGAAAAATCTGGGATGGGATTTGGATCAAAAAGGATTGACGAATGCGCCAACAATTCGCGTCATCGTCTCCAAAAAAACCCATATTACAATTATCAAAGCCCTGAAGCTATTGGGGTTCGGTTTAGATAATATCATCTACGCACCGGCCGATGCCCATGGGCGCATTATCGTCGATAAGCTTCCCCTCTTAGACGCGCAAACAATCTTATGTTTGCAAGCGGGTGAAGTGAACACAGGAGAGTTTGACGACTTTGCCTCAATTATTCCCAAAGCTAAAAAGGCTGGCGCGTGGGTTCATGTTGATGGTGCTTTTGGCTTGTGGGCGAGGGCCTCAAAGAAATTTGTACATCTTACAAAAGATGTTGATCTTGCAGATAGCTGGACAACGGATGGCCACAAATGGCTAAACACGCCTTATGATAGTGCGGTTGCTATATGCCGCGATAAAACGGCACTTGCCCAAACACTCAATGCAGATGCGGTCTATTCCCATAGTGAAGCTGATGCACAAAAGAACCTGACCTTGGAGTTTTCACGCAAAGCCCGCGGACTAGGCTTTTGGGCCGTAATGCATTCTCTGGGGCGTGAGGGTATAGAAAAACTCGTTGATCAATATTGCGAGCGAACCACTGAGCTTGCCGCAGGATGTAAGAAGGCCGGAATTACGGTTCTAAACCGCGTTGTTCTCAATCAAATATTGTGCAGACTTGAAGATGATGAACACACCCTCGCCTTCATCAAGGCTGTGCAATCTAATGGTAAAGTTTGGTTCGGGCCTACAATATGGGAGGGAAGGCCTGCCTTCAGGCTTAGCGTTTCGTCATGGCGGATTGAGAAATCAGACATAGAAAATTGCATCGAGGAACTAAAACGACACATCTAGTCGACTTTGATTGCGCGTTTATACCAAATCCAAAGCAGTGGAGGCAAAGTGAGTTCGAGTACCCACATTAACTGGAAAAAAGTGTTCGGCAATCCTACTTGCAGCGCGGATATTGCTCTTGCTACTCCCCCGAGAAAGAAGACTAACAATAACACTTTTAACACCATGCCTCTGTTCCGTAAATCTTGGCTGCACCAAGTTAGCGCGGCACCGAAGCCAAGGAATAAGGTCGCGTAAAAGCGGTCTTCGCTATCCATCGTCGCATTGACAGGCACTGAACCCGGAATCGCGGATGGCCCGATCAATATGTGAAGCAGCGATATACCGATACAGGTAATCCCGAAAATAAAAATCACGTACTTCAATATTATACTCATCGTTTGCCTCCTTGGATTTCCCACATTGTGGAAGCATATCAACTTCGATGTGGTAGGCCGATGTGGCAAAACGCGGTGTAGTTTTGCTTATTGCCCACCCATAAGACGACTGCTCAAGTGATCGCCTTGAACGATTTACGACAGTTATGAAATACGCCGCTGACTGAGGAGCTACTAGTTCCGGGAGGCAATGGCGGTTCCTAGAGGATTCGAACCTCTGGCCTCTGCCTTCGGAGGGCAGCGCTCTATCCAGCTGAGCTAAGGAACCAATTGGGATAGTCAGTAAGGGAGACACGCCTAAATCTCAAGGGTTTTGTCGATTTCCGGCGGGCGCGCTGGTAAGCTCGGCGTTAGGATCAATCGGCCCTTAAGGCTTTTTCCATTCGGTTCTGGGATAAAATCACTTAAGATCAAGATTGATGATCTTAGCGCAAGCCATGGTGTTGGTTGCCCTCGATTTGTAAGGAATTCGGAATGAAAAATTATCTGTTGATGCTGATCGCCATCCTCGCGTTCCAAGGCCAACCAGCTGCCATCGCGGAACAATCAGATCCCTCGCAGGAAACAGGGATCAAGGACGCCGCAACTGCCACGCCTATTTTATGGAAAATGACAGATGAGAACAGCACCATCTGGTTCCTTGGCACCTATCATATTTTACCTCCAGAATTGGACTGGCGATCGCCGCCGGTAAAACGGGCTATCGCAGACGCTGAATCGGTGTTTTTAGAAGCCGATGTTGACTCACCCGAGGGACAGGGACTGATGCTTCGGGCCATGTTGATTGAAGGATTTAACAAACGCGGCGTCTCTTTGTTTGACATGCTTGATCGCGATCGCGCGAAGAAACTGCGCGAAATTGCCAAAAGCTTGTCCGTTTCTGAAAAAGCGATTGACGCCATGCGCCCGTGGAATGCGTTTATCACGATCACAGCGCAGTTCATTATCAATCAAGGATTTGATCCTGCATCAGGGGTCGATGCAAATCTCGCCATTGAGATCAAAGCAAGCGGGCGGCCTTTACAATATTTTGAGACCGCCGCAGAGCAAATTGGGTTCTTTGCCAATTTATCCAAAGAGACTGAAATTGCCCTGTTGAACACAACCATTGATGATTGGGATAATGCGAGTGATGATTTCGAAACGCTCTTCCATGCTTGGCGTCTTGGGGACGAAGAGAAAATGGATCAACTAATCAATGAAAGCTTGCGAGATAGCTCGCCGGAAGTGCACGACGTTCTTCTGGTCAATCGTAATAAAAATTGGGTGCAAAAACTCGAACAGTTGATGGAAGGGTCAGGCACTATTTTGGTTGCTGTTGGCGCTGGCCACCTTGTCGGCGATCAATCCGTAATCGCAATGCTGCGCGCAAAAGGATATTCACTTGAGCGCGTTACAAATTAATTTGTGTACTGATATTTCTGATTGATGCAAGTTCCTGATATTCTTTATCAAGCAACTTAGTGAGCGTTAAAGCTCACCTTCCAGGAATGATTTGGTTTCATCAAACCCACTCTGTCCAGGCGTCGCACCATAATAGAGTGTACTCCCGGAAAGATCCGGACCCGATCCATCACCGGAACAAACAAAGCTTGTAATGCGGCTTCCGCGTGAGCGATCAGATCGGCAAATCGCCTCTAGCGCGCCCAGTGCACCGTCGCAAGCTTTTGCAATATTTGCATTCTCCGGCCAGTCAGCTGCTGTCGCCCAATCGATGCGGGTGCTGATGGAAGTTCCGCAAACCTTACCGGTAAACCCGGCCTCTTGGTCAAGTTCACGTTCTGCCGCTTCGCGCGCGCGCAAGGTTCTCAAGGGCTGGGTCGCATAAGCCGCCGACACCATTGGCACACCAACACAAGCAAGCAGTCCCAAAAGAGCTGCGATCCGTGAAATGCCAAAATGATGTTTCTGCGTAACCATGTGATGTTCCTAAGCACCTAATGAGGCAGTATTGCGGCCCTTAAATGGGCACACCGAGATAATTTATTAAAGATTATTCTCCAAAAACTGACTAATTGTCGCCGAAGAGGGACGACCTTCAAGCCCGCTTGCAGAATTATACCTAATAATGAGCACGCCATTATCAAGGGTAACCGAGGCAGCCTCATCTTCAACAAAGCGAACCGCACGAACCCTTGATCCCAAAACGCGCGCGCCCGTTGCATCGTTGGCCACATTCGCCATTCCCTTTGACGTTACGACAACGCTATCCGCAAGAACTGAAAAAGCTGCTAATTCTTCTTCCGCCGGCTCATCTTCTGCCTCACCAACCCCAACATCGCCGCCAAAACTCTCCGGCGACAATTGCGGAACTGGGGCCGGTTGGTTTGTCACGGCGGCGGCCGATCCAATATCAAATGATATGGCGGCCCCGGTTTTTTCGCTCAAAATTGTAGTCGCGGCTTCAACGCGGCGTGCAATCGCCTCTCGGCTGGTGGCGCGAAGCGCTAAAAATTGACGATCGGAGAAGGATTTAGAGGCGGCACGCGCTTCGCTATCGCCAGGCCACCACACGGTTGCACCGCCATAAGATGCGATTCGCAATACGGTCTGCCCGGATGCATTTTTATAAATCACGTCGCCGCGCGGTGCCCGAGTCGTTT
>CAYQXV010000041.1:0-2597 GCA_964421675.1 uncultured Caulobacterales bacterium
TTTAAAGGTAGCGTCGACGGGGTCATCGCAAACACATTTCGCGGCTGGGTCATGAGCACTGAGACCCCAGAAATGAGCGTCGAGGTTGAATTGCGCGCAGGCGCAAATGTCATTGCCGCATTTACTGCCGATCAACACCGCGATGATCTGGTAAGCGCGGGACTTGATTCCACCAATCATGGCTTTGTTTTGGATCTTACCTTATCGCTGCTGGATACGATTGAAAGTGAGGGACCAGTCTTAACCTTGGTGCCCAAAAATGATCCGGAAACTGAAATTGGCGCATATGACTTTTCCGAGACAATCGAACAAGAAAAACGAATTGGCAGCTTAAAGAAAGCCGCGCGCGAAGAGTCTCACTTTCGCGGAAGTGTAGATCGTATTCACGATGGTAAAATATTAGGCTGGATTGTCGATCAACGCGATGTTGATCGCCCCCTAAATATCACTGTCAAAAATGCTGGCACCATATTGGGGACAACTTCCGCCGATATTATGCGCCGAGATTTACAAAGCGCCGGCCTTAAAGACGGCCGGCACGGCTTTGAATTTGAATTAACAAAAGAGATGCTCGACACCATCAAAACAGATGACATGATATTGTCGGTCCATGTGGAAGATGATGAAGAATTTGAAATTGGGACACAGAATGTGAACAAAATCGTCCAACATTATCGTGAAAATAAATCCGACTCTATTTCTCCCATTTCAATTCGTGGGCAAATAGACGGGTTCAAAGAAGACAATCTTTTCGGTTGGGCTTTAGATACAAAGGCTTTGTCACAACGCGTTAAGCTTGGTTTTTATGTCGAAGACGAACTCATCTTAACAACCCGGGCTAATACATTGCGTGAAGATTTAAAATCTTCTGGTTTTGGTGACGGCAAACATGGGTTTTCAATTCCTTTCACAAAAAACATCGTAGATGTTTTGAAAAGCAAGGGCGGAAAATTAACCGTTCAGACATTTGACGAAGATCCAATAATTATTGGCACATATGAATTCGATGACAGACTTCTGCCAGAAACAGATTCTCTGGTTGTTAGTCTACAAACACTCGTTTTTGGCCAGGTTTTAAGTTTTTTAAACCTCTATGAACGCCTCGAAAAAGGCACTTTAAACAGAAGACGCAATCCGGAAGATCCGATTTATACCACTCTTTTTGAAAAAGACGGCAAGCGCGCAAAGGCAGCAGATGATATGCCGCTCAAGCTTTCCCCTTATCTAGATTTTACCGCAAAGAGATTGAAAAAAGATAGACAGTTTGACCTGGAAAACTCCGCCGAAGATATTAGTCATTATTTGCAATGGTACATCACGACCTACGCACAAAACCGCGGTGGACGAATTCCATTGTCTCGAGAAGAGTTAGAATATCTCAATAAGCCAATCACAATTGGCGGTGTGAAGCACTCTCTGAGCAATGCATGTTGGGCGAGCGTAATCGAAAACCCGGAAATGATGGGCGGAATGCGCCTCAATGACAAAAATAGCTTTTCCGCGATCAGCTATTGGTGGAGCATTCACAAAACGCCGACCTTGAAATTGGAAGATTGTCTAGTTCCAAATTATATGGCGGATACATTGCGGGCTATCCCTGGTGATTTTGTCGGACAAGACGTACCCATTTCCATGTTTATGCTGCAGTTCTTCCGGGAGTGCGAAGCCGCAAAGGGAATGGAACTCAAAAAACTGGTACACCGCAATCTTTTAACCGTTGTTTTATTGTTGCTGGCTGTCGAGCGCCCCGACTACTTACGTTATTTGCCAGACGAATCCATCAAGGCAATGTTTACTAGTCACGGCAATCAACAAAACCTCTTCACCAAATATGTAACGATATTCTCGAACATCGAAGATGCGTTCGATAATATTTCTTATGATGACTATGTAACCATCATGAAAGATTGTGGATTTGATTTGAAAAATGCGTCTTTCGCAACCTTTACCCGTGAAGGCGACCGCCTTGAAGCCGCCATGCTGCATACCCCCATTGATGAGACAAAAGTTGATGTTCAAGTCATAGGTCCATTTGAAAAAGCCTCCGGGCTTGGGCAGGCAACACGCCTGTCCGGTTCAGCCATGGACCTTACAAAATTTAACTGTAATTTCGTTGATTTTGGATTGGATAACCCGGCGCCAGAAGGGTTTAGCAATGTTGGCGCCTTATCGGAATTCAAACATGCCAAAGTAAATTTGATTCACCTCAATGCTGAATCCATTCCTCTAGTGATGGCCTACGCGCCGGATGTCTTCACCGGCGCGTATAATATTGGTTATTTCTTCTGGGAATTGGATACGCCCGCAGAGTGCCATTATCTTGCGCTCGATATTCTCGATGAGGTTTGGGTATCAGGCGAATATGGGGTTGAGATTTATCAAAAAGAAACAAAAATCCCCGTTACTAATGTCGGTATGTGTTTTGAAGATTTGCCGAATCTGGATCGCAAAGATGCCCGCAATTTTGTTGAATCGCGGTTCCGTCTCAAAGGCGATGAATTTGTTTTCCTGGCGGCCTTTGATTCATTTTCATTCGTACAAAGAAAAAATCCTCTCGGATTGTTAGAAGCCTTTACCCAAGCTTTTGAAGGCAATGA
>CAYQXV010000041.1:2697-17464 GCA_964421675.1 uncultured Caulobacterales bacterium
GGCCAGAAATGGGCAGATCCTCGCCTGGACAGCGCTATCGAGCAAATGCGCAATGTCTACGACAATAACGCAGAGCGCGAAGCAAAGGTTCAACGCGCACATCAAAACGTTCAAGAAAACTTCTCTCCCAACGCAATCTCTAGGCGTTACGAAGAGCGATTAAAAACAATATTTTCGTCGATTGAATAATCCATCCTTCGATAAAGGCATTGATCTGATATGAGCATAACGCGAGCGGATATTGAGCAATCCTTCAGAAAACTGCTGGCGCGTGCGCCAGGTGAAAACGCTGTTAAAAATAACATTGGCGGTGATGCAACGGATTTCATCACAAAAATTTGTCTCTCTCCAGAGTTTCTTGATAAATTTCTTCGCCAATTTCGTCTTCATGTCTCCTCGCAAATGCTGCCTCTTGAGCAGGAAAGAGTCGTATTCCTGCACATCCCCAAATGTGGCGGAACAACCTTACATGACACCCTTACTAGCTGGTATGGGAAAACGATGGTGCACAATGAACGCCATAACGGGCTATACTTTAATTCAATTGCGGGTCTCGCCAGTAAAATTGTTTTCTCTGGGCACTATGATTATTATTCAACCCAGCTCATTCCGGGTCATAAAAGGATGATCTCATTCCTACGAGATCCCAAAAAGCGCCTAATTTCTCTGTATAACTTCCATAGAGCGCATACTGAACAAGTTATCAATCAGCAAAATTTACAATTAGCGCGTTGGGCAAATCAGTACAATATTGATGAATATTTCACGCGAGATGAAATCAGAAACCATCCAGCGATCAACAATTCTATGGCGCGCTACTTCTCCAACATTCCTCAAGGCATTGCCCTGCCCAAAGATAGTCAGTTCAGAAATAATAACAATTTAGAGGCGATGACGGAGCAAGCGCTTGCCAATATCATGACCTTCTATTTTATCGGATTTATTGAAAACTATAGCCAGTCAATAAACACATTAGCAGAGAAATTGGGAAAAATTGCTCCTGAAAAAATTGAGAAAAAACAAGTTTTGAAGGATCTTATGAACCAAAATCCCAATATGCGCCCCATTGAAATGCAAACACCTAATAACAAAACATTGATGGCAATGGATGAATTGGTACAATCGGATTACAAAGTATACGAACTTGCAAAGAAGACATTTTCTTAAATTTTAAGAAAATTATCGCTAATTCGATTTACTCCGAAGAACATCACTTCCAGGATGATTGCCCGGTTCAGCCTTAGTGCAATTGTGACGAATTCTTCATTTGGTTTAACGTGAAACTAAGCCATTGTCTTTTTTATAGAATAGCCACAGCAAATTGCTAAGGTCTCTCTGCCAAGCGAGTAGAGGTTTTAGGGTCAACAGGGACGGTTTTATGTTTACTATATCTTTCGTGGGCAATACCGCAGGATTAACAACCGCTCAGCTAAATGCAGTGCGCACAGTCGCGCAAGCAGCGGGCGATCATTGGGCCAGATATCTTGATCTGGGCACTGCCAGTATCGACCTAGAAATCGATTTTGAAAGCCTCGGAAACACCACACTTGCAAGTGCCGGCCCGACACTATTTTTTGACCGCAGGGAAAATGGATTAAATATTTTCGAGCCCGGCACCATCATCGAGATAAGAGATGGTATCGACCGAAATGGAACACGCGGCGATATTTTCATTACGATCAACCGAGATCGAATTGAAAACAATTCCTTTTTTCTTGGCGATTTATCAAATGGCAATGTTCCCTTTGGACGCGTCGATCTGTTTACAACATTGGTCCATGAACTTGCGCACGGGTTTGGATTTCTCTCCTTTTTAGACCGAGATAATACTGATCGATCAACATTTGATCTGTTGGTGGACGAAGTTATAAATGCGAATGGTACAACGAGTTTCTTTTTTACGGGTGCCAATGCGGTTGCTGAATATGGCGGACCCGTCCCGTTAACATCTCCCAATCCTAGCCACACTATTGGCAATTTCACAGACGTATTAGAAGCCCGCATAGCAACGGGACAACGATTATTTTTGAGCGCTGTTAACATCGCAATATTTCAAGATCTCGGTATTCCCGTATTTGAAGCTGATAGCGGTGCAAACACTTTATTTGGATTTGAAACTGCTGATGTCGAAAACCTATTAGGCGGTGCTGACAGTTATCAAGGTCTAGGCGGAAATGATACTGTTCGCGGTGCAACGGGAAATGACACAATCTTTGGCAATGATGGTAATGATAGCCTTATAGGTGATCAGGGTAATGACAGCCTCACCGGCGACGATGGAAATGACACGATCATCGGTGCAATTGGCAATGATGTTATTTTTGGCGGCAATGGGTCTGATAGACTATTTGGAAGTATCGGAAACGACACAATTGCCGGTAATAGCGGCAATGATGTCATTCGCGGAGAAAATGGCGCCGATGTCCTCAATGGCGGGACTGGCCTAGATACGCTCTTTGGCGGACGAGGCAACGATTTAATTAGCGGCGATGAAGGCAATGACCGCCTTTTTGGCGACGTTGCGAGCGATACGCTGAACGGCAATGTTGGTAACGATCTTATCAATGGCGGCGCCGATAATGACCTGCTCAATGGCAACGACGGCAATGATACTTTAATCGGCGATGATGGAAACGATACGCTAAATGGCGGGAATGGCGCTGACCGGCTGATCGGCGCAAATAATAATGACACCATTAATGGCGGCAGCGGCAACGACACACTTTTTGGCAGTGTTGGTAATGACAGTGTGCGTGGTGGTTCTGGAAATGATGCCATCTTGGGCGAGAATGGTGCTGATAGTTTGTTTGGCGATACAGGTAATGACACACTAGACGGCGGCAATGGGAACGATACTCTTCTTGGCGGCGGGAATGACGACCTGTTACGGGGCGGCGGCGCAAATGACCGTTTAGATGGCGGTGCGAGTAACGACACACTCATTGGTAATGACGGGAATGATGTTTTGCTGGGCGGGGGCGGCATTGACCAACTGTTTGGTAGTATTGGCGACGATATTCTCGATGGCGGGCTTGGCAATGATGTGTTGTTTGGTGAATTTGGTGCAGACACATTGAACGGCGGCGATGGAAATGATGTGCTGCGCGGCGGACCCGGCAATGACATTATCAATGGGAATGGTGATATCGATATTGCACGGTTCACCGGCGGTATTGCCGATTATACGATTCAAACGTCAGCGTCCGTAACCATAGTTCAAGGGCCTGATGGCACCGATACATTGACCGGTATTGAACGACTTATCTTCGACGATGGTTCAGATTTTATTCTCTGAGTTTATAATCAAGTATCGAAACCAAAATGATTCGACAAGAGACAATCCCCGCCCCACAGGATGGAACGCTCAGTCGTTGAAAACACTATTTGATAATTTTGAAAAAATTTTCCGAGCGAACGTCAAAACCAAACTTGCGAAACAAGCCAGAGGACGCATCGTTACCTTTCCAGACCTGGCCAGAAATGATGCAATTTTTAAGTGGTCCAGCCTTTTCTGTGACGAGATAATCCATCAATTGTGTCGCACCGCCCTTGGATTGGTGATCGGGGGAAATTGCAATATCGCTGACAAAACACACCCATCTATTCTTTCCAAAGAAAATATCTGAGCTGGAATAAAGTTGATATAATAAATAGCCGCCAAGCTCTCCATCCACAAACCAACCAACAGCAAATTTCCTGCGCGAATGGAATGGATTTCTCGGTTTAAAATAGCCTTGTATGTAAGCCCCTATTTCATCGGGATTGTCAGGGTCACAGAAAATATCTGGTACCATCTCAACATGTTGATATTGCCCTGCCTGAAAAATCTTTATCATCGCATCGAGGTGCGAAGGCGTTGCTTCAGCGATTGTTCCATTTTTTTTATTGGATTGATTCATTTTTCTCGTGCCCGCTTTTTAAGGCCTGTTTTTTAAGGTAGCCGCCAACTGAAACTGTTTTTCAAATAATAAACCCTTACGCCCGATCGCAAGACTGATAATAGATTTACTGTCCGGCCATAACTCATTCAGCAGACTATTAT
Organism: uncultured Caulobacterales bacterium; assembly: GCA_964421675.1. Classification (GTDB taxonomy): domain Bacteria; phylum Pseudomonadota; class Alphaproteobacteria; order Caulobacterales; family Parvularculaceae; genus CALLPQ01. The sequence goes on from CAYQXV010000041.1 coordinate 6,740, forward strand.
CAGACGCAGAACAAGAGTCCACTCGGTATGGGGTACTATTGTTGCGATAGTGAAGCAGGGTTTTATATTCCATATAGACACCCGGCGACAGCGTTTTGAACTGCTCGTCATAGGTGGATTTGTGACAGTAAACGAACGGCCCATTTATAAAATCTAGCGTATAGGCGATGGGCTTTCCGTCCAGCGTGAGCCGGAAAAAGTTAAGCGCCTTGTTGCCGAACGCTTGCGGAATCATATTTTGATAAAAACTAAGGTCTGCGGCGCTAGATTGGATTGAAGTTCCCTGCTTACCTTTCCAACCTTGATGTTCAAGTTCAATGAACCCTTGCAACCATTCGCTCAAATCTGCTTCCTGCTCAAGAGGTTCAATCTTCACGTCACTTGCTTCCAGCTTATTTTGAATGCGTCTTAAACTTTTGCGACGACTGGCGCTGAGATGATCGTTTTCCTGGTTTTCTGACTGCTGCAAAGAGTGAATGGCTGCGCGCGACTGTCGGTTATAGACTGCCAGCGACCGGCCTTGGTCTTGCGCCATTTTCTCAATGGTGTGGAACAAAGCAGTGTCGCCAGTAAATGATGTGAAATATAAAAAACATTTTATCTTCGAGCATTGATCAATCCACTGGAATATTCCGTTTGCAAATTGTTGCAGATAGTCTTTGCGCACCAACGGCGTGCCTAAAAACTGATTGAGGTGATTTGACGTTCGATAAAATGACAAAGGCAGTTTTGCAAATCCAAAATCGCTCTCAACGATAAACAGGCCGATCAGTAATTTATCGTGATAAATGGTCACAAGCTGCGGAGCATTGTCCCGTAACAGCTCCAGCGAGGCCTCAATATACCACGGGAACAAATAGACATTTTGTTCCTCCGCCTGCGCCGCAAGGTCTAACCAAGCCTGCTCTATGTCTTGAATGGCCTGCCTTGTGAGCGGCACGCAGTTCCAGCTGAGTGATGGGTCAGAATGTGCCATTTATGCTCACTAAGGGTCCCTAAGATTTACTCTTTCCGGTTTGTATACGAAATTTTGCAAATTTCATGCGCAAATAGCGCCCGTTATTGTCAGCCATTGTGTAGTCTTGTTCATACAGATAATGGTAGGAAAACACCAATTGGGTTCGGCAAGGAAATTTGGATATTTTGAATGCGCACGGCGATAAAATCATTAATCGCACATCTGGCGACCAAACCCTGGAATTCTCCTTTTATGGAGACCCAATATGGGCTCTGGCGCGGTGTTTCGGCCCTAACCTCGGATAGTGGGCGCCAACTTGGCGAAGAGAATACCCGGCCGTTTTTATTGAACCGCCACGTTCCCGCCGACACGATCATTTGCAAATATGATGGGTCTCGGGCTGGCCACTCAATTAATATGTCGGCATTGCGTATTGCCATGGCAAACTTTGACGAGGCCCTCCAGATAACCGGTGCCGTCGGGCAATATCATATGGCCCGTGCTCATAGCGCCAACCCGGAAAAAAAACCCGGCATTTGGGATTTATATCTTATCTCCAAAGCGAGCATTGGCCTCATTGCTTACCAACAACGACAAAAGAACGCGGCTCGCCCGCAATCCCCCTCCCCGGTTTCTGATGCCCTTGCAAGTCAATATCAATTTATCTCCGGGATTTTTATGATTTGCCGTTCCATGATTAGAGAAGGCCATCAAGCAATCAGTGGAAATGGCGAAATATCGGCGAGTGAATTATATTCCTATGCGGATGAAAATTCTATTTTTATGTCTCCGAACGAGATGGCTTGTGCGGGCAGCCCGCGCAAAATTATGGAATTTCTGGAATTTTGTGTCGACCTTAACGCCGCCAACACTGACCTATCACCTGCATCAAACAAAGCGGATTCTGCAAATAGCCCCATGCAGGCTTATGTGGACAATCCCGAACAATGGTATGAATATGCGCTGGCGACGGAAGAATTGAATTGCTTTATTGAGCAAGAATATCACCGTCAACACGCGCAAAGCCGTCCGGAGGACAGTGGCAGGCAAAAACACATTCAGCAAATATATGCAGAGCTGGCAGTATTTTGCCATTTTTGTATGAACAATCCGCCCGCCCCCAAAACAGAAAATTTTGCCAATGATGTTTTGCAACGGCAAAATCATATTCTCAAACTGCTTGGAAGATCGCCGATCCGCACAGCGCCCGCGCAATATTTTCAAAAGCGATATCTCCAACAACGCCTAACGGGGTAAGCGCAATTCCCCGAAGACTTTCTGCACGGTGAACCCACGCCCCATTTTTGCTTTTTGCCAGAATGATCACTAAACATAGTGAAACGACAATTTCTTTTCGCATTCGAGATTTATAATGATGTCATCTTATCGTACCGGACCCTTTCACGCCGCACCGAAAATCATTCTCTGTGGCCTATTCGCCCTAATTTTACTGGGGTGCAGCCAGGATAAAAACAAATACGGCACAGCGGACGGTGCAGATCAGCCCGCATCGCCCTATCTGGTTGTGTTCGCCGGGGATCAAGATGAACAAGATTCTGATTTTGTCATGATCATGGATGTGGACCCGTCGAGCGAAACAAGAGGAACGCCAGTTTCATCCCTCGCGATTGGGCACAAAGCCTCAATGCCACACCATATGGAATATGTGGCCCCGCCAAAGGGTGAGGCGATTTTTATGAATGCCCATCACCACGAGTTGAGTATGCTGGTGGATGTTTCTGATCCGCAAAATATTGCAATCGAAAAAATGTTTAAACCGCCTGCGCCCTTGCGCTTTCCCCATGATTATACACGCACACCGGAAGGAAACCGTTTGGTTGGATTTTTACGCAGTGAAGGAGACAGCCCCGACCCGAGTGAGGCAACATCACCGGGAAATCATGGCGGCATTGCCGAATATAATAATGACGGCGAGTTACTGCGCACGGCCTCTGCCGCCGTCGCGGGCAGTCAAAAAGCCATTCGCCCTTATGCTTTTGCCTTATTGCCTGAGAAAGACCGTCTGGTTGTCACAAGCGCGCCCATGATGGAACGATCATGGGCCGATGTTGTGCAAATATATAAATATTCAGACCTGTCCCTATTGCACACGATCGAACTCCCCGTAGGGCGTCTTAAAAATGGTAAAGCAATTGAAGGATCACAAGCTGCGGGCTTTGGACCGCGTATTCTCGATGATGGGTCCGTTTTCTTAAACTCATATGGCTGCGCCTTTTATCATCTTTCTAATATTGCTTCTGATAAGCCTGAGCTTAAAATGGTGCATGCTCTAAAAACGAAAGAATCCGAGAGCAAAAATACCATTAGAGGGGCCTGCGGTATTCCGCTGCGAATTAATCAGTATTGGGTGCAACCGGTTGGACATATGAATGCGGTTGTTGTTTTTGATATAACCAATCCCGGCGCTCCCGAACAGGTTTTCAAATTGCGCACACCCAAAGCATTTCGTCCCCATTGGCTTGCAAAGGACCCATTAAGTAACCGACTTATTTTGGGCGCGGAACTTGGCGGCGAACAGGGATTTTTCATGCTGCGATTTGATGAAAATACCGGCTCGCTCGGCTTTGACCCCGCGTTTAGCGGACGTGATGGCAGCGGGCTTTTTGCGAAAACCCGAAAGGGATATATATCGTTGCGCAATCAAGACTGGCCCCATGGCCAAACCGGCGATGCATGGGGGCATGCAGCGCTGTTCATCGACAATTAGACTAATTATTGAGCGTTGCGGATTACCGCTAAAATTTCACTGCCGGTCATCATTGGCGAGACACCTTGCCGGAATGCTTCGTGCACACGCTCTAATATAATCTGATTGATGGGCGCTTTTTGACCTGAACTGGCCGCAAGACGAACAATCTCGCCTTGCAAATAGTCAATTTCCGATGTGCGGCCTAACTCCAAATCATCGAGCATTGACGATCTTGCGGTCTCATCAATTTTTAAAACACGGTCCATGATTGGCTGATATAAAAAATTGGGCAAGCGCAATATTTTTATCATGGATTGCGCAGACGATTTGCCAAATTTCGCAGGGACAATCCCCACCTTTTGCACAACCGATAAAGCTTCCTCAATCATCAACGCCATGGCCTTACGGTAATCGCGTTGCACCAAGCCAGTCTTAAGCGGCACACCGCTGAGCGTGTTCATGCCATTATTCAAATTAACAAGTAACTTCCCCCACTGAACCGCCTTAATATCATCGCTCACCAGGCACGCTTGCCCCGCCTTATCAAAGCACGCGGCCAGTTGGCGCGATAAATTTGTATCATCACGCTCAAGAATAAGATCGCCCTCTGTTCCGCAATGAAAATACCCAGCTTTCTTGCTGGTCACATTAAACGGTACCATCCCTGTTAAGACCTTAAACCCAGCCATCACTTTGCGAAGTCGGTCTGCATTTCCAACGCCATTTTGGAAACTGATAATCAATGTATCCTTGCTCAATGACTTCGCAAGTAACGTCCCTGCCTCCTCAGTATCTTGTGATTTCACGGTAACAAGAACAATGTCTATTGGCGACGCTGTATCGAGGTTAAGATTGAATTGAAATTTATCTCTGGGAATAATGATAGGAGCACGAAGATAATGGGTTAGATTCAATCCATTTTGATCCAGTGCCTGTTTAAAACGCTCGCGCCCGACAAACTGCACCAAGGCGCCCGCACCTGCCAATTGACCGCCTAAATAGCACCCAACCGATCCGGCACCAAAAATCGCTACATTCAGTTCAGACTTTATCATAGGGCACTTTATCCAATTGGGTTCACCATACCGAAAACCACCAACTCACATCCTATCACAGTTTGAATCATAATCAGTACACACTCGCAGCATTTTTAGTGGCGGTAAAAAATTACGATCACGCCCGCGATTATCAATGGAATGCCAAACAGTAAAAACAGACTATACATAGACCATCCAGCGCCGACGAGATAACCCGCGACAATCGGGGAAACGATAGCGCCGGTGCGCCCTAGCCCGGCGGACCAACCAATTCCCGTCGCTCTAATCGTCGTCGGATAGACCCGTGCGGCAAGGGCATACATTGCGGTGAACGCACCCTGCTGCATAAAACCGACCAGAAAGATGAGCGCATTCAAAATCAGCAAATTTTGCGGTTTAAAGAAAAATATTGCCGCCAAAAACACCCCTGCACTGATGAAAAACAATGATACCGGTTTTGCCAATTTAATTCGCGTCGCCGTAAGACCAATGACTAAGATACCAAGGACCGCCCCCATATTATTGATGGTCAGCGCTCTAATGCCTTCAGCCCTGGAATACCCGCTGTCGACAAAAAGTGTCGGCACCCAGGACAAGAGGAAATATACCGATAAAAATCCGAGAAAATATACAACCCACAACCCAGCTGTCTGCCATGCAAATCCCTTGGCAAACAAACTTCCAACACTTGCGACTTTCAAATCGCTCTTATCGGCAATTGGCAAGCGATCGAGCGGGGATCGTTTCATCCGCACTAATATTGCATTTATTTCAGCAAGCGCGTTTTTAGAATTATGAGTTTGCGTTGATAAATACTCGACCGATTCTGGCAAGAAAAAATAGACAACCACCGTCATCAATAGAGTGAACACGCCGCCATAAATGAACAACATCTGCCAGCCTTGCGCGGGTATAATGATATTCGCAAATGGCCCGATCAGCATGGCACCAAACGGATAGCCCATAATGATTGTGGTAACCGCAATGTTTCGATATCGCTCCGGCGCGATTTCCGTACCAATGGCCGCGCTGCTGGCGAAAACAACGCCAATACCAAGCCCTGATATCATGCGCAAAAGCATCATAAGCTCGACCGATTGCGGGATAAGTCCCGTGACTATCATGGACGAGCCAATTAAAAATGTCGCAAATAAGAGAATATTGCGCCGGCCAACCTTATCGGCAAATGGCACAATAAACATCGCCCCTAATGTCATGCCGACGAGCGCTGCGCTTAAGATATACCCCTTTTGCGCTGGGGTAATTCCCCATTCCTGGGTTAGGGACGGTGCAGCCACCGACATAGCCACCACGTCAACGCCATCGACAAAATTCAGGAAAAACCCGATGAGGACAACAAATATCTGAACAGCACTCAACGGCCCATTATCAATCCGCTCGCGGATAGGATTAGCATGTGAAGGCGTCATAGGGGTCCTGCTCATCATATAATCAATGAGCTTTATCTATTATACGAAATGGACCGCAATTGTGACCCCGCTTTTCGCACTTGCTCGTAAAAGTCTCTAAAATGAGTAGCCGACTGTAATGCCATATTGGCGCGGCGGCAGGAATGTTCCCCCAATCGTGCGGCTGGTTGAGACAGGAAATGCACCAGAGGCGACAAATTCATCTGTGAGGTTACGGCCCCATAAATTTACAAACAGGTTATTGTTCGGAAAAGTATACTTCAAATTCGCATCAAGAATGCCGTAATCGTCTGCACGCAGGCGGGGATCATTAAATTCGGTAAAAAATTGTTCGCCCTTGTAAGAATAGCCAATTGATAAATCAGCATAGGCACCGCTGGCGAGAGCGTGGGAATATGTTCCTCTAATGCCAAATGTGAATGATGGCGTGTTTCTGGGACTATTGCCTTCAAGGTCAATTTCGCGAACATCAAGCCCCGCCAAACCCTCCAATGCGCCAAGAGGCTCAATCGGGTTGGTGGTAATAAATTCCTCAAACTCAATGTCATACCATGTGCCATTGAAGTCTATGCGGAAATTATTGGCGAGCCGCCAAACCCCCTCAACTTCAATGCCAAGGCCATCCTGACTGGCGGCATTCTCAACACTGGTAGAGAAAAATGGCGGATTTGCCTGAAGGTTGGTTCTGTCGAACTGCGCCCCTTCCAGATTGTAATAGAACCCGGCAATAGCGAGCGTCAAAGACTCTTCCAAATATGTGCCCTTAAAACCAATTTCATAATTGGTAATATCTTCTTCATCGAGAAGTTCAGGCGTTCCATCCACGAGAGACGCTGCACCGGATTTAAAGCCTTGCGAATAAGTGAAATAGATAAGGGTTTCACCCAAATCAAATTCAAATCCTGCTTCCGGTGAAAAATTAGAATAATTGCGTGAATCAAAATTGTTTGGCGGGCCAACAACCCCGTTCAAAATAATGTTTGGCCCAGGCAAGATCGTATCCACAACGATGTCGCGCCCTTCCCAGGATTGACGCGCGCCGAGTTTAATGCGGAATTGATCGGTGACATCAACCGTGAAGTTTCCGAAAATCGCGCCCGCTTGAATATCGAGATCGCCCAGTATATCCACGCGAACTTCTGGCAAGAGAAACGCTAATTCACCAGCCACCAAAGATCTGGCATCAACCGTGTTGAATATGGTGAGCGGACTCGTTCCAATTGGAATATCGGATGCGACGGTTTCATCAAAATAATATCCACCAATCAGTCCGCGCCACCGATTGGCATTGAACAAGAATTGCACTTCTTGCGAAAATTGCTCATTTGCTGTGATTTGCCCCTGCACCGTCGAGGAGTTTGGCGTCTCAACTCCATTTACCAGATTGGATACATCAAAGTCCTGTTGCAGGATGCTTTCACCGTCCCGGTAATTGGTAATCGAACGAAAAGTGAGGAATTCACTCAGATCCCATTGGAATGTATTCGTTATGCTGATTGTTTCCAAATCACCGACGGGGGTAAGGTCGCCGCCCGCATCCCGGCTATTGAGCAATGCATCAGGGCCCGCCAGCGTCACCAGATTAGGAATTTGCGCCAATAATAATGGCACCTCTTCGGCGGTAAATATGCCAGCATCCGCTTGATCTTGAATGATGGCTGGCAGGGCATCGATTGTTGATTGATCGAAACTGGGTCCAAAAAACTTGAACGATTTCGAGGCCTCATCTTCCTCGTAATATTCAAAAGAAACGAGATTTGAAATGGTTGGGGCGAGATCGAAATTCAGCTGTGCGCGAACACCCAGCTTGTTTGCATCATCAATATCATCGCCCGTCCCGGTATTCACCCCGAACCCGTCCCGGTTTTGATGACGGAATGAAACACGCCCCTGCACATTATCGGTAATTGGCCCGGACAGAGCGCCGTCTAAAATCAGATTAAAATCGGAGCCGCCCAAGGTAATATTAGTAAAGCCTTCAAATTCATCTGTCGGCTTTGCCGTCACTAAATTGACCGAGCCGCCGGTCGCGTTACGCCCATAGAGCGTGCCTTGGGGACCGCGTATGGCTTCCACGCGCTCCAGATCAAACAAAGACGCAAATTGCTGAGATGCCTGCGATATAACCGCGCCGTCAACATGAAACGCAACGGAAGGATCAATGCCCGAGAGCGCAGAATTAAGACCAATCCCGCGGACAAAAATCTTGGCAAACGCAAAATCATTACCGATCGTAATGCCGGGCACAACAAGCTGAATATCTTCCAGGGTGAAAAGTTGTTTGTCGCGAATATCGTCCGCTCCGACCGCCGACAAGGACGCGCTGACATCATTTATCGATTGGGCGCGCTTTTGCGCCGTAACAATAATTTCGTCGTTAGCGCCCTGCCTGCCAGAACCCGCCCGCGCAATATCATTGCCCGTATTTTGTGCCGCAGCGCCTGAAATATTCGACAGCAAAGCACTCAGGAAAACCCCGCTCATAAGCGCGCCTCTAAAGGGGTATTTTTTATCAACTCTGATAGCCATTCTGGGTCCTGTTACCGGTCGTTACTCGCGGATATTTCGTGCGCAATACCACGCCTCCTTTAGGGGATATATAGCCGTCTCGCTATTATTTTGTTTGGGTGAAATCCCGTGTCACATTTGACACAATTTCCCTGATTAGTTGGGCGTTTTTGGGCTCAAAGGGAACTAATTTGAAGACCACCCCACAAGGCACTTCCCATCAGGGGGAAGGGAAACCTAGTACAAGTCATGGTCGGCTCGATATCCCATCTTCCCCGCAAGGGTGATAGCATGGGGAAACCGTTCACTCGCGCCTTTATTTTTATAACGCATTTGGCAAATTCAACAGTTGGAGACATGGCAATGGCTTTTATTGGGCCCGTTGAAGATCGGATAGCCATTCGCGAATTAATTGATACGTATAATGACGCTGTAAATTGTTTTGATGAGACCGCATGGGCCAAGACATGGGCGAGTGATGCCGAGTGGCACCTTCCCGGGAACGTAATATCTGGAAAATCTGCGATTGTAAAAATGTGGAAAACGGCCATGGAGTCGTTCGACTATGTAGGCTTTTTCGCGGCACCGGGAATGATTAATGTGGACGGCGATAAAGCGTCCCTGCGCACCCATGTAAGGGAAACCCTTGTTCCTTCAGGTCAGCAAGCGCAACACCTCGAAGGCCTTTATAACGATCAGTTGGTTCGCATTGACGGGCAGTGGCATTTTCAACAGCGGATTTATACTATCGTTTATCGACATAATTCAGCGTAAGGATATAAACAATGAGAATTATTGTTGCAGGCTATATTGATGTCACTCCCGAGAACCGGGACCGTACATTGCGCGATGCAAAACCATTTATCGATGCCGCGCTTAATGAGCCCGGTTGTATTGCCTATGACTGGACTGCTGATACATTTAATCCACAACGCATACAGGTTTTTGAAGAATGGGAAGGCGAGGAACAATTGGCATTTCACCTTCGCGAACAACCCTATCTCGATATGGCGGGGCATCTTGGAAAGGCCGGAATTTTAGGATCGCAAACCAAAAAATATCGCGTTGATCACTCTGAACCGGTTTATGATCCGAACGGCGTTCCGCGTGCAGATTTTTTCACCGCGCCCAAATAAACCTCTGGTTCAAATGCGGCCCCAACAGGCATACCCCCAAAGATTTTTATTCCGGTATAGAGCCCGCTAAAACTGAAATTCCATTATCAACACGGATCTGCGCACCATTGATAAATTTGGACTCATCGGATGCAAGAAACAACACCGTATTGGCAATATCATCGGGTTCGCCAATTTTGTTTGCGGCCGTTGCCTCTGAAAGTTTTTGCGGGGTCACCATTCCTTTTTCGACAATTCTATCGCGAATATCCTTAACCATAGGCGTCATAATTGATGAGGGATGCACTGAGTTACAGCGAATATTATATTTATTCAGTGCGCAGTGCATAGCAACGGTTCGTGTTAACGCTTCAACCGCGCCCTTTGCGGCACTATAGGCAGCAACAACAGGCATTCCCTGAAGCGAGGCGATGGATGCCATATTGATTATCGATCCCCCGCCAGATTCTTTCATCGCAGGCACTGCATGCTTACAGCCAAAAAATGTGCCGTCAGCGCTAACTGCCATAACAAAACGAAATTCTTCGGCTGTTTGGGTCTCAATTGTTCCCGGCTCCACAACGCCTGCATTGTTGACGAGAACATGAACACCGCCAAAGTCAGCCACGGTCTGCTTTATCAATGTTTCCCATTCATCTTCCTTGCACACATCGTGTTTCACGAACCGGGCAGCAGACCCAATTTCGTGGGCGACCCGTTCGCCATTTTCACAATCAACATCGGTCAGAATGACAGTCGCACCATGGGCCGAAAAGAGCCGTGCATCAGCTTCACCAAGTCCTTTTGCAGCACCTGTTACAAGTGCTACCTTTCCGTCTAATCTATTCATAAGATCTTGTTTCCTGCCTCTAATTCCGCCACCATGGCTTACCGTCATCTTTGATATGTTCATATGATCATGAACAATCATAATAAGCTAGATGACGCGCGCGAATATCCCAATGCG
>CAYQXV010000041.1:17564-26173 GCA_964421675.1 uncultured Caulobacterales bacterium
ATGATGCTCTGGCCTATTTCGACTCCCTAAATCATGGTGACATTGACGAAACCTTGCTGACAACATTCATCGATCAAGGCCCCGAAGCACTCAAATTTTTAGAGTCAAAAGGTGCACTCTCCCTATCCATTTTGTCAGGGTATCCTGACTATTATATTTCTCGTCCCGGTGCGAAAAGTAATGGCGGGCGCGCATTGGATAATGATCTTTTCTCCTTCGCAGACCTTGGAGAGTGGGCAAATAAAATCTACCAATCCCCTAGCCTGCCGAGATTAATGCTGCGCGAAACGCCGTTGGGGGGCGCTTCGGGATTTATAGAGCCTGACGAGTTGGAAGATCGCGTAAAGAAAGATGCAAGAGGATGGGGCCAGGCATTGCTGGGACGCCTCCTACACGCATGCCTTAAACGCAATATTGAACCGCAATTGGGTGCGCGCGCGAAACGTCTACTCCTCGACAAGGGGACGGTAAAAGGCGCGGTCATCTCCTCAGGCGAAAAAGAGCGCACAATCAAAGCGCGGTGCGGGGTCATTTTAACCACTGGTGGATTTGAGTGGGACAAAGATTTACGGCAAACCTTCTTACGCGGCCCAATGGATGCACCAGCCTCGCCGCCAATGAACCAAGGTGACGGCCTTAAAATGGCAATGTCCGCCGGGGCCGCGCTTGGCAATATGACAAATTCCTGGTGGGTGCCGACTGTCTCAATCCCTGGCGATCATTGGGAGAGCGGCGAACAGCGCTCGCAACCGGTTCTGATAGAACGAACCTTGCCCCATACAATTATGGTCAACGCGAGAGGCGAGCGGTTTTGCAATGAGGCCAATAATTATTGCTCCCTTGCGGGCAGTTTTCACACCTTTGATCCTGCAACCTATTCCTACCCAAATCTTCCTGCTTTTCTAATTTTCGATCAGCAATATCGCCAGCATTATCCGTTCGCATCCCTCATGCCGAACGAGGAAACACCCAACTGGATGTACCAAGCCCCCTCACCTGAGGAACTTGGCGAGCTTATCGGAGTAGATGGCAGTGCCCTTCGACAAACCATCGAAACCTTCAACATCAACGCTGCCAAAGGCCGCGACCCGCACTTTAATCGCGGCGAAAGCATATATGACCGGTTTTATGGCGACCGTTCCAAAGAAGGCGCCAAGGCCACCCTCGCCCCCTTAACGCAGGCCCCCTATTTTGCCGTTGAGATTAAGATGGGAACGCTGGGCACCAATGGCGGCGCTAAGACAGATGGCAAAGCGCGCGTTTTAGACCATGATGGTAATACCATCCCGGGCCTTTTTGCCGCTGGCAATGTGATGTCGGGGCCCACAGGCGGGGTTTATGCCGGCGCGGGCGGCACACTTGGGCCTGCATTAACATTCGGGTTTGTCGCTGGCCGGCAAGCCGCAACCCAATCCACCATTTAAAGAGTACGATAGAGAGTATTGAGGTTAGTATGAAAAAAATCCTTGTCATCGGCGCTACGGGCGACCAAGGACATCCGCTATTGCGGCGCTTACAAAGCGAAGGGTTTGAGCCTTATGCAGCCCAGCGCAACCCAAATGCATTTGCGGGAACGGAGTTTGCTGCGGTCAAGACCGTGGCCGCAAATCTGATGGATAAGCTATCCATGATTCATGCGGCTAAGGGAATGGACGCGATCGCGGCGCACCTTCCCTTTACGTTTGACCGCGCGCAAGCAACGCTTTTCGGCCAAAACATTGCCGCTGCTGCAAAAGAAAATAACCTCAGCAAAATTGTCTTTAACACCAGTTGCTATGTCCATGATGAAGATCTCGGCATTGGCGGACATGATGGACGGCGCGATATTGAGCGTGAAATTATTGCAAGCGGGGTACCTTACGTTATTTTTGAACCTAAAGTGTTCATGGATAATTTCACGCGGGTATGGTGCAAGCCTTCTATCGTCAATAACGACATATTGGGCTACCCAGCGGGGCCGACATTAAAAGTAAACTGGATTTGCCTTGATGATGTCGCGCAATTTATGGTCTCTGCTTTAAAACATATGGATGGCCCAAGCGGGCGTTTCGCGATTGGCGGACCGCAAGCCATGACCGGCGACGAGGTTGCGGAAAAACTAAGCGCTGTGACCGGCCGGAAAATTGAATTTCAAAGCCTCACACCAAATGAGTTTGCCGCCGCCATGAGCCTTTTGGTAACCGGCTCTTCGGAGTTTGAACCTGGCTCCATATATGAGCGCATGGCCGAGTTTTATCGCTGGTATAATTCGCAACCAACCTCCCCGCTTACGGTGGATCTTACCGACGTGTTATCCGTTTATCCGATCAAGCCGACAGATTTTGAAACATGGGCAGCGCAACATGATTGGTCAAATGCGAATGATCCAGCCCTCGCAATTCGCATGGCGGGAGCGGCGCAATGACAGATAAAATACAGGAATTGTGGGACCGCGAAATGATTCGCGATGTGATTTATAAATATTGCTTCGGTGTTGATGCCCAAGATTGGGAATCGGTTCGCGATTGCTTCACAAGTACCGCTACCCACCAGCACACGACGTTCAAAGGCAACACTGACGAATTTATTGCATTTGCCAGCGGTGTTATTGGCGATATGGGGGGCACACTCCATTCAATCGGCAGCGTCTTAATCTCCATTGAACACGATGTCGCAAGCAGTCAATCGACCTTTGTTTCCTATCACCGTGTTCTGAACACACCAGCCGCACAAAAGCGATTTCAAATGAATGGTCAAAATCTCAATTGGATTGTCGCGGGTCGCTATGTCGATAAATGGGAGAAGGTTGGCGAGTTATGGAAAATTTCCGAACGCCGCGCCTTTCATGACTGGACGAAATTTGAACCAGCGACGGCATAATTCGGCTTAGTTCATTGAGCGGCGCAAAAGATTAATCCAGTTTCAAAATTTGCTTTCCGAAATTTTTACCCACAAATAGTCGCATTAACGTTTGCGGAATATTGTCAAACCCGTGTTGAATATCTTCCTTATAAGTTATTTTACCCGCTTTCATCCATTCACGCATGCGTTTTTTCGCTAAACCATATTCATTCAGATAGTCGAGAACAATAAATCCGCTCATGGTTGCGCGCTTAAAAACCAGGTTAAAATAATTTGCCGGGCCCGAAGGCATTTGCCCAACCGCATAACGCGAAATACCGCCGCAAATGACAATGCGTGCATTCATATCAATATGCATCAGCCCATCGTCGAGAATTTTACCGCCCACATTATCAAAAAATACATTGACGGATTGGTCGCATAACGCCTTTAGCCGTTCAGCCGTATTTTCATTTTTATAGTCAATGGCAGCATCATACCCGATCTCATCGGTAAGCCATCGACATTTATCCTCACCGCCAGCAATACCGATTGTCCGGCATCCATTGAGCTTTGCAATTTGTCCGACAATTGAACCGGTTGCCCCCGCAGCCCCCGAAACCAGCACAGTATCTCCCGGCAAGGGGCGTCCATGTTTTAACAAGCCAAAATAAGCCGTCATGCCGGTCGTGCCGAGTATCCCTAAATTCGCTGTCAAAAATTCATCGTCAAGTACCTTTTTCAAGTCAGCGCCGGGCAAGGTCGCATAGTCTTGCCAGCACAGCATGCCAGTAACCTTATCGCCAATCACAAACTTTGAATTTCGAGATTCAACAACCTCCCCCACACCGCTACCGCGCATCACGTCGCCAATTTCAGTCGGCGCAACATATCCGCCAAGATTTTCCATCCATCCCTTTAATGCGGGGTCAAATCCAAGATAAAGATTTTTGATACGAACCTCACCGCTTTCAAGCGGGGCCAAATCAGTTTCAACTCGTTTGAAATCACTATCTTTCAGCGGACGGCCAATAGGGCGATCATTAATCAGCCATTGTCTATTTTTCGTCATGTGCGACTATAATCCCTAAATAAATGATGTAGGCTGATTTTTTTAAATGCACGAACCTTAAACCGAGATCAATGCAGTCTTACCATCCCAGTCTATGGCTGCCTGGCGCATTTTTTCAAACCCGGCCATGCCTTGAGGAGAAACCTCGCAAATTTCAACAAGCCCCTCCCCGCCGCCCATATCTGCGTAAATCGCTTTGCCGCCGCCCATAAGATCGAGGCTCACAATCACTTCACCATCACCGTCATGAACCGCGTTTATGGCCTTATTAATATCATCGGTAAAAAGACAGACATGATGAAGCTCGCCATTATTTCGGCACCAGGGCATCTCCGTATAAATTGATGGCGCGTCATTGTGCTGGCGAACAAGTTCAATCTGCATATCGCCCCAATAGGCAATCGCCAGACCGAATTTTACGTTTGAAGGCTCTCCGCGAAACTTCACATTCGAAACCGGTGCATTTTCTATATAAAAGAACGGCCCAATACCCATGGTTTGGGTCCAATAACGCACCGCGGCATCAAAATCTTTTGGCGTAAAGGCCAATTGCCTGATCGGTCCAATTGACGAAATAAGGGAGTTTTTTGTCATGACGTGTAAATGTCCAGTGGCAAATGGATGGCGTTGCCAGTTTAGCCGGTTTTGTTTGCCGCGCGAGCAACCTTCATTGGTCCCTGCGCGCGCTTTGACGCTGGACAATGCTAATTCATCCCGCACTTGGTTGCAGTAAAAAAGGTCAGGCTTGCTTTTAAGCAATTTCCCCCGCTTAAGAACCGAGCGAAATTGATAGGGTTAGCCCGCCCAAAAAAGTGCTACCCTCAGTACACTATTGACCAAAATGCTGCACTGCAGAAAATATCGATGTCCCTACCGCGCATTTGAAAAATTACGCTGCTATCAGTGAAAAGAGATGAAATAAGGCTATGCAAAAAAAACCCGTAGATGTTCTGTCGTGCCCCTTACACGAAGTCGACACGTTTGATCATGGCTTTTTGCAAGACCCTCATCCTTTTTATGAAAGGCTGCGCAATGAAGCGCCGGTTTTTCGCGATCCCAAAAACAATATTGTTTACGTATCGACCTATGACTTGATCCGGGAGGTTAATTCAAAGCCGAAATTGTTCTCTAATAATTTCGCGACTCAATTACGAGCTGGCGCCAGAAAAGAACAAGACCCCGAAGAAATCGCGATTGTCTCCCAAGGGTGGTCGGTTGCCAATACGATGCTCACCGCTGACCCCCCCGACCATACGCGCTACCGGAAATTGGCGATGAAAGCCTTTACCTACAAACGCGTTCTACAGATGACGGACTATGTAGAAGAGTTGATCAATACGCTGATTGATAATCTTCCTCAATCGGGAAAACTTGAGTTCAAAAGTCAATTTGCAAATCAATTGCCAATGTTCGTCATCGCTGATGCGCTCGGTGTTCCGCGCGAAATGTATGACCAATTTGAAGCGTGGTCAGATGCCTTTGTAATTCAATTGGGCGGCGTTTCCCCAAAAGACGTTCGCCTGGATGCCGCCAGAAAGGTGGTTGAGTTTCAAAAATATTTCGTAAGTGTGATTGACGAAAAACGGAAAAACCCAACCGAAGACGTAATCTCTGATCTCGTACATGCCGATCTTTCCGAAGAAGGTGACGACCGAAAGATGAATTACGAGGAGCTATTGTCAATTTTGCAACAATTGCTCGTTGCAGGAAATGAGACCACAGCACACATGCTCACAGCAGGTTTGTATTTTCTTTTGACCCATCCAGATCAAATGGAAATGCTGTCGAATGATCCAACACTCGTCGATAATTTTGTTGAAGAAACACTGCGGTATTTATCCCCCACAAATAATATGTGGCGTGTGGCGACACAAGACACCGAGATTGCTGGTGTACCTGTCAAAAAAGATGATCTAATTCTGGTGCGATATGGCTCAGGGAACCGCGATGAAAATAAGTTCTCAGATGGCAATCGATTTAATATTCACCGAGAAAATGCAAAAGACCATTTAGCGTTCGGTGCAGGCATTCATACCTGCCTTGGCTCGCAGCTTGCGAGAAAGGAATTGAGAACCGCTTTTCCAATTCTGCTGAAACGGTTGAAAAATATCCGCCTTGACCCCGACAATGATCAATTGGTGTTTTTACCGAGCATTCTTCTGCGCGGCGTTGTCGCCCTCCATATTGAGTATGAAAAAGCGTAGCAGTCAGAGATTGCTGGTCAACACGCACCTTGTTGTCCCTCAAGAGTTTCGCCATTAAGGTAGCGGCCACTTTTAAGGCGGCAAGATCTGGTGCTCGTTGAGCACCGAAAATGACAAAATCACTGTCATTGTTGATGTCGCGCAAAAGTTAGGGAACAACAGATGGCGACGAAATTGCTCCAAGATAAAATAGCCCTCATATCCGGAGGAGCCAGCGGTATTGGCGCGGCAACCGCCAAAAAATTCATCGCAGAAGGGGCGAAAGTCGCCATCGCTGATATTGACGAGAAAGAAGGCGAAAAACTTGCGCAATCGCTTGGTCTTAATGCCGCCTTTTTCCGTCTTGATGTTGTCAGCGAAACATCCTGGCAGGAAACAATAAAATTAGTTCAAGATCATTTCGGTACACTGACGACTATTGTCAATTCCGCCGGGATTAGCGTTCCATCGACTATCGAAGAGCTATCTTTTGAAAGCTTCAAAAATACAATCGATATCAATTTGAACGGCGTATTTTTAGGATGCAAATATGGGCTGGCAGCGATTAAAGGTCAGAAGGGCGCCGCAATCGTCAATGTCGGCTCAACCTTAGGCGCACGCGCCGGATCAAAATTTCCCGCCTATAGCGCCTCCAAAGGCGCGGTTCATCAATTATCAAAATCAGTGGCCATGCATTGCGCCGAACAAAGCTATGACGTGCGCATAAACAGTGTACTGCCCGGCGCCATTCATACAGCCATGGTTGAAAAATATATCGAGGCCGGAAAAGAAAAAGGCGCATCGCGCGAAGACATCTTAAATGCATTCGCAAACGCCCACCCTATGAAACGCCTTGGCCGCCCAGAAGAAGCAGCAAACGCAATCGCATTTCTAGCATCGGACCAATCGACATTCACAACAGGCGCGGAATTGCCAGTCGATGGCGGCATATTGATATAGGCGTTGTTTGAGAAAGTAGTCTGAATGCGATCGCGCACCGGCGAATATCCGCAGGAGCGTTTGCGCGTTCGGGCCAATTTAAGCTTCACGGTATAACTACTCGGGGGAAATACCGTAGCAGCTGTGAAATCGGTTATGCTATAGTTTGATCATACTGAGACGAGATATAATTTAATCTAAAATCAAAATATACAAATACATTAAATACTATTGGAAAAACTAGAACATGTACCGCAATCCACATTTTAGCATTAGTACATATACGAGGCTAACGCGCCGGTTGAATGCGGTTTATAATACTACTGACATTACGTTACGAAACGGCACGAGCGAATTTTCCCTCACGTTTAGCCGATATATTAGAGACTATAATTTTTAAGACCTATTGAATGAAGCTGCGTCGGGCCAATGGCCTAACAATAATAATAAGGGCGGCCCGTCGCAGCATTCATAAAAAAGTATTTCAAAAGGATCTACGAGATGCCAAAAATTTATATACTTGAACTTGATGATGATGACCTTGATCTGGTGGTTGCAGCTGGCTCTACAGCGACCGACGGTCCAATAATTTTATCAGGTAACGGCCCTTATAATCCCTTCCCCGATACAGAAGAGTTATCCGAACTCTTTTAAATAGAACACCATCCCCTAAAGGACCCGGGACGAGCGAGCACTTTGCTAACGCCAACCCCCGACCGGACGGGCACATCTTGAAGCCGGGATAGCAATGCGAACCCGTGACATGACCAAATGCAAATGCACAACACTGCATTGATATTCCGGCTATCAAGATAATTTTTTAAAATTAATACTTAGACGAATTAACTACCACTGCATTTACAATATATAGGAGAAAATAATGCAAAATATTTATGAACTTTCTAACGAAGAAATCAATAGTGTAAGCGGTTCAATGTCGATTCTTGATTTGTTGCGCGAAGCTTTCCCATTTGGTGAATTCTGTAATGGCAGTTTCCATCCAAATGGCTGCCCAAGCACATCGACTCCAGGCCCCTACACAACATCTCATTAAGAGAACGCTGAATTGCAATTGATATTGCACTCGTGAATTCCTGGTCGACCTATAAGTTTTGTTGCGACTCCGTGACATGAACAAACGCCAATGCACAACACGTAACCATCTTATGGGTCGGCGAGCGATATCAATTTGTACAGTAACCACATAATAATTGGAGAAAAAAATGACAGAACTAAATATTGAAGAAATTAATCTTGTTAACGGAGCGTGTCAGGTTGACCCGTGCCCTGACATGTTCCCGTTCCCCTTCCCTTTCCCAGGCCCTATTTTTGTACCTGGCTCTGGCGAATTCTAATTTTAAAAGGATTATAATGATGAATAATACTATTCGTGAACTCTCAGACAATGAAGTGATGGACGTCTCTGGTGGATTATCATTGCCAGCTCCGGGTCCGTTTCCCTTTCCTTTTCCATCTCCGTTCCCATTTCCGTTCCCATTTCCGATTCCGTTTCCTGTACCTTTGCCGGTGCCATTTCCGACACCTTTTCCAGGTCCATCGCCTTTCCCTCCTACAGGTCCAGCTTTTTCTTAAAA
>CAYQXV010000042.1:0-25856 GCA_964421675.1 uncultured Caulobacterales bacterium
GAGGTGAAGAATGCGCTGCGCCTGACACATTTAAATGAAAGGGCGCGCCATGCGGGATTGACGCCTGGCCTTTCCATTCCCGATGCCCGTGCCATTTGTCCCGATCTTTTGACCGAGCCGTGTGACAAGCGCCGGGAGATGGCTTTGCTGCGTGCACTTTGGCGATGGGCAGATCAGTTATCGCCGCGTGTCGCGCTCGATGCTCCTGACGGGCTGGTGCTTGATATTACGGGGTGTGCAAATCTTTTTGGCGGTGAGGAGGCCATGGGCGATGAAGCGCGGGCGCGGCTTGCGGACATGCAGATTACAGCGCGCATTGGAATTGGCGATACCAAAGGGGCAGCGCGCGCCATGGCGCGCTTTGGGGATAGACCGGTTTCGATTGCCCCTGCCGGTGACATGCATGAGGCATTAAAACCGTTACCGCTCGAAGCGCTCGACATACCCGCCAAAATGGTGAGTGAACTTGGTCAATCCGGCCTGAAGACAATCGGGCAATTATATCAGGTAAAATCAAGTGAGCTGGCGCGCCGATTTGGATTGGAGCTTACCAAAGCGCTTGGCACCTCAACGGGCCAGGAACCCGACCCGGTTAGTCCCGCGGCAGCGGACCCGGTCTATGCGGCGCGCATGACATTGCCTGAACCGATTGGTTTTCAGTCTGACCTTGAAAATGTTCTTCGCCGGTTGGCCGCCTCTGTTTGCGGACGGTTGCAAGACACACAAAACGGCGCGCGCCGCTTTATCCTGACGGTCCGGTGTGTGGATACAGGCGATCATCCTTTGAGCGTTGGTTTTGCCAAACCGTGCTTTGAAGTCGGCCCGATCCTGCAACAATTTGCCCGGCCCCTTGATGGGTTAAAAATCGACTATGGGGCTGACTGGTTTCGCTTTGAAGCGCAAAATATTGAACCGATCCGTCTGCGTCAGGCAAAGCTTGGGCAAACCATTGATGGCTCTGACAGTGTCGCCCGCGCCATCTCTACGATTGGCAACCGGATTGGGTTTGATCATGTGCACCGGTTCGCCGCGCGTAATAGTCATTTGCCGGAGCATGAATTTACTGTCGTTCAGGCAGTAGACGGCGACATTGACCCGGTTTGGGTTACATCCCCAAGGCGTCGCCCGGTGCGCCTTTATAAGCGCCCTGAATATTTGCGCGCCCTTGAAGCTGGCCGCCCTCCCATCCGTTTTGAATGGCGGAAAAAACCCTATCGTACAGCCAGCGCCAAAGGTCCTGAAAGGCTGACCGCGCAATGGTGGTGCGAGGGGGATATGCGCACGCGCGATTATTGGCAGGTGCAAACCGATGAAGGTTTACGATTATGGCTCGTAACCTATCCGGGTACTGAATTATCACAATGGTATGTTGCGGGGAAGTTCTTATGAGCTATGCCGAACTTTGCGCAATGAGCAATTTTACATTTCTGACGGGTGCCTCCCATGGCGAGGAAATAGTGCAGCGCGCCCATAAGCTTGGCCTTGGCGCGATTGCGATTACAGACAAGAATACGTTTGGCGGCATTGTGCGCGGTCACGGCGCGGCCAAAGAGATTGGGATGCGCTATATTGTGGGGGTGCGCCTTGTGCTCGAAGATGGTTCGGAAATTCTGGCCTATCCGAAAACCCGCACAGCATTTGGCCGGCTGTCGCGGCTTTTGACCATAGGTAAACGCCGCACGATAAAGGGGGGCTGTCAGCTGGATCTCGATGATCTTCTTGAATGGGGAGACGATAGTGTTCTGATCGGTCTGCGGGGCCCGCATTTTAAATCGATGATGAAGCGGTTGCTCGCCCGGTTTGGGGATGATGTTTTTGTCGGCATGGCCCCGCGCTATGATGGCGAAGACAAGGAGCGCTTTGACAAGCGGGCAATGCTCGCCCGGTCTATCGGTGCGCCGCCGGTCGCGGTGGGTGATGCGATCATGCATGAAGGGCGGCGCATTCGTATTGCCGACATTTTGTCGTGCCTGCGCGAAAAAACAACCATTGACCGGCTTGGCCGTCATGCTCAACCTAATGCGGAACGCCGGATAAAATCTGAGTTTGAATTGCGCCGGCTCTTTCAAGGACATTCACAAGCGTGCGCAAACAGTTGGGCCATTGCTAAAGCGTGTACCTTCTCGCTTGATGAGCTTAAATATGAATATCCCGACGAGATCACAGACGGGATGGAACCGAATGAACGCTTGCGCACGCTGACCGAAGAAGGATTGGTGCGCCGTTATCCAGATGGCGTCTCGCTTAAAATCCGGGCCATGGTTGAAAAAGAACTGACCTTGATCGCTGAGCTGGATTATGCGCGCTATTTTCTCACCGTTCATGACATTGTTTTGTTTGCCCGCTCGAAAAATATTCTGTGCCAGGGACGGGGCAGTGCGGCGAACTCGGTGGTCTGCTACGCGCTTGGCATTACTGAGGCTTCGCCAGAGATGATCACAATGGTGTTTGAACGTTTCATTTCTGCGGCCCGTGATGAACCGCCAGATATTGATGTCGATTTTGAACATGAGCGGCGCGAAGAAGTCATTCAGCATATTTATAACAAATATGGTCGCCACCGTGCGGGGCTGTGTTCAACAGTTGTCCATTTCAGGTCGCGGCGCGCTATCCGCGAGGTTGGTAAGGCGATGGGATTGTCCGAGGATGCTGTTGGGGCGCTTTCCAGTCAGGTCTGGGGAGTGTCGAGCAGCGGTGTTGGCGATGAGCGTGCAAAGGCGGCGGGTCTCGACGTGAAAGACAAACGCCTTCGCCTAACGCTTGAGCTTACAAAAGAGATTATCGGCTTCCCGCGTCATTTATCGCAACATGTGGGCGGTTTTGTCATTACGCGCGGCCGGCTTGATGAGCTTTGCCCGATTGAGAATGCAGCGATGGAAGATCGCACCGTCATTGAGTGGGACAAGGATGATGTTGATACGCTCGGCATGTTGAAGATTGATGTGCTTGGCCTTGGAATGCTGTCATGTATGCGCAAAGCGTTTGATCTGCTTTCACGGTGGAAGGGCGAAGATTACACGCTTGCCACGCTGCCGCAGGAAGACGGCCAGGTTTACGACATGCTTTGTGAGGCTGACACGGTGGGTGTCTTTCAGGTTGAGTCGCGTGCACAAATGAATTTTCTCCCGCGCATGAGGCCGCGTACCTTTCAGGATTTGATTGCTGAAGTCGCCATCATCAGGCCTGGCCCCATTCAGGGTAATATGGTGCATCCTTATATTAGACGTCGCCGCGGCGAAGAACCGATTGTATTTCCTTCTGAGGAATTGCGCGAGGTTTTAGAGCGCACCTACGGAGTGCCGCTCTTTCAGGAACAGGCGATGCAAATCGCCGTTGTCGCAGCAGGCTTTACGCCAACACAAGCAGACGCATTGAGACGGGCCTTGAACGGGTTTCGGCGGCAAGGCGCGGTGGAAGATTTTAAAGAGCAGTTTATCGCAGGCTGTTTAGCACGCGGCTACAAGCTGGACTTTGCGCAGGATTGTTTCAATCAGTTGCAAGGGTTTTCAAGCTATGGCTTTCCCGAAAGTCATGCGGCAAGTTTTGCGCTGCTGGTTTATGCCTCTTCCTGGGTTAAATACCATCATCCGGAAGTGTTTTGTTGTGCGCTTTTGAATGCTCAGCCTATGGGGTTTTATGCGCCCGCACAGATTGTCAGAGATGCTATGCAGCATGGCGTGCAGGTTTATCCCGTTTGTGCAGAGCGATCCTATTGGGACAATGTGCTCGAATATGATCATGATGGCTCGCTCGCAGTGCGTCTTGGTTTTCGTCAGATAAAAGGCTTTAAGGAAGATGATGGGCATTGGCTCGCATCAGCGCGCGGCAATGGCTATCGCGCCATTGATGCGATCTGGCGCCGGGCCGGTCTTGGGCGGCCAGCTTTGATGAAACTTGCAGGCGCTGATGCATTTAGCGAGTATGGATTGTCGCGGCGCGATGCGATCTGGGAGGTTAAAGGACTTGGCGGCGATAAACCGTTGCCCCTTTTTGAACGTGACGGCGAAGGCCTGCCAGATATTAAAGCTATTTTGCCGACGCTTTCTTCAAGCGAAGAAGTTTTTGAGGATTATGTTGCGACACGTTTGACATTGCGCGGTCATCCCGTGTCACATTTGCGCTCGGCCATGCCTGATTTTTGTTCCTCTGATCAGTTACGCACAACGCCAGACGGCGTTTGGCTGAGTGTTGCCGGGCTTGTCATCACACGCCAACGACCGGGAACGGCAAGCGGTGTGGTGTTTCTAACATTAGAAGATGAGGTCGCCGTCTCGAACATTGTTGTCTGGCCAACTATATTTGAGAAAAATCGCAAAGCGGTTATGGCAGGACGCCTCTTGCATATTCGCGGTCGCCTGCAGCGTGAGGGTTCGGTCACGCACATCATTGCAACTTATATTGACGATTATTCCTATCTTCTCGATAGCCTTGGCGATCCAGAAATTTCAGGCGGCACGATTGATCCCTCGCAAGACAGTATGGATGAGGCGAAACGGCCAGTGCATGAAAACAGAATAGGCCCGCGCCCCAAAACACCGGCAACAATGACAGAAGACATCACCAAAGCATTGCAACAAGCCCGCCATGCTGCTTACGGATCGGGCGCGCGCCATCCGCGCGAACAAGCAAAGAAACTATTTTACAGCCGTGATTTTCATTGATGGTCTTCGAAGCTTCTCGTGCCGTTGAAAGAGGTTGCGGTCTCTTGCGCGATCAAAATGGTGCAAGGTCTGGCAACGGAGCAATAATTTCATCGACCGCTAAAGCCTCGCCGCGCATAAATGTCTCGATAGTTTCGGTGACCAGCGGCGATGTCATGAACAGATTATGCCCGGCATTTTTGACGCTAACAATCTGTACATTGCTGAGCCCGGCGACGGCCTCTTTTTGACTCTCCGGATAGGTGCGACCGTCCAGCGTTCCGCTAAGAACCAATGTCGGGACAGCGCTGTCGGGGCCGGTGCGAAAATCTGCATCGAGCACCAAATCTGGCATGGCGTCATAAAGGTGCGGCATTGGAAAGTTCAACCACGTCCCGAGAACGGAGCTTTGTGCTTGCTCTTCTACTTCGGCCAATCTGTCTGCTTCAATACCAGATGCAATATCCATGGCGAGTGACATGGCACTCCACGAAATGGGATCGGCGGGATTATAAAAGCGCTGCAATATACCAATGACCGGGTCATAGAAATCCGCATCAATCGCGGCGTAAAGTCCAAGAATTTGCGCAGCACTGCCGGGGTCGGAAATAGAGCCCGCGGTGAATTGCTTAAGCAAACTCGATTGCAAGATGATTTCAACACTCTCGCCATTTTTTTGCGGAACGTTCAGCATAACCGCCTCTGTGTCGAGCTTTGCATGGACGCGCGCGATCAACGCCTTAACGTCTGGAAAGGCAGATTGCGCTTTAGGTTGCGAATTTATCGCTGCCTGAAGCCGGTCAAAATATGCGTCCGTGCGCGCCGGCATTTTTACCGTCTGGGCGAGGCCTTCAACGCTTGCCAGAACAATTCTATCGATCCGGTGGTCCATTTGCTTCAGCGCCGCTAACGCAAGATGGCTGCCATAGGAAATCCCCCAGAGTGATATCTTCTCTGCACCAAGATGCTGGCGCAGCGCGTCCAGATCTTTTGCGCTTTCCCGCGTTGTGTAACCGGCAAGGTCGATGCTTTCTGTTTCCCAAAAGTCGCGACATTCCGGGATTGTCTGGCGATGGAGATCAAAAAAGGTTGCATCATCCACAATCCGATCGGAAGGGACAACAATGCTCGAAACACATCGCGGCAAATCACTGGACGCACCGGTGCCGCGTTGATCAAAGGCGATTACGTCGCCAAATGCCCGCATCGCCATGAACAGCGCAAAGCGCGGTCCTTTGGCGGTATTAATTCCAGAACCGCCCGGTCCACCAGAAAGGTAGATTATCGGCGCACCAGATTTGTTCACGGTTGCTGGAAAACGCACATAACGAAGGGTGATCATGCGGCTGTCCGGATCAGTGCGATTTTCCGGCACCTGCAAAAATCCTTCATAAGCCTCAACCGGCGCGCCGGCAGAGGGTTGGAAACTGATCTGTTTTTCCGCTTGGGAGGCGGGCGATGTTTGGGATGCGGTCAAAGCTCGAGAACCCGGTACCTCAATACTCGGCGCATCAGAGCTTGGTGAATTCGCGCAGCCGCCCAGAAAAGCCAAGAAACCCGCTAGCAGGATCGATTTGGTATGCATGATAATAGTCCCCTCATTGGTTGCGTTCATGGCCTATAAATTGGGTGACCGGGCGCGAAAAACCACAGGAAATCGGCGAGTGGTACGGTCTGTCCTGCCAACGGTTTTGAAGGATTGCCCGGTTTGGGTATACGGTCTTTATATGACCATTCACCGATTGCTTATCTTTTTCGCCGCGTTGATATCCGTCGCGCTCCCCTCATTTGCACAGGACATTGAGTTCCTCAGATCTGACAGCGTCACCATCTGTCCGGCGGCAATGAGCGATATTGAGCCGCCAGACTTCTCAAAAGCTGCGTGCGAGCGGAAAGACTTCTGGCAGGTCGATCCGCAAGGCAAGACAGTTTGGTTGCGCGGCATGATTGAAGTTCCTGAAAAGATGCGCCAAGCGGACGCCCCGCTTGGCCTTTATGTGTCCGGCAAAATTGCCAGCAAGGCCTATTTAAATGGGCAGCTATTAGGTCAAAATGGTGTGCCGGGGGATGCGCGCACGAGCGAGACGCCCGGCAGGATGGATGCGGTTTTTTATGTTCCGCGCGAGGCCGTATCCAAAGGCGATAATGAAGTCGTTCTACTCATGTCCAGCCATCACGGGTTCCTGCAGCTCAGAAGTCCGCTCCACGGCGTGCGCATAAGCGCCTATACCGAGCCTTCAAATTACATTCTTACCCGTTATTGGCCATCGCTTTTGACATTTGGTGCTTTTGTCTTGGGCGCTTTTTATTTCGGAGTCTTTGCGGTTCGCGGTATGGACCGGTTCGGGTCCTCGCTCCTCGCGCTCGTCTGTCTTTTTGCGGGGGGCCAGCTAATAACGGAGGCCGCGCGCGGGCTCTATGCCTACCTCTATCCCTATCATGATCTGCGCTTGCTTTTGATTACGGGGTTCTCGCTCGGGTTTGGCTTATGTTTGGCCGCGCACGTAATTGAAAAATTCGACAAGCAGCGTTGGCGTGCGCACCTGCTGGTTATTTTTGTTGTGACGGGATTGGGCATTTTGGTCGTACCAGGCTTTGACGGGAAGGCGATCATTGCCATGTTTGTGCCAACCCTCGGTGCTCTTGGTGTCACGCTGTTTCACTGGCGCGCGCCGCATGCGACCAGCTATGTCATCGTATTGGCATTATTCAGCACAGCAACCATCCTCATTTCATCGCAATTTCTCGATGTGGTGTTTTTCTACTCGTTTCTCATATTGCTTGTCTTTTTGATGGCGCAACAGGCAAACACGCTGTTTGAAGAGCGCACGCGCCGGTTGGACGAGGAAGCGCGTGCCCAGCGCCTGCAAGCAGCCTTAGATCAAGCACGCGAGCCGAAGGCTCCCGTTCAGCTAAAGATCAAACATGTTGGCAAGGTTGAAATGGTAGACACAGACAAAATCACCCATTGCAATGGTGCAGGAGATTATGTCGAGCTTTGTTTCAGCGATGGCCGAAAAATACTGCATAGCGGGTCCATGAATGAATTAGAGGCGCTAGCGCCGTCAAATTTTTTGCGCGTGCATCGCTCGCACATGGTCAATCTGAATTATATTGGATCGCTCAACCGTGAGCCATCTGGTACTGGCGCGTTAATCCTTACCACCGAAGACACTATTCCCGTCAGCCGCAGGATCATGCCAAAAGTACGCAATGCGCTTGCGTAGTGTTTGCGCGCGCAACCCCGTTGAAAACAATAGAGGCGTTACACCCCTAAAAATATTCGCAATTTGCGTACTGGTTCTGAGAGAATCTTCATGATTAAGGGTTGAAACCCGGTTCGAGCGCGGACCTTTCCTTCCATGCCGGAGATAAATCGCTGCGATGGTTTATCGAGTGAGTTTTCTAAAAACCCAACACCGCGCACTATATTTCCATCGTCGGTAAATTCCGCAACCGGGTAAAACGCAACATCGTTAAGCGGATAGCGTTTTGCCGGATAGGCATCGAGACGCAAAAATATCGGGTCTTGCCGATCAATCATGCGTGCGGCCTGATGAGTGGGAATTTCCAACTCAACCCGTGTGCTTTCTTTTTGCACGACGCGAAATAGTTCTTCGCCTTCACGAAGCTCAATGCCAATATTTTGTTTTTGATTTTCGCCTTGTACATAACCGGAAATCGGTGATTTTAGATTGCTATTTTCCAGTTTAAAGGTCACAAGCGCAATTTGCGCTGAAATTTCTTCCGCGCGCAATTTTGCGAGCCTTGCATTTGCGGCATCGCCGTTTGCTCTTTGTACTTTCCACTCTGTAAGGTGACTAGCATATTGGGTTTTCAGGCTGTCATGTTCCGACTGTAATTCATTTGTGTCGATTGTCGCGAGAATAGTTTCATTGGCAACGATGAGATCGCCCGGTTCTACGCCAACATCCTTCAAGCGACCGGCAATCGGCGCGGCAATAACCTGCTGTTGAACGGGTACGACGCTGGCATTTCCTTTAACCGTGTGGGGAACGGGTATTAGCAATCCTAATAGCGGAATGAGTGTTAAAGCGGGAACTCGATAGGGCTCTGATAGGCGAGAAAGCATGGGCAATTCGATAATCGCTTTTTTCAGTCGAGGTAAAATTCCATTTAAATGAATCGTGGCAAGGCTTTCGGCTATTGATTGTATCGTCGCAGGGTTAACCGGGCACTTGGCATTTTTTATAATGACAACGCAGCCTTCGCCCTCTTGTGAGATATGGATTGAACGCGATAAGTCACCGCCCAGCGTTTTCATTAAATTACGAGCCGCAAGAGTTTCGCCCGATAAAGCCTGAAAATAAGAGGTGAGGGTATCGCCTTCCAAGCCTTCAGACATGGTAATTGCAATTTGTCTGCGCAAGCTATCGGCAATCTCATCACTTGCGGACAATAATTTTTGATTGATCCGGTGCTCGCAAACAGGTGCAATGCAAACAAATTCCGCGTCGAGTTTTGTTGTCAGCAGGACCGCAAGACTCTTGATCTTTGTTTTGGCCTTTGCTGGCCGCAAAATTGTATTCAATATGTCCTTATCCATATGCGCTGGCTGCGCGCGCGCCGTCAGTAATTGTTGGAAGAGCGCTGTGGTTAGCTCGAACCGTTCTTGCGACATTGCTGCGGCTAACGGGGTTTCATTCGCGCTTTCCAATACAATGAACAGCTTTTCATAAGAATCGATAAGGTCTGCCAACACAATAATTCTAAGCGTCTTGCGAGCGGTTGCATCGGTAATGGTCAGATTCGTTTGGGGCGTCGTAAAAGTGTTTTCAACGATTTGCTCGACGGAGTGCCCGTGATACATTGTCGAGCTCATTTGCCCGCTAACCGTGTCTAGCGCCCCGTCCGCACCGCCGACGATCATGCAATTTTGCGCATTGGTCAGTTGAACGAGGAAGGTACAAAATTCTGCAAAAAACCTATCGTTGCTTGCTGACGCGTCATGCAAATTTTGGATGGCATGTTGCAGTGCTGATCCGGCCGCAGGTGCAACCGGTTCCGGGTGTGCTGATAGTTGATGAGCTAAAGCTGACATTGGATTATTCGCCGTTTGCAGTGGTTGATGCGAGCGTAATTTTATCGCGCAACGAAATGGTTACATTTGTGCCGACGGGCAAGGTGCCATCATTATCGACGGTAAAGACGACCCG
Source organism: uncultured Caulobacterales bacterium (assembly GCA_964421675.1). GTDB lineage: Bacteria > Pseudomonadota > Alphaproteobacteria > Caulobacterales > Parvularculaceae > CALLPQ01. The sequence goes on from CAYQXV010000042.1 coordinate 9,818, forward strand.
AACGGACCCGGTCGCAGAGTCAAAAACCGGATCGATAAAGGACAATTTTGCCTGAAATGCATTATTGAAGGGCGCAGAAACATTTGCCGAATAGGTTTTTTCTTTTTCGAGCAAAGTAAAATGCTTCGCATCGATAAAGGTTTCAATTTCCAACGCGCTGGTATTGACCAGTCGCGCAATTTTTTCGCCGCGGCTAACCGATTGCCCTTCGGTGATGAAAAATTCGGAGATAGTGCCCTCAAAAGGAGCGGTAAAGTGATAGCGACTTAAAACTTCTTCTTCCAGCTTCAGCCGTTGCTGGTTCGCTGCGCGCTCCTCGCGGGCCGCTGTTAATTCGATGGTTGCCAATGTTTTATTGGCTTTTGCATCAAGAACTTCCCAATCGGTCGCGGCATTATTTTGTAAAGCGAGTTCAAGGTCCCGGTGTTTCCGGCTCGCCAGCAATGATCGGTTCTTCGCTGCATCAATTGCAGAGCTCGCTGTTGCAATTGTTCTGGCCAGCTCAACTTTTGCCAATTGTTCCGCGTCAGCAAAGCTTGCCAGCATATCGCCATGGCTTACCTGTTCGCCCTCATTAAAGTGCGTTTTTGTTACCGTGCCATCAATCGTTGTTCGAATGATCACATCTTTCGCAGACTCCAAGATGCCATCAATTGTTTGCGCACTTGCGGCATTTACCATGCTAACGGCAAGAGCAATATAAAGAGCGCGGGGGGTAAAAAGACGGGTGATCATTTTTTCAATTCCTCTATTCGGCTGGAAATGGAGTCGGTGAATGTTGCCAGGAGGGAGCGGGCAAGAAATGTCCATCCTGTTGAAATGACAGCGACTACGCGTTGTCCGTGAACGGGGCTTGGGTGCGCATCATTTACTGGCGCGATGTCCATCATGGTACTGAAGTGAGAGTGCGCGGGAACCAGCTCCTGAAATTTTTCAGGCGCAATTGTGATCATGCCGCCATGTTTGCGCGCCAGACTGGCAGACGGTAAGGATTGCACCAAACTCCATGCTTGAGGGGTTAGCGCTGCGCGTTGTGGCTTTATCGTGTTTTCTGACCAATATTTTACCGGATAGGTGGCGTCATCTTGTGAGAGTTGGTCAAGATGGGCTTCGGGGATTAGTAATTTGACCCGAATGTCCGACGCATCCAAAGAAATACCAATGGTGGCATTGCTTGCAATATTTTGTTGGTGATGAAAGTCAATTGCCGGATCGTAGATCAGGCCATTACCATATTGATCGAGTTTTAATTGCTGGCGGTCGTTTTCAAGGCGCGCAAGATGGTGTTTCGCATCTTCTACTGCGCTTCGTAATTGCACAAATTGCGGATCGCGATCGGCAACTGCGGTTTGATATTGTAAATTCGCAAGGGAAAGGCTGATCTGTGCAATTTGAATTTTATGGTCCAGGCTTGGATTTTCGAACGCAATGCCGGGGCGCTCGGGGTTTGCATTAACCACCGTTCCGAAAGGCAAAACGATATTTTGCAGGGCTTGATTTTCCACAAGACCAGATACGGTGATGTTTTCGCGTACCGGCATAAATGGCACTAAGATCGCCAAAATGGCAGCGGCAACACCGCTATGGCGCAAGGGTTTGTCTTTATGATCGGTTATAAACTTTAGGACAGGGCGCACAAATAAAACACTGGCGGCAATCGCAATAACACCGAGCGCAATTGGCGGATAAATTGTATAGCCAGCAAGCGCTATACCGATAAAGATGGTGCACCTGAATAAAAAACTTCCAAACCCATAAAAAATATAGGACCTATTCAGCCTATCTGTCTTTGGGCCTTGAAAGAAAATACGTTGAAAAAACCGGCCAACTTCGCGGCTGCTGCGCGGTTGCAGGTTTTGAATGTTCAACATGTCGGATAATAAGTGGTATCCGTCCAACTTGATAAATGGATTGAGGTTAAACAAAAGCGTGGATATACCTGCGACAAAAGCAAGTTGGTATAAAATTGCTTTCGCAATATCGCTCGAAACCTGACTGGCGAGGATAATCGCAAACGCCGCTAGCAACATTTCAAGATACATTCCAGCTAACGCGATAACTGCGCGCCTTTTCGGCGAGGCGATACGCCAGCTTGCTGTGGCATCTGTATAGGGCATTAAGAAGAAGAAAAACCGCGTTACGCCGATAGAGATAGGGCCAGGGTCTATGCCTTCTTTATAGGCCATAGATTGCAATGCGGCGGCGTGTCCTAATTCGTGAACCAGCTTTGTGGAGAATATTAGAAGGGAAAAAATTATCCCATCAATAATGCTGAGCTGAAACAACCATTTGATAATCGATCCTGACTGACCTGGATTTTGAATGAGGACCCAACCTGCACCTATCATAATTAGTGACCAGATTAAAAATCCTGGAAAGGTGAAAAGCCATCTTATGTAGGGGCCGATTTTGACCAGAAGTTTCGATGCATCCATCAGGTGATGCCGAGACGACATTGACTGGCTCTCAATAGACTTTTTTGAAGCCGGTCGCTGGTTTTCCTGATTAGGTTGATGACCCTCGATAAACCCATGGGTGACAAGTGTTGAGATAACTTCTAGAATATTTTCCTCCGTGAGCCTATCACTGGCTTTTAAGAGGTCTGTCGCTTTGTGTTTTCCATCGAGTTTACTGGCAACCCGGTAGGCTTGCGATGATAGTCTTAAATGTTTTCCCGACTGCAAACTGGTTAATACATAGGCGCCATTCTCGCCGAGTTGAGTTCTGTTCAACGCGGTTTCGGCGATCAATTTTGGGTACTCTGGAAGATTGATATTAACCATAAATACACCCAATAGATTTTGGGTAAATTTATAATTAACTATGAAATTATTGGGTTTGTTAACCTTCTGTTTAAGGATTAAATTGGCGCTCTATAATAGCTCTGGTCAGGCTTTTCTCTGTATGATGGGTCATCAGTTACAGGCTCTGATTTTTTGTTGACCGAAAACCATTGCTGATTAGCCGTTTTATGAACTTTAATAACTTCATTGCGATCAATATTAAACGCGTTGGTCGAGTTTAGTATGATTCATATTCTAAAAATTTGGGGTGGCTTGACGAACATTTCAGCCTAATTAAGTTTTGAAATTTTATAAATTAAATCATTATAAAGAATAATTCAAAAACCGTTAACAACCACAAAAAATGAGAAAAGTTCAATTATTTTTAGGGTTGGGTTTAATGTTTTATTATTCTTAACGCCTCTCGTGATTAATTGCACCTGAATGTGAAATGTTCTCGCGAGCATAACTATGAATAGGTGCAATCATGTCACGTAAAATGTTATTATTAATCAGTGTAAGTTTTATATCGGTATCTTTCCGTGTGGATGCGGTTGCGCAAGATGCCGCATCGGGAAATGATTGCAATCATTTCTCAGAAGATGGGAAGCGCCAGACACTTGGTGGTGCGTCAAATGAAAATAATGACGCCACAAAGGTGCTGCACGAAGAATGCGATGATAAAGATTATGACATTATTGGTGCTTCTAAAGTGCGCGAGGGAGCTTTTGAGCGTTTGCAAGAACCTGAAACGGCCTCTGTCCGAAGCCTTGATCCCAAACGTGCATTGATTGGCAATCGTTTTGAGAACGGTACGAGAAAGTGGCGCGAAGAAAGCGAAAACTTTGAAAACACGCTCGATGATCAAACAAACTATCGTGTTTCTGATGCCTACCAAGCGGAAATTACTGCGATTGGTGGCAGCGATGGTTATGAGGTAGATCCTCGTTACAGTCTTGCTGATGACGACACCCGGCTGCAACTTCCCCCTCGCGCAGCAGCCGAACAAGCTGGAGAAAATATCGCCCCATATAATGGCGTCCTTCCGGTTGATCAGGCATCACTTTTGGCGCCGAGTTCCATTGAAAACAATGAATCGATTGTTAGAAGCCCGCGCGCTCGCCCTGTTGAAATATACCAAGGCAAAGGGGTTGCGACTAGCCTTGATCTTGGTGATGACACCCATGCCATGTCTTTAAATGACGTTTTATCACAAGCGGCAACCCATGCGCCGCAAATCGCTGTATTTAGAGAATTACCTGCTATTCGCGAAACCTCTGTTTTAGAAGCAAAAGGCCGCTTTAAATCTGAAGTCTTTGTTGAAGCAAGATATGAAGACCGGGATATTCCGACTACTAGTCTTGCGCAAACCGCTGGTGATGATCGTTTAAGAGAAGATGATTTCGCAACGGAATTTGGTATTCGAAAGCGGGTGCGTAGCGGGGCAGAAGTTACTCTCTCTCAGCGTTTTTCATCTCTTGATACAAATTTGATCGAATTTAGCCCATCTGAGCAATCACGCAGCAGGACAGTATTGAGTGTGCGTCAACCAATTTTGCGCGGCGGCGGTTTTTCTTTTAACCGTGCCCTCGACAATGTGGCTAAACTTGAAACTGATGTTGCAGTTCAAGAATTTCGCCGCCAATCTGAAAATCATTTGCTCGAAGTAACGCGTGCTTATTGGAATCTCTATCTCGCCCGTGCTGTTGCTCTGTCTGAGGCGCAATCGGTAGAGCGTATTGATAATGTTGTGAGCCGGGTAGAAAACCGTCGCAATATTGATGCGCAACGCCTTCAGGTGACCCGCGCACGAGCCGCGCGTGCTGAGCAAAGGTCCTCTCTTGTGCGTGCACGAAATGCGGTTCGCAATGCAGAGGCACGGCTGCGCGCTCTGGTGGGCTCGCCGCAAATTATCGATAGCCAAACAAAAGAACTCATTCCCCAAGATGTTCCTGCAATTGTCTGGAAAGATTTATCGATTGAAAACACTGTATCGACGGCCTCGCAAAAGCGCCCGGAAATCATGCAGGCAAAATACCAGCATAAAGCATCGATTATTCGCCGCGGAATTGCCGCGAATGAAGCCTTGCCGCAATTGGATCTTATCGTTGAAGGTTCCATCAATGGACGTGAGGATAACTTCAATTTTGGCGGTGCCTTTGATGATGCAACGTCAGAAGGTGATTATCTTGTGGGCTTGCGTTTTTCCATGCCGATTGGCCGTGATGAGCGCAAAGCGCGTCATAAGCGTCGTCGGTTGGAAGAAGTTCAACAACGCCGCCAAATTGAAACAACACTCAACAGCTTGAAGCTTGAAACTGAAATTTCAATCAATGAGTACGCTGTTTCTTATGAAGAATTTGTGCAGCGTAAAGATGCATTAGAACTGGCGCAGCAGGATTACGAAATTTTGAAAGAACGCTGGCAGCGTGGTGCTGGCGATCAAGGTGTTGTCTATCTTGATATGTTGATTGACGCCAATCGCCGATTGCTAACGGCTCAAGGTGAACTGAATGAAGCTATTGTTACGTTCAAATATGCCGAAGCAAATTTGGAGCGGTCCAGAGGGCAGTATTTGAATAAAATCGGTTACCGCATTGTACGCAATACCGATAGAAACGGCACCTCTGGGTACACGCTTGAAAGGACACAGTAATGTTATTGTCCACACTCTTATCACGCCCGAAAACCAATTTTCGCAAGAGCGATCTTATGAATTCAAGCTGGCAACCGCCGCATATTGAACTGTTGGAAGATCGCATATTGCTGACGGCCGAACCAACAGCCACTGTCGATGTCCCTTCGGATGTTCCCCTTGGTGGTGACTTCAATGCGACGATTACATTCGATAATGATGTTACCGGTGCACCGGATGCTGATGTTGGATTTGTTCCATTTGTTGACCTCATATTGCCAACAAGTGGCGCCGATGGTGGTCCAGCGGGCGAGACCGATGACGGGATTAGTTTTAATTCGGCAAACTTTCTTGGTTCGCCCATTACAACTCATGAACTTGTATTTAATGCAAGCGGTGAAGTGTTGCATCCGGTTGCAGTAGATGCGACCGGCGCTCCCTTAGTGGTCATGGGAACACCAGGCGATACGTTGGTTGTTTTTGAATTGCCCTTTGGGTCGTTTGCCCCCGGACAAACACCGGTCGATATTGACGTAAATCTGTCTTTGTCTGATCTTGCAGATATTGATCAGGACCTCGATCTTCAAGTACGCGGCGGGTTTGCGCTTGGTTCAACGCCCTTAAATGATCCGGCTAGTGATCCCTCAATCACGCAGTCGTCCTTTACCACAGCTAGCGTTACGCCAGAGCTATTTACGCTTAATAAATTTAACAATGCTCCAGAGTCTGAGACAGCGACCGGGCCCAATTTCCAGCGCACATACATCATTGAAGTTGATGTCGTTGATGGCCAAACGCTGGAAGATTTCGTTGTGGTTGATGCGTTGCCGGACTCAATTGTCTATTTGGGTTCAAGCATTGTCACGGGCAGTGGTTCAATTTTAACCGAACCTGGATTGAACAATGTTGTTCCTGCCGGGTCGTTGTTAGAAATTGATCTGGGCACCATTGTCGGTGGTCCCGGTGTCGATGCGGTTATTGAAATTCAATATTATGTCAGTGATGTTGATTCGAGTGGAAATCCCGTCATTGATCCGCTAAACGGCGATGATAGTGTAACTGTCAATGACGTTCGCGGTACGGCGACGTTTCGCCCATTGGATCCGCGCGATAGTGTTACTACTATTGTTTCTGATGTCACACTTCAAGATGATGTTTTGGACAATTTATCTCTTGCTACACAGAAGAGTTTTGAAATTGTTGGCGATCAAAATACGGCTGGTGTTAGCCCCGGTGATACGCTTCTTTATACGGTGGATGTTCAAATTTCAGATTTCTTCTCAATTGGAGATTTAATCGTCGATGATCTTTTGCCCGATGGTTTACAGTTGGATACAGGGTTTGCTCCGCAAATCGCAATTATTGAAGGGGGGACATCTTTAACAGGTGGCCCGGTAAACTTTACTGGTACAAATTTCACTAGCAATATATTAGCAAACGGCGAAACCGAGCTGCAATTTAATCTTTCACAGGAATTGATTGATCGAAATCTGTCGGGTGCTGATGGAATTTTGCAAGGCGGCGTCGTGTTAGGCGGCGGTGCAACAACTGTTTCCATTACCTATCAAGCAATTGTGCAATCGACATTTGAGACCGCAAATGCATCGGGAGACATAGGCGTAACCCAAGGCGATAGCCTGACGAATGATGTTGTTGCCAGCGGGTCTATTCGCGATAATACGACTTTAGCCCCAACAGGGTTTAATGAAACTGATGATAGTTCGGCAACGGCGACAATCGTCTCTGGTGAGCTGAATGCCAAGGAGTTGGCATTTATCAACGGTGTTCCCGTTACAGGCACAAATTTGGATATCCAGGTTGGGGATGAGGTTACCTTTCGTGTATCTTATGATCTGCCTCAATCGTCTATCGAAGATCTGGTGATCAATGACTTTTTGCCTTTGCCAGTTTTCGATGTAAATGAAATTGATCCGGCTCTTGTTGATTTCTCTGCGAACGGAAGCGATACACCGCCTCCTGCCGGCGGTATTTCACTGGGCGGCGGCGATACGTTTTTTCAAGTATTAAATGTTGACGGCAGTAATCCCAACGCTCCTGGTCTCTCAATTGATGCAGGGTCTAACTCTTTTTCATTGGACTATGGTGATTTTCAGTCGGCGACACCGCAAGCAAGCCGGGTGGAGTTTCTTGTCACTGTTACGGTTGCTGATGTCGACTTCGTTGATGGCTTGTTATTGACCAATCAGGCTTCTGCTTCAGAAGCCAATTCGGGATCAACGACGGCGCCGACAAATGCGATTGTCAATTTCACTTTTACAAGACCGGAACTGGAAATAACAAAAGGGGTGATCGCTACAGATCGCGTCGATGCCGTCCTGACAGGCTCGGTTGGGCCAGCAGTATTTTCGGCACCTGGTACATCGGGACCGCGTTTTACTGATACGATAACCTCATCTGACCTCGAAACTGATCCGATTGATGCCAATCTTTCCGGCATTGATGCGGGCGATATTGTCTCTTTTGCAATTACATTGGAAAATACCGGCAGCGGTGTGAATGGCGCATTTGATGTCACCATTCAAGACCTTCTGCCTCCTGGTTTTGCTATCGCACCTGGCGGGTTAAATCTTCAAGTTACCGATGGGGACGGTAATGCGCTTGGGTTCACCGATGCAAGTGCGGGCAATCCCGGTTTGTTTGGCGACGGGATTATTCTCAATGATGGCACCAATAGCGGTGCTCTTGCGGGCATAGATAATTCGTCTGCGGCGCAAGGGGCAAACATTGCGATTATCACCTATGATTTGATCGCAACCCAAGATGTCGGCCCGGAACAAACGTTGGACAATACAGCCACCGTTACAAATTTTGCGGCCCAAGATGGCGGCAGCGATCTTGCTGATCCGGATTTGAGTGATATTGCGACAATTACAACGCTCGCTCCTGATGTTGAGAAAGTCGTTTTCGATACCAGCCTTTCTGAAACTGGAAACACCGTTCGCTCAAATGTAAACACAGATCTGGCCATTGGTGAAATCGTTACATACCGCATTACCTATACGCTGACCGAAGGGACATATACAGATCTTCGTCTGTTTGATTTTGCGCAAAATAGTGAAGAAGGTAATATCGAACTATTGACGGCGAATATCATTTCAGTGGGTAGCAATATTACGGGAGCGCCGGGCAATACGGCACCTGCGGTCGGGCTTGCTGGTGACGTAACTGACCGTGACGGCGATGGTTTTAATGATCGTGCACGGTTTATTCTTGGTGATATCGTTAATACGGGAAGTGATAATACTGGCACAGCTGCCGATCAGATTGTTATTGAGGTTACCGGGCGCGTTGCGACAACAACCACAACGCAAACTGGTGATACTCCGAATGCAGATGGCGATACGCTTTTTAACAGAGGCGAAATTAGATATGATGACCCTATTGATGGGGTCGTTCGAAGTGAATCCGATACGATCAGGATCGACGTTGTTGAGCCGGATCTGGTAGTCACAAAAATTGCCGATGTGCCAGTTGTCGATGGCGCCGATACGATCACCTATACTATTAATCTATCACACTCTGACGACTCCTCCGCGGCGGCGTTCGATATTGATTTAACCGACCTTCTGTCTGATGCAGGACTGACCCTCGTAGAGGGAACAGTTGTCCTTGGAGGAACCGGCGCATCGGATGCAACCATCGTCTCGGGTAATGGCGCGGGTGATAGCATTGTCGATATCGATATTAGCAATCTTCTGCTGAATGAAGAACTTACCGTTACCTTTGAGGCTACCGTCGCGGACACCACTTCGATTGGGAGTCAATTGGATAACACAGTCGATATTGGATATTCTTCGGCGCCCGGTGTAACCGAGGAAGAGCGGTTTTATACCGGTAGTGCGTCTACATCGGTTGATGTAGCGGGTGCCAGCATTTCAAAAACAATTATTTCCACAAATCAAACGCCAACCGATGATGAGCAGTTTAATTCGGCAAATCCTGATTTGGTCGTTGGTGAGGAAGTCACCTACGAAATTGTCGTAACCCTGCCGGAAGGTGAGGGTCCCGTCACGATTACAGATCAGTTACCGACGGTACCGGGTGTCCTCGGTTTTGTTGCGGCTGAAATCGTCTCTATCGGGAGTAATATAACCGGATCGACCTTGTCTACGGGATCGATTGCTCCGGCGGCTGTTTCCGATAGCAATTCAGACGGGATAGATGATCGTATCTTTTTAAATTTCGGCACACTCAATGTTGATGCCGATAATTCCCCTCAAATTGGGGCCGATCAGATCGTTATTCGCGTTACCGGTATTGTCGCCGATGTTGCGGCAAACGCATCCGGCGATACCGTCAGCAATGTCGCAACGGTTGATTTCGGAAATGGCAGCGAGACGGCCAATGCTGATATCGATATTGTTGAACCTGATCTGGTGATTGAAAAAGTTCGCGATGTCGCCAATCCCGATGCCGGTGATGTTGTGACATTTACGGTGACGCTTGATCATAGTGCTGACTCAACGGCCAATGCGCAAGATGTGATCATCTCCGATGCTATCCCTGCGGGCGTTACATTGGTTGAAGGCTCCGTGATGGTAACGGGCCCCGGCACCGTAACGTCTGGCAATAATAGCGGCGACAGCAATGTTAGCGTTAATGTTGGCGAACTTGATCTTACGCAAGATGTGACGATTACCTATCAGGTGACTGTCAATGATAGTGTCTTGTTCAACACAACGATTACAAACACTGCGAATGTCGATTTTGACAGTATCGCGGGTGCGGGCGGGCGCGCAGGAAGTGGATCTGATGATGCGTCGGTGACAACGCCGGCCGATGTTAGTTTTGAAAAAACACTGGTTGATACCTCTGTTGATGCAACAACGGGAACAGATGTCGTTGTTGGCGAGGTGCTTACCTATGAATTGCGCGCCGTTGTCGATGAAGGCACAACAACACTGCGCATTATTGATCAATTACCTGTGGCAGCGACAGGCACTGTTCTGCAAATTATCTCAGGATCAATTGTCTCCGTTGGATCGTCAATTACAACCGGGCTGACTGGCGCGCCGGTGATTACTGACACTGACACCATAAATGGCAATGACCGTATTGTCTTTGATTTTGGTACCATCACCAATGCTGGTGATAATGTGGTCGATGACGGCGATGAAATTGTTGTGCGCGTTGAAGCAGTTGTGCTGGATGTTGCCGAAAATATGAGCGGCGAGGTTTCAACCAACTCCGCAAGCCTTGAGTTTTCCGAGGGGACACTCATGGATGAGGTCTCCGTCACGATTCGCGAACCGGAGTTGGAGATTAACAAAGATTCAGATGTCACTGATCCTGATGCCGGTGATGTTGTGACCTATACGGTTGTGGTCGATCATACGACGGCGTCAAATATTGCGGCGCAAGATGTCGTCATTACCGATGCAATCCCTGCTGGGGTCACCCTGGTTGAAGGATCTGTTATGGTGACGGGTCCGGGAACAGTCGCGCAAGGTAATGGTTCGGGTGATAGTTCTGTTGAAGTAACTGTTGGCGCGCTTGGTCTAACCGAGACCGTCACGATAACCTATCAAGTCACCGTTGATGACAGTGTTGCGTTTGGTTCAGATATTACCAACACTGCAAATGTCAATTATGACAGCATTGATGGCGCAGGTGGACGCCCGGACTCCGATTCCGACGATGCGCTGATCACCACAGCGGGTAACGTTACGTTTGAAAAAGATATTGTCGACACATCATCTCCCGGTACCGCTGGAAGTGAAGTGGCGATTGGCGAAGTTATAACCTATCGCCTGCGCGCTGTTGTGGATGAGGGAACGACAACGCTTTCAATTGTTGACCAACTGCCGGTTGGTGTGGGGGGCGCGGTCTTGCAAGTCGTTAGTGCCAATGTTGTTTCTGTCGGTTCATCAATCACGACCCAGTTCGCCGGTACGCCGACCATCTCTAGTGGCAGTGACCGTGTTGAATTTGATTTTGGTACAATCACCAATGCTGGCGATAATGTACTGGATGGAGGCGACGAAATTATCGTTGAGGTGCAAGCGGTCGTTCTTGACGTTGCGGAGAATACCAGCGGTGATACGCTAACGAATGAAGCCACGCTCACCTTCAATCTGGACACATTAAGCGATACGGAAACCGTTGAAATTGTTGAACCTGATCTGGAGATTTCAAAAGTTCGCGATGTCGCCAATCCCGATGCCGGCGATGTCGTAACCTTTACCGTCGAGCTTGACCATACCAGCGCGTCAACGGGCAATGCCCAGGATGTGATTATCTCCGACGCCATTCCATCCGGGGTAACGCTTGTTCCCGGCTCTGTCATGATCACCGGCCCCGGCGTTGTGGTTTCGGGTAATATGATTGGCGATGGCTCTGTCGAGGTTAGCGTAGGCGAGCTTTTGTTATTAGATGACGTCACCATCACCTATCAAGTGGTTGTTGACGATGCGACGTTATTCAACACCACGATTACCAATACGGCTGAAGTCGATTTTGATTCGATCCCCGGTGCCTCGCCGAATGAGCGGGCCGGAGACGATGATGATAGTGCTACCGTGGTGACTGCCGGGGATGTCACATTCGAAAAAACATTATTCGACACGTCTGAAGATGGCACATCAGGCAATGACGTTGCGGTCGGGGAAACCGTTATCTATCGTTTGCGCGCGGTTCTTGATGAGGGATCGACAACATTGAATGTTGTTGACCAATTACCGGTCGCTGCCGATGGTACCATTTTGCAGGTTACTGGTGCTAGCGTAATTTCGGTGGGCGCATCAATCACGACGGAGTTTGACGGAACGCCGATCATTACTGATAGCGATGGCTTTGATGGCAATGACCGGGTGGAGTTTAATTTTGGTGCTGTAACCAATAGCGGTGATAACACCGTTGATGGCGGCGATGAAATTATCCTCGAAGTTCGTGCGATTGTTCTCGACGCGCCTGAAAATGTTGACGGCGATACGAGTACCAATAGTGCGACCCTGACCTTCTCCGAAGGGACATTGAGCGATGATGTTGATGTCAATATCATCGAGCCTGAACTTGAGATTGTTAAAGATAGCGATATCACCAATCCGGACGCTGGCGATGTGGTGACCTATACCGTTACGGTTGATCACACGACATTGTCGACGGCGAATGCTCAAGATGTTGTGGTCACCGATCTAATTCCTGCGGGTCTTTCTTTAGTGCCGGGCAGTGTGGTGTTTACCAATGGGTCAGGGACCGTCACCACGGGTAATGGCACAGGCGATACGAGCATCGAAGTTGCAATCGGTGAACTTGCGCTGGCAGATGAGATTACATTTACCTATCAAGTTACGGTTGATGATGCGACGCGCTTTAATACGACGATCGATAACACAGCAACTGTGAACTATGACGGTGTTGAAGGCCCTGAAGGGCGCTCGGACTCTGACAATGACATTGCAACAGTGACAACAACAGGGGATGTCAGTTTTGATAAATCCATTGTTGATACCTCGGTTGATGAAACGACCGGCAGTAATGTTGTAGTCGGTGAAATTGTTACCTATCACCTCACGGCGATTGTCGATGAAGGGGCCACCAGCTTTTCGATTACGGATTCTGTTCCGACCGCAGTGACCGGCGGTGTATTGCAAATCCTCGGCGGCAGCGTTGTGTCTCTTGGTGCGGGGAATATAACCTCAACGCTCACACCAACACCGGTCCTTGTGGATACAGATGGTATTGATGGCGCAGATCAAATCACATTTGATTTTGGCGTGATTACCAATCCTGGCGATAATCTTCTGAATGCCGGTGATGAAATCATTGTCGAAGTCAGAGCATTGGTGCTTGACGTAAGCGAAAACCAAAATGGCGATACGCTTGTCAATTCCGCAACCTTGACGACGGATAGCGGCATCTTAATGGATTCAGAGTCTGTTGATGTGGTGCAGGCGGAATTAGATGTCCAAAAAGATGTATTCCCCGAAGGCGCGGAGCCGGGCGATACGGTCCAATATACGATTACTGTTGAACATACACCGGATTCAACCGCTGAAGCGTTTAATATTACGCTTGACGATTTGCTTTCTGAACCTTTGCTCAATCTCGTTCCGGGCACCGTTGTTGCGATCAATAGCGGAACGGACACGCCTGTTGTTGTTTCTGGTAATGGGGCAGGTGATACAGCGCTACAATTGGCCCTTGATTCCCTTGAGCTTGGCGAGACTCTCACCATCACATTTGATGTGCAAATTGATCCAACCGCGCCTTTCTCTCAATTACTCGATAATGAAGCCGAGCTTGATTATGAAACCGCCCCTAATGGCGGGCGCGGCCTTGAAGATAGTGACGATGCGGTGCTTGCCACATTGCCATTAGTCCAAAAAACGACTGTCTCAACAGATTTAGGTACAACGGGCAATGGCGAATTTGATCCGTTAAATGATGATGTTGCGGTCGGAGAAACCGTTACCTTCGAAATCGAACTCACACTTCCGGAAACGACCACCAATAATGTCACGCTGTCCGATCTCTTACCCACTTTTGCGGGACAGGATGTGTTCTCAATTGTCAATGTTTCTACAATCGTAGGATCGCAATTGACGACGGAATTTCCAGGGCTTGTCAGCTTGTCAGATACCAATGGCGATGGCGGAAATGACCGTGTTGATATTAATTTTGGCAATATTGACAATCCTAGAAACGATATCATCAATGATGATGACCGCATCGTCTTGATCATTGAAGCACAATTGCTCGACGTACCCGGTATTAATGCCGGTGAGGTGCTGACCAACCAATCTACGAGTACGTTTGATTTTGGCGGTCCCACAGAGACAATTAATGATTTTGTTTCGGTTGATGTGGTTGAACCGGTGTTGGATATCTCTAAAGATATTAGTGATACGACAGCCGATGCTGGCGATATTCTAACCTTTACGGTTGAGGTTTTTCACGACCTATCAACGACAGCCGATGCTTATGATCTTACAATCACAGACCTTTTACCATCCGATGTAACATTGGTGGCGGGAAGTGTTGTTCTGTCAGGGGCTGGTGCACCAAACGCTGCGGTGACCACCGGGAACGCGGCCGGCGATGGCAATGTTATCGTTGATGCATCAACGCTGGCACGCGGAGATCGCTTGATCATTACGTATCAGGCTGAAGTGAACGCGAGCGTGGCTGCCGGTCAGACAATTACCAATACAGCAGAGCTCGACTATGATAGTTTCCCAGGTGCGCCGGGGCGTAGCGATAGCGATCTTGATGATGTCGTTGCCACTGTCTCAGACATCGAGTTTTCAAAAGATGTCCTAGACACATCGTTAGACGAAACCGGCGACGGTGCCTTTGATCCGAGCAATCCAGATCTGGCCGTTGGCGAGACTGTCACATTCCGCTTGCGGGCGGTAATTCCTGAAGGTGCGACAGCCATTGTTGTGACGGATAGTCTACCATTCGCGCCGGGAATTCTCGAATTTCAAAATGCGGTTGTCACGCTGGGCGGTAATCTAACGGCAACAGAGTCTGGCGATGCCGATGATACTGATAGCAATGGCGATGGATTTGTTGACCAGATTGTATTTGATTTTGGTACCATCACCAATGTCGCAGACGGAATTGTGAACGGTGACGATGAGCTGATCATCGATGTTACAGCTCTTGTGGTTGATGTGCCGAGCAATTCAGCTGGACAAACTTTGAGGAATAATGCCGAGTTGGATTTCGGTTTGGGTACAATCGTCGACAGCGCTGACATTGATATTGTCGAGCCAAGTCTTACATTCGACAAGTCGGCCAATCGGTCCCAAGGGGACGCGGGCGATAGCATCACCTTCTCTTTGACGATTGAACATGACAGTGCTTCCGGCGCGTCGGCCTATGATCTGAATATTGATGATGTGCTTGGTGCCGGTCTTTCTCTGGTTCCAGGGTCTGTCGTCTTTACGGGTACTGGTGCAGGAAATGCAAACGTGATCTCCGATAGCGGAACATTGCAGGTCGCTGTAAGCCAGCTTGACGTTGGACAAACGCTGACCATTTCTTATCGCGCAACCGTAGATGATAGTGTTCGTGTTAGCGATGTTCTGACCAATGATGCATCATTGAATTTTGATAGTGCGGCTGGCCCTGGTGGGCGCAGCGCAACGCTTAGTGACCTTGAAACTTTTACAATTGTTGGTGCGCCAACCTTTGATAAGGTGATCACATCAACATCTCAACCCGAAACCTCAGACGGAGAGTTTAATTCGGCGAACCCCGATGTTACGGTGGGGGAACAAGTCACTTATGATTTGATTGTGACTCTTCCTGAAGGCACAGGGTCTGTTGTGGTTGTCGATCAACTTCCCACCGGTCTCGGCGTAGTGAGCTTTACCAGTGCATCAATTGCGCTGGGCAGCAATATTTCAACCGAAGATCCAGTAGACGTTGTTGCCGAGGATACAAATGGCGACGGGTTTGAAGATAGCCTTGTTTTTGATTTTGGTGATGTAATTAATGCTGGCGATAATGTAACCGATGCTGGAGACCAAATCGTTATCACGGTTGTTGGAACGGTTGTTGATCTCCCCGTAAATGCTGCGGGTGTTCAACTTACCAATGCTGCATCTTTGGATTTTGAAGACGGGTTATCCGTTTTGACCGACAGCGAAAC
>CAYQXV010000043.1:0-25560 GCA_964421675.1 uncultured Caulobacterales bacterium
TTGAATGGGGGACAATGCAGTGCTACTGCGCAGCATCACAAAACACATTAACGACCAAAACTGGTTTGCCGTAGGGATCGATTTTGCCATTGTCGTAATTGGTGTTTTTATCGGTATCCAAGTTGCAAATTGGAATCAAAACAATGCTGACCATCAAGAAGAACGCCTCATTCTCGAGCGACTTTTTGATCAGCTATCCTATACTGAGGTTAGGCGAGATGAGGTTGAAGATTATGGATATGCCAATTTAACGGCACTAAGCTCCGCGCGTGAAGTCCTGTTTGGAATTATTGAAAGAAATGCGCTAACGCCGCAGGAGTGCAATGCTATTGGCTACAGTGCTCTACATTTTAATTTTTCGGACTCGATTCCAATACTTCAAGAGCTGGGATCCAGTGGAAAATTTTCTCTTATTAGAAATCAATCTGTTGTCACAGCGTTGGCAAACTTGTCGAATGCAACGAAAGCAGAAGCTGAGATAATTTCTGAAACGCGCAAATTTCGTGTGGCGCTTGCGGCGCAATTTCCTGACCTAATCGTTGCGGGACTTACGCCCGATAAACAGTCAGAGAATTTTGAAGAGATTGGCTCTTACGATATAACTTTCAGTTGTGATCTGGAAAAGATGCGTATGGACCGGGCGTTTCTCAATGCCCTAGCTTACAATTCAGGATATAGTTTTGTCATATTCGAATTGGGTACCTTGCCAAAAATAAAGGCTCTTCAGGATCTAAAAATTGCTGTAGAGTCTGCGCTTTAGTTTTGTGATTTTTTCGATCAAGCAATTTAAATTCATCAATAAATCACCACCGTGTAGCGAACAGTTTTATAACTCGCCGCGTGCCATTTGATTGGCAATATACTCGGCCTGGCGAATGGCGAGGGCGACGATTGTAAGGGTTGGGTTTCCTGCGCCTCCTGATGGGAAAAGGCTGCCATCAGATATGAAAAGGTTTGGAATTTCGTGGGCGCTGCCCCATTTAGTCGTGGCTCCATCATTTGGGTTTTCACTCATGCGTGCAACACCCATATTGTGGCATGTGGAATGATTGCCCTCCGTATGCCACATATTTCTCGCGCCAAGCGCTTCATATACTTTTGTCATAGCTGCGCGGCTATGGGCTTCCATTTTTTTAGCATTGTCATCTTGTGTATATTTCAGGACCGGTACCGGCAAACCATTGGCATCAGTTCTTGTTTTATGCAGACCAATAGTATTATCAGCGCGGGGTAAGTCTTCGCCGCACGAAAATGTAAATGCCAAATTTGTAAATTTATCCATGTATTCCGCAAGCTCTTCCCCCCAGCCGCCAATGGTTAGTGGTAGGAAGGAAGGTGCCACGAAGGTCGCTTGCAAAATATATCCTCCTGCAAACTCGCGTGTAGGATCATGGTGCCATTCATCCATGATCAAGCCGGTTTGACGTGCCCCGCGATGAGCGAACACCGGTCCAGGCATTTCGGCAGCAACATTATTATGCTGGTGTTTTAAATAATTGCGACCGACATGACCAGAGGCATTGGCAAGGCCGTCTGGAAACATAGGTGAGGCGGAGTTGAGCAATAATCGTGTCGTCTCAATGACATTGCCTGCAACGCAGACCGCGCGTGCTTTTTGTTCGTGCTCAACACCATTTTCGTCAGCGTATAAAACGCCGGTGATTTTTCCCTGCTTATCATGGTTGATACGCGTTACCATCGATTTTGGGCGGAGTTCAAAATTACCCGTGGCTTCAGCTTTTGGAATCTCGGTGTAAAGCGTTGACCATTTTGCGCCGATGGCACAACCACTCCAGCAAAATGCAATCTGTTGGCATTTTGGCCTGTTGTCGCGGTCGACAGAGTTTATCGCCATGCGCCCCGACGTCATATCCGAATAGCCTGCGAGGGTTCCGCCAGCTTTCATGACTTTATAATTGTTGGTTTCCGCAGAGGAGGGAAGATCATGTGTACCCGATACGCCCATTTTTTGCTCAGCCAAGTCGTAATATGGCGCAAGTTCTGAAAGGGTGATGGGCCAATCAATTATCGTGGTTCCAGCAATCGGTCCATATTCACTGCGCGTGCGCATCTCATAGTCTTTTAAGCGCAAGGAAACGCCTGACCAGCGCATGGTGGTGCCGCCAACTGTTTTGCAAAGCCAAGTTGGCGATCCTTCACGGGGGTCGTGCCACCCCATTTTTGCGTCCATCTTCGCCGGATCATTTTCGATATCGGCAAAATCCAGCCGGGCACCTGCCTCAAGGCATACAACTTTTACGCCGCGTTGCGCCAATTCATTCGAAAGTGTACCGCCCCCCGCGCCAGAGCCGATAACGACGATGACATTGTCATCTTTCAAGTCGAAGGAGTCAGTCATTTTCTGTCTCCGGTAACCAGCTAATATCGTTAAAGCCGCGGTTTATATATCCACCTTGTTCAACAGAAGGGCCTTGATAGCCGATGCTCTGCCAGACATCTTTGCGTTCAAAAAACTTGAGATGGGCGCGAAACTGTAAGGCGGCAAACCAGGGATCATTTTCATAGTGCGCCATCGCCTCCCGCTGATGCACTTGAGCGCTTGAGAGCCAATCGCCACCAGCGGTTTCGTCTAGTTTTTGCTGAATATTAGCGATGGTTTGAAGGAACTCGCTATCGCTTTCTGACTCAGCCCAAACCTCATCAGCGACTTGTTTGTAGGCGATAGAAGGAACGCCGTTCAACGGAAACCAGTTTGCGATGAGTGCTTCAAGGGTTTTTGGCCCCAACAAAGTGCGGTCATTGTCAGTAGAACCTGCATCCTGGTTGTTTTGCTTATTCTCGGAACATGATGTCAGGAATGCAAGTTGAGTATATGCGGCGACCGCGAATAGTTTGCGACGTGAAAGAAATCTGGGCTCCATATTCGGGTCTCCAAAATTATTCCGTATTACGACAGTTCATCAGGCCTTGGTAATCGGCGCAATGATTGACCACCGGTAATATCGAGAACTTGACCCGTAATGAAGGCTTCATCGCTGGCTAACCAGAGCGCTGCATTGGCGATGTCGTCTACGGTGACAAACCGGCCAAGAGGTATTTCTTTCAGATAGGCTGTGCGAACATTTTCCATCGCAAAATAGGCTTCTGTCATTGCCGTATTGGTGAAGCCCGGTGCAATAGCGTTCACACGAATGTTTTGCGGACCAAATTCGCCAGCCGCGATGCGAACCATTTGGTCAGTTCCCGCTTTCGAACCGGCATAGGCTGCCATTCCTGGAGGGGCGGTAAGGGCGGTGAGTGTTGATGTGGTCATTAAAGAGCCGCCATTTTTCATTTCCGCGGCCATATGTTTAAAGAACATGGCAGGCCCGACGAAATGGAGTTCGCTTGATTTGCGAAAGTCTTCGGCTTGTGCCTTTGCAATAGGTCCAACAAAGCCGGCACCGGCGTAATTTATGCCAATATGGAGATCGCCATAAATTTCCCGCGCGGACTTCGCCAAATGGGCCAGGTCGTCTTCATTTGTAATGTCACATCCGATCGCGGTGCCATTTACGCTTTCGGCGACTTTCTGCAGGCCCTCAAGGTTGCGCGCTGCCACGACTATTTCTGCACCTTCCTGTGCGAAACGGCGCGCCGTCGCGGCGCCAAGGCTGCGTTCATCAGATGCGCCTAAAATAACGGCGACTTTATTGTCTAATCGACCCATTGCCTATTTCCTTTATGGACAAAATATTTTTTACGCTGCATTTGCTATCAGACCACATATCCTGCGTTATTTTTCCTGCCGAAAATGCTAGGAAACCTAAAGGTTCGATGATTTTCTAATTCGCATTAGAAAATCATGGCTATTTGGGAAACCTGATATAGCCTAGTTGTGCGGCTTTAAAGACGGTTTGGCTGCGATTAACGGCATCCAATTTGACTGAAGCATTGTGGATGTGAAAGCGTACCGTTGCTCGCGAGCGTGACAAAATCATGCCGATTTCCTGATCGGTTTTGCCCACGGCTGCCCAGCGCAAACATTCTGCTTCGCGTTTAGACAGTTTTGATTGTGGCGGTAAACCGCTCACATCACCGATTACGCTGACATAAGAGCGCACAAATGCACGCGCGGCAGTGGCGAATTCATCACCAAATTCTGCATATTCTTTGGAAAGATCAGTTTTGTCAGGGTCGGTAGGATTGAAGCTAACACCGCCAATCTGACCAAAGGTCAGATGTATCGGGGCAACCATTGCTGAACGCGATGTGGCAAAGCTTTCGAAATTTGACAAGTCAATCGCATCAATATGGTGGTTTGGCTGTTTTGTATGAAAGCCATCCGCATTGACCCAAAAAACGTCGGTTTCATAACGGCATGCTGCCGGAATCGGCGATAGGAGGGCATAGCGTGGGTTGCGCCACCAGGATGATTTCTCCCCGTCCCAACCGAACACGGTTTGGGCAAGGAATGCGCCATCGGCGTCAACGGGGGTTCGCCGCGCTGCGATATTGTGGGAGACAGCAACCCGCATTTCAGCACGGCAATTTACGAAATCATGCAAAGCCTGTGCGGCTCGTACGATATCGTCAAGGTCGGCCACCGAAACAGAACGGATTAAGTCTTTTACTGACGCCGGGGAATTTTGCATGACACCATTCATTTAAGCAGGTTTGACTTCTTTTGCCCACTCTATTCCGCGTCTTAGCAAGGAATAAAATACCGGTAAATCCCACGCGCACCGATCAATCCTGGGGAACCATTCCGCCAAGGGTTGTAAATCATAGTGCCCGCGGCAATGGCCAAGTGTTAAATATAGTACCGCGCCCTTGCCATGTTTCTTGATGTAGAAAACCGGATGTTTACCGGGGGCGTCAGCCGCTTCAACAAACCCAGTTCCCGGTTCGGTATTTTCTGTCTCAAGCAGGACATGCAGATCGCCATGCAGTTCCATATGGTATAGCTCGTCGGTCGTATCGAACGGCTCGACATCTGCAACGAGGGGATGGGCGGGGTCGGCAACAGTGACCGTATAAGGCTCAATGGGGGGATGGGAAATAAACTGGCTGCCAAGCATATTCATCATCAGCGGTGCCCAGCGGGGGGCGTTCCACGTCCCATCATCCAAAAGACGCAAGATAGAGTTTGTCCCGTGCAGCGCATACCATCGCCCGCCCGCATTCAACCACTCTTGAAGGGCCTCTTGGGCCTGTAGCGAAGGAATGACATCGCAAGTATAGGTGATCAGAATATCTGCGCTTTTGATGGCATCGATAGCCTCATAATTTTCAAAGACACGGGTTCGCACGCGCTGGTCTTCGCTCAAGAGCTTTAACAGCTCCAATCGAGCGAAATCGATATCATGATAGAGACCGCCCGCAATTAGGACGCAATCAAGACGCTTGGGGTGTTGTTCGTCGCTCATTAGGGCCTCACAAATAGGACACTTTTATACACCAGTCATAAGGGGTATAAAATGATTTCGTCGGTGCTTTGTGCATGGAATGGCGGGAGAAATCACCTTGCGGAAGTATTAGGGCATTATCGGGCCCAAGGGTGTCTTTTATGGCAATTTGAATTCTCAAAAGCCTCCACAAATTGGCAGGTGCTAGACGCTCCTCTGAACGCTTATACCCAACCCATGATAACAAAGGAAAACACGCTATGGATCTCGGTCTAAAAGGAAAAAAAGTCATTTTAACCGGGGGAAGCCGGGGAATCGGGCGTGCTGCCTTGGAAATTTTTGCTGAAGAAGGCTGCGATATTGCGTTCTTCTCTCGCAATGCCGACCAAGTTGCGCAAACCGCGAAAGATCTAGGTAAGCATGGCGGGAAAGTTTTCGGCGAAGCCTTTGATATGGAATCTGGCCATGACGCCTATCAGGCTTGGTTGGCCAAAGCTGCTGGTGAATTGGGCGGCTGTGATATTTTCATTCCGATGGTCTCAACATCTGGTGCCGGTGCAACGGGCGACTGGCAAAAAAGCCTGGACTTCGACGTTATGGGCGCGGTCTTGGGGTGCGAGGCGCTGGAAGAGCATCTTGAAAAATCTGATGATGGCTCGGTTGTTATCCTATCGAGTACCGCCGGTGTTGAAACGTTCATCGTGCCTCAGGGCTATAATGCGATGAAGGGGGCCTTGTTGGTTTATGCGAAGCAAAAAGGCCAGGCATGGGGACCCAAAGGCATTCGCATCAATTGCGTATCGCCCGGGCCGATCGAGTTTAAAGGTGGCAATTGGGAAAACATCAAAACTGCAATGCCAGAACTTTACGACGGCACAAAAGCGCAATTTGCTCTAGGCCGATTTGGGAATGCGCAAGATGTGGCAAAGTCGGTGGTTTTCGTGGCAAGCCCTGCGTCATCTTATACGACGGGCACCAACCTGATTGTTGATGGTGGGTTCACCAATCGCGTGCAGTTCTAACGCGAAATTGCCTGCCTATTCGATCATGCTAGGTGATAAGAGAGCTGCGCAATATCGTGCGAGGCTCCCTTTTTATCGCGAACATGGCTTTTGAATAAAGCTTCACCTTTAAAGCCAAGCGTTTCAAAAACCGCAAAGGCGCCCTGCTGGTCGATGGTCATGCGTGCAATTAGTTTTTGCAATCCCATGTCTTTGGCCAGCGTAAAGCGATTATCAATGAGGGCGCGTCCAAGCCCTTGTTGGCGGTGAGATGGTGCGACCAACACCCGGATTTCACCAACATGGGGCGACCAAGAAAGAGGGTCAACGATCAATGTTGCCCAACCGGCTACAGAATTGTTCTGTATGGCAATGATAGTGCTGATATCACCTTCTTCTGCTGCGCGCATCCAGCTATTGACCTCAACCGGGTCCGCCAAATTTCGCGGTGTATAAAGCAAATCATGTTCTGGTAGGCTAATGAGGAAATCGACAAGGGGAGATTCATCGGTGCTATCAAGGCCCCTGATCTCATAAATATTCCCTTGTAGCTCAAGGCTTTGCAATGCGTTGTGATGTTGCATGCGATTTCCCCGTTACAAGAATTGGATTTTGCTATTGGTATATGGCGACGGCGTTATGAAAGCTGTTCGTAAGCCTCTAATGCTTTTGATCCATAGACAGTTGAAGGACCGCCGCCCATTTCGACAGCAACGCCAATCGCTTCAACAACTTCCTCGCGGCTTGCGCCCGCTTTAAGCGCACTATGCATGTGATAGGCAATGCATCCTTCACAGCGTATGCAAATTGAGATGGCTATTGCCATGAGCTCTTTGGTTTTTTTGTCCAGCGCGCCGTCTTTTGTTGCCGCGCCTGCAAGAGCGCCGAACGCTTTCATTGTTTCAGGGGCCGCAGAAGCGAGGGCGCCCGTTGAACGGCTCATGTCTTTAAGTGTTTCGGTCCAGTCGGTGCTCATAATGTAAATCCATAATTTTTTTCGGGAAGTGGTGAAGGTCAATAACGCTCTTATCTGGCTCAAGGCAAGATAGAAAGACCAGACCTAGGACCAAACGCTGAAACTTGCAGGTTTTTCGTTTATTTGATCAAATTGCCAACAAAGTCATAGGAGATATCTTTGGGTCCTTGTTGACCGCGGTCGAGAATTTCCGAGATTGGCGGTTTGGACCATCCATCTTTGGTATCATCGACACGGCTCCAATCATAGATCGCTTTGCGATGTGTGATGCGCCATTCTCCATTACGCTGTTCAAATTGATCGCAATAGCGCCCGGCCGCGATCACATCCATTTTTCCCTTTTCACCGGGAATAACATGATGGGCGAAAAAATATGCTTCGGTTTTCGCCGACTTATCGTCGATCACAATGTTTACGTTGGAGATAGAATGTTGCGTGCGTTCATATTTGCCAAGTTCGGCGATAACCCAGTCACAAAACTCAGTGGCCTTGCCTTTAAACAATCCATGATCGTCAGTGGCACCGTCATGAAAACAAGATTGCAATAGCGACTTGTCGCACCGATCAAGCCCGCGGGCCAGTCGATAAATAACACTGGTAATTTCTTGCTGCGCGATGAGGTTGCGCAATTTTTTTACTTCTTCATCATTGAGGGACATGGGTCATAACCTTTGGCAGATGATTGATGTGGCGGGGTGCGTAGTACATGCAAAATCTTGTTAATGGGTCACTCGGCTCAAAATTGCCGATGGGCCAAGATCGATCATTACTATGGTGATGCATATTCCTCGGCGGTTGCAAAAATAAACTGAAAAAAAACTGTGCGAGCCTAGTCAATAGGCGAGGATAAGTATTAGCGGATATGTCCGATGATGAAAGTCATGCATTTTTTGCGGTAATTCGCCGTTTTCTGATGATAATGGTTCCGAAAAAACGAGGACAGGCGATCAAGCTTTTGTAGCCCTGAATTGAGATATTTGCAGTAAGTGGGATTTATGCCAAAACATTCTAGTGAAAAGCTTAGTTGTCCGGCGATTATCATTGATAGTATTGATAAAACTGGATCTTGATAGGGTCCGTTTCTGCAGCAACCTTAAAAATGAGATTTCAAGCAATGTCAGAGATTATTGGTGACGAACTGGGATCCTTTTCCACTGAATGGGTCAATACTGATAAGGTTGCAGAGCCCAAGCTCGGAAACGCCCCCATCACCAGTGACCGCTATTGGAGCCGAGACTTCATGGAGCGAGAGTGGGAGCAGATGTGGACCAAGGTATGGTTGATTGCCGGCCTGGAGTCGCAATTGGAAAAGCCCGGCGATTTTATCACGGCCGATATTGGACGCGAGTCTATTTTATGCACTAAGGGGCGGGATGGAAAGATCCGCGCCTTTTATAATGTGTGCCAGCACCGCGGTAATCAATTGGTGCAGGAGGAAGCGGGTAACCGAAAGCATTTAACTTGCGCATATCACGGATGGCGTTTTGATCTCGATGGAGAGCTATCACTGGTGCCCTGTGTTGAGGATTTCCCGCAAGGCAATCCATGCGGCAAGTTGAGATTAAAAGAGATCCCGTGTGAGGTCTTTGCCGGCTTCATTTGGTACTCAATGGATGAGAATGCGTGCACGCTGACTGAATATTTGGGGCCAATCAAAAGTCAGATTGAATGCTATCAAATGGAGAATATGCGCCGTACCCATTGGGTAACGATGGACGCAGATTTCAACTGGAAATGTGTTCAGGATAATTTTAACGAGTCTTATCACTTGCCATTTATTCATCCGCAAACGCGCTACATATTGGAACAGAATTACAAATATTGTCAGTTTGACCTATATGCGCCCGAAGGGCACACAAGAATGTTCATGCCCGGCTCTCGTCCAACGCTGTCGTTAAACGGCGAATATGAGAGAGTGATTAGCGGTCTGAAAGAAGAAATTGAATTTTGGGAATTAAATCCTGAGGATTACCGGGACGAACCTCTTTTAATTCGTGCTGCCTTACAGAAGGCGAAGCGCGAAAAAGGACTGGAAAAGGGTTTTGATTTCTCCCGGTACAACGATAACCAACTCGTTGACCATTACCATTTTACCGTCTTTCCAAATATCTCCTTTAGCTTGAAACCTGACGGTTGCATTTGGCTTCGCGCCGATCCTCATCCAACGGATCCTGAGAGATGTGTTTTTGATATGTGGTATTTCACATGGTTTCCCGAAGGAAATCCAGATTATTTTGCAAAAGCTATGTATACTGACGTTGATGCTACCAAAAATGTTAAGCACGAACGCGGAAAAGCTGGTGAGGTTTCCTTCGGTCCTGCAATTGATCAGGATGTTGACGTCTGGCAATCGCAACAAAGAGGGTTGCGATCACGGGGGTACACGGGAGATTACATGCCCGATCAGGAAAGACGCATTCGCTTCTTCCATGAGAATATTGATCGGTATTTGGCCAAAGGGTAGCGATAGGCGAGGGGATTCGCAGGATTATTCTGGGACCACCCCGGAAACGATTGATATTCCATTGTCGACACGAATTTGCGCGCCATTGATAAACCGCGCTTCGTCGCTTGCGAGGAACAAGGCGGCGTTGGCAATATCCATTGGGTTGCCCAACTTGCTATTTGTATTTTTTTCCTCACTTTTCCCGGGCGCCATATCTTTTTCACTGAACTTTTCACCCAATGTCAGAACCATTGGTGTGACGATACCTGAGGGATGAATTGAATTACATCGGATGGGTAATTTTTCAGTTGCGCAATGGGCTGCAATACTGCGCGTCATAGATTCGACGGCTCCCTTTGCGGCGGCATAAGCAATCACATTGGGTGCACCCTGCACAGAGGCGATCGACGCCATATTGACGATTGATGCGCCCTTAGAGTTTTTCATGACGGGCAAAGCATATTTGCATCCGAAAAAAGTTCCCTCTGCGCTGACCGCCATAACAAATCGAAATTCTTCCGTGGATTGATTTTCAATCGTGCCAATTTCAACCACGCCCGCATTATTGACGAGAATATCCAATTGCCTGTCTTTTGCGACCACTTGATCAATCAACTCTTGCCAGCCTTGCTCCTCGCGTACATCTTGCTTCACAAACCGCGCTGCCGGGCCAATATCTTCAGCAATCAGGCGACCTTTTTCTTCATTTACGTCGGTTAGCCAGACGGTCGCACCTTCCTTGGCAAAAAGCCGTGCATCAGCTTCACCAAGGCCCATGGAGGCGCCTGTAATAATTGCGACTTTTCCGTCTAACCTTTTCAAGGAAAATTCTCCTGTTTTTGGGAGGGTTCTTTATTTGATTCCCATTGTCAAATGTAAAATCCGGACATGCTACTTGCTGCGCATGCATCTAAGTCATGCTGATTTATAAAGGGGTCTTGTCGTCGAATTTGACTATGATATTGGCGAGGTGTTTCGGCGGGGTATTTTCCTATACTTCCGCTATAAGCTCGCGAATTTTGCGTAAAGGGTTGATTGTACACAATGTCACTAATTTCCAATGATGTTTATGATGCCGATGTGACGCCGCCGCGATTGGTGGGGGGGCGTTCTCGGGTAAATGGGAAAATTGTTTTTCCATTGCCAACACAAGACAGCGCTTCTGAGTTTGAGCGTGTTCATTTAAAACGCGAAGGCAAACTTTGGTCTTATACCGTGCAGCAATTTCCTCCGGGTCCCCCTTATGTGGGTGTGCGCGACCGCGAGGCTTTCAAGCCTTTCGGGGTGGGTTATGTTGAATTAGAAGATGAAATTATTGTTGAGTCGCATATTGTAACTGACAATTTGGCCGGACTGAAGGTTGGCATGCCAATGGTGCTAACAACGACCAACATTCCTGATGCGGACGGTGAAGGTGAGCACATGATGTTTGCTTTCATGCCAGCAGAAGAGGCAAAATAATGAGCGAAGTACAAATTATTGGAGCTGGTATCCACCCCTTTGGGCGTCATGATCTAAGCGGCCTTGACCAGGGCGTTTTTGCAGCCAAACAGGCGATGAAAGATGCGGACGTTGAATGGGATGATATTCAATGTGCATTTGGCGGATCGCTTGCAGCCGGCAATGCGGACGCAATGTTGCCGCGCTTGGGTCTGACCGGAACGCAGTTCATTAATGTCTTTAATGGATGTGCGACCGGTGGGTCTGCATTATTGTCAGCCTGCTGGGCGATTAAGTCAGGTGAATTTGACCTTGCTCTTGTGGTTGGCTTTGACAAGCATCCGCGCGGTGCATTTGCAGCAGATCCCGCACGATATGGATTGCCCGCTTGGTATGCCGAGGCGGGAATGATGATGACGACGCAATTTTTTGCGATGAAAATCCGTCGATATATGGATCAATTTGGTATTTCAGAAGAGACTTTATCCCTCGTTGCCCATAAAGCTTATGAGAATGGCGCAAAAACGGACCATGCTTGGAGACGTGATGCGGTAGACCTTGAGGTGATTGCAAATTCTCAAATGGTAAGCGATCCGTTGCGTAAATTTATGTTCTGTTCACCCGCAGAAGGCGGGGTTGCGCTTGTCCTTGCTAGTGAGAAAAAAGCAAAAGAACTTGGTAGCAACGGCGTTCGTGTTCTTGGCGGCGCGGTTCGCACTCGCCCTGTTGGCTCATTTGAAGTCTTTGCCCCGTCTTTAACGGTGGATCGAGGCTTGTCAGCGACAACGCTTGCATCGCGCGCCGCGTTTGAAATGGCGGGGCTTGGGCCTGATGATATGGATGTTGCGCAAATTCAGGATACTGAATCGGGCGCCGAAATTATGCATATGGCCGAAAACGGCTTTTGCGATGATGGCGAGCAAGAAAAAATCATCCAGGATGGACAAACGCGTCTGGACGGTAAACTACCGTTAAATACTGATGGTGGTTGTCTGGCATGCGGTGAGCCCATTGGTGCATCCGGATTGCGCCAAATCTATGAAAATGTGATACAGCTGCGAGGCCAGGCGACCGGCCGTCAGGTTGAAAATGCCCGCACCGGCTACAGCCAGGTCTATGGCGCGCCCGGCTTGTCTGCCGTCTGCATTTTGGGCAGCTGATTTAAACAAGACAATTCCGGGCCACTCAAGAATATTGCGGCCAGTAATTTTAGGGCCAGTAATATTGCTGATCGCTCCATCTCATTGATTTATAAGTCATTGTCCCTGTCGGGCGGGTCTCGCGCCCATTGCATTCAGGGGTGTGCGATACTAGCTATTCCATGAGTTGAAAATTGCCTATTATCTACTCATTCTGCAGCCAATTATTACCGATAAAAGGGACTCAAATCCATGGATCTAGCAAGCAACTACACAATGACGATTGATGGTAAGGGAGTGACTTCTAAAGCACTTTTGGATGTCGTAAATCCAGCGACGGGCCAAGCATTTGCACAAATCCCGGATTGTTCTCGCGAGCAGCTTGATGACGCTGTGGCTTCGTCGCGGCGCGCATTTCAGTCTTGGAAAGCGAAAAGCTTTGATGAACGTGCAGCGTTACTCAACAAAGCCGCTGATGCGATTGACGCGGTGGCTGAAGATATGGCGCGGGTATTTACGCGCGAACAAGGACGCCCGGTAGGTGCAGCTCAGCAAGAGATTGCCGGTGCTGCCACGTGGCTCAGGGCAATTACGCAAATGCGCCCGCCAGTTCATGTGCAAGAAGATTCCGACGCGCAATATGTTGAAACAAGTTATGCGCCTTTAGGTGTTATTTGCGCGATTGCGCCGTGGAATTTTCCGGTAGCCTTGGCCACTTGGAAAATCGCTCCAGCGCTCTTGTCCGGTAATACAATGGTGCTCAAGCCGTCGCCGTTCACGCCGCTTTGCACACTGAAGCTCGGCGAAATTTTTCGCGATATTCTGCCCCCTGGTGTTTTAAACATCGTAACCGGCGGTGATGATTTGGGCCCTATGATGACAGCCCATCCCGGCTTTAACAAAATTTCCTTCACTGGCTCTACAGTGACCGGTCGGCGCGTTATGGAAAGTGCCGCTAAGGATTTGAAGCGTTTAACATTGGAGCTTGGCGGCAATGACGCGGCCATCGTTATGCCCGATGTTGATGTTGATGAAATCGCACAAAAAATCTTCTTTGGTGCATTCTTTAATACCGCACAAATCTGTGTGGCGACAAAGCGTCTTTATGTGCATGAGGATGTGTATGATGTCCTGCGCGATAAGCTTCTTGAAATTGCAAAAGCAACCAAATTGGGTGATGGCTCGGAGCAAGGCACAGGTTTGGGGCCAATACAAAATAAGCGCCAATATGACCGGGTGATGAATCTGCTCGACGATGCCAAAAAGAACAAGCTTACCATGCTGGAGGCCACAGACATTCCAGATGGAGATGGCTATTTTGTTCCAGTGACGATTGTCGACAATCCACCAGAGGATTCGCGGGTGGTACAAGAAGAAGCGTTTGGTCCTATATTGCCAATGCTGAAATTCAACTCCATCGATGATGTTATTGATCGCGCAAATAATTCCGAATATGGGCTGGCGAGCGCTGTTTGGTCAAAAGATACGGACAAAGCGGTTGAAATTGGCCGCCGTATCGAAGCGGGCACAGTTTGGATCAATCAAAATTTGATGATGCGCCCCGACACTCCTTTTGCCGGTCATAAACAGTCAGGGTTTGGCTGTGAGAACGGAATGGAAGGCCTGTTGGAATATATGGCGCCGCAATCTATTTATGTTGCACGTACATAAGAGCCTTGGTTTTGCTTAATCTGAAATGCCTGCAGCATTTAGCTGCGGGTATTTTTCTATGGCATTCTTTTTCTATGACTTTGCTTAGTATTAACGCACCGTATGCCGCTTAATATACGCAAAAGAACAATATCCCTCTGAGTTATAAGGAAACTGAGTTTATGGCTGTCGATGTTGGCATTATTTCTTTTGGTGCCTATATTCCCAGGCGCCGTCTCCAACGTAGCACGATCTATGCAGCAAACCGGTGGTTCGCTCCCGGCATGAAAGGGTTTGCGCGCGGGGAAAAGGCCATTGCAAACTGGGACGAAGACGCTGTGACTATGGCCGTCGAGGCGGGACGGGATTGTTTAGCAGATGCTGATGCGTCAGATGTAAAAGTTCTGTCTCTGGCCTCAACGACACTGCCCTTTGTCGATCGATTGAATACCGGCATTGCGAAAGAGGCGCTTAATTTGAAAGACGATGTTGCAGCCAGCGATGCGACGGGCAGTTTACGTGCAGCGACCTCCTTGTTGATGCAGGCACTGGCAGGCAAACAGACCCATCTTTGCCTGGCGGCCGATACCCGCAAAGCGCGCCCTGCCTCTGAAGGTGAGATGATGCAAGGCGACGGCGCCGCTGCTGTTCTTGTTGGTGAGGGGCAATTGCTAGCGAAATATGTTGGTGGGCATAGTAAAACAATCGATTTTGTAGATCATTTTCGTCAGTCTGGTGAGGATTTTGATTATGCATGGGAAAGCCGGTGGGTCCGCGATGAAGGCCAAGCTCCGATTATCGGGGATGCTATCAACGAAACCCTAAAACAATTAAATTTGACCAATGATGACATTGATCATGTTCTGATGGCCGCGCCAATGCGCGTCGTTTCAAAGCCAATTCTAAAAGCAACCGGTTTTGCGCCGGAAAAAGTTTCTTCGCTTTACTATGAAGAAATTGGATATGCGGGAGCCGCGCACCCTCTATTGCTATTGGCAAGTGCGCTTGAAACAGCGAAGGCTGGTGAAAAGATTCTGCTTGTGGCTTTTGGCCAAGGTGCTGACGTTCTAGTGTTTGAAGCGACATCAAATGTGCGGAAAAAATCAAACCGTGTTGGGTTTTCCGGATGGCTTGCAAATAAAGAAGTTGATGAGAATTATAATCGGTATCTTTTTCACCGGGGCTTGCTTGATATAGAAAAAGGCATGCGTGCTGAATTTGATGAAAAACAATCAGGCACAACGTTGGCGCGGGATCGAAAAACCGTACTTGGACTGATCGGCGGGAAATGCTCAAAGACCGGCGTTGTACAATTTCCCAAGACAGATATTTCTGTTGCGCAAAATGACCGCTCACAAAATACCCAGGAAGATTATCCTCTTTCCAACAAGCGCGCCCAAATTTTTTCTTATACAGCAGACCGCCTTACCTATTCGATGGATCCGCCGGCATATTATGGTTTGATTGATTTTGAAGGGGGCGGGCGCATGATTGCAGAGTTTACCGATGTTTCTGCCGAAGAGGTAGAGGTTGGCAAACCCATGCGCATGTCCTTTCGGATCAAAGCAAAAGACGAAATGCGTCACTTTACTAAATATTTTTGGAAAGCTGTTCCCATTCGGAACTGAACACGAAGGCAATCACTATGGCCCGCGGGATAAAAGACAAAGTTGCTATATTAGGAATGGGGTGCGCTCGTTTTGGTGAGCGTTGGGACAAAGACGCCGACTCCCTCATGGTCGAGGCTTTTGATGAGGCGCTGGCAGATGCGAGCATCGATGTCTCTGAATTGGATGCCGCATGGTTGGGCGTGGGTTTTGATGCGCAAAATATTGGACCGTCAGGCATTCCGGCATCGATGGCCCTTCGACTATCAAATATTGGCGTCACCAAAGTTGAAAATTATTGCGCCAGCGGTACCGAATCCTTTCGCGGCGCTGTTTATGCGGTTGCTTCCGGTGCTGCCGATATTGCCCTTGCCATGGGTGTTGAGAAACTGAAAGACACCGGCTATGGCGGCTTGCCTGTGCGAACGCGCGGTACACGCTGGGACATGATTGGTGTCACGGGATCTGCGCCCGGAAATTTTGCCCAGCTTGCGTCGGCCTACAGGACAAAACATCGTATTGATCCAGCGGACTTAAAGCGAAGCATGGCCCATGTCTCAGTGAAGAGCCATGCTAATGGTGCTAAAAACCCCAAAGCGCATTTGCGCAAAGAAATAGATATAGAAACAGCTATGAATGCGGCGCTGATTGCTGAACCTCTCGGGCTCTATGATTGTTGCGGTGTTTCCGATGGGGCAGCGTGTGCAATTATTACAACGCCGGAAATCGCCAAGGCTATGGGAAAGAAAGACATAGTCACTGTTAAAGCCCTGCAATTGGCAACATCTAATGGTTGGGAAATGCAGGATATTGGCTGGGACGGCAGCTATCTACACACAACGCGTATTGCCGCAAAGCGTGCTTATGAAGAAGCAGGGATTGATGATCCGGCATCACAAATTTCCTTAACCGAAGTTCATGACTGTTTTTCAATTACAGAACTTGTGACCATGGAAGACCTCTTCATTTCGAAAGAAGGGGAAGCTTGGAGGGATGTTCTCAATGGAGATTTTGATGCGGATGGACGCACACCCTGTCAGATTGATGGTGGATTAAAGTGCTTTGGCCATCCCATTGGAGCTTCAGGGTTGCGGATGATTTATGAAAATTATTTGCAACTGCTTGGGCGAGCGGGCGAGCGACAGCGCCAAAAACCACCGAGCCTATGTTTGTCTCATAATCTTGGCGGCATGCCGATGCAGAATGTGAGTGCAATCGCTATTGTGGGTCTTGAAGGCGCATAGTAGAATATCGGTGTGCCATTTGCTGATTTTCAATAAAGATAACGCGCACGAATCCGTGCACGGAGGTTTGTTTGTATAATCTCTTAAAAGGTTTGCGTGTCATTGAGGCGACGTCGTTTGTTGCCTCTCCAAGTGCTGGGTTATATTTGGCGCAGCTCGGTGCGGAAGTGATCCGTGTCGACCAAATTGGCGGCGGGCCGGACTTTAACCGGTGGCCAAAAGCTGAAAATGGCGCCAGTTTTTACTGGGAGGGGTTAAACCGTGCAAAAAAATCAATCACCGTTGACTACCGTTCACAAGAGGGACGCCAACTGGTGCAGCGCTTAGCAACAGCGCCTGGTAAAGATCGAGGCATATTGCTGACTAATTTTCCCGTAGACGGATTTCTTTCTCACGCGACTCTTAAGGCTATGCGCGAGGATGTGATTGTTGCGCGGGTTATGGGTCAAGCAAATGGCGGGCCTGCGTTTGACTACACGGTTAACTGCGCTATCGGCTATCCGCAAATAACCGGGCCGCAATCGTTAGGCGAGGAGCCGGTCAATCATGTATTACCCGCATGGGATTTGTTGGCAGGCGCTTATGCATCCTTTTCAATTTTGGCAGCTGAACGTCATCGCCGCGAAACAGGCGCGGGTCGTGAGATACGCATTCCACTTTCTGATTTGGGTATAGGAACGGTCGCGAATTTGGGCCAACTCGCCGAAGTGATGGTCAATAATGAGAACAGGCCGCGTTATGGCAATGATGTTTATGGGGTCTTTGGTCGTGATTTTCTGACTGCGGATCAAAAGCGGCTCATGATTATAGCAATTTCCCCGCGACAATGGCGCGGTCTTGTCGACGTATTGGGTATTGCGGATGAAGTTGCACAGATTGAAAAAACACACAGCGTGTCTTTTGCGAAGGATGAAGGCGTTCGGTTTGAGCACCGTGATCTTCTCAACCCGCTCGTCGCAGAGAAGGTCAGCAGCCGTCAATTTTCCGAATTAACCGAAGCCTTTGACGGCGCGGGGGCGTGTTGGGGGCTTTACCAAACCATGAAAGAAGCAGTTCATGATCCGGCACTCGTAACCGAAAATCCTGTTTTTTCATCCATAGAAAATGGTACCGGTCATACCTATCCGTCGCCTGGCGCATTGGCGACAATTCCAGACATGGAACGCGGTTCTGCGGTACCATCGCCAAAACTTGGGGAGCATTCCCGCGAAGTTTTGGAATCTGTGCTCAATTGTTCGCCGAGCGAAATTGATGCCTTTATTGATAATGGGATTGTCGGCCTCGACGCAAAAACCTGATGAATAGAGCAAGCAATGTCTGAAGAATTTGAGGCGTGGGTCGGTAAACAAGAAACGGCGCAAGATTTTGTTTCCCCTTCCGCTATAAATCGATTTTGCGCGACCCTTGGCGCCAAGCAGACGGGTGCTGCGGTTCCCTATGGTTTTCATTGGTGCTTATGCCTGCCCGCTGCCCCCCAAGAGGAATTGGGCGCAGATGGACACCCGGCAAAAGGAAATTTTCTGCCGCCCATCCCGGCCCCACGGCGGATGTGGGCATCAAGCGCCGTTAAATTATTAAACCCAATTGTCGCCGGGACAACCATAGAGCGTCGTCAAACCATTGCCGGTGTTTCGCAGAAGAAAGGCAAGACGGGCTCGCTCTTTTTCGTAGATGTTGAGCAGACAACAGTGTGCGAGGGCGTTGAAGCCATCTCGGAGCGACAAACACTTGTTTACCGCGATGCCTCGACTCAAATGGTGCCATTACCAAAAAAGGCGGATGTTGATTTAAGCTCATGGCAGCATACTCAATCACTGGTCCCCAATGAGTCTTTATTGCTTCGATATTCCGCGCTGACATTTAACGCGCACCGCATTCATTATGACCTGCCCTATGCGCGCGATGTGGAGGGGTATCCCTCTCTTATTGTTCACGGCCCGCTTATGGCAACTTTGTTGCTGCAGTTTGCAGATCGTTTGAGTACAGGAAAATCCATTTCCGAATTTTCATTTCGCGGGAAGAAACCAGCATTTTGCAATTTAGCGTTGACACTAGCCGCAAAGCCCAGCGAACAGGGTCTCTCGCTTGCGGTCATCGATATTGCTGGTGATGAGGTCATGTCAGCAACGGCGCAACTGGGCTAAAATTATTCTGCCGACTTTTTCCCAACTCGTATCGAGTCGACTTTGTTTCACCTAACTAGGAAACAAAATCAGTTTACGTTTCTTTTGTTTGCGTCCCAATAAGGAGCCCGTAAATCTTTGCGAAGAATTTTTCCCGAAGGATTGCGCGGCAAGCTGTCGATAAAATCGACAGATTTTGGACATTTGTAAGCGGCAATGTTTTCGCGCGCCCAGCTAATCACATCAGCTTCGCTAAGGGTTGCGCCTTCTTTTCTGACAACACATGCCTTAACCGCTTCGCCCCATTTTTCGTCGGGAATACCGATAACCCCAACATCAGTAATATCAGGGTGGTCGTAGATCGCGTTTTCGACTTCTGCCGGGTAGATATTTTCGCCGCCGGAAATGATCATATCTTTGACGCGATCTTGAATAAAAACATACCCATCTTCATCTAAATAGCCAGCATCGCCAGTTCGCAGCCAACCATCCGTTGAAAGTGTCTTTTGAGTCGCTTCAGGAAGGTTCCAATAGCGCGTCATATTCATAGGCGAGCGCGTGGCAATTTCACCGGTCTCGCGGGGGCCCAGTGCATTTCCATTTTCATCCAGGATGGTGAGCTCTACCCCTTCTAGGGCTTTACCGGCCGATGACATTTTCTTATTGCCGTTAACATCATGATCTTCCGGCGGTAATGCGACGATCGTGCCCGATGTCTCGGTCATGCCGTACATTTGAACAAAGCCGCAATCAAATACTTCGATTGCCCTCTTTAGTAATGCCAGAGGGATGGGCGATGCGCCGTACAGAATGTGATTGAGTTGAGAAAAATCAACGTCATCGACCTGCGGCTGATTGACGATAAATTGGATTGCGGCGGGCACTAGAAAAATTTTTGAAATTTTGTATTGAGCAATATAATCCAACACGAGTGTGGGGTCGAATTCGCGCATGATGACGCCTGTTGCACCGTTGCCAATTGTGGTGAGTCCCCACGAGGTGCCGCCAATGTGAAAGCAGGGCATGGCGACTAAGCTAATATCTTTATCGGTCCATACATTCCAGTCGGGGTTGGGGTAATGTACCCTGCGCCGATAGGATTCCAAAAGACCTCTATTGGGAATTACCGCGCCTTTGGGGTTGCCTGTGGTGCCGGATGTGTAGAGTTGTACCGCATCATCATTTAAATCGTGCGCAAGGTTTGGATCGCTATCGGAAAACTGATCACGCCAGGGGCCATAAACTGATAGTCCATGTGTGTTTTCTTCCACGCAAAAAATATGCTCAAGGCCCGGAATAGCATCTTTAAGGGCAAGTGCTGTTTCGGCGAATTCAGAACTGACGAAAAGAATCTCAGCTTGTGCATCGGATATTATATAAGTGAGCTCGCGAAGCGCTAACCGCCAATTGACGGGGCACATCACAAAGTTTGCTTTTGATGCAGCGATGATCAGCTGGTAATATTCAGCGGTATTTTTGCCGAGATAGCAGATGCGGTCATTAGGTTTTAATCCAAGGGAAAGAAAACCATTAGCGGCTTGACTGGCACCTGAATTTAACGCCGCATAGGTCAATGATGACTGGGTCGACATAAACGCAATTTTTTCGGGCCGGATGTCCGCTTGTTGGCGCGCAATATCTGCAACAGATGTAAGTTCAGAAATAGCCAGGTCCGTCACGTTATTAAAACCTTATGTCCGCTCTGAAAGAGTTAAAATTATTGGGCATCATTGTATTGAATGCGGTGTGCTAAAAGTTGAGAACTCTGCCGTTTATCCCGGTCTCAAGTCACCGTCAGTCTAGTTTACCGCTCTCACTGGATTGTCGATCTTATGATAACTATCAACTCAAGAGTGATCATTCTTGTGTTGTGATGGAGTGCAGCAGCTCAGTTTCTGGATTACCAAATAGCGACGCCAAAACGTGAATGCGTTTTAATCCATGACCTATCAATAATTCATCGGTAACACCAATGCCGCCATGGAGCTGCACTGCTTCTTGCCCCAGTTTTATGGCTGCTTCGGATATGAACGACTTCGAGCCAGAAATTTCATTTGTATAATTGGGTGCCGCCGGGTCGAGCGATAGCATGCGGTCTAAATGCGATTGGCTCAGTTCAAGTGAGATATACAGATCGGCCATTCTATGCTGGATGACTTGAAACTTTGAAAGCGTTCGGCCGAATTGACTGCGTGTTTTTAGGTAATCGAGCGTTGTATAAAAAATCGTTTCCATTACGCCCAAAATTTCAGAGCAAATCGCAATTTTGACTTTGGCAATATGGGATATAAAGTCATTGAAGTCGCCGCCCGTCATTGGCTCGCCATAGGTATCGGTTAACTCGATTTCACAGGCAGAAGAACCATCCATCAAGCGATAGTGTTTCTTTTTTAATCCTTCAGCATCAGCGCGGACCAGAAAAAACGATGCGTGATCATTGTCAGGATTTTTAGACTGAGTTCTAGCTTTTGCAGAGATGATATATCCATCCGCATCGGCGGCGCCCAAAACAAATGTTTTTCGTCCTGAAAGC
Source organism: uncultured Caulobacterales bacterium (assembly GCA_964421675.1). GTDB lineage: Bacteria > Pseudomonadota > Alphaproteobacteria > Caulobacterales > Parvularculaceae > CALLPQ01. The sequence continues at coordinate 21,508 of CAYQXV010000043.1, forward strand.
TTCATGCCGCGCCCATTCGGGGCGTAACTGGTCTCTACATGGCGTAAATTAAAACGCGCATCCGTTTCTGCATGAGCGAGACCAAGGTGCGCGCTACCTTCTATAATACGCGGTGCCCACTCTTCAATTTGTTCGTCAGTACCAAGACGTTCAAGTAATCCGCCCGCCAATATCGGCCCGGGAAGCAAGGGTTCAGATGTGATTTTTTTACCAAGTTCTATCATAACGCAGGAAATATCTGCGTCCTTGCCCCCAAAGCCGCCAATTTCCTCGCTAAACGGAAGAGCAAGCAGGCCTAATTCGGCCATGACTTTCCAAGCTTTGTCATTCAAGCCTTCGCCCGATTGTGTTGTTGTCGAACGATTAGCATCGCTATAAAAATCGCTCGCAAGGCGCTCGATTGAATGCGTTAGCAGCTTTTGTTCTTCTGTTTTTTCAAAATCCATTTTCGGGGTCTCATTACGCGGTTTTATGGTCGCATATAAGCAAACTTTTAGCTCTGCTTCGCCTGCTTTTTCCCATAGGTAACACCAAAAAAGCGAAAATCAGCTGGTCATCAAGCCGATAAAGCAACAAAATATTGACCTCATACTTGGTGTTTTACATCGATAATACTGATTTTGCGATGATTGTGCGTTGCACTTCGTTGGTTCCCCCAAATATGGTCCAAGCTCGGCTGTTTAGATAGTTTGGTGCTGCAAGTTGTGCGTGTTTATCCTGAATTGCTTCTGGCACATTGTTCCCATAAAGGGGGCGTATTGTTTCAAGTTGCAGCCCTGCATAGCCAGCACTGTCCATGGCGAGTTGATCAATTTCCTGGCGCAAGTTGGACGCAATGAGTTTGACAAAGGATGTTGCGGGGCCGGGCTTTCCGCCTTTTGCGAGATCAGACAAAACCCGTAATTCGGTCATCTCTAGGCCTTGAGCGACCAATTCGAGACGTTTCAATTTTTTGGCGAAAGTTTGATCCTGAGACAAGGATGAGCCATGTCCGTTAGCAGCAGACGCGCTATAGGTGCGAATGCGATCTAGTGCAGCGATTAAAGCCGGGGCAAAACAAGTGCCGCCCCGTTCGTTTTGCAGCAAAAATTTAGCAATCGACCATCCATTACCTTCTTCACCGACCAGATTTTCAATTCCCGTTTCGGCATTGTCGAAAAACACCTCATTGACCTCATGATCGCCCGACAGGCTGATGATTGGCCTAACTGATACGCCAGGTTGGTCCATATCGACGAGAACGAAGCTGATGCCATTTTGTTGCTTTTCTTCATTGCTTGTTCGCACAAGACAGAAAATATGCGTGGAATGGTGCGCGTGGGTTGTCCAAATTTTCGCGCCATTGATGATGTATTTGTCGCCTTCACGGACAGCTTTGGTTTTAAGGCTTGATAGATCTGATCCAGCACCGGTCTCTGAAAAGCCCTGGCACCATAAATCTTCACCGCTCAGAATTCGCGGCAAAACACGGTCTTTTTGTTCATCAGTGCCATAGGCGCAAATGATCGGGCCGAGCAGTTTTAGTCCCATGCCTGCTATTTTGGGGGCACGGGCGAGGGCGCATTCTCGTTCAAATAGATATTTTTGGATTGGCGACCAGTCCATACCGCCATATTCAGCGGGCCAATAATAGGCTAGCCATCCTTTTGCATGGAGAATCTGTTGCCATTCCAGCCCGATATCTGGTTCCGTAAAAACCCCGGGCGTGGCTGCCATGCCATCCTTGAGCCGTTGCGGAAGGTTTTCGGACAAAAACGTCTGAACTTCTACCAAGAAATCCTGCTCAGTTTGTGAAAGCGCCAAATCCATGAATGATCTCCAAAATCTGCGCAAAAACTATCGGTAGCGGCCGGGCTCAACAACCCGCAAAACTATTAGGCCGGAGCTAAAAAACTATGAATAATGAGACCTATCAAAAACCGTTCCATATTGATAACACTTCGATACTTTCCAGACCCGTGACCGCGACTATAGATGCTCAGACTTGCGAGAAAATTTTCGCCATGGGAGCTGAATTGGACCTTTAAAGGAGCAGATCGTGAGCTTTAGATCATTACTGTTTGTGCCGGGCGCGCGCCCTGAGCGGTTTGAAAAGGCCGCTACATCGGGTGCGGATTGCGTGTGTATTGATCTGGAAGATGCAGTCGCTCTTGCGGATAAAACCACTGCTCGGGGCAATGTCGTCTCATATTTTGAAGGCCCGATTCCAGAAACTGCTATTGGTGTGCGCATTAATGCGTTGGATGACCCATTATCCCGCGATGACATAGCCTCTCTTGCTGCGCTGAAAACGCCGCCCGCATTCGTGATGATCCCGAAATTGGAAAAAGCCGAGCAAATTCATCAGGTTCGTGCGGCATTGGGGGATGTGTGCCCGATCTGGTCGCTTGTGGAGACACCGCAAGGATTACTCAATGCGCCAGACATTGCTGAGGCTATCGGTGAACAGGGTGGATTGATTTTTGGCGGGGTCGATTATGCAGCAGCAATCGGCGCTGATCGGACGTGGGATGCATTTTTATATGCGCGCGGGTGCCTTGTGAATGCAGCAGCCATTGGTGGTTGCCAATTGCTTGATGTGCCTTTTCTTGATGTGAAGGATTCAAAGGGTCTTGAGGAAGAGACACGCCGTGTAAAGATGATTGGGTTTACGGGAAAGGCATGCATTCACCCGGCTCAAACTGAGATTGTCAACAAAGTGTTTTCTCCAACCCCTGAAGAGGTTGTAGAGGCCAAACGCATTATTAATGTTTTCCAAGCCGCAAAAGGCGGGGTCGCATTGTTGGATGGAAAACTTATTGAAAAGCCAGTGATCAAGTCCGCCCAACGTATTTTGCGTCTGGACGGTGAATGAACAAACGCCCCGAGGTGGTTTGTTGTGCGCTGCACAAAATCACTCCCGATCACCTTGGGCACCTAGTCAAACTAACGGTATGCTCTTGGAAAATTTAGGGTTAGCCTGATTTGCTAATATTGATTTGCGACTGACAAACTGAAGTGAGTGAAATATGTCGGAAAATAACGACCGAACCAGTTCAATTCCGCGGTCGCAATGCCCTGGTATTAGTTACACGGACATGCTGGATTTGGACACTGGTACTGTCCCCGACGTTTTACGCGAAGAATCGCAACAGGATTTAGGCGTATCTCCAATCCCAACGGAACGTTACACCTCACAAGAATTTGCCCAGTTAGAAAATGAAAAGCTATGGCCAAAAGTTTGGCAATTCGCTGCACGCGAAGAAGAAATGCCATCGGTAGGCGATAGTGTTGTTTATGAAAATGCTGGCCGGTCCTATGTGCTTATTCGCCAGCAAGATATGTCTGTGCGCGCCTTTCATAATGTTTGCCTGCATAGAGGCCGCAAGCTACGTACCCAACCCGGAAATGTCTCGTCCCTAAAATGCCCTTTCCATGGCTTTACCTGGAACAATGATGGGACGTTAAAAGAAATACCCTGCGCTTGGGATTTTGAACATTTAAAACCTGATGAAATGCAGCTGCCTGAGTTAAAGGTCGACCGCTGGCAGGGCTATATAATGGTTTCTGAAAACCACGCCATAGCGCCGTTTGCTGAGTGGATCGGGCCTGTTGCGAAACATTTTGAGCGCTGGCGCTTGGATGAATGTTCAACAGTTATGTGGATTGCGCGTGTTATGCCAGCAAACTGGAAAGCTGTTGCCGAAGCGTTCATGGAGGCATTTCATTCCGTAACAACGCACCCGCAAATTTTACCATTTTTGGGCGATGCAAATTCCCGCTACGATCTTTATGGTGACTATGTAAACAGGGCGATTACGCCTGCGTCAGTATTGTCGCCGCACATTGCCGATGATCATGATCAGGATTATATTTTGCAAAAGGCAGGACAATATAGTGGCCGGCTTGGCGTGGGGGATGGCGGCGAGGCGGACGATGTTTTCAAGGGAATCAGTGATGATGACCCAGTGAAGGCGCGCAAAGTTAGCGCTCGATTAAAAAGAGCGGCCTTCCAGGAGGGCGATGGCTACGATTATTCTGATGTTTGTGACTCAGAAATGATTGACATGTTCA
>CAYQXV010000044.1:0-9648 GCA_964421675.1 uncultured Caulobacterales bacterium
ACTTCCGTTTCTGACGAGGAAACGGACACTAATTATTCAAACAGAAACACTACCCCCACCTCCCCATCATTGACCTTTCTAAATCCCGCGCTATATGTTGCATTCCTTCCTTATGGTGCTCACCGGGAAAAGGCATACGCCCTGCCCGTTTTGATCCGCGCCAGATCCACATTTTTACACCCTCACCGTGATGACATCCATCGCGATTTTCCCCCATATTTTTCAAGGACCTTAGCCATGCTGCCGTCATCAATGACACTTGACGAGTTAAAAGCAAAATCACCAACGGAACTGCTTTCCTTTGCTGAAGAGCTAGAAGTTGAAAACGCTTCGGCCAAGCGCAAACAGGAATTGCTGTTTGAAATTCTCAAAGAGCTGGCGGACCGCGATGTTGAAATCTCCGCTGGCGGTGTTCTTGAGGTTTTGTCGGACGGGTTTGGGTTTTTGCGATCTGCAGATGCCAACTATCTGGCTGGTCCAGACGATATTTATGTATCGCCCCAGCAAATTCGCCGCTTTGCCCTACGCACCGGGGATACGGTCGTTGGTGAAATTCGAAGCCCTAAAGATGGCGAACGCTATTTTGCCATGACCAAAGTCGGGACAATCAACTTTGAAGACCCAGAACGTGCCCGCCATAAAGTTCATTTTGACAATTTAACACCGCTCTATCCTGAAGAACGCATCAAGATGGAAATTGACGGTAAAGGCGGTAAAGACCTATCGGCGCGGGTGATCGATCTGGTGGCCCCGCTTGGAAAAGGACAAAGAGCGCTTATCGTTGCGCCGCCGCGAACCGGTAAAACCGTCCTGCTACAGAATATTGCCCATTCAATCGCTGCAAATCATCCTGAATCCTATCTGATTGTATTGCTGATTGATGAACGTCCCGAAGAGGTGACCGACATGCAGCGCTCTGTGAAGGGCGAAGTTGTATCATCCACCTTCGATGAGCCTGCGGTGCGCCACGTACAAGTTGCCGAAATGGTGATTGAAAAATCCAAGCGCCTTGTTGAGCATGGGCGCGATGTGGTTATTTTGCTGGATTCCATTACCCGCCTTGGGCGCGCCTATAATACGGTTGTTCCCTCCTCCGGGAAGGTGCTGACCGGCGGTGTTGATGCCAATGCATTACAACGCCCGAAACGGTTTTTCGGTGCGGCCCGTAATATTGAAGAAGGCGGCAGCTTGACCATCATTGCCACCGCCCTGATCGATACCGGTTCAAAAATGGACGAGGTCATTTTTGAAGAATTTAAAGGCACCGGTAACTCTGAAATTGTCCTTGACCGGAAGGTTGCCGACAAGCGGACTTATCCAGCAATGGATGTTGCAAAATCGGGAACCCGGAAAGAAGATCTGCTTACCAGCAAAGACAATCTGCAAAAAGTTTATGTTCTGCGCCGCATCCTTTCCCCAATGGGAACAACAGATGCGATCGAATTCCTGATCGACAAACTCAAGCAGACAAAAACCAACGAAGATTTCTTCGATTCCATGAACACTTAAAACTCCCGCCTGATAACTGCGTGAAGGCTTAGACGCCTTGCGGGTTCTGTCTTATAGTTCTTCTGCGTATATGAGGAGTTTTGGGCATGGCCTGGGAAAAGCAGCTGGAAGAACGCAAACGCCGTGAAGCCCTGTCCGAAAAAATGGGGGGCGAGGAAAAGCTCGCACGCCAAAAGTCCCGCGGTAAACTCAATGCCCGTGAACGCATCACCGCCATACTAGATCAAGACTCGTTTCGCGAAATTGGCAAACTTGCAGGCCGGGGCATTTATGATGAGCACGGGGATTTAACCACCAGCCAGCCATCTAATTTTATATTTGGGCGGGGACGGATAGATGGCAACCCTGTGGTTGCAACCGCTGATGATTTTACCGTCAGAGGCGGGGCGGCAGACGCGGCGATCCACCGAAAATTCACCATGGCCGAACAGATGGCCCATGATTTGAAATTGCCTCTAATCCGAATGATTGATGGAACCGGCGGCGGGGGATCGGTTAAATCACTCGAAGATATGGGGTTTACCTATGTTCCCTACATTCCCGGATGGGATGTGGTTGTAAAAAACCTGCAAACGGTTCCCGTTGTTACGCTCGCCCTTGGCCCAACCGCAGGCTTGGGCGCAGCGCGCATGGTCGCCAGCCATTATTCGATCATGGTCAAAGGCATTGCCCAGGTTTTTACCGCCGGCCCAAAAGTCGCGGCGGCGATTGGCGATTCACAAACCAACGATAAAAAAACTCTGGATAATGAAGCACTTGGCGGCAGCGAAATTCATACACGCAATGGGGTGATTGATGATGAGGCCGCTAGTGAAGCGGAAGCCTTTCAGATGGCCCGGCGATTTTTATCCTATCTGCCCGCCCATACAAAAGCCGCGCACACGCGCGGCCCGGTTAGTGACCCGACGGATCGGCGCGATGCGTTTTTGCTAGACGCAGTGCCAGAAGATAAACGCCAAGCCTATAGTATGCGGCGCATAATTGATTCCATTGCCGACAAAGATAGTGTTTTTGAAATGGGCAAACGATGGGGCCGCGGTGTGATTACCGCCTTTGTGCGGTTGGATGGTTGGCCCATCGCATTGCTTGCATCTGATCCAAGTTTTTTAGGGGGATCATGGACTGCAAGCACCGCCGAAAAAGCAAAACGCTTTGTAGAGTTGGCAGAACGGTTTTCCATGCCCGTTGTTCATCTGGTTGATAATCCCGGATTTATGATTGGTCTTGATGCTGAAAAAGCTGCCACCATTCGCCGCGGTGTTGAGGCGATGACTGAAATTTATACCGCAAGGGTGCCTTGGGCGAGCGTTATCATTCGCAAAGCGTACGGTGTTGCGGGGGCGGCCATGTCGAACCATTCAAAATTTCAATATCGTTTTGCCTGGCCCTCAGGAGATTGGGGCTCGCTGCCCATGGAAGGCGGTATCGAGGTTGCTTATCGCGCACAGCTTGAACAGTCCGATGATCCCAAAGCCGCACTCGCGGATATCAAAGAGCGGCTCGGCAAAGTCACCTCCCCCTTTCGCACCGCCGAGCAGTTTTTAATTGAAGAAATAATTGACCCCCGTGATACAAGGGCGCTTTTATGTGAATTCGCGCAGCTTGCGCACAGACCTTAAATTGCCCGTTTTTCTCAACCCTGTCGGAGATCGCAATGACCTTGATTATTCACCATGTAAAACAAACCCGTTCACTACGCCCCTTATGGCTGATGGAAGAGCTTGGTCTAGCCTATGAATTGGTCGATCATGGCGCGAGCATAGCCCATATTGATATGGAAGCGTATGCCGCCGTCAATCCGATGAAAAAGCTGCCAGCATTTTTTGACGGGGATAAGGCGATTTATGAATCGCTCGCCATTTGTGAATATATTGCCCAAAAATATGGCGACGGAAAATTTATGCGCACGCCGCAAGATGATGACTATGCTGATTATCTTCAGCTGTTTCATTTTGGCGAAGCGGGTATGGGCGGTTATATTGGGATATTATTAGCCCATACAATTCTATTGCCGGAAAAACAGCGCAATCCGCATATGGCAGCGTGGGCAAAAGGTGAAATGGCGCAATGTCTCGCTTATCTGGAAAGCAAGCTCTCAGATGATGGTTATCTGCTCGGATCGTTTTCTTTGGTCGATATTTCTAACGCCTATATTTTGTTCCTTCTTAAGATCAGCAAAAATGCGCAAGATTTTGGACCGCGCACAAATGCTTATTTCTCGCGGATCAGGGAGCGTGATGCTTGGAAGCGCGCGACAGAAAAATAATTTTGTCAGCTTTTGCTTCGTTGCTCATCAACGATAGACGCCAAAACGGAACCAACGCGCGCTCTGGTATCTTCCATCTCTATATCTGTTGGGATGATATAATCTGCATGAGCGCGTTTTTCCCGGTCGGGCATTTGTCGTGAAATTATAGTCTCAAATTTTTCCTCAGTCATACGCGGGCGTGCCAATACCCGTTCGCGTTGCACCTTTTCATCGGCAGAAACCACAATGGTCGCATCAAAGGCGGCTTCGCTTTTATTTTCGAACAAGAGGGGGATATCCAGTACACAGATTCTTGTACCAGACGCGCGTTCGCGCGCCATAAACTCTTCGCGATCCTCAGCAACAAGTGGGTGAACAATCTGTTCTAATTCTTTTATTCGTTGAGGTTCTGCCTGCAACGTTTTGGCCAATTGATCGCGGTCAACACTGCCATCAATGATGGCGTTTGGAAAAGCGCTTCCAACCGAGGAGACAGCCTTACCCCCTTTTTGATAAAGTCTGTGAACCGCTGCGTCAGCGTCCCAGACCGCACATCCAAAGTCGGCAAACATCGCCGCAACCGTTGATTTTCCCATGCCGATTGAACCGGTCAAACCGATTTTAATCATTGAAGCTGAGGCATTATATAAGGTTTTTTCAAGCAAGGTGCGCAATGAAGGATCTACGGTTGCTGTTGAGCCAAGCCACTGTTGATAACCCGGCACCGCCTGATGCAACAACATGGACAGACCATCGACAATCGATAGTCCCGCTTTTTTCGCATTTTTTAGCAGGGGTGTTTCCAGCGGCGCATAAACAATATCGCCAACCAGCACCGTGCCATTTTGCGGGTCTGGTTTATAGTCAAGCGCCGGTTGGCCTTTCATGCCCAGCGATGTTGTGTTCACAACGATGCCGGCCTGAATGGATGCGCGTTCATCCCAATCTCTCACCGAGACAGTAATGTTTTGCGCGCTTAAGTTTTTTGCCATCTCTTCTGCGCGACTTCTCGTTCGGTTGGTGATTGTCAGCTTAGCAACCCCCAATGTATGTAACGCAATTGCGATGGCAGGGGCCGCACCGCCCGCGCCGAGAATTAGAGCATGATCGGGCAAGTCTATACCGTCGGTGGCACTCGCCATTGCACCGATAAACCCAGCAACATCTGAATTGTCTGCATAGATATCACCATCGCGAAAAGTCAGCATATTTGCAGCGCCCACAAGGCGCGCAGTATCACTGACATGATTGGCAATATTAAGGGCTTGCTCTTTTAACGGCATGGTTACATTGACGCCGCGATAGCCCTCATCGCGCAGCTGTTGAATTTTTTCCGGAAATTTATGCGGAGCCACAGCGATTAGATTGTAACGAGCATCAGTTAATCCTTCACGTCTTGCCCATTCCCGGTGAATGACAGGAGACAAAGAATGATGGATCGGAAATCCTATTACGCCCGCAAGGCCTTTTTGACTTTGTTTATGATGGGGTTTTGTCATGAGCTTTTTTAAAACTCGATAATTTCATAGTCGCGCAAGGCTTTAAGAAGTGGTGATAAAGCCAGGCCAAGAACCGCAAAATAATCGCCATTTATTTTTTCGAACAATCGAATGCCGCGATCTTCAACCATATAACCGCCAACAGATTTTAAAATATCATCTGGGGATTGTTCCATATAGAGATCTATTTCACGTTCACTAAAATTCCGCATTATCAATTGCGGGGTTTCAACATGATGCCATATGCGCTTACCGCGATGCATAATAACGCTCGCATTGATAAGGTGGTGAGGCTTTCCGGAAAATTCTAAAAAGCGTTGTTTGGCTTCGCTGCGCGATTTGGGTTTATCGTACGGTCTGCCCTCAAATTCTAAAATCTGATCGGCACCGAGCACATAAGTATCTTCATCACATTCAACGGCGGCGGCTTTTGCATGGGCAAGATCGAGCGCAATATCAATCAAGGCATGGCCTTTTTGTAGTCCGTCTTTTTTGATCGCATCTTCATCGGTTTGCGTTTTTACAACGGTAAACGGAACCCCGGCATTTTTGAGAATAGTCGCGCGAACCGCACTGCCCGATGCTAAAATGAGATTGGGTGCAGCCATTTTACGAGTCTCTTTTAGGTTGCGGTGTGTCGGTTTCAACATTTTCTGAGGCCGACGAAATAGATTGCGAAACCTCATTTTGGCGCGCTGAGAGTTTGGTTAGTATTTGCGCAGCCGTTTCTTCAACCGACCGCCGGGTAACGTCGATCACCGGCCAGCGATATTTTGCGAACATGCGTTTTGCAGCGACAAGTTCTTTTTTGATCGTATCAAGCTGCGCATAGTCACTATCTCGGTCTGCATTCATTGAGCCGAGCCGGTTTTTACGGATTTGACCCAATCGATCCGGACTTGCGATCAAGCCCACCACTAGCGGGCGCTTTAGTGTAAAAAGTTCATCCGGGGGATTGCTTGTGGGCACCAAAGGAATGTTTGCCGCTTTAATCCCGCGATTGGCAAGATACATACAGGTCGGGGTTTTTGAGGTTCGGCTGACACCAACCACCACCACATCGGCAGATTCCAGATCCCACGTCATCTGCCCATCATCATGGGCCATGGTATAATCAAGGGCAGCAATTCTTTGGAAATAGGCATCGCCCATACGGTGCTGGGCACCGGCATCAAGATTTTGCTCAAGATCGAGAAATTCAGAAAAGGCCTTCGTCAATGGATCAAGAACGGACACGGCGGGGATGCTAAGTTCGCTGCATCTTATCTCAAGATGGCGGCGAAGGACCGGGTTTACGATGGTGTAAAGAACCAATCCGGGGGCCTCTTCGATAGAGCGCAAGGCTTTGTCCAGCTGAGCGCTAGAGCGAATAAGAGCGTAAATATGCTCCATCGGTATGGCCGTAGAAAACTGTGACGCGGTGGCCTTCAACATTGTATTCAATGTCTCGCCCGTTGAATCGGAGACCAGATGCACGTGGAAACAGGTGGCATTTGGCTTTCTGGCGGGGGCCTGATTCACGGTGTCAGCCTTCTCATTTAATACGGACATACTGTGTAAAACTCATCGGCGGGGTATGGCCAATCCAGTTGGCGGGGGTTTGTTAAAGGTTCTACCAGTATTACCGGCACACATTCCGGAAAAGTTTTTTCCCATGGAACTTTTCCTCAATTCTATCCACAGTTTGAAAAATCTATGCTGGATAAATAGCATCTGGATAAGACGGTGAACAAGTTGGCGTTCAGATTCAATATTTTATCGTTGTTTTCCTGATTTTCCATTTTGCGGCGTCTTGGATAAAAAAGTGCTTTTGTCTTGGGTATAAATTGGGCACATCTAAGAAACTATGGATGGAAAATTTATGCGCTTCTTTTCGCCCTATCAGTTTTCCCCGATATCCATGCCTATAATTATATTAACCCTTTTTTAAGAATCATTAAGGGAAAGTTAACGGTGGAAAGACCGCACCATGACATCGACGATCACCAGTGATGAAAGTCTATTCCTACGAACCCTAAGGGGTGAGAGTCTGGACCAAACGCCAATATGGTTCATGAGGCAAGCAGGAAGATATCTTCCCGAATATAGAGAGCTAAGAGCAAAAGCGGGTAGCTTTCTTGATCTTTGCTATGATCCAGTACTTGCGAGTGAGGTAACACTACAACCTGTTCGCCGGTTCGATATGGATGCAGCCATACTATTCGCTGATATTTTATTGATCCCTCATGCGCTTGGCCAAAAGGTCTGGTTTGTTGCTGGCGAGGGGCCGCGGCTGGAACCGGCGTTGGCGGGCCATAAAGACGGTATGGCCGCGATTGAGCGTCTGTCTGAGGGGTATGACCCATCAATTCTAGCGCCAATCTATGAGACTGTACGGCTCACCCGGGCAGCCTTGGCGGCAGACAAGGCTCTGATTGGTTTTGCCGGTGCCCCGTGGACGGTGGCGACCTATATGCTCGAAGGGGGTCCGTCAAAAGACCCTTCGGCGTTGCGCGCTCATTATTACGGCGATCCAGATTTCGTTCTTGGGCTCATCAATCTGCTGGAAGAACGCACCATTGATTATCTTAGCGAGCAGATAAAAGCCGGCGTCGATGCGGTTCAATTGTTTGATAGCTGGGCACAAGGCTTACCGGGTCCGGTGATGAAAAAACTATGTCTTGAACCGGCCCGGCGGATTACTGAACGCATCAAACAATTGCATCCCGGTGTGCCGGTTATCTGGTTCCCGAAAGGGGCTGGAACCATGATGATGGATTTTGCCAAAGATCCGCTATGTGATGGCATCGGGATCGATACGAGTATTGATGCGCAATGGGCCCGCGAGCAGTTAAGCCCACATGCTACAGTTCAGGGAAATCTTGATCCGCTTTTGGTGGTTGCCGGAGGGCGGGCTCTTGATGATGCCGTTCTTCATATAGTTGATAGTTTTCGCGGTGTGCCGCATATCTTCAATCTTGGACACGGATTTGTCCCCCATACGCCGATCGATCATGTTGCCCGGGTAATTTCGCTTATCCGTGAGCGACGTTAAAATTGGAATAGAGGTTTACATGCTCGCGATTTTATATCCCTGGTTCAAGGTTATTCATCTACTCGCAGTGATCGCCTGGATGGCGGGCATGATGTATTTGCCGCGCCTGTTTATCTATCATTTTGGCGCAGAGGTGGGCAGCGATAAGGCGCAGACCTTTAAGATTATGGAGCGCCGCTTAGCCAAAGGGATTATGACCCCGGCAATGATTGTTACCTGGGTAATGGCGTTCTTGTTGATGATGGCAAATCCAACAGTTTTTTCGAGTGGCTGGTTTTACGTCAAATTGGTTAGCGTCATTGCGATGACTGGCGTTCACGGATTTTATGGCGCATCGCTGAAAAAATTTGCGGACGATACCTATCCAAAAACAGAAAAATTCTGGCGCTTCATGAATGAAGTTCCATTTATCATTCTGGCAATTATTCTGATTATGGTTTTGGTGAAACCGTTTTAACGGGTAATTCCGCATTCGCCGCTTTGCACAGCAAGATTATCACCTTCCAATGTTTGATGGGCTGCGATAGGACGGTCAGTGGCGATAATATCAACGCCGCTGCTGGCAAGGTCGTCATAATCAATATCTGAGCGATTGGCGGCAATTGCTTTGTCAATGGAGCGTCGCCCGCCCAGCGTTCCAAAAATAACTTCTATATCGCGGCCATTTAACAACGAAAAAAGCCGAGGCCGTGCTTCTTCTGTACCGGTAAACCCAATTAAACGCTCAGCGGGAATACCCGCGGCAATCGCAGAATTTAATTCCGATTGAGACTCAATTGAAACCGAGATCATGCTTGACGGAGACAAGCGATGAAGCTTGCGAGCCTGCGCCATTGAATAGGCAATATAGATCACTTCTTTTTCAAGACCCATCCGCTTAACGAGGGCGGTAACGTCTTCATATTTTGTTGTACGCTTAAAATCGACCTGAACAATGGCGCGGCCTTTTGACCAGGCAAGGAAATCTTCCAATAAGGGCGGATGATACTCAGTCTCGCGGCCACTATTTGTTTTAAGGTTCAGTGTACGGATTTCATTCCAGTTTAGATCGTTGGTTTTTCCAGAGCCATTTGTGGTCCGATCAAGCGTATCATCATGCATTAAGAAAAGAACACCGTCTCGGCTTGTGGCGACATCGATTTCATAAAGAGCCGGGATTTGGGAAGCGATTTTCTGTGCGGTTTCCAGCGCATTTTCCGGAAGCTGAGAATTTCCCCCAGCCCGGTGTGCAGAGACCAGCGTTCGATTGGCAGATTCCAGACACTCAAAAAAACCATTGAGATCGCCCTTGGTCGATATGGTCCAAGAGGATGCAAAATTTTGATTTTGGGTTGATCCAGACCCAGATCCAGACCCTG
>CAYQXV010000044.1:9748-16146 GCA_964421675.1 uncultured Caulobacterales bacterium
GACCCTGTCCCAGATCCTTGATTTTCACTGCACCCGCTTGTCAGAGCAATGGCTGCAATAGTCCCAACTATTGTTTTTGTACTGAATAAATTCATGAGAAATTCCTAACGATACACCCTTAAATCCCCGATCAGTCTCTACTTAGTCCCTGATTGAAGCAATTGCGTGACGGCCCTAGCGTGTTGTACAGCATGGGTAAAGGAGAAATAGATATGCGTATGACAATTGATATTGACTGCACCCCTGAAGAAGCGCGGCGTCTTTTTGGCATGCCTGATATTTCCTCCGTTAATGATATGATCGTTGAGGAAATGAACCGCAAAGCTCGCGAAAATCTCGATAGTCTGGCGGATCCCGAACGTCTTGTTGACCAATGGATGAATGTGGGCGGTAAGGGGTTTGAGCAATTCCAGCAAATGATGCAATCCATGTCCGCTTCAGCGACAACACCGCCAAAAGATAAAAAATAGCGCGCATATCTGCCCAGTTCTAACAAAAGTCCGTCATGAGTGATCAAACCATATATGCGCGCGCGAGTGCGCCGGGCCGTGCTGGCGTTGCCGTCTTCCGAATATCCGGCTCGCAGGCCATACCAACGGCCCAATTGATGTGTGACGGCCACTTTGAGCCCCGCAAAGCGGCATTGGTCGAGGTCAAAGATCAGCGCGGGGATAGGATTGATAGGGGGTTGGTGCTTTGCTTCCCCGGGCCGCAAAGTTTTACCGGCGAAGACGTTGTCGAGCTGCACTTGCACGGCAGCCGCGCGGTTGAGTTGCATCTTTATGAGACATTGTCGGATCATGGATTAAAGCTAGCAGAACCGGGCGAATTTACCCTGCGCGCCATGAAAAATGGCAAGATGGACCTCGCGCAGGTGGAAGCATTGAGTGACCATATCGATTCCGAAACAATCCAGCAGAAAATGCAGGCTTTGCACGTATTAGAGGGAGCATTGAGCGAGCGGGTTGAGCACTGGCGATCGTTATTACTGAATATTTATTCGCCGCTGACCGCGCAGATCGATTTTCCTGACGAAGGCGATATTCCGGTGGCAATTGCGGAGGGTGCGCGCGTTCCGATGGAGCAATTATGTGCCGAATTGGCACAGGCAAAATCGAGTGCAAAATCCGCCCAACACATTCGGGAAGGCTTTTCTATTGTTCTTTCCGGCGCGCCAAATGTTGGGAAATCAAGCCTGCTCAATGCGCTGGCTGGAAGCGAGATTGCAATCGTTTCCGATCAACCGGGTACGACCCGAGATATCATTGAAGCCCGTCTCGACATAGAAGGCATGCTCGCCGTGTTCCGAGATACAGCGGGTCTTCGCGATGAGACCAAAGACACAATAGAGCTGGAAGGTATTCGCCGGTCTAAAGAGGCCAGTCGTACCGCCGATCTTACATTGCATGTGGTGACGGAAAAAGAAGTGCTTGAAAATGTTTCACGTGGAACATCATCGCTGACGGATGGGTTTACCACGGGCACCGATATTCTGGTGATCAATAAGGTTGATACGCTTTCAATTGATGAGGCCGCCTTCACGCGCGATCAAGGACTACCGGTAGATCCAGTCTATGTATCGGCCCTACATGGTACTGGAATGGCCCACCTCATTTCAACAATTGCTGCGCGGCTAAAACAAATGGCACCTCAGGGTGAAACAGGGCTTTTGACCCGCCAGCGCCATATTGATGCGGTGAGTATGGCCATGCAAGCGCTTGAACGTGCGGATGAAATGCTATCCCAATCGCCCGAATTGGCGGCGGAAGACTTGCGTTTGGCGCAGCGCGCTTTTGATCAATTGGTCGGAGCGGTCGATGTTGAGGACATATTGGGCGAAATTTTTTCTAGATTTTGCGTCGGAAAGTAAGGCGCAAAAAGAGTTTTAGGCAATTTAGAAAAATACCCTCTGGCTTAAGACCATCCTGTGGGCGTATAAGGATGCAAGGCCGTCCGTCTGTTTCACGTGAAACAAATGACGTGGGAACGCGGCCCAATAGCTTTGATAATTCGTATGACTGGTTTTGATGTAATTGTAATTGGCGGTGGACATGCTGGCTGTGAGGCGGCAGCGGCATCAGCGCGCACGGGCGCGCGCACCCTGCTTGCTACGCACAAGCTGGAAACGATTGGTGAAATGTCCTGTAATCCTGCGATTGGCGGGCTTGGAAAGGGTCATCTCGTTCGAGAGATCGATGCCCTTGATGGACTGATGGGCCGGGTCATTGATCAGGCCGGTATTCAGTTTCGCATGCTAAACCGCTCGAAAGGCCCGGCAGTCCGTGGCCCCCGGGCGCAGGCGGACCGTGCGCTCTATAGAAAAGCCATGCAGGCAGCCATTGCCGAAACAGATAATCTGGAGGTCCGGGCAATATCTGTTGCTGACCTGATTGTTGATGATAATGGGCATGTCTGCGGTATTATCGGTGAGAGCGGTGATGAATATCGGGCAGGCGCTGTTGTTTTAACGACCGGCACCTTCCTGAACGGCATTGTTCATATGGGGTCTGACCGTCGCCCTGCAGGCCGGGCCACCGGCAGCAAAGACTGGGAACCGCCTGCTCAGCAATTATCAAAGCGCCTTTATGCGGCATCCCTGCCCATAGGGCGACTAAAAACCGGCACCCCCGCCAGACTGGACGGCAGAACGATCAATTGGTCGGCGCTGGAGATGCAGCCTGCGGACGCTGATCCGATCCCGTTTTCCTTTATGAGTGAGACAATCGAAGTGCCGCAAATTTCCTGCGGTATCACCCATACTAATGCGAAAACCCATGAAATTATCGCCGCGAACCTTGATCAATCCGCTGTTTATGGCGGTGCTATTGCTGGCCAGGGTCCGCGCTACTGCCCGTCTATTGAAGATAAGGTGGTTCGATTTGCTGATCGCGGCGCGCACCAAATTTTTCTCGAACCTGAAGGGTTAAGCGATAATACTGTCTACCCTAACGGTATTTCGACTTCCCTGCCCGCTAATGTGCAAGGTGAATTTCTAAAGACCATTATTGGTTTGGAGAATGTGCAAGTCATTCGTCATGGCTATGCGATTGAGTATGACTATGTGGACCCGCGTGCCTTAAAGCCTTCTTTGGAGGTCAAAGCGATGGCGGGCTTGTTCCTTGCCGGTCAAATCAATGGCACGACCGGCTATGAAGAAGCGGCGGCCCAAGGGCTTATTGCTGGGGTGAATGCGGCAAGGCTCGCAGGCGGACAGGCCGAACCGGTGATTTTGAGCCGCGCCGATGCCTATATTGGCGTGATGATCGATGATCTCATCACCAGCGGTGTGACAGAGCCTTATCGCATGTTTACCTCGCGCGCAGAATATCGCCTGACGTTGAGGGCCGATAATGCCGATCAACGATTAACACCGCTAGGAATTGAATATGGTCTTGTTGGGTCAGACCGCAGGGATATGTTTCACGTGAAACAAAAAGACCTTGAGGCGGCGCGGGCCTGGTCTGTCGACCATGGCCTTACTCCTAATGAGGCCGCAAAACATGGCTTAAAGGTCAAACATGATGGCCGCAGACGGTCTGTATTGGACCTGTTAGCGCTGCCTGATGTCACTCTCGACGCTTTAACAGCGATCTTTCCCGCCTTGAATGACTGGCCAGCTACCATTCGAGAGCAATTGGCTATTGAGGCCCTATATGCCGGATATCTCGACCGGCAGGAGGCAGATATAGCAAGGTTCCGTAAGGATGAATCCCTCACCATCCCCAGTGACTTTGATTATGATCATGTTACGGGTCTGTCCAATGAGGTCCGCGAAAAACTAAAACGCCACCTCCCGCAGACCCTTGGTGCTGCCGGTCGATTAGAAGGTATGACGCCAGCGGCTTTGGCCCTTGTTTTGTCGTTCATTAAACGCGGTCAGACCGGCGACAAAAAGAGCAACAATCACGAGAACGGGCAGGAGACAGGAACATGACGCCTGAAGAGTTTCAAAAGGCGGTATCCCTGAATGATGATGTGATGGCCAAGCTTTTAAAGTTTGATGCCTTCTTTCTTGAAACGGCCGCTATTCATAATCTGGTAGCCCGCTCAACATTGCCCGACCGATGGTCACGCCATTACCTCGATAGTGCCCAGCTTGCGGCGCTAATCCCGCAAGGGCCAACCTCTATTCTTGATCTTGGGTCTGGTGCAGGGTTTCCCGGCCTTATACTTGCGGCGATTGGCGAGGAATTTGGCTGGCAATTGGAGCTTGTGGAGAGTACCGGCAAAAAGGCGCTATTCCTGCGCGAAGCGGCATCAATTATGGGGCTGCAAAATGTGAATGTGCATCAATCGCGCATTGAAACGCTTTCACCCAAAGCGTTGAAAAAATCTGCCGACATTATCACCGCAAGAGCGCTTGCCAATCTCAATGCCCTTCTAACCCTCTCGGCGCCATTTCTATCGCCGCACACCCATTGTGTTTTTCCCAAAGGCGAACGCGGCGGGGAAGAATTGACCATCGCCCAGGAACACTGGCATATGAACGTTCGAGAGTTTCCAAGTATGACCAGCGATGCGAGCGTTTTATTCGTGATCGATGATGTTACACAAAAGCCTGATACGGGCTTGGGTGACCCTGCGAAAAAACAAAACGCGCCCGCCAAACAATCTGTGAGGCCTACTCAATGACAAAGCCTCCCCGGATCTTTGCAATCGCCAATCAAAAAGGCGGCGTTGGAAAAACAACCACAGCCATCAATCTGGCAACCGCGCTCGTCGCGGTTGGTGAAGAGGTTTTGATTGTTGATCTTGACCCGCAAGGCAATGCCTCCACCGGATTGGGATTATCGAGCGCAAATCGCAAGCTGACGACCTATGATGTGTTAACCGGTGAATATCGACTGGAAGCGTGCGTGGTTCCCACCGATATTCCTGGCCTGATGCTGGCACCGGCCGGTGTTGATCTGGCAGGCGCAGAGATTGAACTGTTTGATGTTGACCGTCGCCATCACCGTTTGGCAGATGCGATTGAAGAATATGCCCATAGCCATAGTGGCATAAGTTACGTCATTATAGATTGCCCCCCTTCGCTCAGCCTACTGACGATTAATGCGCTCGTCGCGGCGAGCGGCGTTATTATTCCATTGCAATGCGAGTTTTTTGCGCTTGAGGGATTGTCGCAAATTATCAGAACAATCGATACCGTCAGTGCACGAATTAATGAAGACTTAGACCTTTATGGCGTTGTCCTGACCATGTATGATCGGCGCAATAATTTATCGACACAGGTTGAGGCCGATGTTCGCGGCCATCTTGGCGATAAAGTCTTTGAAACGGTAATTCCCAGAAATGTAAGAATTTCTGAGGCGCCCAGCCACGGCAAACCTGCGCTGTTATATGACCTGAAATGCCCAGGATCGCAGGCTTATTTGAAATTAGCGAGTGAAATTATTCAACGCGAACGCCGCCAACAAGCTGCCTAGCAGTGAACAGGAAATTGGTACGCCCATCATGACAAAAAACGCTAATGAGCCAAAGTCTGCCTTGCCGGATTTACAGAAAAAAAAACCAGCGCGCGGTCTGGGAAGAGGATTGGATGCCTTATTGGGCGATCGTCCCTCTGGGCAATCCGGTGTACCAAATAAAGCGGGTAAAAGTTTTGCTAAGACCACCGGCGATAGAGAAATTGCGATAACGCAAATCAAACCAAACCCAAAACAGCCCCGAACAATATTTGATAAAGCTGCGATTACTGAACTGACAATGTCGGTGCGAGAACGCGGAATCTTACAGCCAATTCTTGTGCGTCCTTTGCCGTCTGATAATGGCGAGATCCAATATGAGATTGTTGCAGGCGAACGCCGCTGGCGCGCAGCACAGCTTGCAGGCTTGCATAAAGTCCCGGTGGTTATTCGTGAATTAAGCGATGCCCAAGCCTCAGAAATTGCGCTTATTGAAAATGTGCAACGGGTCGATTTGAACCCCATGGAAGAAGCGGAAGGCTATCATTTCCTCGCTAAGCAATATGGTCGCAGTCAGGATTCGATCGCCAAGGCGGTGGGGAAAAGCCGCAGTCACGTTGCGAATTTGATGCGCTTAACCAGCCTTCCGCCCGCCGTTAGAGATGCGCTCACTAGCAATGAAATCTCCATGGGTCATGCGCGCGCGCTTTTATCCAGCCCCGATAGTGCGGGGGATTTAAAAGAGGTCTTGCGGTCTGGACTTTCTGTGCGTCAATTAGAGGCCCGGATAAAAGCCCATCATCAAGCGGAGAATAAATCACAACCATCTTCAAAGACGGCAAAGGGCAGTGCGCAAAAGGATGCGGATACCCGCGCCCTTGAAAGAGATCTTGCAGAAGCTTTGGGGCTTGAAGTTTCCATCGCTCATAAAAAATCCGGCAGCGGAAATGTAACGGTAAGCTATCTCAACCTTGATCAGCTTGACGATATATG
>CAYQXV010000044.1:16246-22824 GCA_964421675.1 uncultured Caulobacterales bacterium
AACCCAAAGTTTAAATCCAATGCGGTGATCAGATTTTTTCGGAAATGCGGATCGCCGTTTGACAGCCAAACTTTATGACGGCGCGCATAACCGGCCAGCCAGCGGCTTGTTCTGCACCATGTTCCTCGGCTGTATGTTTATGCTCTAACTCATCGTCGCGAAATTGCTGTAGTGTTTCGCTCAATTCTGGTTCTGTCGCCTTCAACTCTTCTATCTGTTCGCCATAATGCTGTTCAATTACTTCTTCCACAGCGGCGGTGCAGGCCATTGCTGCTTTCTCCCCCATGAGCGCGGTTGCTGCGCCCAATCCAAACCCGGCAACATGCCAGACCGGTGAAAGTAAAGTTGGCCGAACGCCGCGCTCGCTAAGCAATGTATTGAACGTTGAAAGATGATGTTGCTCGCCCTCTTCCATTTCGCGCAATAGCTCGGCGGTGGCTTTTTTGTGCGGCAATTGTTCAAAGACTGCGCGTTGCCCGCGATAGATTTGCACTGCCCCATGTTCACCCGCATGATCAACACGCAGCATTTCTTTGAGCCGCGCTTGCCGGGGCCCTGGTTTTGGCAGGGGTCGTTTCTCAGTGGTCGAACTATTGTCGCTGCTATTTGTCATAATGATTTTCAAACACGTTTTTCGCGTTTGGCCTTTCTCAAAGCATGTGTTGCGGCGAAAAAAGTCAGCGCAAATAATCCTGCTGACAGCAATAAATTATACCCTGCCATTGAAATACCAAACAAGCGCCATGCTGCGTTCGTGCAGCTAACGCGGGGAATATCAGGATCGAAATCCAGTGATAAATTTCCCGCATCACCAATATTACCAATGCCAGTGCAGCTTGCCGGGCCAGGCCAAAAGGAAAATTCTATCCCGGTATGATAAAAGGCGAGTGCGGCGCTAAACCCATATACCAGCGCCGCTGTTCCCGTGGCTGCCGCAGCCAGGCGCGGCACCTTAAACAAAAAACTGATAACAAGACCGATTACCGTGATGGTAAGTGCGGTCCAGTGGGCTTCGCGTTGATCGAGACATAGCGCGCATGGCGCATAGCCTAAATATTCAAAAATATGGGCACCAATCAGCAAGGATGCAGAGACAAGGGCGCCGCAGAGCAAAACCTTCTCGATTAGCCCAAATCGTTGCATTGCAGTGGTGTTTAGCGTGGCGTCCATAATCATCATGTTAGTTTATGCACTCGCCAACTCATAGCCCAGAGCGCGTTTCGTCACACTCCGCGTCAAACTGGGCACTGGCTTATTGGTTTAACGCGATAAGAAAGCGCTCCACTTTATCAGTTGCATCGATAAGGTTTTCCGGGCTGTGCCAATGTTTCCACCCTTCTTCGATAAAGGGATCATCGAAGGCATGCTCAGTATCGGGATATATTGTCCGGTCGATGGATATTCCAGCTTTTTCAAGCTTATCGAAGGCGCTCAGACATTGTCTATGATCGACAATCGTGTCTGCCCCTGCGATTAAAGCGAGCGTTTTCGGCTGCTCGACCCAGTCATTGATGCGGGTTCGCGTGCCTATGCCGCAATAGGGATAAAATAAAACAGCCCCTGCAATTTTCGGCCGCGCTTTATTATAGGCGGGCAAACCGGCGGGGCGTTGGTCTTTCAAATCCATCGTCAAAAAATCCATGGCGGTCCACGCACCGTGGGACCAGCCTGTCAGCACAAGCTGCTCCGGATTCACATCAGGGCGCTTGAGAATAGTATCGATAACAACAAGCAGATCGCCTGCGCGTTCTTGACCAATTAGTTGTTTACCCGTGCAAACTGTTTCCAGTGCTTGTGGGCGGCTAACATTGCGGGGCCGCAAACTGTCGATGATCACCGCCATATATCCATTTCGCACAGCGATATCGGCCCACATATGCTGAAATTCTAACCGCGCGCCGGCGCATCCATGCATCTGGAAAACAACTGGAAACGGGCCTGGGCCTTCCGGTGTTCTGACGATGATGTTGGGTTGGAGAAGTTCAAGCCGTTCAGCGAAGCTGGACTGGTCTACTTGCTTTGCCCGCACATTGAGCAAAAACCGCTCGCCGCCCCAAAACGCCAGGCCCAAGCCAATCAATAGAATGGCGCCAAGGCCAAGGAGGATTTTTTTCATACTAATTAGCTGACAATAGGTCAGCGTCTATTGCAAGTTTTTCAAGCGATGTCTCAGGTCGTGGCCCCATATGGCTGATAACCTCTGAAGCGGCCAGAGAGCCAAGACGCCCAGCGCGCTCAAGATCAAAGTTGCGGGCAATTCCATATAAAAACCCGGCTGCATATCCATCACCGGCCCCGGTGGTGTCGACCAGCTGTGTTGGTGCAATCGCGGCAACGGTTACCGGCTCGCCGTCTCTTGGGATGATAATAGACCCTTTGCCAGATCGCGTGATCGCGGTGAGCGGGCAGAAGGCTTTTGCTTTTTCAATAATGGCGTCCATGTCATTGGTTTGAAACAGGGTGCTGGCCTCAGCTTCATTGGCGAGAAGGATATCCACATGGTTCGGGATAAAGCCGGTCAACACATCATGCTGGCGGTCGACGCAGCTGGTATCAGACAGGGTCAATGCGGATTTGCGCCCGGCATTTCGCGCAATCGCACAGGCTTTAACAAAGGCTTCCCGGGCAACTGGCTGTTCAAACAGATAGCCTTCAAAGAATGTGATGGCGGCGCGCTTGATCTGATCCTCATCAATATCGTTGAGGGTTACGTGGGCCGCAGCGCCAAGAAACGTCATCATGGAGCGTTCTGCGTCCGGGGTTACATTGATGAGGCAACGCCCGGTGCCGGGGCCATTATCAAGCGGCGCGGTTGCAAATTCGACGCCCTGGTCTTCCATGGCGCTGCGAAAGGTCTGTCCAAGCGGGTCATCGGCAACTTTGCCCACAAAACCGCCCTGTCCGCCCAATGAGGCAATACAGGCAACGGAATTGGCCGCGGAGCCACCAGGAACCGCAACACTCTCGCCCATGGCGTTATAGATGGTTTGGGCCTGTGGTTCCTCGATCAGCACCATGCCCCCTTTGAGGATGCCGTGACTGGCGAGAAAGGGGTCATCGCACCGGGCAAGAACGTCAACAATGGCATTTCCAATCCCGACCACATCAAGGGTTGTTTTGCTCATGGTGCGTATTCCTTTTTAATAATTGCATTAACCCAGCAAGGGTAGATATCGAATATGGTATTGGCCGACAGAGGTCTATAGGAAGCTAGCGAACGGCTGACAAGGGTTTTGAGTGGGCTCTCGCGCTGCCTATCAGAGGCGTGTAAAAATACGGGATGGTGTTGAGGGGTCAGAATGGCTTATAGGGTATTTTGGCCGATAGAGACCGGTCATGTCTGGTTGGGTGTTTAAAGACGGGAATTTGGGTATGCGTGGATTGACGGCATGTGTTTTGGTGAGCTTGGTGGGGGTTTGTTCATGTTCTTCTGTACCCGGATTGGGCATCTTAAAACGCGGTGACGATGCGAAACTAGCAACAAGTGCATCATCGGACGCGAATGCTGCGCCCGGTGACGAGACGGGCCCCTCGCCGGACAGTGCGTCCGTTGATCCAGTTCTGGGCGTAGAGTCTCAACCGAACCCAGAGTCTACACCAGAACCAATCGTCAATGGTTTGATCCCATCGGATATTTTTGGACTAACCGCCGACCAACTTGATGGGCAATTGGGGGCACCTGCCTTTGTGCGTCAGGAAGGCCGCGGTACCTATCGTCGTTATGATGGACGGGTATGTAATCTAATTGTCTTGATGACGTCTGATGCAAGTGGGCGTCAGGTTGCAACAGTTTTGGAAGCAACCTCTTTCAATTCATCGGCCCAAAAACCTGAGCTGCAAACCTGCTTGAACGGGTTTTAGACTAGCTTGCTGAGGGGGGAAGCTTTTGCGGCGTGCGCGATTGGCGAATCCACTCGGCAATCGTTGCGAGAACGGCAACCGCGCCAAGACCGGCAGAAAGATAGAACACAAAAGCAAATCCGCGTTCTTCGATTAGTTCTCCGAACCAGCCTCGGCCTAGCGTACCAATCAGCATACTGAGCGATGCTAACAAAGCATATTGTACAGCTGCATATTTCGGATTTGCAATCGATGACAGATAAACCACGATTGCTGCACTTGCAAAACCAACCGATAGATTTTCAGCAGCGATAACCGCCATTAGCTGCACCAATTTTTCATTGATTGAGGCATCGAGCCGCAGGAAATCTGCGATTGGCTGGAAGATAAAAGCAAGCGGTTGATATAGGTGTAAAAAGCTTAACACTTTATCGGTAATCGGTGCGCCTAAGGCCAGGTCTGCAAATAATAAATTTGTCGAAGCGGCCAATACGCCTCCAATTACAAGGCTTGGCATTCGGCCTACCCGTAAAATGACAAGCCCGCCAATAACAATACCGGCGGCGGTCATCATAGAGCCGAAGATTTTAGAGGCGATGGCAACTTCATCAAAAGTGTGACCAAGCGCGCCGTAATTTTCGCCAAGATAGAAGGGATATGCAAATGCACCCCAGATCAAATCTGTAAACCGGTAGGTTAAGGCAACAATCAACACGAGAATGGCCCCATATCTCAATCGCTCGACAATATCCATCATCGGTACAAGGATGGAGCTATAAAGGGCGTTGAGAACTGACTGGACAACCGATTGAGGGGTTGTGCCTTCTTTTTGTTGCGCACGCGCAGCGTCAGTATTGCGGAAGCGAAAATGTAAAATCGCAGCGCCGATAACTGGTAAGATGATTGTTACAAATATGATAATTGGCCCGGTCTCGCGGGTAAACTTTCCCGCATCTGCGGCGTCAGGATTAGACAGGGCGTAAGCCATGAATGAGAACAGCGCATAGATTGACCAAGCCCATCCCAAAAGAACGGGAATAAGCGCAATATTGCGCGCCTTGCGGCTTGGACTATTGGCATCCATCTCTCGGGATTTGCGATCTGCAACGGAGTTTTCCGCAAGAAAAACCCCGGACATACAAAATGCCATCAATATAGAGAGAGCGATGAAGGTATTCTCCCAACCAATGCGCGCGGCAATAAAAAGAGCACCGGCCCCGCCAAGAATAGCGGAAAGTCGATATCCAATTTGATAGACGCCAGAGAGCAGATCGATGGTTTGCGTTTCATCGGCAACCTCAATGCGCCAAGCATCAATCAAAATATCCTGCGAGGTAAAGGCGAGCGTACAAATGATCGCGGCAATCGCGATCAGGCCCAATTGTGTTGTGGGTTCTAAAAAAGCGATTACTCCGAGAGACAATACAATGAGGACCTGGAGCAATAAGATACCAGCCCGCCTTTGCCCCATGCCCAGGGTCGCCGGAAATGCCGCGCGGTCAATGGCTGGTGACCAGAGGAATTTAAACCCTAGTAAAATCCCAATCCAGGAGAACACACCAATCGTTTTGATGCTGATATCTTCTGAGGTGAACCATGCGTTTAAGGTGCCGGTGATCAACACAAAAGGCAGCCCGGCGGCCATGCCGAGAACAAACATTGCCGCGCTTTTGCGGTGACGCAAGGCGCTTAAAATTTCGCGAAAGGTAATCTTTGCTGGTGGGTTGGGAGTTTCGACTTCAGCCATATGAGTGTCATCAGACCACATCCACAAGAACATACCCCGTAAATGTCGTACGCAATCCTTTGGTGGGCCTTGGAACAGGCATTTATCGCTCTAGCGTAGCGCACAGGATTGATAAAAACATAGCGCTACCCTTTCGCTGAAAGCGTGCCCAGCGATTAAGATCAACTATCAGCGGATTGCTGTGAACATGCAACCCTAGGGGATATTTTGTAGCGTATCCGTTTGAAATTGAAGGCAGGTTTTCGCCAAAAGCGGAAGTAGCGCTACCGGAAGTGAATGTCTGACTTACGGCAGGTTCCTGCCGAACCCGTCAGCGTCTTACTTGGGGCGATTTTAGGACTCTGGCTCAATCCCATCACAACACTGAATAGATGGTATTTCTCATCAGTGTTTGTCGTTTCCACTGTTTGATGTGATGCCTTCTAAAGCGCGTAGCATAATGTCCGACAAAACGGTCTCTCGTTCCATCTCGGTGAGATGTCCAAATCCCAGCGGAACCTCAGCCCGGCCAGAAATAACAAGTTCAGCCAAGCCGTGAACCATAGACCATGAAGTCATGACTTGCCGCATTGCCATTGGGTCATGAAACGGGTCGATTGCAAACAAGTCAGAAATATAGACCACCAAGAGGTTGAACGCCGCCATTGAGGCTTCTGCAAATTTGGGATCGCTTCTATCGGGCCTCTCGGACGAAAACATTAATCGGAACAAGGATGGGTTCTCCATTGCAAAATCGATGTAACCAAGTCCAGCCTCAACGAGTTTTAACCCCTTACCAGGGGCTCCTTTCACATGACGTGTTTTAATCGTCTCTGTCATATCATCATAGCCAAGTGCAGCGAGGGCTGTCAGCAATCCATTTGCATCTTTGAAATGATGAGCGGGCGCCCCATGGCTGACGCCTGCTCTCTTGGCAACAGCGCGTAAAGAAAATGCTTCCAATCCATTTTCAGCAAGTTCAACCCTAGCTGCCTCAAGGAGAGCAGAAGCC
>CAYQXV010000045.1:0-16731 GCA_964421675.1 uncultured Caulobacterales bacterium
TTGCGCCCCGCGTTTGGTTTGCGCAACGCGTTTTACGCATTCGGGATATAAGATATGTTCCTCGCGCAATATCCGCGCCGCTAAGTCATCGGCGGTGTCGCCGGGTTTTACGCGCACGGAGCGTTGTCCAATGATCGGGCCTGCATCCATGTCTTTGGTGACATAATGGACCGTACACCCCGCAACCTCCACGCGGTCATCAATCATGCGCTGATGAACATTAAGGCCCTTATAGGCCGGCAATAAAGAGGGGTGAATATTGATGAGCCGGCCTGCCCAATAGGTGACGAACTCTTCGCTCAATATTCGCATAAACCCCGCAAGACATACCAGATCAACATTGTGCGTGCGCAGCCGCGCGGTAAGTTCTGCATCAAATTTCTGACGGTCGGGGAAATCTTTGTGCGGAATAATATGGGTTTCAATACCCACGCTGCGCGCCAGTTCAAGGCCCGGCGCATCCGCGCGGTTTGAAATGACAACCACCATGCGCGCGGGAAAAGTTTCAGATTTTGCCGCATCAATCAGCGCGCCAAGGTTTGAGCCTCGCCCCGATATTAATACGCCAACACGCAATTTTTTGGATTGATCTACAGCACTCATATCAACACTGTTACTGCGAGACGATCTCGCCAATGACGCTAACCGTTTCACCGTTTGCAGTTAGCGCTTTGGAAATTTCATCAACATTGTCTTTGGCAACAATCAGCACGCCGCCTATCCCGCAATTAAAGGTCCGGCGCATATCACCAAGAGCGATCTTACCGGTCTCTTGCAACCAGCCAAATAAGGGCGGCGGGGAAAGCGCTGCCTCGTCAAATGACGGGGCCAAACTTTTATCAAGTATGCGCGGCACATTATCGGTTAGCCCGCCGCCGGTAATATGGGCAAAGCCGCGCACCGCGCTGTGTTTTAAAACCGGCAGCACTGAGCGCACATAGATGCGCGTTGGCGCTAGCAATGCTTCACCAAGTGTTGTTTCTGATTGAAAGGGAGCGGCCTCATCAAAGCGATGCCCGCTATCGGAAACGATTTTGCGAATTAAAGAATATCCATTGGCGTGCGCACCATTTGAGGCCAGACCAATCATCACATCACCAGCCTGTGCGGCGCGCGGTAACATTGCACCGCGCTCAACCGCGCCAACGCTAAAGCCCGCCAGATCATAATCGCCAGGCGCATACATGCCCGGCATTTCAGCAGTTTCACCGCCAATCAGTGCACATCCTGCCTGCTGACATCCGGCCGCAATGCCCGCAACTACCCGCTCGGCAACATTGGCCTCCAGCTTTCCGGTCGCAAAATAATCCAGAAAGAAAAGCGGCTCAGCGCCTTGCGCGAGCACATCATTCACGCACATGGCCACCAGATCTATACCGATCGTGTCATGCTTGCCGGTATCAATGGCGACTTTGAGTTTGGTGCCCACCCCGTCCGTGCCAGACACCAAAATTGGGTCGGTAAATCCGGCGGCTTTGAGATCAAAGGCCCCGCCAAATCCCCCCAACGCCGCATTGGCGCCCGCGCGGGCAGTCATTTTGGCAAGGGGCGAGATTGCCCTGATCAGATCATCAGCAGCATCAATATCGACCCCGGCATCGCGGTAAGCTTGGTTTGTCATGGCCACTGTCTAGACAGCGACAGGCCAGCTTGCAAACGATTCTGCGGACAAATTTGCCACAAAACCCGCCTAAATCAGGTCAAAACAGGCCCAACCCCAGATAGGGGCGACCCCCTTTTGGCCCGCGTTGGCTATTTCAGAAATCTTGCCAGTTTGGTGATGCAAGCGCGGGCGATCCCCGCTATAATGGGGGCAACCATGAAATGGCCCAATTTTCACGTCTATTCTTGTATCGTAGCTCATCCAATTGGCATTAAATATGACACTTTCCTTTGACCGGCAGACTTCTGCGCTCATGATTCGCGCGCTAACCGCCATTTCGCTGACAATTTCCGCATTTGTCGCCCTACCGACGCGCGCCAATGACGATGTATTCGTGGTGCCGCGTATCTTTGTCTCCGCCCAGGCGGAAAGCGCCATTGCCGCCAAGCAAGAGGCGGTCATTGCCGGGCGACGCGAAGCCATGGATATTTTGCTGCGCCGGGTCACCCCGGAAAGCGATTGGGGATATTTGCCGCGCCTGAAACAGGGCCAAGACGCGCCCATTGGCGTGCAAGAGCCGCCGCTCGGCGATGTTGTTCCCACAGCAAGCGGGCAATTTGGCGGGCCAACAGCCCCCCGATTCGGAAAAACCGCCATCACGCTGGATGACCAAGGCCTGCAGGCGCTGGAGCAAAGCTTTGAGGTCTATGAAGAAAAAAGCTCCCCAACGACCTACCGCGCCTTCATCACCTATCGGTTCAAGCCGGTTGAAACGCGCAATCTGCTGATTTCTGCGCAAATTCCCTATTCAGAAGCCCAGACCCGAATGGCGCTGGTGCTGCCGGTTTTGCAAACGGACAATGGCCTTTATCTTTGGGAATCAAACAATCCGTGGCTGCGCGCTTGGCAGAACAAGCCCCTCGATTCTGAACTTACCCCGATGACCGCCCCCTTGGCGGATCTGGAAGACACATCTTCCGTGACCGCGCGCCAGGCGCTCAATCTAGATCAGGAAAAGCTGGCCATTTTGGCGCAACGCTACGGCGTGCCCCAGGTGATTGTCGCCCATGCACGCCTCTCTCAACAAGACGGTCAGGATCGCTTGCGCGTTCGGCTGATCAATGGGTACCGCGAATCGGGCGCGCTTAGTGCGGAGTCCGATGCCTATACAAGTTCAGAAATTCTCGACGGATTGGGCCAGGCCACCCGCGATGAATATGCCAGATCGCAGCGCTCTTTAACCAGCGGAGCCATTAGCGCCGATGGAACAATCGCCGGGGAGCCGGGCGATATTCTGTCTGAAGTCTACCTCAATGCGACGTCGGGGAATTTCCCAACGCTGGCAACCGACGGCATTAGCGCAGCGGTGAAAAAATATTCAACCGGTTGGAAGTCGCAAACCCTGATTGATCATTCTATTTCGACAACATTGCGCGCTTCTGCATTTTTTGCCTCCATCAGTGAGTGGAAGAAAATCCGCTCCGCTTTGATTTCAACACCGCTTGTGGGTTCGGTGCAGGTGCAAAACCTTTCACCTGCGGGCGCTTCCCTGACCATTCAGGCATTTGGCGATCCCGGCAAACTGGTCGTTGCGATGGAAGCACAAGGGCTTTCCTTATGGACGTTTCACCAAGGCGTCATCGAAGAGGCCGTATGGAACATAGCAACACCGGCAACGGCTGCGCGCATCCCAGCCCATGTGCAACGCGCGCCCTTGCAACAGCGCCGCGTACCGCGCGCGCGCCGGGGATTGTTTGGCGAAAACCAATTATATAATGATGGCACCTATCCGCCTGCGGACCGGCAGGATTTCCAGACCACAAATGGGGATCCAACCTTCACACCGCAGCCGGTTGATCGCGACGATGATTATGATCGCGACTATGATCGCACCAATAATTACACCCCATCACAGCCTTAGCGGCCCAATGGTGACCCCTCAGCCATGGAGAAACTAATAACCACTGATGGTCCGCCCAAAGAGGAACACCGGCAAATTCCGCTTTTTGATCCGATGCCGGTGCCAAACTATTCAACCGATGCTTTTATCACCGCCGAGGAAAATGCCGACCTTCTTGAGACCGGCATAAACTGGCTGAATGCGCGTGAACCCGCGCTCGCCATTTGCGGCCCGCGCGGCTCTGGCAAAACCCATTTGCTGCACGTCTTGATAGACCACCATCGCAAGGGCGGCGGCCAAGCAGCCTTTGCGTCTAGCTACGCGGACGCCTTTGCGGCCCTTTCCGGTGCACCGGCGGGCGCGCCGCAAGATAGAGACAAGTCAACCTTTTTGATTGGCCTTGATCCGTGCACCGCTGATAATTCTAACCCGCAAGAAATGCTCGACCTGATTGAAGATTGCCGGGGGCGCGGCGTGCGGTTAGTTCTTGCCGGGCGCGGTGCCCCCGCGTCGTGGACTGGCGGACTTATCGATTTGCTGACCCGAATTGAAGCAATGGCGCGCCTGAGCATGCCCGAGCCCAGCGAGGATTTATTGCGCGCGATTTTGACCCGGCAGATTGCCGCCCGGCAATTTTCACTGTCGCAAAAAGAATTTCAATCAATCGTCAATTACGCAGCGCCGCGCCTTACCCGCACCTTCGAGGCGGCAATGAGCTTTACCCATCTTTTGGACGTGCTTGCATTGACCGAAAAACAGCGCCCAAGCGTGAAACTGGCCCGTCAGGCCATCGACCAGCTAAAAGCCGCCAATTCGGCCCCGCGCGGCCAAGCCTAATGGTTCGCACCCCGTAAAGCGCCAGGTTTAAGGGGCGCCCCAGCATTATTTAGCGCCCTTGGTTAACAAAACCATAGTATAACTATGGCAGACTAACGCCATCAATCGTGCGGCTCGAAGGCGCAGACACTTGTGTTTAGGCCGCTGCGACGATGACAAGAGCGCGCGCTGTACCTATATGTAGATCCAGCCAGTCAAGAGTGGACTATATGGAAAACGACCGACCACCGTCCGCAGAAGATGTTCCCATCTTTGAGGACAGCTCACAGGCTTCAACCGTCATGGTTGATGACCTTGGCCGCGTCGGTGTGCCTGCGCAAGGTCTTGAAGCGCCGGGCGCTGTGAACGACGATAAAAATCCCTCCGTACAGCCCATTGATCCAAAAAGCCCGGAGCGGTTTTTTAACCGGGAACTTTCCTGGCTTGCCTTCAATGCGCGGGTTCTTGAAGAAGCTTTTAATGAAAAACACCCGATTATGGAGCGGCTTCGGTTTTTGTCGATTTCCGGCAGCAATCTTGATGAGTTCTTTACGGTCAGGGTCGCCGGACTACGCGGCCAGATGCGCGAAGGCATTACGGTCTTAAGTCAGGAAGGATTGACGCCGGAAAAACAACTGCGTCTGATTGATCAAGAAGCAAAAAAACTATTGGCCGAACAGCAACGATGCTGGCGCAGCCTATTGCCGTTAATGGAGGATGCAGGCGTATCGCTGGTCTCTGCCGACGAGCTAAGCAAACGCGAAATGTCGTGGTTGGAAGCGGAATTTGTCAAAAACATCTTCCCGGTTCTAACCCCCCTCACCCTTGACCCCGCGCACCCCTTTCCATTCATTCCAAATCTTGGATTTGTCTTGTGCTTTGATCTGAAGCATCGCGACGGACGGGAAATGACCACACTCCTCCCGGTACCAATTAAAATTGGACGCTTTATCCGCCTGCCAGAATCGGAAAAAGCAGGCGCAAATGCCCCCGCGCGCTATATCGCCCTAGAACAGGTCCTACCCACATTTCTCAAGCACCTCTTTCCCCAACATAAGATGGTCAATTGCGGTGCGTTTCGCATTTTGCGCGATTCTGATGTGGAACTTGAAGAAGAAGCAGAAGATCTGGTTTGCGTATTTGAGACAATGTTAAAACGGCGTCGGCGCGGCGATGTTATTCGCATTAAAGTGGATGCAACGACCCCGGTTCATATGCGCGAGTTATTTTGTGAACGGCTCAACGTTCCGGCAAAAAGCCTCATTGTCATTGACGGGGTTCTCGGCGTTGCGCAAGTGAGCGGCATGATCCCAAAGGATCGCCCCGGTCTTCAATTTGAAGCCTATGAACCGCGCTTTCCCGAACGCATCAGAGAACATAATGGCGATTGCTTTGCGGCTATTCGCGAAAAAGATATTATCATTCACCACCCTTATGAAACATTTGATGTGGTGGTCCAGTTTCTCAAGCAAGCGGCAGCAGACCCAAATGTTGTTGCCATCAAACAAACCGTTTATCGCACCTCCAGCCAATCGCCCATTGTCGCGGCATTGATTGAAGCGGCGGAAGCGGGAAAAAATGTCACGGCCCTGATTGAATTGAAAGCGCGCTTTGACGAAGAGGCAAATATTCGTCTGGCAAGAGAGCTTGAACGCGCAGGCGTTAGCGTTGTCTATGGTTTTTTTGAATATAAAACCCACGCCAAATTATCCTATGTTGTTCGTCAGGAAAGCGGCGAAACGCGCACCTATACCCATGTTGGTACTGGCAATTATCACCCGGTGACAGCGCGCATTTATACGGATTTATCCTTGTTCACCTGCGACCCTGCGATTGGCCGTGATGTCGCCCGTTTATTCAATTATGTCACCGGTTACGCACGGCCAAAAAAGCTCGATAAATTTGCGGTTGCCCCGATCAATGCCCGTCAAAAGATGACCAATCTGATTGAAGCAGAAATCAAACATGCAAAAGCGGGCCGCCCTGCCGCGATCTGGGCAAAGATGAACTCGCTGGTTGACGGAAAAATTATTGATAAGCTGTACAAGGCGAGTTGCGCCGGGGTTCAGATTGATCTTGTCATACGCGGGATTTGCTGCCTGCGGCCGGGCATTCCGGGATTGTCTGAAAATATTCGTGTAAAGAGTATTGTTGGTCGCTTTTTGGAACACTCACGCATTTATTGCTTTGGCAATGGCAAACCGCTGCCCAGCGATCAAGCAAAAGTCTTTATCGCCTCTGCCGACCTTATGCCGCGCAATCTTAATCGCCGCGTGGAAGTATTCTGCCCAATTGAGAATGCAACGGTGCACAATCAGGTTCTCGATCAGGTGATGGTTGCCAACCTAAATGATGAAGATCAAAGCTGGCGACTGCAACCCGATGGCAGTTATGAGCGCGTGCGCGTGCCTGAAAATGTCGTCCCCTTTAATGCACACACTTATATGATGACCAATGCCAGCCTGTCCGGGCGCGGCGCATCCATCGACTATAGCGCCCCCGCCGTCCTTATCCCCAAGACCCGGTCCTCCAAACAAGGTAAGAAAAACCGGGGCAAAAAAGATAAGTCCCGCAAATCCTGACCGGCCCATTTTGCGCATATGTAATTTAACAGGGAATCACCGGCATGGTGTTGGACGCGCACTAATTGCACCGTTACCCGGCCCTTTATCCATCGCGCGCCCGCTCGAAAGTCGATCTGCAGTGAGTTATCTATGTCTATAGGAATGTCAGCCCAGTCCTCACTGATCGCCGGTGCCCCGCCCAATGGCACGCGCATGCCCATTTTGCGGCGCGCGGTTGTTGATATTGGCTCAAACTCTGTCCGGCTGGTGGTCTATGAAGGACCCGCGCGTGCCCCTTTGCCGATCTGCAATGAAAAAGCCCTGTGCGGTCTTGGCCGCGGGCTCGGCGACGGCGCGCGCCTTAACAAGGAAGCCGTAAAAGAGGCACTGCAAACGCTGACACGGTTTCGCCAGTTGATTGACGCTTACGCCAATCCGCCAACCTATGTGATTGCAACCGCGGCCGTGCGCTCGGCAAGCGATGGCGATGAATTTGTGCGCGCCGTCGAAGCGCTGGGGTTTTCCGTGCGCATCCTAACCGGCGAAGAAGAGGCCCATTATGCGGCCGAAGGAGTTTTATCCTTTTCTCCCCATGCCGCTGGACTGGTCGGTGATATGGGCGGGGGCTCGCTTGAGCTGACCCAGCTTGCGCGCAGCAAACAAGACAAAAAAATCAGCCTACCGTTGGGGCCCTTGCGCCTGATGGAAAATTACGGCGATGATATTAAACAAGTCGAAAAAGCGGTTCTTAAATCATTTGAAAAAGTAAGCTGGCTAAAGCCCGGTCAGACAAAAACCCTTTATGCGGTTGGCGGGGGATGGCGCGCTATTGCCCGCTTGCATATGGGCCTGCGGCGCTATCCGCTTTCGGTCCTGCACCATTATACGTTAAGCGCTCTGGAGGCCCGCAAGATCTGCGCGCTTATTGAGCAACAAAGTCGGCGATCTCTTGAAGAACTTCCCGGCATTCCCCGGCGGCGCTTGGATACCTTGCCCTATGCCGGCCTGGTGATGGATAAATTGCTGGAATATCTCGGCGTTGAATCGGTTCAGGTTTCTGCTGGCGGGGTGCGCGAAGGCATGTTGTTTAGCGAACTTGATGAGGAGACCCGCGCGCAGGACCCCTTATTAATGATTGCGCGATTTTTTGCCGAACGATTCTCCCCAGAACCTGACTATGGCACCCATGCCATCGCGCTTACCGATACTTTATTCCCCAAAGAATCAAAATCACGGGCACGATTGCGCAAAATGATCTGTGTCATGATGGATATTGGCTCATATTTCCACCCAGACCACCGAGGCGCGCAAGCCTTTGATATGATCTTGCGCGCGCCAACGGTTGGCCTGTCCCATGAAGAACGATTAATTGCAGCGCGCGCGCTCTACCGTCGATATGAAGGACGCAGAGGCGCAAGCCCTAACGATCAGGCCATCGCCTTACTGTCCTGGGATGACCAGCAATATGGCCTCATCTTGGGGCTGGCTTTACGGTTCGCCTCCGCCCTTGCCCCCAAAGTCCCGGAGCTGTTGGACGGGTGTCATCTCGCTCTTAGTGATGGCACATTAAAATTTACAGCGCCCCGCTCATGCGAGCCCTTATTGCTCGACCTGCCAAAACGCAGATTACAGGCTCTTGCCGATGCCTTAGAGGTCAAGCTTGAGATTGAATTTGAATAAAATTTGAGGGGCGTCTTTGAAAACCGCCTTTGGGCCAGACCTTATTTTGGGTCCGTTGGCTCAGTCGCGGCAAATGCTGGCGGGGCTGTGGGAGCTGCCTGGTCCAGCTCAGCAGCAGTTTGCAACTGGGCAATATGATATTGGTGCTCTTGCTGCATGAGCCAGGCTTTACCGCCAATCAACCCAGTAATCACCGCCACCGCAAAAACACGCACCGCAATGGCTTTAACAGCCGACTTGGTCGCACTGCTGGTGTGCGCAGTAAACGTTGAATTGTGATCTGAGATATCTGCCCAAGAATTTTCCATGGCGCGAAAATACCCTAGAAAGATTAAAATCCGCTTGCTGTGCAGTGTTCAATTGCGCGATCAGTTGGTAAGTCTTTGGCAAAGACTAGTACCCTAAAACGGGGACCCAAACGGGAGTGCCACGACTATGTCGACCATCACGGAAACAGCCGAATGGAAAACCCTGTCCGCATATGCGGCAGAGCCCAAAACCTTATCGGCGCTATTTGACGACGACCCCGAACGCGCAAGCCGCTATTGCATTGAGGGGGCCGGATTGGTGATGGATTTCTCTCGCCAGCGGATCGCCCCCCAATCCCACCGCGGCCTTATCGAGCTTGCAAAACGCGCTGACATTGAAGGCGCGCGCGAGCGCATGCTGACGGGCGAGGCCATCAATGTCACCGAAGGACGCGCCGTATTGCATCCGGCATTGCGCGATTTTGCCCATCGCTCCTACCATGTTGATGGCAAAAATATCAGCCAGGATGTTGAGAATGTACGCAATGCCATGCGCCAATTCTGCGCGACCATTCACAATGGCGAGCATTTGGGGTGTACCGGCAAACCGCTCACAACAATTGTCAATATCGGCATTGGCGGATC
Source organism: uncultured Caulobacterales bacterium (assembly GCA_964421675.1). Classification (GTDB taxonomy): domain Bacteria; phylum Pseudomonadota; class Alphaproteobacteria; order Caulobacterales; family Parvularculaceae; genus CALLPQ01. The sequence continues at coordinate 9,457 of CAYQXV010000045.1, forward strand.
AGATCTGGGGCCAGCCATGGCCGTTGAGGCGCTGCGTCCCTATTGGATAAAGGGACGGGCCAGTCACTTTGTCTCCAATATTGACGGGCAACATTTATCAGATGTGCTGGAGGAAATTGATCCGGAAACCGCGCTTTTCATCATTGCGTCGAAAACTTTTACCACGCAAGAAACCATGACCAATGCTAAGAGCGCGCGCGATTGGTTGCTGGCGCAGTTGCCGGAAGGGTGCGACAAAGAACTGGCCATTCGCCAACATTTTATTGCCCTGTCGACCAATGAGCGCGCCGTCACGGATTTTGGCATCGCCAGCGAACATATGTTTGGGTTTTGGGACTGGGTTGGTGGTCGCTATTCGCTTTGGTCGGCGATTGGTCTTTCCATAGCATTGCAGACCGGCTTTGATCATTTTGAACGACTATTACGCGGCGCCCACGCCATGGATGAGCATTTCCGCAGTGCCGCCATTGAAGACAATCTCCCAATGATGCTTGCATTGGTCGGCGTGTGGAACCGAAATTTTTTAAACATCGCCTCCCATGCTGTCCTTCCCTATGACCAACATCTGGCAAGGTTTCCCGCTTATTTGCAGCAAGCCGATATGGAATCCAATGGCAAAAGCACGACATTGGCGGGCAATCGCACAACCATGAAAACCGGCCCGATTATTTTTGGGGAACCGGGCACCAACGGCCAACATGCTTTTTATCAACTCATCCATCAGGGTACAGATATAGTATCAACTGACTTCATTGCGCCCGCAAACTCCCATAGCCCGCTTGGCGATCATCACCAAAAACTTCTTGCAAATTTTCTGGCCCAGCCCCGCGCGCTTATGCTTGGCAAGTCGCGCGAGCGCGTCGAACAAGATTTGAAAAAAGAAGAATTGACCAAGAAAGAAATAGACCGCCTGGCCCCGCATAAAGAATTTACCGGGAACCGTCCAAGCACCTTGATCTTGATGGAGCTTTTAACGCCGGAAACATTGGGGGCCCTCATCGCGCTTTATGAGCATAAGATATTTTGCCAAGGCGTTATTTGGGGCATTAATTCCTTTGACCAATGGGGCGTGGAGCTGGGCAAAGTGCTGGCAAAAACCATCCTCCCCTTAATTGATCAGAGTGGAGAAGATGTTGGAAAAGCCGATATTGATTCCGCAACCATGAACCTGTTGCTCAAGATCAATAAAATGCGCGATCAATAAGGGACGTAAAGATTAGCCCTTAGGGGATCGCAATTGCGGTAAATTCATCAAAGCCAAGCATAAGATTGATATTCTGCATGGCTTGGACCGCAGCCCCCTTCAACAAATTATCTTCTGCCGCGACAATCACCGCATAGTGTTCGCCTACCCCAAAGCCGCCGATCAGAACGCCCGGATGACCGGTCCCCTCTTTAAGCGTTGGCGCCTCCTTGCCAAGGCTAATCAAACGCTCTTTACCGTAAGCGGCAGAAAAAATACCCAGTAAATCATCAGCACTCACCGTTTCGCGCAGCGGCACATGGACTGTCGTCACAATCCCGCTAAAGGCCGGGTGTACGTGCGGTGTGAACCGAATTGCCATGCCGAGATGGCGCGTTGCCTCGCGTTCATGGATATGCCCGCTCAACGCATAGGGCAAAAGATTGTCAGCCAGTACCGATTGGTCATTTTTCTTGGAGGGGGTCGTGCCCGCCCCTGAATACCCAGAAACACCGAAAACCGATGGCGGCGCGCTTACCTGATCCAAAAGCGGCGCTATGGCCAATTGCATAGCGGTTGCATAACATCCCGGATTTGCCACCAACCGGGCGCCGGAAAGTTTTTCAGCCTCACCCTTTAAGCGCAAAAGTTCGGGCAGCCCGTAAACCCACTCATCGTCAAAACGGTAATCGGCAGACAGATCAATGATGAATGCGCGCGTTGGCAGCAGGGCATCAACAAAGGGCTGGGCCAATCCATTTGGCAAAGCCAGAATGATAAGATCAGCGTCCGCGCGCGCCGCCTCTTCTGGCCCCAGCGTCTCAAACGCCATGTCGGTGTCAAAATCGGGACAGATCTGGCGCACCGGTTGGCCCGCCAAGCCCCGCGAGCTTGCAAAGGCAAGCTCCAAATGGGGATGGTTTGCGATGAGCGAAAGTAATGCGCGCCCAGTATAGCCGCGCGCACCGACCAAGCCGATCTTGCGCATCGCGGTCATAGGACAAAACTTTCTTTAAGGGCCGCGATTTGATCAACCATCTTACCGATTGTGTCAAAATCATCTTCCCCTTTCCAAAAAACCGTCCACGGTCCTTTTTTCACAGAGCCATCGGCAACATCAGAATAAAAAGCATTAAACCCATTTGCCGTGCGCGAGCGCCAATAAAGCTGCGGATAGTCCGCCTCAAGGGCGCGCCAAACCACACGCGCGAGCCCCTCGCCGCGTGCATCTTCAACAACCGCAAATTTATCGAGATACGCTGCCCCGCCAACGCGCATGATGACTGCGCCCGCCCGGTAACTTTCAGAAACATAAGCCCGCTCAATCGCCAACCCATCCCACCAATTGTCGATTAGTGGTTTTGCAAACGCTTCTTCGACCAAGGCTTTGAGTTTGCTGGCATCGATTTTTGCTTTGTCCTTATACGTTACAAGTTTCTCGCCCATGCGTACCAGCGTGCCGGAACCGCCATGGGTAAATAATTCACGCACCAGTCCCTTGGGCGAGGTAATCGATACCGAAGAAGATAAAGGCGCAGCCTGTAGCAGCGTATTGATCTCGCGCAATTTCAATTCCATCCCCGAATGCACCCAATCGCTTGCAAGCAGCGCTTCAAAATCAGAAACAAGATTGATCGAATGCATGGGAGCGCCATCGGGTTTTAACAGTCCGCCTGTCCCCGACAGAAAAACAATTTTCATCGGTTGGAGCGCATCAACAAGCGCGCGCGTGGCACTATCGCCATTAATGTTCAAGAGCTGCCCGCCGGGCGCTACACCAAGACAGGTTAAAATCGGAACAGCGCCGGATCTGACGATGGATTGTATCATCCCATCGCGCACGCCGGTTGGTTTGCCGACCAAACCATATTTATCCCGGTTGAGAAACTCAGCTTCCAAAACACCCGCGCTTACAGAATGCGCCTCAACCCCTTGCGCACGAACCGCTTCGACAAGACGGATATTTTCACGCATGAAAACATCGCGCGCAACATCAAGCGCCCGCGCAGAAGTAACGCGCAACCCATCAACCTTGGGCGTTTCAATATTTTCAGACTTTAACTGCTCATCAAGTTGCGGGCCCGCGCCATGGAGCACAATCGGGGTTAGGCCGACCGTGTGCAAAAACGCCAAAGCCCCGGCGGTTTCTTCAAGCTCATCGCGCAAGATTGCCCCGCCAATCTTGATCACCGCAAAGCGCGATTGATCAACACTGGAGAACCGTTGCAGATAAGAACGGATTTCTTTGCTATCCGACATGTTGGAAAGCAATTGGACAATTGTCTGGCGGATTTCAGTCACGACATTGGGCCACTTTTAAAACAAAAGCGGGAAATGCAGGGTTTTTGGCGAGACTTCAAGGGCGGCGCGAATTTAAACCCGCGCCAGGCTCTGCCCAATACTTACCTAGAGGCCTGTTTTACAGGCTCATTTGGGGGAAAGCCGCCGAACACCAGGCTATAGACTAGCTAATTTACGATTTCTTCTTGGTCAAAACGAGCGCCCGAGCGGCGCTTTGTGCGAACCCCAACAAGTCATTTGGGTCAATTTCCAGCGCATCGGCCAGATAATGCAGTTGCGATAGCTCGATCAGGGCTTGGCCTTCCTCCATTGCACGCACCAATTTTAATGGAATTTTCGACTCTTTTGCCAATTCAAACTGAGACATCCCTTTTGCCCGGCGAATCATCGTTAGACTGCCGCCTAAAATTTCGCGAAACTTGGTTTCAACCGCTTGCTCGAGTTCAGAATTTTCGCCAGCATCCTCAGCCGGATGCAGAACAGCGATATTTTGTGTAATAGACATAGAATATTTCCCGGCGCATATTTTCCCCTTAATGGAGAATTAATTGGGTTCGTATAAATTTACACAAGAATAAATCAATTTTAAATTGTTTTAATACCCTTAAACCAATCCCAATTTTCACATTCGTGTGATCGTCCTTGCATAGTCCCGGCACTCATGGCAATGCCCCAACGGTCGAAAGTCTTAGTCTTTTCAAAAGGTTCACTCGTTAGCTTACTAAAATTCACGATTTACTTTTTGGGTTCGTATATTTATGGTCCCGCCTAAATTGAACTTTTATTCGACATCGTGTCGCATATATATTTGGTCAAAACGTAGCGCGCAAAATGAATAAAGTTTGCCCGCCAGAGCGTGAAAAAAGCGAGTAAAACAGTGCCCGTACCACTCTCAAAAGTAGAGTTGTCCAACCTGGACGACAATTCCGCAAACGAAACAGAGAATAATCAACTTGTGCAAGCAGACCGTATAGATATTGACTTGGGAAAACGCCTAAAGTCTTTTCGCCAACAGGCAGATAAGACCCAAGCTGATGTTGCAGCTTTTTTAGAAATTAGCCCTCAGCAATATCAAAAATACGAAAAAGGCGCATCAAAGTGTAATATTGCAAACATTTATCGCCTCGCTGTTTTTTATAATCGGCCTATTACTGACCTCCTTCCTGGTTCAGAAATGCCCGCGCCAGCAGGCTTTAAAGAAGATAATCGAGATTATTCGGAAAAAGAGACCGGACCTTTAGAGGATGAAACTGCGGCAATGGCCGAACTTTTGGCCGTTTTTGTTCGCATTCCATCGAAATCAGTCCGGCGTAAAATTCTCAACCTACTCAACGAGATGATTTAGTTAAGCAGACATTAAGACAAAACTAAGGCATAGCCCTCCTTTGTCTTGCGTTTTATTACTCCGCAAATCATTCCAATTCGAACATGCCGACCAATTTCAAGTGTTGCGTCGGTTTTTACCTCAGCACCTCCAAGTGATATATTCAAAATTTGACACCGGAAAACGGTACCATCTGACATGGTACCAATGACGTTTTCGTCCCCCGGGCCCTGATAACGTTCACTTTCACGGCGATCTTCAATCGCCCCGCGTCGGCCCGAAATATCTGGGGGTGGATTTTCCGGCTCTGAAAAGAATTTCTGCAATGTGTTTTCAAGGCGGTTTCGTTTGCTGACGCTCAACTCCATTGCCATTGAAAACAACGGGTCCTTTACTCGAACAACACTTCCCTCAAACCGCCCAAACTCTTCAACATAGACAATGAGCTTGTCATGGGGGGTGGGCAAAGACGCACTTTCAATGAGTAGGCCGCTGGCGCTGATATTGCGAAGCTCGCCTATATGTTCAATATGGTCCTCGGCCATAAAGCGGACAGCCGTTGAGTAAATCCGGCGATCAGATGTGCGCCGGTCTCCCGCTCGGCGGTCTGCGATTAGATCTCTGGACTCCGACCAAACCACCTCATTTAGAACAGCGTCACTGGTTGTCATGACGTCGTCGCAATGATCGGACACCTCGCTCGACATTGTCTCAAGATCAGACCCAGCGCCTGAATGTTTCACCGCATGCATGATGTACTCCCTCCTATAGCCTTCCCGCGAATTGCAACACTCGACTTAGCGTTGCTAAAAAATTCTCCTTAAGGTTGATGTGTAATTGTAACTTTTTTACTAATTTTCGCCTTATTTGAGTTTTTCCTGCATTAAAATTACAAATCATACGATTTGAAAAGGCAGTCAAGAGGTCTTCTATATGAGTTATTGTAGGGGTTTTAGGCACTCGCGCTATCGGAAAAATCCCCGATTGTGCAGCACCTGAACGAATCCACCCCCCCCCTCATTTCGATTGCCGAAGGGCCCATTTTTGGTACAAACACCTAAACCTGCCCCCACGACTCCCCCGGAGGACCGGCCCAAACTTCCCCGACCCAAGCCTCCCCTGGAGGTGGCCGCCCGGAAGTCTCAGCCCGGATTTGCTTTTTGATGCATGTGAGGACCGAAAGGTGCGCATTTTCAAATGGTTCGTCTGCAAACAAAAACAAAACTATAACAAAATCCCGCAGAACGCCGGTGTAATGCCCGCCACATAAACTCCCCATATGGCACTTACTGAATAGCCGTAAAAATTTATTGGTACCCGTCGTAGTTGCAAATCTTTGGACGTGTTTGCAAAGTGCCCAATAGTTGACTATTATTAAAACAAGATAAGGGGGATTAAAAATGGTTATGAACCAAACTGGCGAACCCAAAAACTCCGGCAACCAAGCTGACAAATTGAGACACACACTCCTTTTATGTGTTTTATCTGCATCAATTTTTTGCGCGCCCTTTTTCACAACAGTCGCTGCTGAAGCGCAAAATGATAAAACCCAACAAGGTGACGCCAAGGATAGTCCCAGAGATAATCCAAGGGATAATCCCAACAACAACCCCCGTGATGATGTGGGCCAGCAATATGACACCAGCGAGCGCGCAAAACGCGACGGTGCGGGCGCGTTTGGGTATGATATCAAAACCATTGAGCCAGATTGGGCCGGGGTTCGCACTTCAATCTCTTCAGGAGAGATAACCGATTTTAACGGACTGCTTGGTGCCTGGCGCGCGCACATTGTTACCAATGCACGGACCGTTCAGCGCCTTGCCCGGTGGCGTTTATCGGCGCGGCGCGCCAATGTTCCTGCTTTAATTCCGGTTGATGATGGAAATGCGAAACAGGCAAGCCTTGTGTCCGGCGATACCCATTATGCCTATTCCGCGCGCCGTCACGATGACTCGTTTTTGACCATTACCGGCTCGTGCAAGGCCCATGATCTGCCCACCAATCATCCGCTTGTTCAGCGTGCTCTTTCCCAACGCAATGCTCGCCCCTCAATGGCGGGCCTCAACGTACCTTACCGCCTTACTGAAGGGGAAGAGCAAATGCATTTGCGATTTTCAAAATTTGGCTGCGCCTATGAGATTTCACTCACCTGCACCAATGGCTGCGCAGAGCAAACAGAATTATTGCAAACGGCGCGCCGATTGGGCGTTGTAAATCCAAGACGCTAACCACAAAGCTTTCAACTTTTGAAAACGAAGATTAATTTGAAGCGAAGAGTAAAAGGGGGATCTTACATGTCACACAGATCATCAAACGCCAGCAAGGCTTTAGCTGTTTCGCCGCGTAGCCTGTTTATCGGCCTCCTTTCTTTGATGGCCCTGGTCAGTTTTGGCTGCACCCCGTCTAGCACCTCGTCGGGCACCTCGTCAGGGGGCACCACATCGAACGGCGGCGGATCTGGTACAAA
>CAYQXV010000045.1:16831-22072 GCA_964421675.1 uncultured Caulobacterales bacterium
GGTGGGGGCGCGACAACTAATCTGCGTACTGATATTTCAGGATTGTGCACTTCCTCAGGCGCAACCACCTCCAATTTCTCCTGCACACAAGCCGGCCTTCTCCTGCAGCGGCAAAACCCGCCCACCGTCGCCGGAGACTCGAGCATTGAAATCCCTATTACCGGTTTGATTTTCCCCATGCAAAACGGGCCGGCCTATGCCAACTCGCAAGCTAACCGATTTAAAAATAACAATTCAGATCCGTTCGATCCCAATTGGATTGGTGCGGACTCATCCCCCTTGGGCAACGCAAATACAGGGTCGTGGCAGTGCGACACGCGCAATTATAGCTATCCGTGGCAAGATACATTTTGTGAATCGCGCGGTAATTTTAATGACCCTTCAAGTTATGGCTGCTCCAACTCTGCCCATCATGAAGGGATAGATATCCGGCCGGGTTCGTGCAGCAATCGCGCCGATACGGTTGTTGCGGTCGCCGATGGCGAAATCATTGTGGTTGCCAATCACTATACAAAACAGATCAATACCAGCGAAGATGCCTGGTATTCTTATTTCCATATGATTGATCGCAACCATTCCACCCTGATGAACTCGGCCAGTCCGCGCATCGCGATCTCGCAAGGCGACCCCTTAGGCATGGTCAGCAATATTGGCCGACACGGCACCCCAGCAACCACCTACCATCTACATTTTGAAATACGCATGAATGTAACCCTGCCAGATGGGTCGATCGAAACGGTTGTCGTCTCCCCTTATGCAACAATGGCCGATGCCTATGATCGCCTGGTTAATCCTTAACCGTCCTTTGCGCTCTTAAGTGAATGCAGGTTTTTAGAATTAGGCTTGCAAAGAACGCCAGTTCTACTCTTTGAAGCTTGCGCCCTGTGACGCTCAGCATTGCGCCGGGCGAAAAGCCGGGCTAGCAGTGCTGCTATGTTATTTCCTTCACCGCTCATTTCCGGTCGCCTAATCAAGCGCTATAAGCGCTTTCTTGCCGATATTGTTCTAGATGACGGAACGCAAATCACCGCCCATTGTGCCAATCCGGGCTCTATGATGGGGGTAGCGCCAGAGGGCGCGCGCGTCTGGGTCTCGCGATCATCGAATAAGGCGCGCAAGCTGCCCTTTTCATGGGAGCTTGTGGAAATCAACGATAGCTTGATTGCCATCAACACCTCTAATCCCAACAAGATTGGCGCGCAGGCGATTGAAGCGGGCATGATCCCGGAATTGAGCGGCTATAAAAGCCTTCGCCGCGAAGTGAAATATGGAGAAAATAGCCGCATCGATATTTTGCTGGAAGAAGGCCCTCGCGCAGCTCCCACGGCCTATGTCGAGATTAAGAATGTCCACCTGATGCGCGAGCCCGGCCTGGCAGAGTTTCCCGATAGTGTGACCAGCCGGGGGGCCAAGCATTTGCGCGAGCTGGCCTTAATGACAAGTAAGGGGTTCCGCGCGGTGATGCTCTATATCGTGCAGCGCAATGATTGTGAGCGCTTTAGCCTGGCCCGCGATCTCGACCCGGCCTATGCATCCGCGTTTGATGAGGCTGTGAAAGCCGGGGTTGACGTTATGTGTTATGATTGTGAAATAAGTACCAGTGAGGTGACGCTAAGACGCGCTATTCCCCTGGATCTTTAGGGGCTCTAGAGCTTTAGGGGCCCTTACCAATATTTTGTGGATGGGACGATGACCAAAACCGCTGTGACCGATGAGCATACAACCGCGCCAACCCGAGGCGAGACCATTCGCTTGCATTCCAGCGAAGATTTTGAAGGCATGCGCCGCGCGGGCAAAGTCGCGGCAGCCTGCCTCGATATGCTTGTCGGCCATGTAAAGCCCGGTGTCTCAACAGAAGAGCTCGACAGATTGGCGCGCGAATTTGTCTTCGATCATGGCGCTGTTCCCGCATGCGTGGGCTATCGTGGATATCGCCACACAATTTGCACCTCCATCAATCACGTCATCTGCCACGGCATTCCCTCTGAACGCACATTAAAGAATGGCGACATCGTCAATATTGATGTCACCGTCATCGTTGATGGTTGGCATGGGGACACAAGCCGCATGTATTTTGCAGGCGAGCCCAAAGTCAAAGCGCGCCGCTTATGTGATGTGACATTTGAAAGCATGTGGAAAGGGATTGAGATGGTCAAACCCGGTAATACATTGCGCGATATTGGAACAGCGATTCAAACCCATGCTGAAGCGGCCGGATTTTCGGTGGTGCGTGATTTTTGCGGGCATGGTCTGGGGCGCGTTTTTCATGATGCCCCAAATATTGTTCATTATGGGGAATATCGTGACCGCATATTAGGCCGCCAACAAGCCCCCGACACCAAGCTGGAAGAAGGCATGTTCTTTACAATTGAACCGATGATCAATGAGGGCAAGCCGGATGCGAAAATCCTCAAAGATAATTGGACAGCGGTAACACGCGACCGCTCTTTGACGGCGCAGTTTGAACACTCGCTAGGCGTTACTCAAACAGGCTATGAGATTTTCACAAGCTCACCGGGTAATCACGACAACCCGCCCTATGCATAATGGGAGCAAAATCTGGACGTACCCCAATTTCAGATGAACTGCGCGAGCAAAATACTGGCGCGGATAGCACATTGTTTTCAACGCCGCTTACGCAAACAACCGCTTCACAAAAAAACGCCAAGCCGGTAAATGGCAAAAAGCCAAAACCCGTTGTGAGCCACACGGCGGGCCACCGCGAGCGATTGCGCGATCGCTTTCGCAAAGCCGGTCTTGACGGGGTTCAAGATTATGAGCTGCTGGAATTATTATTGTTCCGCGCCATTCCCCGGCGCGATGTCAAACCATTGGCAAAGACACTGATAGCGACCTTTGGCAGTTTTGCCGAAGTTCTGGGCGCAGCCCCCGAACGGCTCGCCGATGTAAAAGGCATGAGCCAAAACATCATTACCGATCTGAAAATCGTTCATGCGACGGCAATAAAGCTCGGCCAGGAACGAATTATGAATCGCCCGATCATCTCATCGTGGCAGGATTTGATTACCTATTGCCGCACGGCCATGGCAGAAGAAAAAACCGAATTGTTCCGAATTTTATTTTTGGACCGAAAAAATATTCTGATGGCGGATGAAGTTCAACAACGCGGCACTGTCGATCACACACCGGTTTATCCGCGCGAGGTTGTTAAACGCTCCTTAGAGCTTGGGGCGTCCGCCATTATTTTGGTCCATAACCACCCTTCAGGTGACCCCACACCGTCTGCTGCCGACATTGAAATGACTTGCCGCATCAAGGATGCGGCAAAACCATTAGGCATTACAATTCACGATCATCTGATCATTGGAAAAAGCAAAAATTCCAGCTTCAAGCAGATGGGTTTGCTTTAGCCCTACACTCAAAAAATGCTTATCCCATTTCAGAAGGGTCAGGACCATGGGCATTGGGCCCTGATTGGCCCCGCATAAAGCCCAGCTCAATGAGGCTCCATAACCCAACGCCCAGCGTAATCGCATCAATGACTAGTCCAAATTTGTTTGGCTGAAACCCAATCGTCTGGGTACCAAATACTGATTGCGCAACAAAAGTGCCGGTCAGGCTAGTCATACTCAAAATTACATCGATGGTGACAGGCGCGAGGAAAACAAGCGCTAGAACTTCCGGTCGCTCGCGGTCGTGTAACCTTTTTAGGCTTATAAAATAGATCGGTGGCAACATAATCAATGTTGTAATCAGCGATAAAAGCTTAACCCCTAAAACCGTATTGGCCATACCCGTAAAGGCAAAAACCACCCCCAAAACGGCACTCAAAATCAAAACGATAATAATCAGCGCAATTGAGCTGACCCAATACCCTTTTCGGTTCAATCGACCGACAGGGGAGAAAAATAAATTTGCAAAATCCATGGCTTATTCGTCCCCATAAATAGCAACGCGGGCCTCGCCGCCTTCTTGCTTTGCGCCTCTGAACATGCCTGCTGTGTTAAACACCAAACTATGCGAACCATCAGCACCAAGAACAATCACGCCGCCAGTCCCGCCAAGGTTTTGCAATCTGTTATTGATCACATCATCGGCCGCATCAGCAACGGAGGCTCCCCCATATTCAACCTGAGCGCAAATATCGCGCGCAATGGTAAGCCGCATGAAATATTCACCGTGCCCTGTGGCCGATACTGCGCATGATTGATTATCAGCATAGGTGCCAGCGCCAATGATCGGCGCATCACCGACCCGGCCAAAACGCTTTAAGGTCATCCCGCCCGTGGATGTGCCAGCGGCAAGATTACCGTCACTATCGAGCGCGACCGCACCAACGGTTCCAAATTTGAAATCAATCGGCAGAGCAGCCCCTTGCTCTTCTCCGCGTTCGGCCGCTTTACGGCGCTCTTTTGCGCGCGCCTTTGCCTGCCGATAGCTGCGCCAGCGACTGTCCGTATAAAAATATTTGTTTTTGACCGTATCAAACCCCTGCTCGGCGGCAAATTCCTCGGCCCCTTCCCCGGCAAACATTACATGTTCGGAATTTTCCATGACCGCCCGCGCAAGTGTGATCGGATTTTTAATGCGCTTTACCCCGGTGATCGCCCCGGCATTTCTGGTGCGACCATCCATGATTGCCGCATCCAGCTCGTTTTTACCTTCCTCAGTAAACACCGCGCCTTTACCCGCATTAAAATAGGGGCTGTCTTCCATGATGATGATCGCCGCAACAACCGCGTCGAGCGCACTGCCGCCTTGATCGAGCACTGCATATCCTTGATCGAGCGCCTCAGTGAGCTTTGCCTGGAACGCAACTTCTTGCTCCGGTGTATAGCGCCCCGGCTCCAATGCCCCGGCGCCGCCGTGAATCACTATCGTCAATGGCGCCTTTTCAACGCTTGCTTCAGAATCAGTAGTTTCAGCGAGCGCAAAACCAGAGAGAATGGGCGAAAATCCTGGCAACGCGGCCAAGATGACAAGCATGAATAGTCGCGAACGCAGAAATTGTTTTATGATCATCATGGATTTAATCCCTCGATTTTGGCGGCTTGAAAGTCTCGGTACACATCTGGCGCTATATTGACCGCCCCGTTCGCATTGAGCAAGCCGCCTTGCACCCTGATAGTGCCTCAGTTTGAAACTAAAAGGCAATTATTGGCCCTAATCAGACATTGGTTCATTTAAATTCTATGTCTGAAAACCGGAGTAAACTTGCCGTAGTGAGCGGCTTAAAACGCCCAAAGTAAGTCGCTCAGCCATCACTGGACGTAATTTTGA
>CAYQXV010000046.1:0-21799 GCA_964421675.1 uncultured Caulobacterales bacterium
TTACTGGTTATTATCGCGAAGCCAGCGCACCACATAGACCCGCAATGTTGAGGCAAGCGAGGGTAGATCGCCCAGACCTGCATCTGGCGATCCTGCGTTCAACATGGCGCGCTCACTTTCAAGGGATCGTTTGCGATCAATATGCGCGATTAAGGCGGGCAGGGTTAGTTTTTTCTGCACGGCAATCTCTTCAAGCACCGCCCAAAACTCCGCTTCCAATAGCAGGCTTGTGCGGTGGCCTTGAATAGATATGGATCGTTTCTGCAAGAAATGCCTATCGGCTGAAAAGCGGTTACGCTTTATTGCGCAATAGCCCCGCTTCTGCCGTTGCTAAAACATCCTCTGCCTTATCAACAAAGACGATGCTGTCGAGCAGAAAATCAGGCGCAAATTTGCGATCAACAATATGATGCAACAGTTCCTGTAAGGGCGACCAAAAATTATTAATATTGGCAACAATGATTGGTTTTTTGTGGAGGGATAAGCGGGCCCAGGACAAGGTCTCGATAATTTCCTCCAGCGTGCCAATACCGCCCGGTAAGGTGCAAAATACGTCTGATTCTTCAAACATGATCATTTTGCGCTCATGCATGGTCTCAACGATTTTGTGCTCAACATCCTCGAGCACGCCTTCAATCTCTGTGAGAAATTTCGGAATGACCCCGTAAACCGCGCCGCCCGCATCACGCGCACTCGTCGCCGTTTCGCCCATAAGACCCATTTTCCCGCCGCCATATACCACGCGCCAGCCGGCATCCGCCGCCATGTTTCCGATGGTTCTTGCCGCTTTGGTAAAGGCTGGATCGTCGCCGGGGCTGGACCCGCAATAGACACAGATGGAGTTCATGAAGTCGCCATTTCACTTAAATGCCTGCCGAAATGTCATCTCACAATAGAGAGATGGACGCACAATCAGGCGATTGGATATAAAGACAGCTTTGCGTCGCTGCCACGATTGTGCGACATTGTAAGCAGGTTTTCGGCAGGAACAAGCGGTTTCGTGCGATCCGGAAACCTATAAACGGGACCTGTAGTGGTTCAGCGCTGCCAAACTGGCGCTGTGATACGATAGATAGAAAACCCGGGAGACATTTATGCGGTATGCGATTTTACTCCTCTTGCTGATTATCCTTGGATTTATTGGCTGGAAAGCTGCGGAACGATTTGAATTATTTGCACCCGCCAGAGACGGCGAGACGACAATCTCGCCAGCGGACCCCGATACCAGCGTTGAACAACCGGCCGTTCCTGAAGGCCCAATACCGCCAAGTTTTGATATTGTGCGTGTCGGGCGCGGCGGATTTGCGGTTATTGCAGGGCGCGGCGAGCCGGGGGCAACGATTACAATTCTTGCCAATGAAGCCCCGATCATAAGTGATACGATCTCAGGGGATGGGTCGTGGACTGTGTCCACGGAAACCCCGCTTGAGGGCGGCACCGTAGAGCTTGCCCTTGTGATGGAGACGACCGATGGGCAAATGATCCGCTCTGAAGAGACCATCATTATCTATGTACCCGAAGATGGTGAGCGCCCACTCGTTGTGCGCACAACACCGGGCGGTGCGACGCAAGTCATCCAAACGCCGCGCGATGTTGATGAAGGCTATGGCCCGTTAAGCCTCGATAGTATTGATTATGATGATTCCGAGAGTGTCATATTTACCGGGCGTGCCGAGCCTAATCGCCGCGTTGAAGTGTTGGCCAATCGAACATTGATCGGTGCGGTTACTTCTGACTCGACGGGCCATTGGTCGTTAACGGCGGCGATGGCGCCGGGGGTTTATTCCTTATTGATTGTGCAGTTTGATGAAAATGGGCGGCCTGCCTATGTCATTGAGCTTCCCTTTGAGCGGGCAACGTCTGATCAGATCGAGCTGCGCGATGGCAAAGTTGTTGTGCAGCCTGGCAATAGCTTGTGGCGGATTGCTCGGCGAGCCTATGGCAGCGGTGCTCAATATACGGTGATTTATGAGGCCAATGTTGATCAGATCCGCGATCCCGATCTCATTTATCCGGGCCAGATTTTTGAAGTTCCCGGTGAAGATGATGAGACATCGAACGACGACAATGAGCAGGACGGATAGTCTGAAAGTCCTCAGGCAAAGCATTCCTTTGCGCGCTGCGATTATCCCTTTGCCTGTATGGGCTGTTTAGGAGTGTTCGCTGATTGGTTGGTTTGGCGCTCCGCAGTTTTGGGCGCTGCGGAGGCGTTATCAGCGGATTGTTCCTGATCGGAGGGTTGTGATTGCGCATCGCGAATATCGGCAAGGCCGCGTTCAACATCATGATTGAGATAGCGCAATAGGGCACTGGTCGTTGTCCGCGGTTTGCGAGTATCACGGAACATATAAGGGCTACGCTGTTTGCGATCGAACCAGATAATATTCTCTCTGGTTGGCGGGCGTCTTTGCGCAAGCCAGATCGCTGTGTCGGCCCCTTGGGCAGGCGTGCGCAAAAAGCGTTTTAAAACTTTATCAAAAAGGGGAAGACTGGATTGAACGCCTTTGGTGCGAACCCATCCGGGGTGCATTGTATAAGCAAAAATTTCCTGATCGCGATAGTGACGGCGCCAATGATCGATCAAGGCAATCTGCGCGCGCTTGTGAGAGGCATAGGCCATCAGCCCGTCAAATTTTTCTGCCTTTTGATTAAGCAGCCCCAAATTGAGCGGCTGATTATAAAGACCGCCCGATGACATGGTCATAATCAGGGGCGCACGATTAAAGATGCCGGCTTCAACAAGAGATTGCGTTAGAAAATAGTGACCGACAATATTCACTGAATAGCTAAGCTCGAACCCTTGCTTGCTGATTTTGTGCTCGTCATTCAGTATGCCAACATTATTAACCAAAACATCCAGCCGGACCTTTTTCGACAATTGGGTAACAAGAGCGCTAATGCTTGCAAGATCGGATAGATCGCTGGTTACGGGAATGATCATCCCGCATGTGGGGGCAGGTTCGTGATGGCGCGCGCGCCGGGCAAGCCGCGCCTCAACCCGCTTTTTCATGGCTTCCATAGGTTCGCGTGAGCGCGCAACCACCACCACCCGAGCGCCGCGCATGGCAGCGATTTCGGCAATGGTCGCTCCAATCCCATCAGAGCCCCCCGTGACCAGCCAGGTTTGACCAGAAAAATCGGGTCGCAAGGGCGACCAACTCGATTGGCGCGCCTTATAGCCAATGACGGAAAAGGACGGGAATTTCCCGAGAAAAAACCGGATGCCCTTCCATATGCTCATTGCGATAATCTACCTTGGTCAGCCGAAACTAAAATTAGGGAATGCGTCGTCACCGTTTATACGCGCGCACTTATTAATTGTGCTGTAATGCAGCGTAAATTTTTTGCAAACACCTAGAGGTTGAGTATGTAGCAAGTCCTATACCAGCTTTTAGGTCGCGCCTATATGGCGGGCGGCAGTCTTAGCGTAAAGCCAGTATTTATAGTGGGTATCGCTATGGGGTCTGAACCCAGCCTTTTCGCCATCAGGCGGTATCCCTTAGCGATCAGTTTGTGCCTTGTCGGAACTGCTGAAGTTAAAGGTCAACGGACGTATCGTGCGATCATCTGCACTATTATTGCGCTGAGAATCTGCCTGCCCTCCATCATGGTCATAAGGAGTTTGCGTCCGGCTTTGTGTCTGAATAGGCGTTGGTGCCGGGGCGGGTCCTTCTGGCTGCAAGGTTAATGGCATGACCGAAGCATCATGGTTTTTGGTGCGTGCGGGCGTTTCGTCAAGCGATACCAAAATAGGATCAACATTAGGCTGATCGTCCTCCACGGGCTCTGGCTCAACAGGTTCAGGCTGGGTTGAGGTAAGGATATGGTCACGATCATCATAGTCGCGGTGATGACCGTTCGTATATTCTCGTGGCTGCGGGTCTTCAGTGCGTTTTTGGATAGGTGCGGGCGGCACGTCGCCAAGCAATCCCAACGCATTAATTTTGCCGGCTTGCGGGGCTGGCTGCCGGGCGGCGCTATTATTGCGTTCAATCACTTCAAGTAGTGAAGATTGTTGAACCTGTATATCACGCTCCATGCGATCAATACGGTCATTCAGTCCATCGAATTTGGTTGAGAGCGTACGGTTTTCTTCGCGGAAGGCATTGAGGCTGCGGTGATGCTCACTCAGGGACGCTTCAACCTTACGCAGGAATGCAGAATTTTCTTCCTGAATTTTTATTGGCAGTGCATCCGCAGGTTCACTGGGCTTTTCTTCGGTCACCCGTTGTAATGCAGAAAGCCGCGTTTTTAATTCTGAGGTATCATTTGCCAGCTTGGAGAGTTGGGGCACCGGCGTTGAAAGTGTTTCCAGTTTTTGCATCAAGCGATTGAAATTATTATCGGAGGTCTGGCTTTGGGATGCCAATTTCTGGTCAAGATCGACGATCTTCGCTTTTAACTCTTCAGTGCTCATAGAATCCACATTCTGGTTAATCTGTTCGCGCGCAACTTGCTGCGCTGTTTCGCCCGCAACGTTTCGGGTTTCGGCAAGACCTGTTTCAACACTCGTTGAGATGGCTTCAAACCGCGTTTCCAGCGCCTTATCGAGTTGCTCACGATGTTCGCTGGCTTCGGTACGAATGGCGCCCAATTCCTGATCAATCACCGACTGTTGATCGGACAATGTACGCTCAATTTGATTGATGGATTGTGAATGGGTTTCGTGACCGGTTTGCAGGCGCTCCAAGGTTTCGTTGAGATATAAAGGCATGGGACCAGTTGCGTCGGAAGCTGCCGTGTTAATCTCTGCTGCCGGGGCGTCACTTTGATGATGGGTTAATCCGCTCGCACGCAGCGGCATTGGTGCTGAGTGTGATTGCGCTGGGAAATCGGGCTCTTCTTCGTCGTCATCAGCGGTATCAGAAACTTCAGGGGCGTCATCGGTCAGTGACACGGTGATCAAACTTTCTTCACTTACCTCTTGCTGGACTTCCTCGTCAGCTGCATCTGAATCCATGGAAAGAGGGTCAAGCGAGCCAACGGGGATATCGCCACCAACGGGCTCTGGTTCGACATCAATAATGTCGTCTTCAACCCTGTCTTCATTATCGGTGTCTTCGTGCGAGCGATGATCGGACGGCGCGAACATGGAGGCTTCATCATGATCGGGTTCTTTATGGGCGCGTGAAAATAAACGCGACATGAAGCCACCTTTTGGGGCCATCTCTTCTTCGTCTTCGTGATCATGCTCATCGGTGCGTTCATCATCGTTGAGGAGAGCATGGGGCGTAGCAACCGAGGCCTCTTCATCATCGAAGGCGTAGCTGTCTTTTTCATTTGTGTGAAAAATATCGTCGGCTTCATGTTCATCGACTGACAGTGCTTTTGTCAAAATGCGGTGGATTAGCCATGCAAAAAACAGCGCGGCAATGATCAGCGCAATGCCGACAATAATCCAATAGGCGGTTTGCGATAGATTGAAAATTGGTTCTGCTTCAGGGCCGCGTAATCTATCAGTATAGGGCGGCACAACATTGGCAGTTGCTTCGCGTTCGCTTAACTGTGCAGCGGCGTCAATTGCTGGTTGTTCGCCATCGCTTGCGACTTCTTCAATCAGGGCGCCGAGATTGTCGACATCCTCAAGCGCCTCAAGGGCAATTTCATCCTGCGCATCAATCTGGGTGTCAATGTCTTGTTCTGACACGGTGTCTGATGAACCTTCCGTTACACTGGCCTCGCTTGTGTCGTCTTCAACCAGCGGTGATGCGGCACTGTTTTGTTCTGAGACAAATGTGCTTGCCAGCGCATAGGTCGGGCTGGCGGTGAGCGGAGCCGATAAACGCAACGCATTATTGGTATCGCTAAAGGCATTGTCGGTGAAGGTAGTGTCGGTGAGCAACTCTGCGGTGGTAAAGCCCGGTGTTGTTGAGGTCTCCGAGCTGGTTGTGGTGGTTGCCCCGCTGGTAGAGGCTGCTGCGGCGCCAGACCCACTCAAAAGCGGTGCACCCATAAGGAGGAATGCCCCAAACAGCGCGCTTAAAGCAAATGGGGTACGCTCCCGCGTCCGGCTCAATCTCCGGTCAGCGGTTTTCGCCCGATTTGCGATTCTCAAAGTATTCAACCCAATAATATTCATTCGACCCACCTTGCGGCTTTGCCGCAACCCAATTTACTCACACCTGTGTCCCGCATTCAACACTATTACAAAAATGAGAGACTCGAAAGGCCTACATACCCGCCTCATTTTGAGCTAAACCCCTCTTGACGTTCGTAATTTGTCTTCATAATTCAAGTCTTATGCCGATTAGACCCATTTTAACCGTTCCAGATCCGCGATTGCGAGAAATCTCCAAACCTGTTGACAAGGTGGACGATTCAACCCGCGCATTAATGGATGATATGCTGGAAACCATGTATGACGCGCCGGGCATTGGCCTGGCCGCGATACAGATTGGCGAGCCCTTGCGGATCATTGTGATGGATATTTCCAGTGATGAGGAACCGCCCGCGCCGCGCTATTTTGTGAATCCTGAAATCATTAATCCTGCAGAAGAAACAAATACTTACGAGGAAGGGTGCTTGTCCGTTCCCGAAGCCTATGAGGCGGTGGATCGTCCCTTGACCTGCACGGTTCGTTATCTCGATTATGATGGAAATCCTCAGGAGCTGCAGGCGGAGGGCTTGTTGGCTACCTGCATTCAGCATGAAATGGATCACCTCGAAGGGGTGCTCTTTATCGACCATCTCTCCCGTCTAAAGCGCGACAGAATTGTCAAAAAGCTCCGCAAGGAGCAGCGGTTACGGGCGGCGGGGTAAGCCTCAATAGGCATCATCACCCTCATCGATGGGCCCGCCCAGCGGTTGGGCTGGTGAGTTGTTTTCCACAGGGTGCGACCCTGACAACACGGTAAAAACAGGGAATAGCTGACATGCGGATCGCGTTTATGGGGACACCGGACTTCTCGGTGCCTATTCTTCATGCTCTTGTTGCCGGTGGCCACGAGGTCGCGGCGGTCTATACACAGCCCCCCCGACCTGCAGGGCGGGGCCGCCAATTGCGCGCGTCCCCGGTGAGCGAGGCCGCCAACCGGTTGGGCCTGGAGGTGCGTCATCCGGAAAATTTTAAAGCCGACGAGCAAAAGCAGGCCTTTAGCGATCTCAATCTCGATGTTGCGGTGGTCGTTGCCTATGGCCTTATCTTGCCCAAGGCGATTTTGGCCGCGCCTGTTCATGGCTGTCTTAACCTGCATGCGTCTTTATTGCCGCGCTGGCGCGGGGCAGCGCCCATCCACCGGGCGATAATGGCGGGCGATCAACAGACCGGCATACAAGTCATGCAAATGGAGGCCGGTCTTGATACTGGTCCGGTGCTATTGGGTGAGGCACTTGCGATTTTGCCGAGCGACACAACATCCTTGATGCACGATAAATTATCCCAAGCGGGCGCACAGATTATCATTCCCGCGCTTGCCGCCCTTGAGCGGGGCAGTCTTGTTGCCAGCCCGCAATCCGATGAGGGTGTGTGTTATGCGGAAAAAATTTCTGCGGATGAAGCGCGCATTGATTGGGATCAACCTGCACGCTTGGTTGATTGTCATATTCGCGGCCTGTCCGCATTTCCCGGCGCATGGTTTATGGCGCCGGGCAATGATGGAAAGCCATTGCGCATTAAAGCGTTATTTTCCAGCCTTGTTGATGCGCCTTTTCCCGAAGGCATAAAGCCCGGCACTATTCTGCGTGCGGATGAAAAATTATACATTGCCTGCGCAGATGGCGCAGTCGCGCTGGAACAACTCCAGCGACCGGGAAAAGCCGTTCAAGCGGTGGATGAGTTTTTGCGCGGCATGGCATTGCGCGAAGGCCAGGAGCTTGCGGCTATTTAATCGCACCAAAGAATGGTCGTTTCGCGCAGCGCAGCCCCTCTTGTTTTTTGCAGCGATAAGTTGAGACCAAAATTCGGTCTGCGCGTCCCAGCACATTTTCAATCGGCAGGAATCCAACGCCTGTTCTCATAACGCGGCTATCCACCGAGCGATCGCGATTATCGCCCATGACAAATAAATGTCCTGCGGGCACGACAAATTCTTCCGTATTGTCGTGACGGTCGCGATCGGAATGTTCGAAAATCTCATAGCTTTTGCCGGTTGGCAGATGTTCGGAAAAAACCGTGACATTAGAGACGCTGCCTTTATGGGGCTTATAGTCAAAATTCTCGACTTTTTCCCGGTCAACAGGTTTTCCATTTAACACCAGAACACCGCGGCGATATTGCACCCGGTCGCCGGGAAGACCGATAACGCGCTTGATAAAAATTTTATTGTTCTGAAGTGGATTTTTAAACGTAATCACTTCGCCGCGTTTTGGCAGTCGGCCAAGCAGCCGGCCATGTTTGCCGGGAAAAGTGGGCCCGAGTGAAAAGGGCAGCGAATGGCGCGAATAGCCATAAACCATTTTGTTGACGGCAATCCGGTCCCCAACCTCAAGGCTGGGCTGCATGCTCTCACTGGGAATATAATTCATGCCGTAGAAAAGACCGCGAAACAAAAATACGATACCGAGCACCATGATGAAAAACGGCGCTTCTTTGCGGATATTCTCAACCAGGGTGAGGGGCTGACCATCTGACGCGTTAGACGATGCGCCGCCAGTGCGTACATCATCGGCTTGGTCGTCAATTTGTGACGCTGTATTTGTTTGTTCGGTGTCACTGGTCATTACGCTGAACTTCCCTTAACTGTCCGGGTTTAAGGCCCGGCCACCTTTACTAATGCCGCTTGGCTTCTACCATTTGACCCGCTGCGCCAGCTGCCTGATCTGTCGTCTGGACATATGTTTGTGACAACAAAAGCGCCAAGGGCTGCAAATGAGTGTATCACGAGACATAGGGTAGACAATGGTCGATAGGCAATGGCTGATAGACAATGGCGAGATTTAAACTTCTGATCGAATTTGATGGCACGGACTATGCCGGGTGGCAACGGCAAAAAAATGCACCCTCGATTCAAGAAGCGATTGAACAGGCAATCCTCGCCTTTTGCGGGGAACAGGCCAATCTTGTGGGCGCAGGGCGCACCGATGCGGGGGTCCATGCCCGGGCCATGGCTGCCCATGTGGATATTGACCGCCCGGTAGAGCCGTTCCGCTTGGGCGAGGCGCTGAATTTTTATCTCAAGCCTGCCCCCATTGCGATCCTTGAGGTGAGCGCGGTCAGCGACCAATTCCATGCCCGGTTTTCATGTACTGCCCGTCATTATGAATATCTCATCTATAATCGGCGCGCGCCCTTAACCTTGGAGCGTGCGCAAGCATGGCGAATTATTCAGCCGCTTGGTCATCAGGCGATGGACGAAGCCGCGCAAGTCTTGGTCGGCAAGCATGATTTTACAACCTTTCGCGCGGCGCAGTGCCAGTCAAATTCGCCGGTGAAAACGCTCAGTGCAATCGGTGTTGAGCGCAGCGACGACTGGGTCAAAGTCCGGTGTCATGCGCCGTCTTTCTTACACCATCAAGTGCGCTCTATTGTTGGATGTCTGGTTGAGGTGGGGCGCGGCTCATGGACGGTGGATGATCTGGCGGGTGCGCTGAAAAAGGCCGATCGTGCGGCCTGCGCCATGGTAGCGCCTGCAACGGGGCTATATTTCATGCAGGCTGATTATCCAAATTCGGTGGAATAGCGCGCCGTCATACTTTCGGCGCGCCGAGCGGGGATGCGGGCCGCGGTGCGGGCACCCATTGGCCGCGCAATCGCGGGCGGATGACATTGAGGGCAATCTCCGGGGTGCCTTTGGCAGGATGCATCATCGATTTGCCAGCTTCCACCACCAGCAAGCCGCAAAAGCCCGGCCATAGGCGGCGCCCGACCTTTTCCCATCCGCCCGCGCTTTGCCGGATCAGCGCATTATTCATGGGCGGAAAATGCAATGCCCGTTGCCAGACCAGCGGGGTGAAATTTGCTCGTTGTAAGGTGCGGCCCAATTGCCCGCGCAACCAAGGCCGCCCGGCCGCAAGCGGGGTGGTATCAAAGGTTGCCCAAAGGCCGCGTCGTTGGGCGGCCACGATAATCATCCGCCCATCATCGGCCAGCACCCGCCACGCTTCGCGCATCAACCGCTCGACATCGCGCACTTCTTCAAGGCCATGGACGATGAGCAGCCGGTCAAGGCTGCGGTCCGGCAGCGGCCAAAACCCTTCATGGACAAGGCAGGCGCGATTTTTTTCCGGAACGGGCATGTCGCTGGCCCCGGCATGTTGCGGCCAGCGCATCACCCCTTGGGCATCGGGGGCAAGAGAAATGAGCGTGCGCGCCTTGGAAAATCGACCAAGCCAGGGGGCGGTAAACCCAAACCCGGCAACGCGCATGCCCGTTACCTCGCCCCACATGGCCTCAAGACGCATATCAACAACCCCTTGCACGGTTTGGCCGAGAGGGGTCTCATAAAAATGGTGAAGATCGAGAATATCAGTGCGCATGGCGTTTATGAGTGTAGGACGTTTGCAGGTGCTCGCCAAACTGCAATTGTGCAGGTAAACAAAGTGCTACGACCACGTTTTTTGGAGCCATGAATGAGCCTGGAGATTTATCAGTTTGCCTGCCTGCAGGATAATTACGGCTATCTTATCCGCGATCAGGCGAGCGGGGATGTTGCGGCAATCGATACCCCTGAAGTTGATGCCATCAATAATGCGCTGGCGGAAAAAGGGTGGAGCCTCACCCATATTTTCAACACCCACCATCATTTTGATCATGCGGGCGGCAATCTGGCCCTAAAAGAGCAATGGAATTGCACCATTGTCGGGCCCAAAGCCGAGGCGGCGCGCATACCGGGCATTGATATTGCGGTTGGCGAGGGCGATGAGGTTCGTCTTGGGGAAACGCTTGCGCATATTCACGACACGCCGGGGCACACGCTTGGCCATATTGTTTTTCATTTTGCCGGGGAGGGCGTCGCCTTTGTGGGCGATACTTTATTTGCCCTTGGCTGTGGCCGTCTGTTTGAAGGCACCGCCGAACAAATGTGGCAGTCTTTATTAAAGCTCAAAAACTGGCCCGAAAGCACGACCCTTTATTGCGCCCACGAATATACCCAAGCGAATGCACGCTTTGCCCTTTCGGTTGATCCAGATAATGAAGCGTTGAAAAAGCGCTGCATACAGATTGATGAATTGCGCGCTGATGGCAAACCCACTGTGCCATCACGCCTTGATGTTGAACTGGCGACAAACCCGTTTTTGCGCGCTGATCAGCCTGCACTAAAACTTGCCCTTGGCATGGACGGTGCGGGCGATGTTGATGTCTTCGCACAAGTGCGCACCCGAAAAGACAATTTTTAGAGATAATTTAAAAGCATAACCACACAGGAATGACCCCCATGATCAACAGATTTCTTTTTGCCTTCTGGCTTGCTTGTTCACTGTCAGTCGCAAGCGTTCCGGCAATTACGGCGCAAGAGCCTTATGAATTAAGCCCGTCCCAAAAAGCAAAAGTAAATGCCTTGATTGATGAGGCGCTTGAAGATGATAGCGCCTATGAAATTTTGGAAGATTTAACCACGCAAATTGGCCCGCGCCTTGCCGGTTCCGACAATGAAGCGCGTGCGCGGGATTGGGGTGTGCAAACCTTAAAGCGGCTCGGATTTAAAAATGTTCGTATTGAGCCTTTTGAATTACCTTATTGGGAGCGTCAGGTCGAAGAGGCCGCAATTGTCGCCCCCTATGCCCAGCCTCTCGCAATGACAGCGCTCGGCAATTCTGTTCCCACGCCAGAGGGCGGACTAACCGCAGAGATTGTACGCTTTGATACGCTTGCGGATTTACAAGAAGCGCCAATGACCGGCCTTGAGGGGAAAATTGTTTTCCTCGATGAGGTGATGACACGCACCCAAGATGGGTCAGGCTATGGCTGGGCGGTGGCAAAACGCTCTGGCGCTGCCAATGAGGCGGGCAAGCGCGGTGCCGCGGCTGCGATCATTCGTTCAGTGGGAACAGACCGCGACCGACGCAGCCCCCATACTGGAAATATGCGGTATGCAGAGGGTGTGCGCAAAGTCCCAACCGGCGCGTTATCAAATCCTGATTCCGATCAGCTGACCCGCGCGATCCGCATTGCTGAAAAAAATGATGCAGGCCCGGTGCGCGTGCGCATTCGTATCGAAGTTGAGCGCCGTGAAAAAACCACCTCAGGCAATGTGGTTGCGGAAATTCCCGGCAAGACCGATGAGATCGTTGTGATTGGCGGCCATCTTGATAGTTGGGATCTTGGCACCGGAGCGATTGATGACGGGGCAGGGGTTGCGATTACCACGGCGGCGGCAAAGCATGTTATGGATTTGCGTGGCAAGCCAACACGCACCATTCGCCTTGTCATGTGGGGCTCTGAAGAGGTTGGCTTGGTTGGCGCGCGTGCTTATGCCGAGCAGCATAAAGATGAGATGGATCGCCATGTGTTTGCGGCGGAATCAGATTTTGGCGCAGGCCGCATCTGGCAATTGCAAACCCGTTTTGGTGAAGCATCTTTAGGCAAAGCGGCAACCATGGCGCGTATGTTGCGCCGCATTGGCGTTGGCCCGGCAAACAATCAAGCCAATGGCGGCCCGGATGTTGGTCCCTTGCGCGTCGCCGGGGTGCCGGTTGTCACGCCGCGCCAAAATGGCTGGGATTATTTTGATTTTCACCACACCCCCGAAGATACACTCGATAAGGTGGACCCGGATGATCTGGCGCAAAATGTCGCCGTTTATGCAGCATTGATCTATATGGCCAGCGAAATGGAAGGCGATTTCCGCGACTAGCGGAGTGGGGAGCCCTTATGCCCGCCGCGCCATCTTTTGAAGGTCTTAGTTAGAAAGAAGCCAGCTATGAAGAGTAAACAATCCGTACTTGCCGCAGCAGCGCTTTTGGGCCTTGGGGCCTGTGCGTCGCAATCTGGATCTTTAACCCTCCCCGATGTGGGCTTTCCAAGTGCGGAAAGGGCGGCCGCCGTGCGTGCGGCCAGAGCGCCAGAGGCCGCAAATGGGGCCATTCAGGCGGTGCCCATGCCCGCCAAAGCGCTGAACATGTCGGCGTCTTTGTCGCGTATTGTGATTGCATCGTGTACGCAGCAAAATGAAGACCAGTCCATGTGGGACCAGCTGACGGCGGAAAACCCCGACCTTACTCTTTATATTGGTGATAATGTTTACGGCGATGTACGCTCAAATGATCCGGCATTGCCGGAACTTAAAGCGGCCTATATGCGCCTTGCGGGCAGTGCGCCGTTTGCACGTTTGCGCGCCGCCGCGCCCATGCTCACCACTTGGGATGATCATGATTATGGCTTGAATGATGCGGGCAAAAATTTTGCCTACCGCGAAGATAGTCAAAAGCTGTTCAACTATGTTTGGGATGTGCCCGCCAATAGTGCGCGCCGTCAGCGGCCCGGAATTTATGATAGCTGGATCATCGGGGATGAAGGCGAGCGTGTGCAGATTATTATGCTGGATACGCGTTATTTCCGCGATGATTTGAAAGATACAGATGAGCGCTTTGCCCCGGGTAAGGAGCGCTATGTGCCCGATCCCGATCCCGCGAAAACCATGTTGGGCGAGGCGCAATGGGCGTGGCTGGAGGGGGAACTTGCAAAGCCCGCTGATTTACGCTTGCTGGTATCGTCAATTCAATTGATTGCGGACGGTCATGGCTGGGAGGCGTGGCGCACGCTGCCCACCGAACAGACGCGCCTTTACGAACTGGCAAAAAAGACTGGTACGGATAATCTTGTGGTGCTTTCTGGCGATCGCCATTCGGCGGCGCTTTACCGGCGCGACCTCGGCGACGGCGCGTCTTTGTTTGAGCTAACCTCAAGCTCGATCAATCTGCCCGCATCAGTTTGGCGCGCAGAGCGCGAAGAAACCCGAATTGAAGACGGGCCTTACCGTTTGGGCACCATGATTTATGAAGCCAATTACGGCGTCCTCGACATTGACTGGGACGCAGGCACGCTCACCGCCAGCATTAACGGCGAAGATGGCGCAGCCTATCTCAGCGAGACGATAGCGTTTCGGAAGTAAAGAACGGTGTAGCGAAGAAAAGTGGTTTAATATATTCGTGGGTCTTTCTCTCGGGAATGCGTTGTTTCGCTCAGAAATGGGGTGATTTTTTCAGCAAAATTTTTGCGACGAAAAATATCCTCGGCCCAAGGACCCTTTGGATCAATATAGTATTCGTATTGTGGGCTTTCCAATCATTCCCCCATTGGCCCGCCTACTGACAAGCAAGACACTCATCATAATCTGTTGGGGCTGCGGCTTGCATCATGGCGTCTGCGCCTTCCGGGGCCTCTTCTTTTTCGGCGGCACCGGCATAAGATGCGCGCTGAACAGATTTTGACCGGCAATAATAAAGCGACTTCACGCCTTTTTCCCAAGCTGTCCAATGCAGCATGTGCAGATCCCATTTGTTAATGTCGCCGGGCAGGAAGACATTCACTGACTGGCCCTGACAGATGTACGGCGCGCGGTCGGCGGCCAGATCAATCACCCAGCGTTGATCAATTTCGAACGCTGTTTTGAAAACATCTTTTTCTTCATCATTCAGGCACTCTAATTGCTGAACCGAACCTTCATGCTCAATGATTGATGCCCAAACCTCATCATTATCCGCGCCTTTTTCCTGCAACATGGCTTCCAGCGCCTGGTTTTTAACGGTGAACGACCCAGACAAGGTTTTGTGCGTGTAAACATTCGCAGGGATTGGCTCAATGCACGGGCTTGCGCCGCCGCAAATGATTGAGATGGACGCGGTTGGCGCAATCGCCATTTTATGGCTAAAGCGTTGCTTGATACCGCGTTCTTCCGCATCCGGACAAGCGCCGCGCTCTTCTGCCAGTTTAACAGAGGCCGCATCCGCACCCATGCGAATATGTTTGAACAGGCGCATATTCCAGCTTTTCGCCATTGCGCTTTCAAACGGAATATTCATGGACTGCAAGAATGAGTGGAAACCCATCATGCCAAGGCCAACAGACCGCTCGCGCATGGCAGAATATTTCGCCCGCGCCATAGAGGACGGTGCCTCGTCAATAAATTCCTGCAATACATTATCGAGGAAGCGCATAATGTCTTCGATGAAGCGCGGTTCTTCTTTCCATTCTTGATATTTTTCTGCATTCACAGAAGAAAGACAGCAAACCGCGGTGCGCTCTTCGCCTAAATGATCCGTACCCGTATGCAGCATGATTTCTGAACACAGATTTGATGTTGACACTTTCAGGCCAAGGTCGCGCTGGTGTTTTGCCAGTTGGCGGTTCACCGTGTCGGAGAAGACAAGATAAGGCTCACCAGTTTGCAGGCGAATATCGAGAATTTTCTGCCATAGCTCACGGGCATTGACCGTGCGCAGCACTTCATCATCTTTCGGGCTTCTAAGACCAAACGGCGTGTCATTCATTACCGCTTCCATAAACTCATCGGTAATGTTGAGGCCATGGTGCAGGTTCAAGGACTTGCGGTTAAAGTCACCGGACGGTTTGCGGATTTCCAGAAACTCTTCAATTTCCGGGTGGTGAATGTCGAGATAGCAGGCCGCCGAACCGCGTCTTAGAGAACCTTGAGAAATAGCAAGGGTTAGCGAATCCATCACCCGAATAAACGGGATAATGCCAGAGGTTGCGCCTGCGCCTTTTACCTTCTCGCCAATGGAGCGCACACCGCCCCAA
The DNA here is from genome assembly GCA_964421675.1 of uncultured Caulobacterales bacterium. Taxonomy (GTDB): domain Bacteria; phylum Pseudomonadota; class Alphaproteobacteria; order Caulobacterales; family Parvularculaceae; genus CALLPQ01. The sequence continues at coordinate 15,635 of CAYQXV010000046.1, forward strand.
TAGGTGCCAATGCCGCCGCCATTTGAAGCCAGCGCAACATTTTCATTCCAGGTGCCAACAATGCCGTCGAGGGAATCTGACACGCCATTGAGAAAGCAGGAAATCGGCAAACCGCGTTCCGCACCGCCATTGGACAGGATCGGCGTTGCGGGCATAAACCAGAGTTTTGAAATATAATCATAAATGCGCTGCGCGTGATCAGCATCATCGGCATAGGTGTGCGCGACGCGGGCAAACATATCCTGAAAGCTTTCGCCCTCAAGCAGATAGCGATCTTCCATTGTTGTTTTGCCAAATGGCGTCAAAAGGGCATCGCGATCGCGGTCCAGCGTAATCTCGCGAACGACTTTCAAGTCAGGCTTTTGATCAGGACGCGCAAGCCCAACCGCATCGGCTCCAGCCTCTTGGGGCGGCGCTTCTTGGGTTGGTAAATCGTCTAAACGAGCAGTTTCCATCGCGCGTGCAGCCTCACTTAACGTCATAATCTGTCCCTCATGTGTGTACTTTTATGTACTGGCCCTTTGGTGGAGCCCTTATTGGTTTCTGAGCTGGCAACTTCGCCCAGGCGCGGATGCCATTCACCGTGTTTTTGCTACACAACTGGTCGATTCGCGGATCATTTTGGTCGATAAAAAAGCGCTGAAAAACTCGGCTCAGCGCCATCAGATTATCGGGTCCAGGCCAACAAAATCCCTTGACCCAATTGCGTTGCAAAAGGGGCTCATCACGACTAATGCCGTCATGTTTCCTGCTGGTGTTCCGTGAAGTGGCAAACAATCCCATTCGGGCCGCTCGACACAACATATAGTGATGGACCCCGCCCCGAACGTCAATATGAAGTTATAACCAGTTTGTCATTTTTTTGTTAACAGCTTATTAACGTGGCGTCCTGAGTGCGCATCAAAGGTTAACGGGCACAATCGGAAATTAGCTGCAAATCTGGAAAAATCGGGTGTTTATACCATCGTTTCGGGAGCGGTTCATGCACCCGGTTTTGGGATAAAAAAAATCGCGATCAGGGCGATTATTTTTTCAACCGTCGAAAGGGCGATGATGGTGCCCTTAAATCGGTTGGATTTTTCTCATCGTGATGGATTTTCGGCGCCGCTTGGAAGCCTGTATCGACGAATCGCACCTCTGTGTCGCGGTTACGCCAAGGCAATTCCGAGTCACCTGACGCTGGGGATGCGCCATTGCGCTGGGTCAGGGAATCTGCGGCTGGCGCGATGGCATGATCCCCGACACTATCGCTGATGCCCCCTTCACTGATGGCACCATCATTATTGGTCTTTGAGGTCTGGTAGAGGCCATCAATGCGCGAGCGGAAGGCGGCCATTGTGTCTTCGACCCGGCGGATCACCTCATTAAACCGCGGCGCGTCATCGGCCGTATAGGCCCCGCGCAGGCTATCGAGGGCATCATCAAAGATCTGTTGGCGGGTGCTCCCAAAGGCGGGCATGATCCGTTCTGCAAATACGCCTGCCATCAGATAGACAATCGCCCCGCCGAGCAGCAGCGATAAAAATTCCGGATAGCGCAGCAAGCCCGCAGAGGTGCCGGTCACCACGGTTGTGACAATGCTGCGCTCGCTGGTGTCAAAGATCACCCCGACAATCCCCACAAAGGCAATGCCAAAAACTGCCCCCAAAAGGAAAATCAACATCACCGGCGACGCAATATTGCGCGGCCTTTTGAGGAAGCGCGCAAGATCGGAAAGGGCTGCTTCTCTGGGTTCTGCATGCAGGAATTTAAGCTGCCGGAAAAATAGCTGAGCCTCCAGGGCTGTCATATGGGCATGGGCAAGATGGTCGGCGGCGGCCCCAATATCTTGTTCCCGGTTGACCGCCCCAAGATGGCCGGAAAGGGCCGTATCAAACTGGCGGGCAATACCGGCAATATGCAATCCAAGATTTTCTGCGGCCTGGCGCACCTGGCGATTGCCCCCAATGGAATGCTGCAAATATATATAAGCGACCATGGCAAAAATGCCTGACGCCAGGGAAATCATCAGGAATAACCGGCCCAAAATCACCGCATCATCATGGACCATGGTTTCAAATATGCTGTTTTGCTGGCCGGGGCCGAAGAAAAACAGCAGCATGCACACAAACAGCCAGATTATGGCGACAACAATGCGAATGGCCCAAGCTGTCGACCTCGTTTCGCCTTCAAAACGGTTTCTTATGGCCGCCCTGAGCGCATCAGTCTTCTTGCTGAGGCCGGCATCTGTCTGATCAATATTGTGGGTTGCGCGGATCAGTTGACTACCCAGGGTTGTGTTGGCGACATCGGCAAGCGGGCCGCTATCGAGGGCGATTTGATCGCCATCAAGGCTGGCTCCAATGGCCCCGCCAGCCTGCCCCACCGTCCGGGGTAGGCGCTGTGTCATGTCTCCCGCCAGTCTGGCGAGATCCCGATTAGGATGGTCCAGCGAAGATTTGGTAAGTTTTCCGATCCCCATACCCGAATAGACCCCATTGTTGTTTGCCCCTGACTATAGCCAATCTAAGGCAGGGCGGCAATTGCAGGCAAAAATGCGCAAAACGAGGGGTGCCCGCCGGGCGGGGCGAAGGATTGCTGTCAGTTCATTTGTGTACAGATTATTGCGGATTATCCGGCGCTATCTTGTGGGCCGAAATCATAAGGGCCGCCTTTGGCCAATGCCGCGCGGTAGGCGGGCCGGTCATGAATGCGTTTCACATAGGCCGCAATATTGGGATGATCGGCGCCAATGCCGGTGCGTATCACCGCCGCTTCCAGCGGGAAGCTCATCATAATGTCTGCCCCTGTCAGACTATCGCCCGCGAGGAAGTTTTGTCCCACCAAATGATTTTCAACAAGCTTGAATTGCGCTGGAAGATGGCGGTCAACCATAACAGCGCGCAATTGCGCTTCGACTTTTTTCACCACCGGCTTTGCAAAGAACGGCACCTTTGCCTCGGTAAGACGGCCCAGAACCAGCGCCATCACCATGGGCGGCATCATCGTGCCTTCGGCAAAGTGCATCCAATAGAGATAGTCAATTTCCGCATCGCTTCCCGCTTCGGGCCGCATCCGGCCCCCGCCATGTCTATTGATCACATATTCAATAATGGTTCCGGTTTCTGCAACCACGCGGCCATCATCATCAATTACCGGAGATTTCCCGAGCGGATGGATCTGCCTTAAACTCTCAGGAGCAAGGCTGGTTTCCGCATCGCGGCTATATTGTTTAACCTGATAGTCCAGGCCCAGCTCTTCGAGGAGCCAGATTATCCGCTGCGAGCGTGATTGATTGAGATGGTGGACAGTGATCATGGGGTCAGCCTTTTTTCTATCGTGCCCAGTTTACGAATGTTTCTTGCGCGAAGACCAGTTTTGTATGCACCTAAAATTTAGGAATAGCGCGAAAAGGTCTAAATGGCTGCGCGCCCCAAAAGTTAGGGGTGACTTGCTGGCAGTAGCCGGGTTAAGACACGCCCTATGAAATTCCTCGATCGGTCAAAAATCTATATTGAAAGCGGCAAGGGCGGTAATGGCTGCCTGTCCTTTCGCCGTGAAAAATTTATCCAGTTTGGCGGCCCCAATGGCGGGGACGGCGGACGGGGCGGGCATGTCTTTGCCGAAGCGGTGGAGAATTTGAATACCTTGATCGATTTTCGCTATCAGCAGCATTTCAAGGCGCAAACCGGCAGGCCCGGGGAGGGCTCTAACAAGACTGGTGCGGACGGCGAAGATAGAATTATCAAAATACCGGTCGGCACCCAGATTTTCGAAGAAGATGAAGACACTTTGATTGCCGATCTGGAAACGGTGGGCGAGCGTGTATTGCTGGCGCGCGGGGGCAATGGCGGTTTTGGCAATGCCCGGTTTAAAAGTTCAACCAACCGCGCGCCGCGCCGTGCCAATCCCGGCCATGAGGGCGAGCGCCGAACAATCTGGCTGCGCCTGAAATTGATTGCCGATATTGGCCTTGTCGGATTACCCAATGCGGGCAAGTCGACATTTTTGGGGGCAAGCTCTGCGGCCCGCCCAAAGATTGCCGACTATCCGTTTACAACTTTGCATCCCGGTCTCGGCGTTGTGCGCCTTGATGATGGGGCCAGTTTCGTGCTCGCCGATATTCCCGGTCTCATTGAAGGGGCTCATGAAGGGGCGGGCATTGGCGACCGGTTTCTTGGCCATGTGGAGCGCTGCGCTGCGATTGTTCATCTGGTTGATGGCAGTCAGGATAGCTTCCTCGAAGATTACGATACCATCCGCGCAGAGCTTAGCGCTTATGGGCACGGGCTTGCGTCGAAAAATTCATTCCTTGCCCTGACGAAAACCGATGTCATCGACCCGGCCGCGCTCAAAGAACGCGCCGCGCAATTGCAAGCCCATGCGGGTCAGCCCGTACACCCTATCTCGGCGGTCACGGGCGAGAATATGCGGCCCATGTTGGCAAGCCTTTATGAAGTTGCACAGGCCGAACGCGAGCGCGAACAGGCCGCGGCAAAACTTGCCAATACCCCCGAAGAAGAACGCGGCACAGACCCTGCTTGGTCGCCGCTGGGGAGTTAACCCATTAACGATCTGCAATCCCGTTCACGATCAATTTCTGCGCCGATTGACCCCCGCGCCGTGCAAGGCCAGCGCATTGGATTGCTTGGCGGCTCTTTTAATCCCGCCCATGGGGGGCACCGCGATATTTCTCTTGCCGCCTTGGCCGCCCTTAATCTGGATGCAGTGTGGTGGCTGGTAAGCCCCGGCAATCCCCTTAAAGACCCTGCTTCCTATGCGGGCTATGAAGAGCGCACGAAACAAGCCGCGCACATCGCCAGCCATAGCCAAATTTACATTAGCGATTTTGAAAAAAAATCCGGCACACAATATACAATTGATACACTGACGAAATTGCAATCTGCATATCACGAGACGGAATTTATCTGGCTCATGGGGGCGGACAATCTTGAAAGCTTTCATCTGTGGCGCGATTGGCAGGCAATCTTTGAGCGTATCCCGATTGCGGTTGCCAACCGGCCCGGCCATGAAGAGGCGGCAATCGCGGGGCAAGCCGCACAGCTTTATAAATCTGCGAGGGTTTCGATTGATGAGTTTTGTAATACCCGGCCCTTGCAAGCACCTGCCTGGGTTTTCTTGCCAGATACTGACAATGAAATGTCGTCTACCAAAATCCGTGCCCGTCAAAAGGAAAATGCCATGACCGCGTCCGCCCTTGCCAGCCAATATGGCTTGCAGCATTTTCTCGACTTTAATCCCCCCACCGGCGATTTTCATCGCGACGTTATGGAAGGGCTGGCACGCCCGCAAAAAAGCCTGTCGCCAAAATATTTTTATGATGAACAGGGCTCCAACCTGTTTGAAGATATAACCGCGCAGAAAGAATATTATCCAACGCGCACAGAGCTGGCGCTGCTGGACCAAAACCTCCCGGCAATTGTGAAGGCTATGGGCCCGCAGCCCGCCATCTTTGAATATGGCTCCGGGGCGAGCGAGAAAATTCGCAAACTCATCGACGCCATTCCCGCACTGCAAGCCTATGTTGCGATGGATATCTCCCGAGACTTTTTACTATCAAGCGCAAAAACATTGGCGCAGGCCTATCCCCGGCTGGGTGTCTCGGCGGTCTGTGCAGATTTTCAACAACCCATCACCCTGCCCCCGACGTTCCACCCGCAAGTCACCCAATGGACCGGATTTTTCCCCGGCTCCACCATCGGCAATTTTGCGCCGGGTACGGTGCAATCTTTCTTTGAGCGGATTGCCCAGACATTGGGCAAGGGCGCACAGTTTTTGATTGGCTTTGATCTCATCAAAGACGAGGCGATCTTGAATGCCGCCTATAATGACAAAGCGGGCGTCACCGCAGCATTTAATCTCAACGTGCTCGCGCGCATGGAGCGAGAGCTGGGCGCAAACTTGGTGCTGGATGATTTTGAGCACCACGCATTTTACAATAGCGACGAGCACCGCATTGAAATGCATTTGCGCGCACGCCGCGAGACGGCAATCCGCCTTGACGGGCAAGATTTTGCCTTTGCCAAGGGCGAAACCCTCCACACGGAATATTCCCATAAATATTCCCGCGAGCTGATGGAGACAATAATCGCGAAAACCCCCTTCAGCCTGTCGGACTATTGGACCGATGAAAAAGAATGGTTCGCCATGGCCTTACTGCGCTCG
>CAYQXV010000047.1:0-20042 GCA_964421675.1 uncultured Caulobacterales bacterium
ATGGTACACTCAACGCACATGCAGCATTGCGTAAGTGCCGCTCTCAAAGGGGGGCGGTAACTTGTGTTGGTGTTGACTTCTTTTGATGTGAATCCATCAAATACAGTGTACTTGGCCAATAGATTTCAGCACTCAGCACCATAGAAAATGGGATTCTACTTTTTTGTTGCGATGCAAAATATTGATCGCGTCAAAGATTTTACTTCTTGAAAATTTTATCGCGCTCTAATGCAACAAGATCAGGCATCTTTCCGTCAACCACAATTGCCCCCCCCTTTAAGAAGCACGTACCGCATCAAGCGAACGTCGTACACTTTCGAATGTGCTATATATATCGTCGGGGTCGGAATTTAAAAATGGTGAAAACTGAAGTATGTCACCACCATTGCGAATAACCAGGCGCTCTTTCCAAAAACAATGTTTATGGACTTGCAGCGCATGTAACCCTAGCTGCCCGTCAAAGGGAGCAAGCTCCACAGCACCCATCAGACCAAAATTGCGAACATCTATGACGGAAGGGTGATCCGCTAAAGAATGAATTGCTTCCTCAAAGGTTGGCTCAAGGGATCGAGACTGCTGAAAACTGCCCTCTTCTTCATATACATCAAGGGTTGCCATGGCAGCCGCTGTGGCAATCGGGTGGCCCGAATATGTGTAACCGTGAAACAGCTCTACCGCATGATCTGGGCCGCACATCAGCGCATCGTGGATTTCTTTTTTAACCAACACAGCCCCCATAGGAATAACACCGTTCGTCAGCCCTTTTGCTGTGGTAATGATATCGGGTGTAACGTCGAACCGATAAGACCCGAAAGCGTCTCCAATCCGGCCAAACGCTGTAATAACCTCATCGAAGATTAGCAATATCCCGTGTTGGTCACAAATTTCTCGCAAGCGCTTCAGGTAACCTACCGGTGGTGGCAGCACCCCGGTCGATCCTGGTACAGGCTCGACCATTACTGCAGCAATATTCCCTCCATCATGGATTGCGCAGATGCGCGTAAGCTCATCGGCAAGTTCAGCGCCGTGCTCCGGTAAGCCTTTGGAAAAGGCATTTTTTTGCAAATCCAATGTATGGGGAAGATGATCTACGCCCGGTATAAGCGCTGCACTAAACACTTTTCTGTTTGGAACAATGCCGCCCACAGACATACCGCCAAAATTTGTTCCATGATATCCGCGTGCGCGACCAACAAAACGTGTGCGCTCACCATGACCCTTAGCCCTATGATATGCCAGCGCGATCTTTAGTGCTGTATCGGCAGCTTCCGACCCTGAATTTGTAAAGAACGCCGTTGAAAAACCATCCGGTGCCATATCCACCAAGCGTTCGCTCAGCTCAAAAGCTTGTGGATGACTCACCTGAAAGTTCATACCATAATCAAACGATGCCACACGCTCTTGCACGGCCTCCACAATCTTTGGATGACAATGCCCAACACCTGATGTCCAAAGGCCTGAAAAGGAATCGTAGAGTGTACGACCATCTTCGTCCGTGTAATGATGTCCCTTCGCTCCAACAAGCATTCGCGGCGCTTGACGAAAATCTCGCATGGAAGAAAACGGCATCCAAAAACTATCTAGATTTCTATTTGTTTTTTGGCTCAGTTTCTTGTCGCGGCTGTGACCTTGATTCAGCATATGAATATCCTTCTCACAATCACCATAGCGGTACGACCGATTATAGATGTGAAACAAGCCGTTATGTATGGATAAATTTAAGGTTGATTTTTAAGGTTTTTTTGATGAAACTCTGTATGCTGGGTACCTTCCAGTCGGGGGACCAGTCCAGACGAACAGGCCATTCCAGTCATTTTATTATTCTAATTTGCTTTATTCAAAGAGGTCGGGTCCACATCAATCCGACAAAAAAATTGGGGGGAGCTTTTACAAGCTCCCCCCAAAATCAGTTTCAACTATGCGGTCTGTCTAGAAGCGTTTTCTCGCTGAGACAAATGCACTACGTCCAATCAGGTCATAGCCTGACTGCACAGCAATGTTCAGACGAGAAGGTGCTTCACCCTGGTCGACCAGTGGTGGTTCGTTGTCGAAGACATTACGAATACCAAAGGTGAGGGTCCAGCTATCACGATCATAAGTGACCGATACATCGTTGTAGATTTCTGAGTCGGCAAAATCGACATCGCGACAAGCAACATTGGCCCCGAGGATACCACAAGCCGACGCTGTCACACTTTGGTCAGCAGGTTCGACGAAAGCGTCACTGTCATCTTGCTGAACGCTATCAATGTAACGGGTCCGCCATAAGGCAGTCCAATTACCATAGTTTAGCGCTGCGGTACCGATCCCCGACCAAGCCGGGTTGCCGAACTCACCAACATTGTCATCGGACGGATCATCATCCGATAGCTGGAAGAGCTGTTCGATATAATGGGTTGCCGCAATATTATATGTGAATGTCGCGCCCTTAAGGAACCGGTCAAGATCGGTTCTGAACCGTACATTGAAGTCGATTCCTTCAGACGTGTTCGTTCCCACATTGAGGAACGGTACATCAATATTTGCGATCGTTGCCGTCGTCGGATCTCCCTGATTACGTGTAATAAACTCGCAAAGAGGGCTTCCCAAATTTGGTTCATCATTGAAACAACCACCCAGAATGCCTGCCGCCGAGGACGCCAGAATTTGGTCTTCAACATCGATGTTGAAATAGGTCAAGGAGAAATCCAGATCGAATGCATCCGTAAAGGGCTGTGAAACAGAAAAGCCAGCCGTTAGGGAGTCAGAGGTCTCTGGCTCAAGGTTCACATTACCGCCAGTTGTCGTGGTGATACCTGTCGTGGCTTGAAGACCAAGTGCCGTTGGATCGGCACCTTGCGCAATACAGTTATCAATAACGACTTGCGGACGATCATCGGCAGCTGGATTGAAAACACCGCCATCATTGGCAACATTCGGCACCAGGCAAGGATCTTGCCCCCCCGCGATGGTACCAACAGAACCAGCCAAGAATAACGCACGAAGGTCTGGTGCGCGGAAGGTCGTGCCGTAACTTGCACGCAGGGTTAACCAATCAACAGGCTGGAAAGCACCCTTAACACTGTAAGAGAAGTTATCGCCGGCCAGCTCATCGTCTGAGTAACGCCCGGAAAGGTTGAGCGTGAGTTGATCTACAATTGGCAACTCGATCTCGCCGTAAATACCCCAGATTGAGTTGTTACCAATAGTATTGCCTTCAGTATCGGGAATTTCTGAAGCACCAAGACCGTTCACACGAACAAAATCATTGACCGTGTTGATACGCTCTTCACGAAATTCGCCACCAATAACGACACCAACTGTACCGCCTGGAAGATCAAAGGCATCGCCTGTAACAATCCCGTTCACAACAATTGTTTCAATCTCGGTTGTGTTGATGGAGTCGCCAGCAATGAAATCTGTCTCAGCCTGCGTTGCGAAATCTTTCGTTCCGCCTGCTGTCGTAAACAAAGTTGGCGAGAAGAAATCCACGACGACACAATCGCGTGGCGTGAGGAAGCCGAAGCCAATAGACGTACGTTCCAATCCACAAATTGGATTGCCATCAACATCCAAACGCAGCGTGTCCAGAGATTCGCGAATAGCGGTCTCATTCAAGATTGCCTGTGATGCAACGCCAAAGCTACGATCATAACTGATATAGGCATCATAGATCCAATCGCGTTCGCCAAGACCCCCAAATGCAAGATCCCCTTCAATGCCGCCTACAATTCTGAAATTGCTGACGTTTGAACGACGGTCCTGATTAAGCGCATTGACCGTAATTACAGGAAGTGCATCCTCACCAAAAGGATTGAGCGGATTAGTAAATTGCTGCAATGATCCGTCCGGGTTTACCAATAAGTTCCCGTTTGCATCTTCTTGCGGAATAGTTCCAGGAACACCTGGAAAAATCTGCTCGCTTGTGAAACGGCCGACAGAATTGCGCTCCGAATAGGATGCTTCAAAATACACGGTATCACGGCTGAAGAGATTTATATCATACTTACCAGTCGTATAAATATTAAAGCGCTCCAATTCTTGCAGGAGTTGGGTGGCAGCTTCTTCAGCTTGCAAGTTGAACGGAGTTTCGTCTGCTGTCCCAACTCTAAAGTTGTTCGGCAATCCGTTTCCTGTTGTGAACCCGGGAACGCCAAAGTCACTCTCTCCAGGAGTGTTGAACACAAAGCCCTGGCTAAGGATCAAAACAGAATTGTCCGGACGAGCATCCAGACAGACAGAGCGAATTTCACCATCGGTGCCGACTTCAATGTCGCGCAAACAGTCATTAAACTCGGTCCGGCCGCCTGCAATCACAGCGTTCTGATTAAAGTATTCGCCTGCAACGGTAAAGCTGCCGCGCTCACTCGTAGCGCCGCCAATGAAATTCAATTGCCGAATATCGCCGCCGCTATCGAATGGTTGCGTAAAGTTCGCGCCAACTTCGAACCCTTCGAAATCTGTGCGCAAAGTAAGATTTACCACGCCTGCAACCGCATCTGAACCATAAATGGACGATGCGCCATCCGTTAAAATTTCAACGTTTTGCACCAAGGCGCTTGGGATCAAGTTCAAATCCGGAGCGACTGGCGCGCCGCGAACACCGGAGCGACCAAGACGTCGACCGTTCACCAAGAGTAGGGTGGAGCTTGCTGGCAAACCACGTAGAGCGATATTGTTTGAACCAACACCCCCTTCGCTAACCCCTTCAACTGCGGCTGTCGGCGAACCTGCATTTACCGATCCATCGAACTGGATACCTGTAACACTTGGCGATTGGGAGATAATGTCGCCAATATCGAAAATCCCGAGTGCCCGGCTTTCTGCCGCATCGATATTTTGGACCGGCGAAATTGATGAATATTCGTCCCGGCGCAAACGTGACCCGGTGACCACAACCTGATCTTGGATAATATCACCATCATCCTCAATCGAATCGATTGTATCAACATCTGAATCCGTCTGTTGAGCTATTGCTGCCATTGGCCATGCAATTGCAAGAGACGAAACGCCTGCAATTGCCAAGCTACGTATACTGCGTTGTTTCATGGTTGTTTTCCTCCATTAATGTGAAGCGCTATCTACCAATGCGAAGCGTCATTGCCCCTGCTTCGCTTGCTAGAGCGTGTCAATTCCAAAGCACAATGCAATCCGATTGAGATTGCACTGCTCCCCTTTGAACGAATTTATAGTTAATGGTAAATCGTTGTGATTTGACAATACCCGGAAATCGTATCGTGCACGAATTAGTTATGCATGTGACAGATTAGACGCAGTGATTCGGATTAAACGTTGTTGGCAACTACATTTCTTGGTTGGCGTACAATATAACATCGCAAAAATCGTAAGTTCAGCAGAGTTTTTTAATGATTTGTTAAGACAATGGTTGAGCGCAACATCTTCGTTTTTTGGACTGGTTTTAGGAGGGACCTCGTTCAAAAAAATCAGCATGCCTTTGCCTTGACCTTTATCATTCAAAAATGGAAAGATAGAGATCGGGGAAAAACCGAGACTAGAGAGAGAGTGATGAGCACATTTGATTCCGTTCGATTTTTCGTGTTGCTAAGCCTCAGCCTCATTCTTATGGGTGGGCAATCCCCAACACATGCGCAGCAAGATATTATTGCAGCTTGCGCGAATGCGGCGAACGCTGAAGCCCGAATCACCTGCCTTGAAAATGCTTTGCTTGGAAACACCGAGGCAATAGACACCGCCCCGCCAGCCACCAACCGAGACACCGCTCCGACTCAATCGGCTGAGCCATCCATTTCCGAATCAACCATTTCTGAATCAAATATTGCGCCAACACCCGTGGCTCCACCCGCTGCGCCGGAACCCGTCGTGGCCGCCACCCCTGCCCCCGAGCCAGAGGCAAAATCCGACGAACTTGGCAGTGAGCAGGTTGCACCAAAACGCAAGGTAGAAGAGACAATTGAACGTAGAGTATTTTCTGTCGCAAGTATTGAGATAGCGCATCCAAACAAAATACGTTTCTTCCTGGAGAACGGACAGGTCTGGCAGCAACTACAAGGTGACGAGCAACGCTTGCGCCTTAGCAAAAACAGCCTCAGCACTGTTGAAATTTGGCAAAGCAAATTCGGCGGTTACAAATTGCGCATCCCTGATAGACGGCGAACACTCCGGGTCCGGCGTATACGGTGATAAAGCAGCCGGTTGCGATTATTACTTCTAATTAATCGCATTTACACGGGGCGGATCACATCAATAAGTCATCGATTTTTACAATACGTCCCTTTTACTCCTGATATTATTGAAGCCTTACTCGATGGCAGTGCCCCATTTACGATCAATGCTTCGAGACTGAAAACGCTTGTTGATTTACCTCTTTGCTGGGAAGAGCAACGACGCCTTTTCGGCATGGGGACATAGCGATCATCAAATTGCGTGATCGCGCTTGGTGCAACATTCATCGTTTGAATAAATTATAGTTCGAACCAGAACATGATCTCGCCGGAAACTTGTTGCGGCCTATAAAAACCGCCCAGTCATTTATGATGCATAGCCCCTGTCCTTTCCTCCTATAACTGATCCACCCGGATGGATAATTTAAATATATACCTCAACTTGAAATTCGTAGAGATTTACAAAATTCGGGGAATAGTTATAGAGGGGCAAGACAAATTCTTAGTCAGCAATGGATGCCAAGAGCGCTTTGATGACGCCACGTATTTCAGCAAGACCTTTCATGCGGCCAACCGCTGAATAACCTGGATTAATCGCGCGATTAACATCCCCCATCATTTGATGGCCGTGATCGGGGCGGATGAAAATCTGACGATTGAGTTTTTTTTCATTGGCTAAAAGGCTTCGAACAACGCGAACCATGTCAGTATCGCTGTCAAGATGGCTGGCTTCATAAAAGGAACGCGGTTCTTGCGGGTCTCGGGTTACGCCGCGCAGGTGTGAAAAATAAATACGCTCAGCAAAATCCAACGCCATTTGCGGCAGATTATTATCTGGCCGGCTGCCATAAGTGCCGACACACAAGGTCATACCATTAGCGGGACTGGGCGCTTCACTGAATAGTAGATCAAGATCGGCAGGTGTACAGATAATACGCGGCAGTCCGAACATATCCCAGGGCGGGTCGTCAGGGTGTATAGCAAGTTTTACATTGGCCTGTTCCGCATACGGCAAAACTCTCGCCAAAAATGCGAGTAGGTTTTTCCGTAGCGCGGCGTGGTCCATATGATCATAGCGTGCGAGCGCCATGCGAAAATCATCCAGTGTATAGGCGTCGGTCATTCTCCCCGGAAGCCCCGCAATAATCGTTCGGGTAAGTTCTGTTTTTTCCTCCGACGTCATTGAATTGAAAACGCGGTCCGCACGGTCAACTTCGTTTTTCGTGTAGTCATCTTGCGCGTTGGCGCGTTCTAAAATGAACAGATCAAACGCCGCAAATTTATCCTGATCAAAGCGCAGAGTATAGGCGCCGTTCGGCAATCGATGTTTCAGGTCAGTGCGCGTCCAGTCGATCACCGGCATAAAATTGTAGCAGATGGTCTTTATGCCGTTCGCCGCGAGGTGCTCGAGCGTCGCAATCCAATTATCAACGTATTTCTCATGGCCCGGCGCAGCCAGTTTGATGTCTTCATGAACGGGAATGCTTTCAACCACGGTCCACCGCAAGGGCGACATGGTATCGTTACTCGCTTCAATTAGCCCCTTGTGGGCTGCAATTGCCGCACGCGGCCATACCTCGCCGATAGGAATATCATGCAGGGCACTGACAATATCAGTGGCGCCCGTTTGCCGAATTTCCGCCAGCGTCACCGGGTCATTCGGCCCGAACCATCGCCATGATTCATGCATCAATCTATCTTTCTTTTACACCCAACACTCTAGCTCGCGAGCATCGCCATTAACCCCCGAAAACCCATAAAACTGGTCACCAGCGAAAACAGGAAGATCGCACCCAAGCTCACATTTGTAACCAAACCATGGCGGTGTGCACCCATCAGATCTGATCTGTTCCCCAAATAAAATATGCACGCCACCGTCGCAGGCAAGAGCACTACATTAAATGCTTGCGAGGCAATCATCACGAAGATGGGGCGCGCGTCAAACAAGGGTACGACCAAGCCCAGAAGCGAGATTAGAAACACCATGACACGGTATTGCGGTAAAGTCATGTCGCGCGGTGAGTTCCGGTAGTCACACAAAAGCCACGGCAACATCAAAACGTTAGGAAATTGCGATGATACGCCCGCCGCGATAATACCAACGGCGAAGATCGATACAGCAAATGACCCAGCCAGCGGCTCCAGCAGGGTGATCATTTGCGCCGGGCGGTCAAGGCCAAGACCCTCCGCAAACAAAGTCCCGGCCGCCGCGGCCATGATGGCGGCGCTGATCACAAACATCATGATGACCGCGAACAACGCGTCCCGGCGTTGTTGCGTTTCATCGTCAAGCGTCCACCCCGCCTCCTTGACCAACGTTGTGCGAATGATGAACAACCCAGAAAATAAGGTGGTACCGACCATAGACGCAATTAGCAGAAAAGACCCTTGCCCGTCAGAGACTTCGGGAATAGTCGGTATAAGCCCTTTTAAGATATCGATCGGCGAGGGCATCAGGATGAAGAAATTCAGAACAAAGCTCGCCGCCATAATGGAGACGATCACCGCGAGAGCCCGTTCAAAAACGTCCGTACGGCCGTTCCAGAATATGAAATAAACAACGCTGATAAAAAAAGCAGCCCAATATATCGGCGCGATACCGCCCTCAATAAACGCCTTCGACCATTCAAAACTGATATCAGCGACAATCCCCATTACGCCCATTACGCTACCGCTCACGCCTGCAGTTAACGCAACAATGAAAAATACACCCACGGCGGGGTGAATGTGTTTTCGAAATGCCTGTAGCGCCGTTTCGCCCGTGACCAAGGTATAGCGACCATAAGCGACGATCATCACATACGTCGCCGCGCAGGAGATGAGCACTGTCCACAACAACGACATGCCATAGCTTGCACCAGCCTTCGCCATTGTAGTGACGCTGCCCGTACCGATATTAAAGCCTAAAAGGAAAATTCCGGGTAGGAACAGAGCCAGCGTTTCATTCATCCCGCGCCGTGTCGTTCTCGCCATAAAACACTTCCTTCTCAGCTCACTATTCCTAACGCACGACGCCAAATGCAGCCCTTAGTTTTCATGCAACACTAAGCTGTCCGCGCAAAGACGCAACTAGTCCGGATATTTCCAAAGGCCTGCTCTAGCGCCTTCGGTCAAAGCGAGCACAACATGATAGAGCAAGCGGCTTAGGGCGTCGGGCCATAGCACCTGACCGCTCGCATCGAGCTGATTGGCGAACGCCGCGCGGCCTGCGAAAAATCGCTGGAACATCATCAGGGTCAACGCTTTTGCTTTTTGCGCATGCTCGTCGTCACGCGCGCGCACCGCATGGGTCTTGATGGCCTCGGTTTGGGGCCACAACAAAAACTTGTCCTCGCGCCAGCTGGCGTCGGCGGCCACTGCATCGAAGACGGCGCCGCGCATCGCGCCAACCTGAGCGTGGCCATGCTGATCTGCAAAAGCAAATAGCCGCGCAGCAATCTCGTTTGTCGATGGATCCCCGCCCAGTTCCGCTTCGCGCATTAAGAGCCAGGCCCATTCGCACTGGTGACCGATTTCACGGCGCATCCCTTCACGACCAGGCAATATTGACAGATCCGGCGCGACAAATTCTGTAATCGTGCCGCTGTCATGATCAAAAAAATACTCAAGGCCTTTGGCCCGCATACTTGCCGCACGTTCCAGCCATTTCATATTACCGGTCATCTCGAAAGCTTGAAGCGCCGCTTCGTAATTGTGCATATGCGGGTTCTGCGCGCGGGCCGGCGCCGACGGTGCCTTTGGATCCGGTAATGCGTTGTGCTCCAACAGCAAGCCCGTCGCCGGGTCCGTAAGTTGACCGTCGAGGATAGACCAGCACGCCTCTAATTCCGCACCAGCTTCGGTCGGATGCAACCTCCCCCAGGTCGCAAGCCCGAGAATGACAAAGCTCTGGTCATAGCTTCTAGTAAGCTCGTCTTGCGAGTCTGCAGTCTGCTGACCCTCCGCATTGCGCGCAAGACAATACAAGCCGGGCTTTTTGCGGAATGCTTGCACCGCTTCGCGCGCAATCCGAGAAGCTTCATGAAATGCAGCATTGTCAGAGATCAGGGCAAGATGGGAAAATGTATAAAGCAGCCTCGCCTGTGCTAAAATTGTCCGTCGATCCTGCTGTGCCGGCTGGCCGTCGCAATCAAGCAGATCATAAAAACCGATGCCGGGGTTCGCGCACGCTCGACTCACCCATCCCGGCAAAAACGACGCCCAGAACCAATCTACCCATTCATCCAGCGATGTATCCTGGTTCGGTTGGTGCTTGGTTACAGGCATGTTCGGCGTTTCGCTTTCACTGTCTTACTTTTATCTGTAAGCTTGTTGAAAATTTCAGATCAATTTCGATAATTAGCTCGTCTTAGTCATTTAGATTACAACTTTTGGCAAGTGAATGAAAAATAAAATTGAAACTCTCTCGGTGCAAGGAATGACCCAGTGACTGTTATACTGCATCCAGACCATTTTACGATTGTGACCGACGATCTGTCCGAAACTGAACAATTTTACACCTCCATGCTTGGATTTACCACCGGCCCGCGCCCGGATTTCAAATTTCCAGGTCTGTGGTTGTACGCAAATGATCGTGCGATCCTACATGTAATAAAGGTCGATAAAATGCCGAACCCGCGCCGCGGCGTTCTTGATCACATGGCCTTTCGCGGGCAAGGCGCAAACAAACTTGTTGAACAATTGAGGTCAGCGGGCCTGTCCTACCGTATCGTTCGAACCCCGGCCCCTTGGATACAGTGGCAGGTGTTCTTTCAGGATCCGAACGGTGCTGATCTAGAAGTCGACTTTGATGGTAATGAGCCTCTTAACCCGGAGTATAGATGATTGTGACGTTGCCGCACCTCAAAAATATATCCGATATGACCGGGCCATCGCGCGCGCCGGACTATAACCCGGACAACCACAAGGCGGGTATTGTGCATTTAGGCATTGGCGCCTTTCATCGGGCCCATCAGGCGGTGATGACCGATGATGCGCTCGCGCGCAACGGGGGCGACTGGCGGATCATCGCAGTCAGTTTACGATCGCGTGAACTGGCCGAACGACTGAATGCACAAAACGGCCTTTACACCTTGATCGAACGCGGCCCTTCCGGGACATCCGCTCGTGTCATTGCCGCCATCAAAAATGTCATCGCAGCGGACGCAGCGGCAACACTTAAAACGCTGTGCGATCCTGCCATCCGTATTGTGACGCTAACGGTTACTGAGAAAGGCTATGGTATCGACCACGAAAGCCATATGCCAGATGAATCGAACCCGATCGTTGCCGCTGATTTGAAAAGCCCGCACACACCAAGCGGCGTACTGGGGTTATTGGTTGAAGCGCTTAAACGCCGTCGCACCAAAGACTGCCAACCTCTAACAATAATGTCTTGCGACAACCTGCCAGATAACGGCGCGCTTTTGCGTGATGGTGTGGTCGGTTTTTCACGTATAAGTGGGGCTGACGAATTAGCAGACTGGATTAAAGACAATATCGCGTTTCCATCATCCATGGTGGATCGGATCACACCAGCATCAACTACGGAAACATTTGCTGAAGCACAAAAGCAAACTGGTTGTGATGATCAAGCCGCTGTTGAGGCCGAACCGTTTCTCCAATGGGTAATTGAGGATAATTTTGCCTCGGGCCGCCCAGCATGGGAAGCAGGTGGTGCAAAGTTCGTACGCGATGTAATGCCATATGAGCGCATGAAGCTGACGGTGGTAAATGGCCCTCAATCCATGATGGCCTATGCTGGCTTTCTAGCCGGATGTGATTATGTCCGTGACGCCATGGCTGATATGGACCTTTCTATCCTTGTGCGTCGACATTTAAACACAGCGGCAGGTCTTTTATCGCCTTTATCTGGCGTTGACATGGATCAATATGTATCGGCGCTTCTCGAACGCTTCGCTAACCCAGCGATCGCTCATGCGACATATCAGATTGCGATGGATGGATCACAAAAACTACCACAACGGATATTCCAACCCGCCATTAAATCTTTAGAGACTAAAGGAGATATCAGGCCATTTTCTTTAGTCACCGCAATGTGGATACGATTTTGCATGCGCCGGCGAGACGACGGGTCGGTTTATGAATTACAAGACCCACGCGCAGACGAAATTATCGCTGCAATTGATAGCGCTGGTCAGAATGCTTCCGATATTGCGCGCGCTATACATAAATTACCTCAGCTTATCCCAACTCGCCTTGGCTCGGACCCGGCTTGGATTGAAGCTGTAGAAAACGCCCTTTCCAACGCGCTGAATGAAGGGTGCCGCGCTGCTGTTCAGAAAGAGGCAGCTAGACGCAGATGAATTTGAGAGCATTTTTTCAGCGACAAAATCGCGAACAGAGGCTTCTTCTAGGATTGGCTGAAAATTGGTCTCAGGAGACATGACTCACAAAAATAGAGCGCACAGCGCCCCAAGCATCTGAATTTTAACAGTAATTCACCAGCTTGCAAAATCCGCATTTTTACGGGAATGAATGATGGACGATCCCGTCTGCGCGCAATCAGTCTCCGCTGTAAATTCCCTGATATAAGGGAATTTACACGGAATTTTTGGTGTAGCTATCTTGTTTGCACGAAAGCCCGATGAAAATATGAATAATTTAAACGCAAAAAAGGTGATTTCCCAAAAAACTCGAACAGGGAAAAGCCCATTGGAAACAGTGAATTTTATTCCATCTAAAAGAGCATTTTTTACTCGCCCCCTTTGATCCAGCCATTTTACTATATTTTTTAAGTGTCTGCATTCGAAGGGGTCGGGTCATTATCCTGAATATTTGGCAACTTGAGCCGTCACAATAATTCGGAGGCTAATATGCTTAGCCGAAAACCTAGAAGGGGCAGGCCCATCGCAATTAATCCAGTAATTCCATGGCACGGTATTGTCAAAATTCGAAACCGTTTGGGTCGATTTTGCAAAAGTAATCAGCCACAAGTTGTTTGGGAGATAGTCGATATTCGTCTTTCGGAAATTCATAGTGCTTGCGAAAAGAAAACGTCAGTCTTTCAAAACAAGAGAGATAAAGATATTGAGTCGGATATTTAAGAAAAACACGACAACTTTTGAACCAAACCAAAAAGCTGTATTGAATCGGTGCTTTTTTTGCCCCCTATCATTCCAAAACATTTAAGTCTCCTGGGCTTATGCGTAGTGACCGGACGTATAGTCACACTCGCCGTCTGCTCTAAAGAAAACAAAGAGCCACTATCATATAGAAAAATCGATACGATATGTGTTGAGGTTCGCGCTACAAAAAAAGGTAACGAAATACCGAGCGGTTCTTACCGCATTGGCGATGATCGTTTTATCCTGAAGAAGATCCAATCCGGTTCGTGGAAATCGAATCGTTTAACATTGATGTCACTGAAAGCTGTAAAGCCCCCGGTTATGTATCAATTTCTGATAGAGTTTCTGGAACTGGCGGGCGCATATTAAGCGGGCAAGACCAGAAAATATGCTCACGGAACATTATTTTAGATCGCGGGTAACCTGTTTTATTGCGTTGAGGCAGGTCGAAACATTTTCTTGGGATGCCCCATAGCCCATCAAACCAATTCTCCAAATTTTTCCCGCGAGATTGCCAAGCCCGGCCCCTATCTCAAGATTGTGCTCATTGAGCAAACGCTGCCGAATTGAAGCCTCGCTCGCGACCAATTGGCCAGGAATGAGAATGGAGTTGAGTTGGGGCAGTCGGTATGGTTCTTCAACCAAGAAATGAAAGCCCATTTCTTCCAATCCAGACTTGAGGCGCTCATGCATATTTCTATGGCGTGCCCAAGATGCCTCCAAGCCTTCTTCTATAAGCAAAACCAGACTTTCATGGAGGGCATACATAGCATTAACCGGCGCTGTATGATGATAGGAGCGCGCCCCGCCCTCGTTCCAGTAATTCATGACCAACGAGAGATCGAGGAACCAGCTTTGCACCTTCGCTTTTCGTGCACGAATTCGCGTTGCAGCGCGTTCGGAAAAACTAACTGGCGAAAGCCCAGGCGGACAGGATAGACATTTTTGTGAGCCTGAATAAACCGCATCAATTTGCCATCTATCCAGATGAAGAGGACTCCCCCCTAGTGAGGTAACGCTGTCCATTATTGTGAGGCAATCAAAACCGCGTGCCAGTGCCGAAATTTCGGCGGCGTCCGAGCTCACGCCCGTCGATGTCTCCGCATGGACAAATGCCACAACACTCGCATCTGAATGCGCGCGCAAGGAATCTTCTAACTTGTTCAGATCAATAGGTTTCCCCCAGTCATCTTCGACCATGATTGACTGGGCACCGCACCGCTCCACATTTTCTTTCATACGGCCACCGAAAACACCGTTCTGGCAAACGATAACCTTATCACCTGGCTCTAGCAGATTGACAAAACACGCCTCCATGCCCGCCGAGCCGGGCGCAGAAATAGGAAACGTTAAATCGTTTTCGGTCTGGAACGCAGTTCGAAGCAGCCGCTTAATATCGTCCATCAACCCAACAAAGTCAGGATCAAGGTGCCCAAGCGTTGGCCGCGCCATGGCTTCAAGAACACGTGGATGAACATTGGACGGGCCCGGCCCCATCAGTGTTTTTTTGACCGGATAGAATGATGAATTGCCCACAGAAAAAACTCCTAAAAACCTAAGTAACGCTCACAAGTGAAATCGAGAAAAACAGCGCGCTCCCTAAAACATACTCAACATAGACGAGCACATCAAAAATAAATATTCATATACTGAGCAAATGACATTTGATAAATTTAACCCTGGTAGATGCATTTAATAATCCACAGCTTCTTGCAGAGACCTAATACATTCCATCCAAAATATCAATTCGAGGATAAAGAAATCATATGCGCATATTTATCTGCCATAATAGCAGCGTCGACCCTGTGGAATTTTATTGCTAGAAGCCCGTCAGCGCCGATTGGTACCTCACACAAAAGAGTTTCATACTATCACCCTCAAACTGTCGGTCATCAAAAAATTTGAAGCTTAACTACGTACTTTGACGGAATACTAAGCGAACAATATCTCACGCATCAAAGAAACCAAATACAAATTGCGCACTATAATTGGGCAGCAAGATCAACGAGTGCCCATCAAGCCGTGGTTAGCAGCACTGGTCAGAATCGATCGTGATCATGAAAGCATTGCGATCAGCCTCAATCCACAAACACTACTTGGCGAACCGAATTTGACGAAACCCCAATGGCGCAGCGAGCTGCTATGTAACCATAATTTTTCTCCTATTGAAGGCCGATCTAGCTTCCATATAGTGGAAGCTAGATCGGCCGGGAGATTGCTTCCGGCACGGGTGTTCGATATCCTAAAGGTATATAAAAACGAATTGCACTATACTCTTATCGCCAATGTTCCATAAATACCTGTGCCTCGTGAAAATGATTAAACAACTCAGCTTTTACTCATTCACCACGCAGCTTCCCATTGAATGATTCATTTTAGCCGTTTGACTTATAAATCAACCCAAACCCTCAATGCCTTTCCGATTCAAGGAAAAGTGTTTTCGCACCGATCCATTCGGCCATGTTCTCGATCTCATCTTCACTACCTTTCAAGGATAATGATGAGCTAAAAACACTCCCTTAGCAAAACAATCTATACCATCTCAAAGGCAATGACGGGTTACAAGTAACCGTTACGCTTTTTCCATTTACTTATTTAGAAATTGCCAGATGATTTTCGTTTTAACGTGCGAATATGCGCGGTGCCTTTGGTGTGAACAGTTCTATTTTCAGATGGGTAACGTCTTTGTGAAAATGTGATAGCGCCTGTGATTTACTTTTCTCTAATAAGGCTCCTAGTGTTTTTTCGATATTGCCCTAGCGGTGGCGGACTCAATTGCTAGCGGCGGTTCATGCCAACTTGAATAATAGATTCAATGGTAGCAGGAGAAGTTATATGAAAAATTCGCTTGGTTGGATCGCAGCATCCATGATGATGGTGCCAACAGTGGCGAATGCTGGTGCATGGACGGCGCCAAAGGGAGCGGTCTACAGCAAATCAGCACTTAATTACTTCGCGACAACCGACCGTTTCGGTGAATTGGATGGCTTTGAGCGATTCAGAGATGTGAATTTTACTTATTATACGGAATACGGAATTCAAGATAACCTAACCTTTTTTGGTGCGGCGGCAGTGAAAGATTTGCGCAATACG
The DNA here is from genome assembly GCA_964421675.1 of uncultured Caulobacterales bacterium. Taxonomy (GTDB): domain Bacteria; phylum Pseudomonadota; class Alphaproteobacteria; order Caulobacterales; family Parvularculaceae; genus CALLPQ01. The sequence goes on from CAYQXV010000047.1 coordinate 16,283, forward strand.
GCAGACGGCGTCACGACTGACAATTTTGGAGTCGGTGATGTTGATTTGGGGTTACGCTATCGTTTGGTAGATGGCCCTTTTATCTTTTCAGTGCAGGGGCTTTTTAAAGCGCCATGGCTATATGATGAGGACGCCGACTTGCCGCTCGGAAATGGTCAGATCGATGTTGAGGGGCGTGCGCTATTAGGGAAATCACTTGGCAAATTAGGATATTTTGGGATTGAGGCTGGATACCGTTTCCGCGCCGAGGATCCGGTTGACGAGTTTCGGTATCTCGTAGAATACGGGTTTGACCTATCCGATAACATTTATCTTCGCACAAAGCTGGATGGGACGTTGGGTCTTGGCGATGTCGAGGATTTCGCCGATAGCGCCAATGTTGCGAACCCAAGTCTGCCTTTGGTGTTCGACTTGGGTAAGCTCGAATATACGGCGGGGTACAAAATCAATAGAGTCTGGTCACTCGAGGTTACAGGCACCACAAATATATACGGCAACAATACATTGCGCGGCACGAATGTTCAGTTCGCTATAGTCGGACAGTTTTAACTTAGCGTCCTATGAGCATTTTCGCGCCTATTATACTTCTGTGTCACTATACACTTGTGTTGATTTTATGTGTGTACGGCGCTCATAGATCGTACTACGCGTTTTCGTCACAACGGCGAGAGACTGCCAATAAAAAAATCAATCACGCTGAGAGCTCTCTTCAGGAGAACTCTCAATTGTCGACTGACTCCCTGCCCGTCGTTACGGTTCAGGCACCTATCTTTAATGAGCAATTTGTTGTTGAGCGATTGATCCATGCTTTGGCGGCGTTGGAATATCCCGCTGACCGACTGCAAATACAAATTGTCGACGATTCAAATGACGAGACAGTCGAAATTGCTTCTCGATGTATAGCGTTTCATCGCGCACGCGGGATCAATATCGAGCATGTGCGTCGACCATCACGAGGCGGCTATAAGGCAGGCGCGCTAGAAGCCGCGCTCGAGACCAGCGTGGGCGAATATATCGCGGTCTTTGACGCCGACTTTATTCCTGAACCGCAATTTTTACTTCACACAATTCCGGCGTTTAAAGACCCGGAAGTTGGGATGGTTCAAACACGTTGGCACCATCTGAATACGAATTCTAATGTGCTCACTCGGGTGCAAGCCATTTTACTCGATGCACATTTCGCAATCGAGCAATATATGCGAGCCGAAACCGGCGCTTACTTCAACTTTAACGGTACGGCAGGTGTGTGGCGCCGCGAGACGATTATCGATGCTGGTGGATGGCGCGCGGACACCCTGACCGAGGACCTTGATTTGAGCTATCGCGCTCAGATGAAAGGCTGGCGGTTTGAGTATCTTCACAATGTGGGATGCCCTAGCGAGCTGCCCGTCGATATGGGAGCATTTAAATCGCAACAACATCGCTGGGCAAAAGGCGCGATTGAGGTCATGAAAAAGATGCTGCTTTCCATCTGGAAAAGTTCAGCGCCTTTGCATGTTAAAACAGAAGCCACATTTCACTTAACAGGCAATATCACCTATTTATTGATGCTGATTGACTCGCTCTTTTTCCTGATCCCGTCCATCCATATTCGCGAGACGGCAAATTGGGGCTCGTTAATGTGGATCGACATTCCACTGTTTTTACTGGCGAGCGTGAGCCACGCATATTTCTTTCTCAGTGGCCAGAAAATACTATACGGACGGTTACGGGATAAATTAGCGATCCTGCCGGTCTTACTGGCAACGTCTATTGGTCTTGGGGTTAATAATGGGCGCGCTGTGATTGAGGCGATAGTCGGCCATGCGACCGGGTTTGTGCGAACACCGAAGACCGGTGATATGACAGGGAGTGCCATCACCACGTCCAATAGGGTTGAGGCGGTTGGCAGTGATAATCAGACGATTCCGGTAAAAGGGTACAAAGTAGTCTCGGCGCAATGGGCCTATCGGCTGGAAATCCTGTTGGCGTTGGCCTATTTTGGTTATGTCTTATGGGCTGGTAGCCGGGGCTATTTCATTGTCGTTCCTTTTTTAATGCTTTTTGCATTTGGTTTCATGTTTACCGGGGTTTTAAGCATGAAGGCCCATCACGCGAAGGCATCGAATTAAAAACACATTTGCGAGTTTGGGGGGGAATGGCATAATCCAAAATACCTCCAACAATCTGCTTAGGGGAATTGTCCTGTCCGGCCCAATGTTGATCATCCCGATATTGATAATCTACGGAGCAGTTTACTCTCTGGAGTGGTTTTCGCCCGAATATATCGGCACCCTCTATATCATCATCCACCTGTGTGCCTCTGGAGTGATGTTCGCAACATGGCGTCTAAACAACACGTCGCTCAAAGCCCTTTTAATCATTGGCATCGTGGCGCGTGTTTTACTGATCGCCACCCCGGACATTACATCCAACGACAGCGAACGGTATTTATGGGATGGCGCCGTTACGGCTGCCGGATTTGATCCCTATACCACGCCGCCCGATAGCCATGAGGTTGCCGAGCTTCGAGAGTTATGGCCAACCCCAGCGGAACACGTAAAATATGCAACGATCTATCCGCCAGCCTCGATCGCGTTGTTTGCGATAGCGGCGAGCGCGGGTCCAAATATTGGACCATGGGTTTGGAAAGCAATGGTTATCGCAGCGAGTATTGCATCGCTGTTATTGATGGCGGGCATTCTCGCTCGGCGAAAACTTTCACACCATCTGTCACTATTTGCATTGTCGCCCTTACTGATACTGGAAGCGGGGGTCGGTGCGCATATTGACACGTTTTCAGTCCTCGCGATTTGTGCCGCTATTTTTGCATTTGACCGGGCGCGTTGGTTAGTGACCGGCTTGTGTCTCGGGATCGGGGCAGCAATAAAATTTTTTCCCATTGTCATCGCTGGACCGTTAATATTGGCAAGCCGTCCCAAGGATGGTGCGACACTGTTGCTCGGCGCGCTTGGTATTGTTGTGGCGATCTATGCAACGGCGTTTTCCATTGGATACACACCTATTGGTATCATCGGTGAGTTTTTAGAAAAATGGCGTTTCGGCTCGCCAATTTTTACCGCGCTGGAAAGTTTGACCGGTGGTCGCGTATTGCTCGCGATTATAGTGATACTCGCAGGGCTAATGCTGCTGCTGGCTGCAATTGCGGCTCGGCGAAATCGATTGGTTTTGGCGATGACTTTGGCGCTTGCAACGCCGTTGACCCTCAGCCCTGCTGTGTTTCCGTGGTACTTATGCTTACTCGTGCCAATGCTGGCTCTTCGCCCGTCTGCGACCCTTTTGGCCTGGGTTACAACGGCACCAATGGGATATATCGTTTTGAACGGATGGCTAAGCGCGGGCGTGTGGCAACCAGCTAGCTGGACCCTTTGGGTGATTGCTGGCGCGGTCGCGATGGGTTTGAGTTTTGACCTACGAGAAAAGTCGGTGCGCTCACCCGAATATTGATGTGGCTTGGCTGTGAGCTGACGGATTTGTCTGACCCCTTTCATCTTTTACTGACACAACCCCTTTGAATGCAGCTATTTTTCTACCTAAACATGGCTACATAAGAAGGGGCTTTACAACATAGCGATCACCAAGTTGCGTGATCACGCTCGGTGCAACATTAATCCCTCAAGCAAATAACAGTACAAACCCGAATATGGTCTCGCCTGAAACTTGGCGCGGCCTAATAAATCCATCCGGTCATTTATGATGCACAGTCCCCACCAAATGGCCTGCCAAAATCGTGAACAGAGACTTCCTTTAGAATTGGCAG
>CAYQXV010000048.1:0-11776 GCA_964421675.1 uncultured Caulobacterales bacterium
TGATCCGTTTATCGCCAACTTTGGCCTGCACGACTTTATCGCCATCTTCGGCGACGGTCATGGTGCGGAATTTATAGATCCGAAAAACTTCATTGTTAAAGCCGTGGCGCTGCTGGGCAAACAAAATCGGGCCTTTGCCTTGCAGTTTAACGGCAATTACCACAGCGATCATAATCGGCGAGAGGGCCAGCAGAATAAGCGAGCCAAGAATGCGATCTTCGAGCATTTTGAAAATGCTTCCCCACCCTTCAAGGGGGCGGCGATACAGATTTAACAGCGGCGCGCCGCCCGTATAGGTCAGCTCCCCGCCATCATGTTCTAACCAGCGCGCACTGGGCGCCAGCGCAATCGAGACCGGCAAGGCCGATAATGTGCGCACAAGAGAGCGCAGCGCTTCATCATTGACGGTGTCAGAGGCGATAACAATATCATCGACCTCATCATTACGGGCCGCGCGAATCAAATCTTGCAAACTGCCCCCGCCATAAAGCCCTTTTACCGCGCCTGTGCGGCGTTCTTCTAAATCATAAATGCCGACAATCGACACCGGATCGCTGTGAAAGGTTGCTTTGTCCGCAAAGCTGACCCCAAGGTCATTGGCCCCAACGACAGCAATGCGCCGGGCAAAAATGCCGTCCCGGCGCGAGGTGCGTTTTAAACTAAGCGTAGCGCCTAATCGGCAAATAATCAGCAGGACCACCGTGATGGATGTCCAGCCAAACAGCCAGCCGCGAGAATAGCTATCCGAAATTTTTAAGGCAAAAGCAAAGGCAAGCAGGCCAAAGACGACCGTTGCCCATTGGGTCAAGACCGACCGTAATGATCCGCTCACCGACATTAAGCGATGAAAATCATAATAGCCGTCGCGGCGCGAAAGAGCCGTAAAGCCGGTCGCGGCGATAATGCCAGCGGTCGCATAGCGTTGAAACTCATAGTCCGCGATGATGACAAAGTTGTGGTAGAAATGCGCGAACGCAATCGCGCTGAGAATGATCAACACAAAATCAATAACCTGAACCACATCGCCAAATAGCTCACGGGCAAAGCGAGTGCGCTGGCGCACCCCTTCCGAGATTAGCCCAGCCGGATCGTAGGTTTTGGCCTCGCTCGCTAAAGCGTCGCTTTCCTGACTATCGATGATATTGTCCTGGCTCATAGGGGCCTGTTTGTCCTTGGTATTCTTGGTCTGCGAGACGTTAATTTGTGTTGGTCATTCGGTCTAGTCGTTTAGGATAGTCAGTATTGTGCCACTTTTTTATTAAGGGCTCATTTTGGTCCCGGAGTTTTGCCCCGCAATACCATGCGCATCAACTAGTTTATCGCCTACTCGGGAAAATTTGTGACATTTTTACACCTAATTTGGGTTGGCGGGACTAGACGCCCGGACGAGAAACGTTCATCACGCCAAAACCCCTCTATAGGAAGCGACAAAGACGAAAATGATGAATGATGCTAATCTTGTAAAAAGCCTCGGTGAAATTGCCATCAAGGCAGGCGCGGCGATTAATGAAATCTATGCCGAGGAGTTTAACGTCGAGACAAAGTCCGACGGCTCGCCGGTAACGATTGCTGATGAAACTGCTGAAAAAATCATCCTTGCTGGCCTCAACGACATTGCCCCGCACATTCCAGTTCTTGCCGAAGAGAGCGCGAGCGCCGGCAATATTGACGAGATTGGCGCAAAGCTGGGATCGGAATTCTTTTTGGTCGACCCGCTCGACGGAACCCGCGAATTTGTAAATCGCACCGGCGAATTTACCGTCAATATTGCGCTCATTCGTGATGGCTATCCCGTTTTGGGCGTTGTCTATACACCAGCCCAAAACGTGCTTTATGCCGGGGCTAAAGATTACGGCGCGACCAAATCAACCGGCAACGGACCTGCCGAAAAAATTACAACGCGCGATGTTCCCGATAGCGGATTAATCGCCGTTGCCAGTCGCTCGCACCGCTCACCGGAAACCGAGACATTGCTGCAGGAAATGCAGGTGAAGGATTTTGTGGCGGCGGGCTCTTCGCTAAAATTTTGTCTGGTTGCCGAAGGAAAAGCCGATACTTATCCGCGCCTTGGCCGCACCATGGAATGGGACACCGGCGCAGGGCAAGCCGTATTGGAAGCCGCTGGTGGGCGAGTTCTCGATTATCCGGGCGGCGAGCGCCTTGCCTATGGCAAACGTGAGCGCGGATTTGATAATCCCTATTTCATTTGTCACGGACGCTAGGAAAATTTGCCAATCTCAGTAACGCGGACGAGGCCCAATTGTGGCCCCTCACCCGCATTTATGCGAGCGCGCTCAATAATTCGTCTAATCGCGCTTGCGTTACATGTTCCATGACCACGATTTTTTGCCATGCCGGTGAGTGGTGGTCGTCAGGTACAAGATAATATCGCTCAGCCAATGCCGGGGCGACAAATTCACTCCGCATCGTGATGATATTGGAGAAGGGATTTCTAAAATATTGTATCCCCAAACCATCAAGACCTTTTGCAAAACCGTCGGCGCGCGCTTGTAAGGTGCGGATTTTATCAAACCATCCCTGCTTGCCATGGCGCGACAAAATCATCCATGAGGCAATCGCATTGGCCCCGGAACGGCTGCCCACCAGCGTATAATCCTCGCCCCTGACATAGCTGGCCTCTTGCGTATTGGCATATTCGATGAGCCCCTTCCTAATTAGAAAAATTCCGGTGCCATAGGGCGCTTGCGCCATTTTATGGGCATCAAGCGTGAACGAACTAATATGTGGATTGGCAAAAGTCATGGAGTTTTGCGGATCGGAAAATGGATAGTAAAATCCGCCATAGGCCCCGTCCACATGAATTTTATAGCTAAGCCCGGACTGCTCCAATGTCGCAGCGGCGGCATCAATATTATCGACTGATCCAAACATGGTGGTCATCATATTGCCAATGAAAATAATGCATGTTTTGCCTTCGGTTTTTGCATCGTGCAAAATTTGTTGGAACGCTGCCTGATCAATATCGCGATCATTTTCATCAACCGGAATCTTTTTAACATCCAGCGCCAAAAGATTGGCCGCTTTATCGATAGAATAATGAGTATCCTCAGAGCCGAGGACTAAAATTTCATCGAGGCGCGCAGAGCAGTCTTGCTGAAAATAATTGCGATAAATCCACAGGGCTTGAATATTGGCCTCTGTGCCACCCGATGCCACATAGCCATCATAGGTTTTGGCTTGCGCCTGCAAAATTTCAACGGCGCAAATTTCAAGAAGCTCGCGCTCAATTGCGTGACTGCCTTCAAAGAAAGGCTCCGACATATCCAATGTGTGGCAGCCAATATGGTTGGGGTTTTCTAACAAGGATCGCAAGAACGGTGCGTCTTCGAGAAAGTTGGCTTCTTGATCAAAAACCAGCGTGTCAAGAAACGAGCCGGGCACGCCTAATACTGATTGATTTATAAAAGAAACATTTTGTTTCAGGGCACTGTTTATTCGGTCTTGTATCTGAGTCTGAGATAGTTTTTGCCAAATGCCATTTGTCATGACCGATCCGATGCAGATTGGGAGCGGTCTTAGCGCCCGGCTCGCGAGAATTGCCGAAAATTACGCAAATTCGCGTGCTTATGCAATGCGCGCCTATTTCACACGGCGGTGCCAGACAATGTAAGACCCATGCTCACCGGCGCGTACAAAATCGGAATATAAAAGGCCTTGCGCTTTTGTAACCAGCGCCCGATTGCCCTTTTCCGCCATCACTGTTGGCACAAGGACAATATCGGCAAGGTGTGCTGCGGCTAGTCCATCAGCCTGACACGGTCTTCGATCATCGAAAAGGCAGGCAATATCGCGCCCAAACAGGACGGAAAAATGTTGCCCTTTCTCCAAGCCGAGCGTTGCCAAATCTGATGCAACATTTATCTGCCGCGCGGAAGGCGTGATCGCGGCCATTGCATGGTCGTTCACCTCCCCCGCTATGCGTTGTTGCGTGCTTTGCTGGAGGACCATTGTTAATGTTTTGAGGTCCGCATTGGCCTGCCCCAAGCTTAGCAGCAAAATACCAACTGCAATGGGAACGTTGATCGCTAAGGGCATAAAGGCCGGGCGATTATAAAGCCGGTGATAGGTCGGCAAAAGCGCGGAAAAAAACAATGCGGCCCCCGCCACCAGCAGGAGCTTTTCGCGGGCCATCATCCCGGCGGAAAACTCGGTCACGCGGGAGGCAAGATCGCGAAACACCTCTTCCGCAAAAAACCCGCCCGCCAGCGCCACGGCCAGCAAGAGAAATGTCGCCGTCCAATATCGCCGTAACCGGCCTTGCCCGCCAACAAAAGCCGAGACCAGTAAAATGCCGACCGCAATGGCAAGCCCGCCAACCCACAGCGCTCCGATTGCAGGGATCAACATCGCACTGATGGTGCCGTCAATGCTAGCCGCCCGCTCCTGTGCGCCAGCATCCCTCGCCCCGGTGAAGGAAGGAATAATCAAAATGATAAAAACCAGTAGCAGCAATGAAAGGGCAAGCATATCAGGGGTCAACATTGGTTGCGCCCAAAGACCCGCCATTATGATCGTCAACAACGCGCCAATCCCCAAGGGCAATCGCGTTGCAATGCTCCGTGTAAATATGATTGTTAAAAATACCGCTCTCAGCGCTGCCCCGACAATGAGAACGCGCCCGGCCGGTAATGTGAACTGATCGGCCAGGGCCAAAAACACCAAGGAAACCGGATCATCGCTTGCCAACGGCGATAAGGTTCCATGCAATATGGCGCGCACTTCCGCGATCCTGGCAAGGGCATCAAACCCATCATCGCCAACATATAAGATCGGAATCGTGCCATATCCAAGGCAAACAACAAGGCCAACAAATCCCGCAATCGCAACACCCATGCGCGGCGATGCCCATCGAAAGGGAATGCGAGCAAGGCGCAATAAAAAGGTTAATGGCAAGCCCAATTGCAAGAGTTTATCTCTTTGTCCTGTGGTTTACGTGTTAATTATTGCAGGACAATGCAAGTTTGTTGCCGGATGCTCGCTTTATAGCAATCGCCATGTGGCGAATTGGATCGGATCGCGATAGAGTAGCAAAATCTATGGCTTAACTTGGTAAACTCCGTGTGTTCAGGGCTCCCTCACTATGCGTTCGCTTCATCATTTTCCCTTTGATCCCCTCAGCCGAATGGTCCGGCTTATCCTGTTGGAAAAGGGGCTTGATTGTAATGTTATTGACGCCCATCCGTTGGACAATATTGAGACAGTTTTAGCCCATAACCCAGCGGGTACCTTACCGATATTGCTGGATGAGCCGCCGACTGGCGGGGAGATTGCGGTCTGTCCGACCGGGCCGATTGTTGAATATCTTGAAGAGGCCTATCCGCTTCCGGCACTAATGCCGTCCACCTCTGCGGGGCGCGCCGAAACCCGGCGGCTGTTGTCATGGTTTCATGATAAATTTCACCGCGAAGTCACGCCCCTCTTAACCGGAGAGACAATTGACCGCCGCTTGCGCCGTCAGGGACAACCAGACCCAGATGCACTGCGCGCGGGGCGCGATGCCCTATTGTGGCATATGGACTATATTAACTTCCTGTGTGAACAGCGCAGCTGGCTTGCCGGGGAGCGCATGAGCGTTGTTGATCTGGCGTGCGCGGCGGAATTTTCCTGCCTTGATTATTGCGGCTATATTCCCTGGGCTGATTTTCCTGATGCCAAAGACTGGTATGCGCGGATCAAATCGCGCCCTTCTTTCAAGCCGCTACTAGCAGAGCGCGTGCCCGGCCTTCCGGCATCGCGCCAATATGCTGACCTCGATTTCTAGTGACCCTGAACGCGCCCGCAAAAGATGCTGCCTGGGACGATGCTATTGCGATCGCAGCCCGGTCTATCGGCTTTGATGGGGTCGGCTTTTGCGACGCCGCCATCAGCGATGAACGGCTCGAACGGTTAACCCACTACCTTGATGCCGGGCGTCATGGCGATATGGCCTGGATGGAAACGCGCATCACTGAGCGCGCAAACCCCAAATCTCTTTGGCCCGATACAAGCTCGGTTATCATGCTCACCATGAATTATGGCCCAGCGATTAATCCGATGGAAAAGCTTAGCGCGAAAAGCAATGCCAATATTTCCGTTTATGCGGGCAATCTTGACTATCATGACGTCATCAAAAAGAAACTCAAACAGCTCGCCCGATGGCTGATTGCCCATTATGGCGGCGAGGTAAAAGTCTTTGTCGATACCGCACCGGTCATGGAAAAACCATTGGCAAACGAAGCGGGTCTGGGCTGGCAAGGCAAACATACCAACCTTGTCTCGCGCGAATATGGGTCGTGGCTATTTCTCGGCGCGATATTCACGACTCTAAAGACGTCGCTCAGTAACGCCGATAGTGTGCCGCATACAGACCATTGCGGTGCCTGCACCCAGTGCCTTGATGCCTGCCCGACAGATGCATTTCCCGCCCCCTATCAATTGGATGCGCGCCGGTGCATCTCCTATCTGACCATCGAACATAAAGGCCCAATACCGCAGGAGTTTCGCGCCGCCATGGGCAATCGCATTTATGGCTGTGATGATTGTCTGGCCGTTTGCCCGTGGAATAAATTTGCAAGCGAGGCCAGTCAAACCGCCTTCCATGCAAGGCAAACATTAAAATCACCAAAGCTCGCCGATCTGTTAGACCTTGATGATCCCGCATTTCGCGCGCTGTTTTCAAAATCCCCAGTAAAGCGGATTGGCCGGGACCGGTTTATTCGCAATGTTCTAATCGCGGCGGGCAATAGCGGCGATCAAACTTTACTGCCGCAAATTGAGCGCTTGAAATCCGACCCGGACCCGGTCGTTCAGGATGCAGCCAATTGGGCATCTATTACACTTCAACAATAACCTTATTCCTCGCGCAGGGTCCGCAATGCGGCCCCGAACCCGAGAAAAAATAAAAGCCCACCAAGCACAATCATGATCATAAACCCAAACCCGGACGCCCCTGGTACCACAAGGCTCTGGGCAGGGTTGGCCGGGTTCACACGAATAGACAGGATCTCCCCCGCCTCAACACTGATCGGGGCGGCGGGACTGAACAGCCGGTTATTTGTAAGCACCCGGACGCGGTTGCCTTCAAACAAGGCCCCTTGCGCATAATATCGGTAAGAGGCATGGCGCAGCGCCATTGCCCCTTCAATCCCCTCTTTCATCACCGTGGCCTTTACCGTGGGCCAGGTGGCGCTGGTCATGCCGCGATGAAAATCATTCACTGCAAAATTCACCGTCATCGCCCCGCAAAGGGCAAGGGCGCTAAAAAACAGCACCAGCACGGGACGGCGCGCGCGCGCCACCGGCGATTGCGGGTCATAGCGCCGGGTCACGGTCTGCGCGTGAGCAGATTGGGACCGATGTGATGGCTGGGCGGTGCTGTCAGGCATGGGCGGGCATAATTCTCAAAACAAATTGGCGGCAAAACAAATTGGAATCTTCGTCACAATTGACGATATAACACGTTTATGGCTGAGTCTGTCCCCCCCTCTGACATGTCCCCTGATGAAGGTGATGGCACCCCCCCGCAAACCCTAACCGGGTCGAGCCTGATTGAGGATTATGTGCGCCGCCTGCCTGGCCGTCCCGGCGTCTACCGGATGATCGGCGAGAAGAAGGATGTGCTCTATGTGGGTAAAGCAAAGGACCTGAAAAAACGGGTCACCAGCTATACCCAGCTGCGCGGTCATTCCAACCGGATCTTGCGGATGATCGCCGATACCAGGTCGATGGAATTTGTCGTCACGCAAACCGAAACAGAAGCCTTATTGCTGGAAGCCAATCTGATCAAACAACTCAAGCCGCGCTTTAATGTGCTGCTGCGCGATGATAAATCCTTCCCCCATATTCTGATTGCCCAGGACCATGCGGCCCCGCAAATTCTCAAACATCGCGGCGCGCGCAAACGGCCCGGCGAATATTATGGCCCCTTTGCCTCCGCAGGCGCGGTCAACCGTACCCTGAACACATTGCAAAAAGCTTTTTTGCTGCGCTCATGTTCTGACAGTGTTTATGAATCGCGCACCCGGCCCTGCCTGCTCCATCAAATAAAACGCTGCGCGGCACCATGCGTCGATCTGATTTCCCCGGACGATTATAACGGGTTGGTCAATCAAGCCAGCCGGTTTCTCGCCGGAGAAGATCACGCGGTTCAAAAACATCTCTCCGCGCAAATGGAACAAGCCTCAGAAGAATTGGATTTCGAACGCGCAGCCGCCCTGCGCGATCGCATTCGTGCGCTTAGCTATATTCAAGGGGCGCAAGATATTAATGCCAAAACAATAGGCGATGCGGATATTTTCGCGGCAGAAGAACAAGGCGGTCAAATCGGCATCCAGGTGTTTTTCTTTCGCGCCAGCCAGAACTGGGGCAATCATGCCTATTATCCGCGCCATGACCGCGATGACTCGGTTGCGACCGTGATCAATGCATTTATTGCGCAGTTCTATGATAATCGCGAGCCGCCGCCGCTAATTTTGACAAGCCACGACCCCGACCAGCGCTCACTACTAACCGAAGCACTGAGCCTTAAAGCCAATCGCAAAGTGCAAATCATCACCCCGCAGCGCGGCGAAAAGCGCGAAGTTATGGCAGCAGCGCGCATGAATGCGCGCGAAGCCTTGGGCAGAAGACAGGCAGAAAGCGCGAGCCAAAAACGCAACCTGACGGCGCTGGCCACGGCCCTTGGCCTTGAAGAGCCGCCAACGCGCATTGAGGTTTATGATAATTCTCACATTCAAGGGGCCAATGCAGTGGGCGGCATGATTGTCGCGGGGCCGGAAGGTTTTGAAAAAAATCAGTATAGAAAGTTTAATATTAAAGACGAAACCATCACCAATGATGATTTTGCAATGATGCGCGAAGTCATTACCCGGCGATTTGCGCGTGCCTTAAAAGATGACACGCTTGATGATGCGAGCTGGCCAGACCTGATCGTAATTGATGGCGGTAAGGGGCAATTATCGGCCGTGCTCGAAGCCCTTGCCGACTTAGGGCTAAGCCCGGAAAATTCGCAAAGCGATAGTTCAGAAGACAATCCAGGCGCGCGCCCATGCCCGACCATTGTCAGCATTGCAAAACCCAAACGCACCGACACACACGGCAATAAACACTCCGATCGCACCATGGGCGCGGTTGCCGAACAAATCTTTCTGCCCGGCCGCGAGCCTTTTCTGATTGCCCCGCGCGACCCAGCCTTGTTTTACATCCAACGCCTGCGCGATGAAGCGCACCGCTATGCCATCACCGCGCACCGCGCCAAACGCAAAAAAGCCGTCAGCGCCAATCCTCTCGACGATATTCCGGGCGTGGGCGCAAGCCGAAAACGCGCCCTCCTCCACCATTTCGGTTCAGCAAAAGCAGTTGCCCACGCCAAGCCCCAAGACTTAGTAGCGGTTGAAGGAATTTCCGAAGCGCTGGCGCAACGAATCCACGACTTTTTTCAAAGCTAGCTGGTTTTTATTAAAGCGCGTTTCGAACTCGGCAATCGAGCATTCAGAGATCCAAACCGCCCATATAAAAACATTCGTTCACGTCAGTTAATCCCCGAGCAGACATTTTTATGATTGTGGTGCGGTCTTCAATCCCAGTAATATTGCAGCTGCGATCAAGCTCGCGCCCGCGACACGGTCCACCCATTTTCTATAATGTGACTTAAGGCGGCTCGTTAGCCAGCTTGCGCCACACCCATAGACACTTAAAAATAGTCCATCAATGACAATGTAAGTTGCGCCCAATATTAAAATTTGCGGAATCAAAGGCATGGTTGGATTGATAAATTGAGGAAAAAGCGCAGCGAAAAATACAACCGCTTTTGGATTTGCAGCAGAGGTAATAAAGCCTCGAAGCCAAAGGCGTTTCAAGCTGATCCTCATTACTTTAAGTTCTTCTCCCTCATTATTGAAGGATGATCTAATCGTACGGATACCAATCCATATAAGGTATGCAACGCCGCCCCATTTGATAACGGCAAAACCATTTCTTGAACTCGCCAATATAGCCGCAAGGCCGAAACCAGCTAACAACATTTGGATTGCATTCGCTGTTAGGTCACCAGCAGCCGTAGCAAGGGAGCGTTTGAAACCATTGGAGGCACTTGTGGAGAGCATGAGTAAATGACTTGGTCCCGGAGTGCTCATCATTAGAAGAACAGTTCCGACAAAAAACGTCCAAGTTTCAATTGGCATACCATGCTCCCAAATATAAATTTAAATATCTATCCAATAATCGATGGCTTTTGTCACTGACTAAATATGATGGCAAATATTTTAATGGGTCTTATGCCGCCAAAGCGTACGTCCCATAAGCGCCTAAAACCGCACTGCCATCAGCATTTCCCGTCGTGCTTTAAGTGTGCCATAGTTCGCTGATGTTAAAGACCTTGACCAATCCCGTCACACTCTGGGTGCTGTTTGCGCTGTTTGTCATCGAGACCATTTCCTTTGGTCTTGTCATGGCGATCTGGGATTTTGGCATCATTGATGAGATGAGTGATCCAGAAAAAATTCAACGCCATATTGAAGAGATGAGCCATTCAAAGCGGATGGCGCATGCATGGATGACGGGTACGTTGGATGTTGCTTATCCTCTAACCTATGGAGCTCTCTTCGCAGGGTTATCACTACGCGCCTTTCGGCCATCCCTTGCGATCCCGGCATTCGCTGTCATCCCGACAGATCTGGCGGAAGGGGTTGTGCAAATCCTACTCCTAACAGGAAACGACCAGCTGCTTTGGCTCAAGGCCTACATAACCCCGTTAAAATTCGCACTCATCATAATAGCACTTCTAATCGCGATCCCCGCTATCGCCATGGAGATCAGAAACGCGAGAAGACGTGCGTGATAAACTGAAATGCTATCGCGCCGTCTAGTTTTCATCAGACGGCTCTCGGACGAATTCAAGAATTTCGCCGGGCTGGCAGTCCAGAAAATCGCAAATCTTTGCAAGCGTTTCAAACCGCACCCCCTTAGCCTTTCCAAGCTTAATGATGGAAAGGTTTTGCTCGGTGATACCGATATACTCGGCAAGCTCTTTGGATTTTTTCTTGCGCAGCGCGAGCATCACGTCCAATCGCACAATTATTTTTGAATTATCAGTCAAAAGATCAACCTGAGTTCGTCGAGTTTGTGTTGTGCTTCTTTTTGGATACTGGCAACGGCGAGCAAAATTATCGCGATGCCAAAAAAGAGAATGTCCGATGTACCAAGATCGACATCTACTAAAACTTCCCGCTGGGGCTCAACGATCAATCGCAATAATGCCTCGAATACTCCTTGCAGCGCGTTGAGGATTGCCGCTGCCAACGTGGCGAACGCGAACCATCGAAACCATAAGACAGATTGGTTTGTGAAAATATTGCCTCTTGCATATTGGTCAAACATGCCCACGACGCAGATGAGAACGGCACAAATCGACAATTGATAAGGCAGTGCGGCGAGCCGGAGAAGTAATGGCTGCGCAAATGATTGGCTGCCCGTCAGGAATGTCGGGGCGGCGTCCGATGATAGATGCAGCGATAATCCACCAAAGATCGCGCTGGCCCCAAAAACGATGAGCGCCATAATGCAAAGCCACTTGATGATGGCGCTTACCCTGAGAATGCGCTGTATATTTATTGTCTGTTTTTCTATCATTTATCATTGCCTAACGATGATTTATGGTTTATCTAAAATCATACTGACTTCCATGGTGGGTTGTCAAATTTCGACATTTGAGCGTTAGACATTCACGCGACCTGACTTGGCGCGCGACCAAATTTGGCGCGCCGTGAAAACTGACGCG
>CAYQXV010000048.1:11876-15143 GCA_964421675.1 uncultured Caulobacterales bacterium
ACCTGACTTGGCGCGCGACCAAATTTGGCGCGCCGTGAAAACTGACGCGCGACTTACACTCGCGCGCAATTGAATTTGGTGGGAAAATGAAACCTTATATCCGAATAACCATGATGGTGATGTTTGCTCTTGTCATGAACGCTCCGAAAGCATGCGCCGCAGAGCCGCAGCCTAAACCGAGTGTTGAATCCGCAACTCCTTCGCCTATGGCGGGAACACCATTTTCCAAATATCGATTGACCGGTATTCACGATAGTCTTGAATTGAACGCCTATCTCGCGCCCGGTACATCCGTACACAGCCCATTGCTTGTAATGGTTCAAGGCTCCGGGTGTGATTCCGTTTTCGCGCCGAGCGCAGATGGCCAAATGCAAAGCACTGCCGGTCAGGATATTGTGGCCGCCCTTTCCGGTGGCCGCTACAATATTCTCATCGTCGACAAACCCCATGTTCGCACTGATGCCCCGCAAACGGGCGGGCAACAAGATGACTGCTCCCTTGAATTTCGGCGCGATCATACCCTCGACAATTGGTCCGGCGCGCTCTCGGCCAGTATCGACAGGCTAAAGGAAAACCATCTTGTTACGTCAAACCAAGTCCGTATTCTTGGTTTGTCTGAAGGGGCCCTAGTCGCCGCGCGCCTTGCCGCCACGCGGTCAGATGTTTCGCATGTGGCATTTATTTCCAGTTTTGGGTGTCATCAAATTGACGACATGTTGGTTACCGCGCGGCGCAACTGGATTGCTGAACATCCCGAAGCCAAAGGCGATGATTTGCAGACCGGCATTGCCGAGGAACTCGCAAATGTTGAGCAACAATTCAAAACCGTCTTTGAAAACCCGGACGATCATACATCCATCATATTCGGACAAACACCAAAGTTCTGGTCAACGTTTGGTCTTGCCTGTCCCGCAGATGATCTTCAGAAAACCAATGCGGATGTATTTGTTGCCTATGGAACAGCCGATGAGCAGATTTCCGCAGAGGGAATAGAAGAAATCATATCGCGCCGGCTGGTAGCAGGAAAATCGACACACACAATTAGAATTATCAGAGGAAACCATGTCCTCCAAAGCCCGTCGGAAACTCAGCCGTTTGAGAACTTAATCAGTGTATTTCAAAAATCGCTAGATTGGATGCAGACGATGCCAAACGAGTGAGCCGCGATTATCGCTGGAACTAGGACGCTCTAATCTCGCCTCGCATTGACCGCCTAAGTCTTCTCAAAAGATCGCACACGCGGACCCGGCCAATCCGGGTTCTCGGCTGTTTCTACCACTGTCATCGAACGTCCTTGGGTGGCTCTAACAGGAACTTTTGAGAGGTCATGCTCGTCTAGACAGGATATATTGATACCATAATGATCAGGTTGAGCCCGCTTTTTATGAAAGGTGTAGATACCGCATTTGGAGCAAAAATAATGCTGGGCAATATTCATGTTCCATCGATACTCAGATAGTGCACCCTCTCCGCTGACAAGAACAAAAGAGTCTTCATGCACTTTCGTCATGATCGCATTCTTCTTTTTACACAGAGAACAATCACACGTGGTAAGCTCAGTTATATCAGCCTCAATTTTGAAACGTACCGCACCGCAATGACACGAACCTTCATATGTATTGGGCATAGCAATCTCCGATCAAGATTGATGCTAGATGATTGACGGATAAATTTAAAGCCGAGAGATATAAAGTCGCCCAATGAGGGTCACTTATTAGGACTAGCACTAGCTATATACTTTCTCCCTTGATATGAGAAATAAACTGTTCAAACGTGGTTTCACGATAGGAGCTTTTGGTGAAAAAATTGTTCTTGCTCACTTTGGTTTTACTGAGCGCTTGTCAAGCCTCGGAAAAGATAACAGTTGCTTCAACTTATGAAATTCGGCTTGCCGGTAAAGCTCCTAACATTGCTCATGCGACACTTCATTTAACGGACAATGCAATTTCCGAGCGAACGCTTTATTTACGCGGAAACATGATGGGGGTTCCCTCTCAAATTTCCGAAGTAATGTGTGATGAAAATGAACTCGTGCAAAATGAAAATTTGACATGGTCTGTTCCTTCAGAATGTCGTGCTGCGAACTGGACCATCACATTTGCAACGCACACGACATCTCCCTACCAACCGTCGCAACAACAAAGCCTGTTTACGCAACCCAATTGGTGGCTTGTTTCTGGTCCCAGTTCAATTTTAAGGCTCTCAGGAAGTGATAAGGATATAAAAACTATCAGGTTTACACTCCCTGATGATACGCACATAAGTCATCATTTACAGGGCACAAATGAGCCACCAAATTATTTTAATTTGGGCAACGCTCCCAGCCTGTCTGTAAGCAATAGCGTCGATTCGCTCAATTATATTGGCGATGACTTAGACACTGTTTTATCGATCATAAATCCTGAAGACCACTTAAAGGCTATTGAGTATTTGCGGTCAGTCTTAGGTGCGTCTGCGCGCACTGTAGAGAAATTGGATGTTAATTGGTTTGGTGCCCCGCGTGAACGACGAGAAGCGAGCGGCGCGGCTGGCTATGATACAATTCTTGCAAATTACATCGTTTCAAACGACACGCCAAAGCGTGAAGAGCAATTGCTTTCTCTTATGCTGATATTTCATGAGCAGTTTCATCAACTCGATAGCGCCGCGCACCCAGTGTGGATGGCGGAAAGCCTTGCAAATTATTATGCGCTAAAAGCGCTGCGTAAAATTTACCCAGAGGATGAAGCTGTAAATTTAGTATGGGGTAGGTTTATTGATATAGATCGACCCATTAATATCAGTTTACGGCAAATTCAATCTGAAATTTCAAATGATAATAATCGACAAAATTACGGTTTACTCTATACGCAAGGCGCAAGCTTTTGGTATGAATTAGATGTTGCGATACAAAAGCACTCCTCAGGTCAAAATACTTTAGATAATCTCATCTTTAAGATGGCAGCGTTAGATTTAGAACCGGGCGAAGAGGCCTGGGAAGCCATAAAACCATTATTTACGTCAATTCCTGCGTCAACCTTAAGCACTATAGAATCCAAATATATTTATTGATATTTGCCTAGACTGTAAGCCAAAACTGACCTAACCGCAGCGCCCTAAGAAGGCCCGCCTAGCCACGACTAGACACTATTTTTGAACACGCTATTGTCTGCCTAACGCGATTAGGGGGCGCTATGCTACTTCGCAGCCTTACAAAGCACGTCAAAGATCAGAACTGGTTTGCCGTTGCGCTCGACTTTTTCATTGTCGTTATCGCGGGTATCTTGG
>CAYQXV010000048.1:15243-18226 GCA_964421675.1 uncultured Caulobacterales bacterium
AGATATTGTTACTGAGTTTTTTCATCAGTCTCTTGACAATTGAGCGGTTGAAAATCGTTCATGCTAACCCGCTCGTATTCGCTGTAATTTGAGAAATGCACGGGCCGCGCTTGAAAACGTCACATACCCTATGAGGGTTTATCATTTTTTAAGTGCACCCATTAGGTTAGCAATAAAAATGCAAATCTTAGAGTCATTGCAAGCAATATCATAACACCGGTTCCAAAAGCGAAGAACCGTTTCAGAGGGTGATTTTGACCCAAATGAATGAAGGAATGAACGAGACGTGTGGCGACAAAAGTCCACGCTAAAAGAACAAAGATTTTATCGACATTTTCAGTCACATAAATCATCATCACGATAACGTAAAACACGATCGGCATTGTCATGAGGTTATCGTAATGATTGCTCATTTTAAGCATTGTGTCTGGCATGTCTTGTTTATTGCGATAGACTTTGAAAATGCGATAATCAACCGCCCCTGATCGCGCAGCCTTTACGCGTGAAATTCCCATAATAGCTGTAAAAACTAACGTACCGACGATTAAAGTAAGTACGGGTAAGAAAATATGTGCTGAATTTTGTATCATCATAAACCTGCTTAATTCGATCTGATTCTATCGTATATAAGAATTTATAGCTCTTTGCCATTATTCATTGTACGGACGTATATTTAATCGCTCCAATAAGGCAATAGCCTTCCCGGTAGGCATTAAGTTAATGGCCTACATTGCCTGCCAAAGAGCGACCCATCCACACATTGCGATAGCCGCAAATAGCGATGTCGAGGGAAAACGAAGCGGATTTATTTGCCCTTTTATAGCAACGGCCGCACTTAATATCGCGGAGGCGGTCGCGAGTGCTGCTAAAAACCCAATCATCAGGCTATTTTCTTGATCTTGCAGGCAAAGCCAAAACCCGATCCCGAGAAACACAATCATTATCGTTGTTACATGCCAACAATAATAGTTTAACCATTTGCTCGCTACGGGAAGGCTTTTATCAGCGAGCAATGGGCGGGCTACATAAATTCCACCGATAAAGGTATGAACAAAAAATGTGACGATAGACATCAATATTGCGAGCGATAACGCTATAGTCATGGTTGCCCCTCCTCCAATGCTTTTCTTTGCGCGAGCTAATAATCTTTGCACGGCGCTAATCGTGCTTCACATTCATGGTTATAGGTGCCGTGAAAGTTTTACGCCTATTGAGAATCTCGCATATATTCCCCCTATCGCGCAACCGTGACATTACGATGCACAAAGCAAGTAAATTATTTCCATAGGCGCAAACTTTAAATTCGGAACTGTATTAGCGCCTTCCTGCGCCATGCATTCAAGGACATTCTCATTTTCTTCTAAAATATTGATAGTTGTTCCCAACAGATAAAATTCGATATTTCTTCACTTCCGATTGTGTTCCAATCGGGCATTTCTATATCTCGCTCAAACCTTACATGACCACCAAAGAAAAGGTCAGCTTTGGTCGATTAATTTTATAATCTTGTCATTGTCTAGCTCAAAAGCTGAGGCTCCTGAAAAGGCAAGCTCTTGCCCCGCCTTCCATCCATTCGGAAGATCGGCGGCAATCACGGCTTTATACTCTATTTCAACAAGCGTGATAGAACTTACCGTCATAAACTGTGTGACGGTTTGTTCCCGGCTGCTAAATGCAGTAACCCCCGCCCTGGCAAGCTTTTCAAATTCTTCTTTTGAATGGGTGTGCGCGTTCACCTCACCATTTGAGATATTTTGAAATTCCACATTCTTGGCGAGACACTCCAACATCCCTTCAACATTCAACGCGTTATAAGCGTCGATATAATTCCTAATGGTTTTGGGTAATTCAGACATGATTCAATCCTGCAAAATGCATGGCGCGCTTGTTTTGATTTATTCGATAATGACAGTCTTGTCATATCTGGGGAGCGTTTCAATCTTCAACTCTGGATGAGAGACGAGTTTCGATGCAAAAAATTCAGGCAACGTATTTTCAAACCCAAGGGCGAGACTCGCGATAAAATCAGCGCCTTTAAAGTCCCCCGTAATGGGCGCAGTGAGGCTGTCGAAATGGATCGGAATTACGCGGCTTGCCCCAACACTCGTCACAGTTTCTCGCCAATAGGCATTTTGATAGTCCTGACTTTTTTGCCCAAGACCGCCAATGCCAAGAAATATTAAATCAGCGTCATAACCCTCTAGGTCTCCGTCGCCGAACCCCGCGCTGCCGACAATAACAAAATTTCCCCGTGGATGCGCCACGTGCAGTGCATAGGCTTTACCAAGCTTATAATCACGCGCAGACACCGGGGGAATAAGGGGCTCGGTGATTTCCGGATCGTTTAAATCAATCTTGATGAGGCGCGTATCGCCAAATTGAAAATGGCTTGTCTCAATCGGTGTGATCGTAAAAGCGCCGAGCGTAACCGGCACGCGGTTTTCGAATATGGCTATTTGGTCTTCCGGCAATCCCCACCCGCGGCCAATATTGGCCGTTGATTCAGACCCCATAAGCATCGCCCCCGTGCGCCGGGCAACTTCAGGGGAATCCATGGCGTGATCATAATGGGAATGGAGCGGAATTACCGCGGCAAGGTTTTCGACCTTGTTGCGCGCTAGTCCTTTTTCAATTGCGGGTAAGTCCGGCGATATTTTTTTGGTAATCAGAAGTTGCGTAATGTTCGGACGGCTAAACCATCCATCCGTCATCCACTGCGTTTGACCATCAGAAAACAAAAGCGTGGATGTACCCGTAAAACGAACCGTAATCGCGCCCTCGGCATTGGTTGTGTGTCTATTGATACGCCAGTCAGGATCTAACCGCGTGTCAGCGCGCCAAAAGAACAGGAGATAGAGAAATATTGCTATCAGCAGCAAGATAGCTACCAAAAATCCAATCACGATGCGTTTTAACGACATAACAGCCTCCCGTTAAAACGCTACCATAGCGCCAGAATGACGGCAAACCACCTCTCTACATG
>CAYQXV010000049.1:0-4735 GCA_964421675.1 uncultured Caulobacterales bacterium
GCTCGCGCATGCTGGCGTCACCGTGGGCCCACAGATGTTTTAGGATGATGAGTTCAGTCGGTGATGGTTTCATGTCGCCATTTGGCGACATATGTCACCAAATGTCAAGTATCAGTTTTCAAGTATCAGTTTTCAAATATTTTTTAAGGTCGCGCGCCAAGTGCGAGCAAAGGGATTTTCGCAATTGCTTCTCGTGTGTTCGAAAGCAAAGTTCTCAGCCAATCATTGTGTGGTAACTCGTCAAAAATGTGAAGATTGATGGCAAATGTCATCAGCCTGAAACAAAGCCCCTAGTCTTCTAAGGAGGTCCAGGGTTTTCCTGCAACCACATCTTCAACTGCATGGCGTTGCAGGGCTTTTGTGACAAGTTCGGGATCACCGTTTAGCGCTTCATGGGAAATGCGATCGCCAAACGTAAGATGGAAGGGCTGTTTCTTTTTGTTCAACAGCTCATTGAACAAGGTGATGTCGCGCATTTCCTTACCAAGGTTTCTAAACCAGTAATAAAGCCATGAATTGCGCGCTTTCATATGCACGGGAATGACATCGCATTTATATTTACGCGCAAGATTAACCACTGAACTCATCCAGTCTTGCTCCGTCAGTACGCGATCTTTCATGAAGGCAAGACGGCCGGAAGGGAAAATTACCACACATTTCTCGGCTTCGAAGGCTTTTTTAGTTTCCACCAATGTTTCGCGTGATCGTTGGCGGGTTCTTTTTTCTTGCAGCCATTCAACCGGGATAATCACTTCGCGCAATTGCGGCGCTGCGCGAATGGCATCGCGGTTGGCAAAAATCATTATATCGCCGCGGCGCGCCTTTAAGGCGTCATACATTGCAATGCCGTCAGCGATCCCCGTCGGGTGTGTGCTGGCAATAATAACCCGGCCTGTCTTGGGCATGGTTTCCAGGTTTTCGGTTGTGATGTTCAGCTTGAGGAGATCACTCACATGGGTGAGCGCATCGGGGCCATTTTTATCGGTGATGTCATCGGCCATGCGAACCGCTTCGCGGTGGCGAAGGATGGGGAACAAAACCCATTTATAGAAAGGCCACAGAGGGCTCGCCTGCATTTTCTCGCAACGCTCTTCCAGCAAAATATCAATGATATGGCGCGGATCATCAACATCTTCTGGCATGCGTGGATAGACCGGAGCGATTTGCGCGTCCAGGTCCGTCGATGCGTTCGAGCTTTGAGTGGTTGAGCGGGCAGCTGTGATAAGACCCTCTATTTTCGTGTTGGCCGCGCGGTGAGCGAAATCCCTGAAAATGCGAATAAGACAAATAAAATTGAGACAGAAAAGACCGTTGATTAGGTCGGACTCATTTTTAACGCAGCCTCCAAAATGGGCGGTGTACCACTGCTTTTAGGTGAGGGGAAGGGTGCTGGGCCTTGCTGAGGGCGCTATTTTTACGCCCATTAAGCGCGAATTGACTAGGAAGAACGCATCATGGATCGCCTCACGCTGGAAATCATTTTGTGCGTGACTTCGTCGGCGGCTGTGCGGGCTTCTAGGAATTGCAGCCCGTCCGTCATCCAGTGGGCTAAATCGGGTTGTGTCAATGAATAGAGGGCCTTACGGCCTTTTCGTTGTTCGGCGACCAGATGCATGGCCCGCATTTTCGCCAAATGCTGTGATACCCGGTTGGCGCTGAGATCGAGGGTTTTAGCGATTGCTTGAACGTCCAAAGGGCGCGCGCGCAATACTTCCACGATTCTAACCCTGTCGGCATGGCCCAGGGTTTTGAATATGTTGGCAAGCTCTCGCGCAAGGATCGTTCGGTCATTCATGACGCAGCGCATACATGAAAATTTTTAAAGAATTGGCAATTTTGGACCCAAAGGGGATATTGCCGCACCTGGTCCTTGCAATTTGCTAAGCCTCAGCCTGCATTTTGGTGAGATCAGCGCAGCCTTGCTTGGCGAGGGATAACAGCGCCATAAATTGATCCTCAGAGAAGGGATCGCCTTCTGCCGTGCCCTGAATCTCCACAATGCCGCCCGAACCGGTCATGACAAAATTGGTATCAGCCTGCGCGGTTGAATCTTCATCATAATCAAGATCGAGCAAGGGAGCGCCATCCACCAGGCCGCAGGAAATTGCCGCAACGCTGTCGGTGATCGGGTCCTTGGTAATGATGCCCTGATTAAGGGCCCATTGAACAGCTTCGCGCATCGCAACCCAGGCCCCTGTGATTGAGGCTGTACGCGTGCCCCCGTCTGCCTGGATAACGTCGCAATCGATCAGGATTTGCCGCTCACCGAGGGTCTTCATATCAATAACGGCGCGCAGAGATCGCCCGATTAGGCGTTGAATTTCCTGAGTGCGCCCTGACTGGCCGCGCTTGGCCTCTCGCTTCATGCGCTCACCGGTAGAGCGCGGTAGCATGCCATATTCGGCGGTGACCCATCCCTTACCGCCGCCGCGCAACCATGGCGGCGTCGATTCGTCCCAACTTGCCGTGCACAGAACATGTGTGTCGCCGCATTTTATCAGGCAAGAGCCTTCGGCATGCTTTGTAACGCCAGTCTCCAGGGTTACAGAGCGTAATTCATTAAAAATCCGGCCGGATGGGCGCATGGGAAAATCCTTTTTCAAAGGTGTGCTTATATTCAAAGGTCTACTGGCAGCTCTGGGCGAAAATTGACCCCTAAACGTTAAGGGCTGTCCCTAGCGGGCAATTGCTTTGGTGTCGATAGGGGCAAAACCACGAAGTTTAATGATTCATTGCAAACTTGAAGCTAAACCATGGCGACTTAGGATTGTGATTCCCCTCGCATACACGGCGCATATGCCCAGACCGAGACTTTTCCTCGAGTTTATGTGACTTCATACTCTTCGCCGATCGTGGTACTTTTTGAGCCTATGAGCAGCCTTAACGACATTGATGATAGAGCGCGGCAGGTCTTTCGACAGCTCGTTGAGACCTATATCCATACTGGCGAACCGGTTGGCTCTCGAACGTTAAGTCAGGACCGGTCGATCGATGTTTCTGCGGCAACGATTCGCAATGTGATGGCCGATTTGACGGATATGGGGCTGTTGCACTCGCCTCATGTTTCCGCTGGCCGTATGCCAACCGAGCTTGGCATGCGCTTATTTGTGGATGGCCTGCTTCAGATCGGCGACCTCTCAGAGGGCGAGCGCACGCAGATTGAAAGAGAGCTTGGAGATGGCCCGATGGACGGCGTTCTCCAGGAAGCAGCAGCGCGGTTGACGGGCCTTACGCAGAGCGCCAGTTTGGTGATCACTGAAAAGTCGGAAATGCCCTTGCGGCATCTGGAATTTGTGCCCACAGGCTCAGGCGAAGCCCTGGCGGTATTGGTGTTTGATGATGGCAGTGTTGAGAACCGGATCATCAAACTGCCCCAAGGATTGCCATCCTCCTCTTTGGGGACCGCGGGCAATTACCTCAATAATCGACTGCGCGGGCGCACCCTTTCAGAGGCTCGGTCGACAATTTTAAAAGAGCTGGATGAAAACCGTGCCGCCCTTGATGCCCTGACAACGGCGCTTGTGCGCAAGGGCGTGGCGGAGTTTTCAGGGCCAAAAGCAGGGTCGACGGGCAGTGATCAAGGTGATTTTTCTGAAAAATCACTGATTGTCAGGGGCCACAGCCATTTGCTTGACGAAACTTCGGCTGAAGACCTTGAGCGCGTGCGCATGTTATTTGACGATCTTGAGAGTAAAAAAGACTTAATTGAGTTATTGGGCGCTGCACGAGACGGCGAGGGCGTGCGAATCTTTATCGGGTCGGAAAATCGACTATTTTCCCTGTCCGGCTCATCGGTCATTGTTGCGCCCTATCGCGATAGCAATCGCAATATTGTGGGTGTGCTGGGCGTGATCGGGCCCACCCGGTTAAATTATGCCCGGGTAATACCGATTGTGGATTACACCGCAGAAGTTGTAACACGGCTGTTGAAATGAATCGTGACGGCGCGTACATGCAGGGATCGATATTTTCTTTTGGGCAGATCGATAGATAGGCAAGGTTATGGGTCGTTTTAATTATCCGCCAAATGAAGGCCAGGACGATGGGTTCTCCGGTGACGAGCCGATGGATGAAATTCCATTGAGCGGAGAAGATTTGCACATTGCGGCCGAAGATATCGCTGAGGCCGAAGCGATCCGTGAGGCGGCAGCCGAAGAAGGGCAAGCCCATGGTGATGTGGAGAACCTCATCGCTGAGAAGGATATTCAACTCGCTGAGATGAATGATCGCGTCTTGCGGCTTGCTGCAGAGGTTGAGAATACCCGCCGCCGCTATGAGCGTGAAAAACAGGATGCGGCCCGTTATGCGATTTCTGAATTTGCCCGCGACCTGGTTGCCGTTGCGGATAATTTTGATCGTGCGCTGAGAACCGTTCCAGAAGATACAAATGAGATCTCGCCCGATAATGTCGAGGGGCTGGTTACGGGATTGCGGATGACAGAAAAAGAGCTGTTGTCTGTGTTGCAGCGTTTCAATGTGAACCGGGTATTTCCAACCGGCGAACGGTTTGATCCCAATCTGCACCAAGCGGTGGCACAGGTGCCGGGCAACGGCATTCCAACCGGTCATGTGGTGGATGTTGTTCAGCCCGGTTTTACCATTGGCGACCGGGTTTTGCGCGCGGCGATGGTGACGGTTTCTCTGGGCGGTGATGCCCCAGCGCCTGAACCTGCTCCAGAGCCTGAAGAACCTGAAGCGGAATAGCCCTTACCCGCGTAAAAATTCAGCTTCAATC
>CAYQXV010000049.1:4835-18069 GCA_964421675.1 uncultured Caulobacterales bacterium
CCTGAAGAACCTGAAGCGGAATAGCCCTTACCCGCGTAAAAATTCAGCTTCAATCTCGATGCGAACCGTATCGGTAATGACGCCCGAAAACCGTGAAATTCCAAAGTCTGTCCGGTCAATATCGGCATAGGCGGAAAAGCCGGTAACATAGGCCGAGCGCAACAAATCTCTGGCGCCGCCATTAAAGGTCACAAAAAATGTCACCGGCGCCGTCACCCCGTGCAGTGTTAACTCGCCGGTCATGGTGCCGCTTGTTTCTCCTGTGACTGTAATGGCGTCGCTGGTAAATCTGGCAACGGGATGGGCCTCGACGTCAAACCAATCAGGGCCCATTAGGGTTGCTGCGAACTCATCATTGGCAATATCAAGGCTGGTCATATCGATTTCAGCATCCACCTGTGCAGTGGTTGGATCGTCTTCATCGAAGGTGAGCGTTGCCTGCACAGTTTCAAAACGGCCCAGATAGTCGGCAAATCCGAGATGATTGATCCGGAAATGGACCGCAGCATGGGTCTGGTCCAGGGAATAATTGCCCGCGCGCAGCGCCTTTCGTTCGGTTTGCACATCCGGCGTCACCAGGGAAGCGCAGCCTGAAGCCGCAATGAGCCCGGTCACCATCAAGGCGTGAAACCAGCGATTTAGGGGTTTTCTCATGGGGGCGCTCCTTTGGGGCGGCATTACTGTTCGGGCAGAGGCTTTCACGCAGAATGGACGATGGGGCGGTGGAAGCAAGGGGCATTTGAGGGCGTGCTGCGTTCTGCCGCAAAACCCATATGTAATTGACAATCATTCGCAAATGATGTATTTAAGACTTATTCGCAATCGCAATGGTTGTGAGAATGCTCGAACTTAGTACTTTTGCCGGAAAGATTTTCGCCCCATGTATGTGTGCATTTGCAATGCTATTAGCGATCGCCAGTTTTCGCAGGTTATCACTGCGGAGACAAAATCGGTCCATGATGCGTTTCGCCAATGTGGTGAGCGTCCTCAATGCGGCAAATGTTTGAACCAGGTTTCAGAGCTTATTGACGAAGCGCGGAATAGGACGCACTCGCAAAAACTCGCCGCAGAATAGCTTTTCTTCCCTGCACAATATTTGAGTGATCAACGCCCATGAAATGCGCGCGGTAAAAAATTGCTATTGTCCTGCGCTGGGCCAATGGCGCGCGACAATTTTGGAATGCTTTCTTGATTTTGTGCCGGATGAACGCATTTTGATGCCGGTTGAGCGTTAAAAATTACAGCGACATCATTTTCCTTTGGAGTGGACTCATTTTCATTCTCAATTGCAACTTCTATTCGCGAACGCGAGTGCGAAACGGTTGCAAAGATAATTCTTGTACAGAGCAAAGATTTTGCTATCAGTCATGGTAATGAAATTTCAAAATACTCGTCGTTCCGAAAAGATGACAGTAATGTAAATAGGAGAAAGTTTGTGAAGGGCGACAAAAAAGTTATCGAGCACCTCAATAAGGCATTGAAGTTGGAGCTCACAACCGTCAATCAATATTTCTTGCATGCGAGGATATTAAAAGATTGGGGATTAAAGCGGCTTGCCAAGATTGAATATGAAGAATCTATCGATGAAATGAAGCATGCGGATGAATTGATAGAGCGCATATTGTTTCTCGAAGGGCTGCCCAATGTTCAAGATCTCGATAAGGTCCTTATCGGGGAGAATGTTCGCGAGATTTTGGAATGTGATCTGAAGGCCGAAAACCGTGCCCATCCGCTTTATAAAGAAGCAATAGAATATTGTGAGACCGTCAAGGATTATGTCAGCCGCGAAATCTTCGTGCGAATTTTAGAATCTGAAGAAGAGCATATTGATTTTCTGGAGACCGAGCTTTCCTTGATCGATAAAGTCGGAGAGCAAAACTACCTGCAAACCCAAATCAGCGAGAAAGAGGGATAGTCGGTATAGCGGCTAAGCGGCCAATTTATTCCCATTTTGGCCGCTTCCATGGCGGCGTTGCGATTGCGTTTAACGGCTGGGTCGCTTAAACCCGATTGTGTTGATGCAATCGCTCAGGGATTGGCCTTGCGTGATTGCCAATGTGAATTGGAACGATACGTCAATGCAAGATTCCACGGCGCAATCTCTTCTTCAACTTGTTCTGGACCGGGCCAAAGCGGCCGGGGCTGATGCTGCCGACGCGGTCATTGATAGCTCGGTGGCGAGCGGGGTCTCTTTTCGTCTTGGTAATTTGGAAGACGTCGAAAGATCTGAAGGCCAGGATTTGGGCCTGCGGGTAATGATAGGTCAGCGCCAAGCCAGCGTTTCAACAACCGATTTGTCTGAAGCGACGTTAAACATGCTTGCCGATCGCTGCGTGGATATGGCCCGAACAGCGCCGGAAGATCCCTTTTGCGGGCTGGCGCCAAAGGAGCGGTTGGCGAAGGCCCCGTTTCCGGACCTTGATCTTGGCGATTTTCAAGAGCCATCAACTGAGGTGATGAAAGATAAGGCTGCTGCCTGTGAGGCGGCCGCCCTTGATGTAAAAGGCGTTACCAATTCCAGCGGCTCAAGCGCCGGTTATGGTGAAGGCCAGGCTTGGTTAGCGACAAGCGACGGTTTTTTCGGAACCACGCGCGATTCCTATCATTCCGTTTCTGTTAGCGTGCTTGCGCAAAATGATGACGGCATGGAGACCGATTATGATTATGACTCCAAGGCCCACGTCAATGATATGCGCTCTCCCGAGCAAATTGGCGTCCGTGCGGGCGAGCGTACGGTTCAGCGCTTGTCTCCAAAAAAATTAAAAAGCCGCACCGCGCCAGTTCTCTATGACAAGCGTCTTTCATCATCACTGATTGGCGCGCTTGCGGGGGCTGTGAATGGCGGTGCTATTGCGCGCGGTGTTAGCTATTTGAAAGATAAAATGGGCGAGCGGCTGTTTCCCGAAACGATTAACATTATTGACGATCCCCATATTCGCCGGGGCATGGGCTCGCGCCCTTTTGACGGTGAAGGGCTCACCAATGAACGCATCGATTTAATTGAACGCGGCGTTTTAACGAGTTGGTTTTTGAATAGCGCGCAAGCGCGCCAGCTTGGTTTGCAAACCAATGCCAGAGCGCGCCGCGGCACTGGCGGGCCGCCCGGATCGGGATCGACAAACCTTTATATGGAAGCGGGCAATGTATCGTTTGAGGCCTTGATGAAACAAGCGGGCAGCGGGTTATTGCTAACCGATATGTTTGGGCCGCAAATTAACCCGAATACCGGTGATTATTCTGTTGGCTGTTCGGGCTTTTGGTTTGAGAATGGCGAGATTGATAATCCGGTAAGCGAAATCACCATAGCAGGAAACATTTTAGAAATGTTTGATACGATTATCCCAGCCGATGATCTTGAGTTTCGCGGATCAACGAATGCGCCTAGCCTGCTTGTGCAATCAATGACAATTGCAGGTGATTGATCAGTAGATCGTGGTAAATAGTAATAATGACTTTGGAGACAGAACGTATGGAAAAGCAATTGCTGCATATGGTATTTGGTGGCGAGCTTGAAAACCCGGAAGAGGTTCGCTTTCGTGATTTAAATGACCTCGATATTGTTGGGATTTTCCCCAGCTATGGTGAGGCCGAAAAAGCATGGCGAGCAAAAGCGCAACAAACTGTTGATAATGCGCACATGCGATATTTTATCGTGCACATGCACCGGCTTCTTGATCCGGACGGTGACGGTAAATTTTAAACCTGATTTCTCCCGGCTGGGTTTTCGCCGAATGAATTGCAATGCAAGGAACAAGTAATCAATGGGAAAAAGTTTTACCCGTGATGACTTGACCTCACCAAAGGGGCGCCGGGCCGCAAATTGGGCATTGATGATTGGCGATCATGGGTTGCTGCGGTTATTTTATGATAATAGTCATGAGATCGCGCCGCAAAAACTCTGGCGCACCTATCAGCCATCTGAATCAAAATTAAAATCCTGGAAAAAACGGGGTATACGCACGGTCATTAATCTGCGCGGAAAAACCCCTGCGGGCCATTATGTGCTTGAGGAAGAGGCCTGTGAGCGCCTAGCGCTAACCCTTGTCAATTTTCAGGTTTATTCCAGAGAGGCTCCCGCACCTTCAATTGTGCACGGGGCAATTGATCTGTTTAAGACGATTGAATATCCAGCCATCATGCACTGTAAATCTGGTGCCGATCGCGCGGGGCTTATGGGGGTGTTGTTTCGCTATTGTCATCAAGGAAAACCGCTTGAGGAATCGCTGGAGCAGCTTTCTTTTCGCTATGGCCATGTGCGTCAGGGTAAAACCGGTATTCTTGATTTTGTGTTTGAGCGCTTCAAAAGCCATGCGGCAAAAAATAATCTGAATGTTGATGATTGCCAGAATTTTTTGAATTGGATTGATAGCCCGGCCTATGATCCCGCGACCCTAAAACAGGAATTTGTTGCGAGCTGGTGGGGAACTGCGCTGACAGAAAAAATTCTCAGGCGAGAATAAAAGTTGCAAATTTTCTCGCCGTTACAATTTCGAGATATTTATTGACCTTGGAGTTCAACAAGCTGTCGGTAGGTGCTGTTATTGGCCATTAATTGTTCGTGTGTGCCAAACTCTTTGATCGCGCCATGTTCAAGAACTGCAATCGTATCCGCACTGCGTATGGTTGCAAGGCGGTGTGCAATGATTATTGTTGTTCGCCCATCTTGCAGTTTCGACAAGGTTTTTTGCACCGCCGCTTCTGTCTCTGCATCAAGGGCGGAGGTCGGTTCATCGAGAATGAGGATGGGTGCATTCTTTAAAAATGCACGCGCGATAGAAATGCGTTGGCGTTGTCCGCCAGACAAGCGTTGACCATTTTCACCGGCCATTGTGTCATACCCGTTCGGTAATTGTTCAATAAAGTCGTGGATCGCAGCGGCTTTTGCTGCCGCAACAATTTCATCGCGGCTGGCATCTGGATTGCCAAATCCAATATTGTCCGCAAGGCTTGTATCAAACAATATTGCATCTTGTGTGACAAGGGCGATATTGGCGCGCAGCGAAGAAAGGGTAACGTCGCTAATAGATTGCCCATCTATCAAAATTTGTCCGTGGGTGAGCGGATATAACCGCGCCAGCAATGCAGTCAGCGTTGATTTTCCCGCGCCCGACATGCCAACCAATGCAAGTGTCTGGCCCGAGGGAATGTCGAGCGTAATATTGTTGAGCACCCGGTCTTGATCGTAGGAAAAGCTGACATCCTCAAACTGAATGTGCCCCTTGCCGGGTATCAGGCTCGCCCCATCGCTCGCGTCTTGTTCGGGCGCGGCGTCAATGATGGTCAGTATCCGTTCAAATGCTGAAAGCCCTTCCTGAACAACCGCATAAAGTGTGCTGAGGCCCCGCGCTGGTTGTGACAAAAGCAGTAAGGCGACGATAAAGCCGGAAATGGCCGGGCCATCCAGATTACCCGAGGAAACGCGCCCGCCCATGATGATGACAATAATCGCCATCGCAATTGCGCCGACGAGAAAAACAAAGGGCTCATTGATGGCGCGCAAATAGGCTGACCGTTTTAACAGGGTATTGCGTTCATCAAACAGACGCGCAGTGCGTGCATGCTCTTGGGACTCCATGCCATACGACTTGATCATGGCACTGCCGCGCACGGACTGGGTGACCGCGCCTGCCACGTCCCCGGTTTTTTCCTGCCCATCGCGGGCGACCTGACGCAATCGCTTGCCAAGCCATGCGATTGGCGCACCCAACACCAGGTAAATTGCGATAACCGCGAAAAACAAGATCACATCATAATAGATCATGGTCGCGCACAGGCTGAGCAATTGCAGGACATCCCGGACCCCGTTGGTTGAGCGCGTCAGGGTTTCGCGAAGGATCTGAATGTCGTTGGTAAAGCGCGCTGCGATAGCGCCGCTCTGTTCGCGCTGCTGCTCGGCAAAGGGCAGGGTTAAAAACCGCGCCATCATATCATTTTGGATATCGCGCAGCGTATTCAACGCGGCCCCAAGGGTAAGCCGGTTTTGGGCATATTGCGCGAGGGCGTAGCATAGCCCCAGCCCGACCAATATCCAGGGACCAAATTGTTTGACCTGCGCCAATGAGGGCCTGAACCGCTGATTTGGCCCACTTCTGTCACCGCTGAAAGCGCCATTAATCGCTTCCACAACGAATGGGATCGCCGCCAGGGTGAGCGCTAACACAATCATTGCGAGCAATGCAGGAACCAGGCGGCCAATATAACGCGAGAAATAATCGCGCCACAGGCGGGCCAGAAGGCTCCAAGTGCTGGAGGGGGCTGAAGAAGATGAGGTCACGAAAGACTGATATCAGGGTTTGGGGCGAATGAGGAGGTCGACATTGAGAGAATTTCGAGGCAAGTCAGGTAGCAGTCATATGAAACATTAGCCATTGGCGCGACAATGAAGTCTCTCCTGAAATCCCCCTTTAAGTCGATCGTTAAAGGGCGGGTTATGACAGTTTTTGCAACCGGTCTCGTCTGGTCCTATGTGCGGCTCATGCGAGCGGTGCCACGCGCGCACTATGAAAATTTTGACGCCTTGGAGACTGCAATCCAAGAAGGCAATGGGGTGATTATTGCGTTTTGGCATCAACGATTAATCCTTTCCCCGGTATTGGTGCCCAAGGTTAGGCCGACAATCGTTCATATGCTGGTCTCGATGAACCGCGACGGCGATATTATGGCGGGCGGGGCTGGTGTGCCCGGGGTTAAGATCATCCGGGGGTCGGCGGCCAATCCGACCAAGCGGTTCAAAGATAAAAGCGGGGCCCCGGCCCTGATTCAGATGATTGGCGCGTTAAAGGGCGGCGACTGCGTTGCGCTGACACCCGATGGGCCGCGCGGACCGGCGCAAGTGGCCAATCCGGGGATTATCAAGCTGGCGTCGCGGACCGGCGCGCCAATTGTGCCGGTTGGGCTTGCGGCCAGCGGTGGTCGCTATTTGAAGACGTGGGATCGTGCTTTCCTTCCCAACCCATTTTCGCGCAAAATTGGCGTTATCGGTTCTGCAATTGCCATCCCCAAACAGCTCGATCAATCTGCGTTAGACCAGTATGTGGCGCAGTTAAATTCGCAGTTGAATAGCGCCAATGAGCGTGCTGATACGCTCGCCCGCGCCGATAATCCAACCTCGCTCTAAAAAAGGCCCACCCCCAGGGCCCGTATAGAAGGAATGGCTGTCTACAGGGCTTGGGAATTTGCGCCGAACGCTGCATAGCGTGACCAGCCACGCAAATTGTTCTACACTCGCGGGTAAGGGACGCCTTTTTGGAATGCCCCTTTGGAAAGGAATTGAGTATATTGGCGCAAGACTCCGCACCTTTATCAGAACATACCCCTGCTGACTTGCCTCAGGGCGACCCGTCTCACTCGGTTGCGGGCCGTGCTGACAGCGCCATTCACGCAATGGCCGCAAAATCATTGGTGCGCAAGCTCTATTACTCTGAGGGTTCTTTTGCTGCTGGCGACCCGTCTGCAAATGAGGTACCTGATGGTCCGGCCGGCGCACTGCCCACTGATAGCTTGTCTAAAGACCCCGCCATGTTGCGCGGGGAACCTCTAATCCTGAAATTATACCGGTTTGCGAGTAAATTTGGCGGCGGTTTTGCCCGGATGGCCCTGAAGCGGCGGCTCGCGATTGGCAAAGAGGATGCGCTGCGCCTTCACGAGCGATCAGGGGTTGCCAGTATTAATCGACCGAGCGGGTCTTTGATCTGGATTCACGGTGCCAGTGTTGGCGAGTCGCTTTCTGTATTGCCTTTGGTTTCGCATCTTGCGGACCTGCGACCAGATCTGCATTTTTTGGTGACAACCGGAACAACGACATCGGCCTCGTTGATGATCGACCGCTTGCCCGCAAATGCGTTTCATCAATTTATACCGTTGGATACCCCGCAATTCGTGCGCAGCTTTCTCGATCATTGGCGACCTGATGTCGCCATGTTTGTTGAATCTGAATTTTGGCCAAATTTGATTCATGAAACACGCCAGCGCGCGGGCATGATGGCGATTGTGAATGGTCGCATTTCGCCAAAATCTTATGCCAATTGGAAACGTCGTCGCAAATCAATCCGATATGTTCTCTCGGCCTTTGATCTGATCATCGCGCAAGATAAGGATAATGCGGATCGGTTGAAAGATCTGTCTCAACGCGATGTGATGTTGTTTGGGAATCTCAAAAACACAGCGGCGCCTCTGCCGACGGACGATCAGCTTGCCAATGAATTATGCCGTCAGATGGGCACTCGTGCGGCTTGGCTTGCGGCCAGTACGCACCCATCCGAAGAAGAAATGATATTTGATGCGCATAGAATATTGCGCGCTGAATTTCGGGGTTTGCTCACAACCATAGCGCCGCGACATCCAGAACGCGGTGATGAAATTGCTTTAAAGGCGCGTGATTTTGGACTGGTCGTGGCTCAACGCTCGCGCCAAGAACCGATAACGCCGGACACGGATATTTATATTGCCGATACACTTGGTGAATTGGGCATTTTTTATCGGATCAATGACATTGCCCTTGTCGGCGGTGGATTAACGCCAAAGGGCGGGCACAACCCCCTTGAGCCAGCGCGGTTGGCGTGTGCCATTTTGCATGGCCCACATATTTTCAATTTCAATGAAACTTATCATGATATGCGCCGGCACGGTGCGGCGGCATTGGTGCGCAATGATCGCGATATTGCGGCAGCGGTCAAACGCTTGCTTAGCGACGATAAAACCCGCTTGGCTCTGGCACAACTTGCTAGCGATATTGCGCGGGAAAATGCCAAGCGTACACTGACCGATATTTCGGACCAACTGATCGAAGGAATTAATATTGCTTGCCCGGTTCCTTCTCTGTCAGATGATGCAGATCTATCGCTAAAGACTGGTGTGCGACGTTAGTGATGCGTGAACCGTGGTTTTGGCAAGACGAGGGTGTTGTCGCACGGGGTGTGCGATGGGTCTTGTGGCCATTTTCAGTTTTATATCAATCCGCATTTCGATTTCGCTCTAGGGTTTCGACACCGAAAACTTTTCATCAATGCGTCGTTGTTTGCGTTGGCAATATATCCGTGGGCGGTGTTGGAAAAACACCTTTTTCGCTAATGCTGTATCCAATCTTGAAAGAGCTTGGGTATAATCCCGCCTTTGCAACGCGCGGCTATGGCGGGCACCTAACAGGTCCAGTGCAAGTTGATTTGAACGCACATACTGCTAGCGATGTGGGCGACGAGCCGTTGCTGCTTGCCGCGTGCGCGCCGACATTTGTTGCTGCAAATCGTTCAAAGGGTATTAAATTGGCCGAACGATCCGGGCATGATGCGGTGATCGTTGATGATGGGTTTCAAAACCCGACATTCCAAAAGGATGTTAGTATTCTTCTTCTTGATAAACGCTCGGTTGATCAATCAGCGGCGACATTGCCTGCAGGATTTTTGCGCGAGCCTTTATCTGGGGCGGTTGAGCGTGCGGATATGACTTTGTTGATGAACGGGGCGCAGACAGAAGAACCAATTCATCGCCCGGCGGAGGATTTTCAATTTAGAGCATCGACAGTTACATCTATGACCGGAGACGCAAAGCGGGTCTTTGGATTTTGTGCCATCGCAAACCCTGATAGGTTTCGACATATGCTGGAAGATGTCGGTTTTGAGGTGTGTGGATTTACCCCGTTCCCGGACCATCATTCATTTACCCCGTTCGAATTAGATGCGTTGCACGCGGAAGCTAGGCGACAGGACGCCAGCCTGATCACCACGCAAAAAGATCAAAGCAGATTGGGAACCATGATTGATGATAGCGTTCTCATTCTTCCCATAACAACGCAGCTTGATGACCGCCCTAGGTTTCAATCCGTTTTAAAAACACTGATGGACACGGCGCAAAAATCAAAGAGGGGCGGCGCGCGCCCATGACACAAAAGAACGCAAAGACCGCGCCTGATCTTCCCGGTGCACGCTCCAACCGCCCGATTACCTTCATGCACCGTATTGAGCATGGGGCCGCGTGCGCATTGCTTGGGTTTTTCCGGTTGATCGGCGTTGATGCTGCCTCCTGGCTGTCAGGCAAGGGATTGCGGCTGATCGGCCCGCTGCTGCACAAAATTCATCAACGCGGCGATGATAATTTACAACGAATTTATCCTGATTGGAGTGGTTCGGCCCGTCGGTCAGTCCTGGCCGATGTATGGGAAAATCTTGGCCGTGTGGGCGGGGAGTTTGCGCATCTCGATGCTTTTCAACCAACATGGGATGAAGGGCAGATGGAGATGCAAGTTGCGCGGCTCAGTGAGCAAAACCTGTTGAACGAGACAGAGCGTGCCCGTTTATCGCACTATAAACCTGCAGAAAATGCCCGCATTGCCTTGTCAGCCAGCGACGATTTCCTCATTGCATTGGCAAAAAAACAGCCAGCTATATTTGTGACGGGTCATTTTGCAAATTGGGAAATTATGGGGCGTGTTTGCGCCTATGTTGATGTTCCGTGTGCGATTATATATCGCGCGGCCAATAATAGTTTGATTGATGAGTTGATTATCAAGAAACGCGGGCAATCATCTGGGCACTGGCAAATTCCTAAAGGCCCAGAAGGCGCGCGTTCATTCATTGATGCCTTGAAACAGGATTATTCGCTGGGCCTGCTGGTCGATCAAAAATTTACCAGTGGCCCCATGCTTCCCTTTATGGGAATTGATGCGCCAACCGCACCGGCACCGGCGCGCATGTCGTTAAATTATAATATGCCTTTAATCCCCGTTGTCGTGGAGCGAACCAAGGGCGCTCATTTCAAAATGATAGCGGGCGATGCCATTACTATTGAGCGTAGCGGCGATATGAGCGCGGATATTAATGCGTTAACCGGGCAAATCAATGCGGTGTTGGGGCAAAAAATAGATGAAAACCCATCGCAATGGTTATGGTTTCATCGCCGTTGGGGTAAGTCACTGCCCTCGTCTTAATCGGTGATTATTTTAAGCAGTATAAAGATTATTATGTGTGGCCCGGTGTTTCTTGGCGCGAAACATCTATTCCGCAGGATTGCCCGGAGGGTGGGTTTTGTCGATTGTGCTCTTAATGACTTCGGGCATGCGATGGCGATGGCGCAACAGGGCTGCATCAACAAGGGGCCATTTTGTGCGGATACGGCGAACAAGGCGTTGAACGGCCGGAACGTAGGGCGCCAATAGAGCGCACCCGATTGTGATCATGATAAGCCCTAAGGGGATGGGCAGGGGCAGCACAATAAGCCCGACAATTATCAATATAACGCCGCTGGCTTGATGTAGAATTGGCATCATTTTAGCCTGCGATCCTCTGCCTCATGCCTGAACCATCGATCAAGCTCATAGATAGCGTATCAATCACGGTTTATACGACTGTTACGCAAATGCGATGTTCCTACAAGATAGGCATTCAATCGACACAGGTAAAGCACCGACCCATTTGTTCACGTGTAATTGTGGTGATTAATGTGCAATTGATCCAAGATGGTTTATGACCCGCTATGTAACGGCGCACTAAAA
Source organism: uncultured Caulobacterales bacterium (assembly GCA_964421675.1). Taxonomy (GTDB): domain Bacteria; phylum Pseudomonadota; class Alphaproteobacteria; order Caulobacterales; family Parvularculaceae; genus CALLPQ01. Next base: position 16,321 of record CAYQXV010000049.1, read on the forward strand.
GGGTAGAGGCATGAGCCAGGAAAAAACCGATAGAACGAATGAGGTGAGCACTCATGGCGGAGCCGACCAAAAAGGGGCCTATCGGTCTTTGCGTGATTTTCTGGAAAAATTAGAGGCAACGGGGCAGTTAGTTCGTGTCGCAGCGCCGGTCCGGCTTGAGCTAGAAATGACTGAGATCCAAACACGCCTTCTTGCCGAAGGTGGCCCGGCGGTTCTGTTTGAACAGCCGGTGCGGGGCGATGGGTCAATTTCCCCGATTCCGGTTTTGGTAAACCTGTTTGGTACCGTTCGGCGCGTTGCCATGGGCGTGACGATGGAAGCCTCGATACCGGGTGAGGGGGCATCTGCAAATGAAAAGCGCAGCGAGCCCTTCGGGCTGGATCACGATAAAACGGTCTTGCGATCGGTGGGCGAAACATTGGCCTTTCTGCGCCAACCAGAACCGCCCGGCGGGCTAAAAGATGCCCTTAATATGCTTCCGCTTGCCAAAACTGTTCTGGCGATGAAGCCCGCAACGGTATCGCGCAGTGCCCCTTGTCAGGAGGTTGTTCTGACCGGTGATGACATCAATCTTGATGATTTGCCAATCCAGACCTGTTGGCCGGGTGAGCCCGCGCCGCTTATCACCTGGCCGCTCATCGTTACGCGCGGACCCTCCGGCGATAAGCAGGACGATTTCAATCTCGGCATTTATCGCATGCAAAAGCTGGGTGCGAATAAAGCCATCATGCGCTGGTTGAAACATCGCGGCGGGGCGCAACATCATGCGCGGTGGGGTAAGGAGAAATCAGAGCCCTTGCCCGTCGCTGCGGTATTGGGCGCCGACCCCGGTACGATCCTCGCTGCCGTGACGCCTGTGCCGGACACTTTGTCGGAGTATCAATTTGCCGGACTATTGCGCGGTAAAAAAGCAAAATTGGTTGATTGTGTAACTCAGCCGCTCAAGGTGCCCGCTGAGGCGGAAATCATCCTTGAGGGAACGGTTTCGCTCGACGAGTATGAAGATGAAGGCCCTTATGGCGACCATACTGGATATTATAATTCGGTTGAACGGTTTCCGGTGTTCACGCTCACCGCTATTACCATGCGCCGTGAGCCAATTTATCTTTCAACCTTTACGGGCCGCCCGCCGGATGAGCCAAGCGTGTTGGGCGAGGCGTTGAACGAAGTTTTTATTCCATTGCTGCAACAACAATTTCCCGAAATTGTTGATTTCTGGTTGCCGCCGGAAGGGTGTTCTTACCGTATTGCTGTTATCAGCATGAAGAAAGCCTATGCTGGCCATGCCAAGCGCGTCATGTTGGGGGCATGGTCCTATTTGCGGCAGTTTATGTATACCAAATGGATTATCGTCGTTGATGACGATATCAACACACGCGATTGGAAAGATGTGATGTGGGCCGTCAGTACAAAGATGGACCCGGCACGCGACATTACAGTACTTGAAAATACACCGATTGATTATCTTGATTTTGCCTCGCCTCAATCCGGGTTGGGCTCAAAGATTGGCCTTGATGCAACCGATAAGATCACCCCTGAAACCAACCGTGAGTGGGGCGAAGAAATTCGCATGGATGAGGGCGTGGTTGAGCGGGTCAGCGAGATGTGGGACGCGCTTGGCTTGCCGGGATCTGGTAAGCCTATTTGGAAATAGACTTGGGTTATCGCAAAACGAGTTTGCGGACGTCTACCCGGCGGCTTTCTTGACTAAACGCTGTGCATGCAAAATCGGTTCTGTGTATCCACTTG
>CAYQXV010000050.1:0-17838 GCA_964421675.1 uncultured Caulobacterales bacterium
ATTAGGGCCAATAATTGCCGTGCAGTTTCAAACTGCGGCACCACCAGATTTTAGCCCTTATTGACTGCTAGAGCGCGCGATATTTTGCTACGCTTTATTACCGCGTGAAAAGAACTTGCGCACGAAACCGCCAAGCGCGGCAAACCCGGCAATGATAAGGACGATGAACTTTTTACCGAACAGCAATAGCCCAGCAAGCAAGCCAGTTTTCTTGGCGATGGCCGCTCCGCCAACAAGACCGGCCAGTCCATAAGCGGCGACCTTATCGACGCCAGGCTGATATTCATCATAGGTATTGCCGGGGGTAAATTGCGCCATGTCCAGAACTTGCGGTGCCGCGCCCCGGATAGACGATAATTGCTCCATGCCTGCAATAAAACTGACAACCAATGTGCCTTTGCGGCCCAGCACACGAATATCGTAATTCAGGGTCGATGCCTCGGAGTCCCCAAAGATCAGCTCTTTTGCCCAATACATTTTGTGTGTTTCGCTATTATAGGCGGGATTTTCAGCCCAACCCACAATCTCAATGGTGCCGTAGCCGTTTTCGGTACGCCACTCATTGGAGTCACGGGCATCGCGCTGCAAGCTCACCATCATCTCATCATAATCAATAGAGTCCGCATCTTCGTCGGAAACATATCCGCTATCATCATAGCTAATGGTTGCCCCCCAGGCATCATCGTCCAATGGCGTCGAACCGGCTGCGAAAATCATCCCGCGAATTGTGTCATCGGGCGGGTTTCCCCAGGCTTGCTCTAAAACCGCCTGGGCATCCTCGGCGGCGAGGAAATAAAACTCTGAAGACACATCAAGGGCGGCATTGGTGCCAATAATTTCAATCTGGCCGATTTGCGGGGACAGCCCTTCGAGGAAGGCGTTAATATTGCCGAGCGTTTCTTCATCAAGCGATTCATTGGGCCCTTGCTCATACACCAAGGCGGGTGCGGGCTCGGCCCCATACGCACTGGTCGCGACACATATCGCCGCGCCAAGGACGCCGCAAAGCTTCACCAATCCAATATTTTCAAGTGTAGATTTCATCATGATTTCAAGCCCCTCTTATTTTCATACTAATGGTATGAAATTTAGCCGCCATTATACCCGGTAATACTTACAGAACAATAACCCACAGCAAGATTCAATGAAATCTAGCGGGGACCGACAGAAAGCTAATGCTTCAAAAGAGGAGGCTTGAAGGGTGGAGACGATGTGGTGTCTGGGGGAGGAGAGAAAACCACACCGCCTCCTAAAGACGCTCGGATAAACCCTGACGCCCTTATTCGATGAACTAGATTTAGGGACTTATGGCAAGAGAACAATCCAATTTCATCTTAAAAGTACTCACCAGCGATCACGTTTTTAGGAAACACCCGTGTGCCCCTTAAATTCGTATGTTTGCTAAAACAGGAAATCGGCGCGCAATCTAACATTCCGTAGACGTTGGTAACCAGCGTCAATCACCGACGAACCCAAAATTTTCAGTTCAGTTTGGTTTTACTTAATTGGATTTGGCGTCATTTCAACCTAGCGTTTTGGCGCGGAAAACTTCCTCGTCCAATTCGCCTTCCCATTTTGCAACCGCTGTTGCAACGGCTGCATCACCGGTAACATTCACCACGGTGCGCATCATATCCAGAAGGCGGTCAAACGGGAATATAAACCCGACCACGATTGCCACATGCTCCGGGCTTACCCCAAAAACATCCAGCACAATAGCCAGCAGGAATAAAGATGCGGAAGGCACCCCGGCTGTACCAATGGAAACCAGTGCTGCGGTGAGCGCAATCATCGGGTAATGATACGTCTCAAGAGGATAGCCAAAGGCCTGCGCGGTAAACAGCGCAACAATGCCCAAATAAAGCGAGGTTCCATCCATATTAATGGTCGAACCTAAAGGCAGCACAGAACCGGCCACGGGTTTGGCAACGCCAAGATTATCGGAAACCGCGCGAATGGTTACAGGCAAAGTCGCCGAGCTTGATGAGGTTGAATAGGCAACCATCTGCGCTTCCAAAATTCCGCGAAAGAAATTTAACACAGGCAGGTTCAACACAATCCGCACAAGGCTACCATAAACGAAAATCATCAACAGGGCTGCCCCGACATAGACCGCCAAGGTCAGCATCAGGATCGATTGAAACGTTGCAATGCCTTTTGTGCCCGCAACAAAAGCAATCAGGCCGAAAACACCGAACGGTGCGACCTCCATAATCAAATAGGTTACTTTGAGAATGGACTCTGAGGCTGCTTCAAAAAACTTACCAACACGCTCGCCTTCCTCACGGGCTAACAAAATCCCGACGCCAAACAATAGCGAAAAGAATATGATCGCCAAAACATCCGTTTCAACGATCGCCAGAAACGGGTTTGTTGGAATAATATTCATCAACCGCTCCCCGAGGGGAAGCGCTTCAGGCAAGACCTTTGGCGCGGTCCCGCCAAGATCTACCCCCTCACCGGGGCGGAACAATAATCCCATGCCCAGGCCAATGAAATTGGCAAATAATGTCGTCAAAATATAAAGCGAAAACGCTTTAATGCCGATAGTGCCCAATTTTTTCGGGTCGCCCATGGCATAAATGCCAGCGGTTAGGGTGAAGAAAATCAACGGCACGACGATCATGCGGATCAAGCGAATAAAAATATCGCCAATGACTTTCGTCGAACATAATACCTGCTCGCTGCCCGTAATCGGCTGTGCGATGCCGTCAATCATGACCGGGGTGCACGGGGTTTCGCTGGTGATCGGCCCCAGCAGTTCAACAACGCCAAGACCAAACAATACGCCCAAGAACAGGCCAATAAATACCCGTTTCCACAATGTGATGTTAAACCACCAACCCATGTCTGACCTCTTTAATATTGCGCTTTGACGATGGTATGGCGCGTTACAAATCCATAACGCCGACGCCCCAGCAAGCTCTAGCCCTTTGGCTCTAACCATAGAGACAAGTCGCGCCCCAGACCAATAAAAAATGCCCGCAATGCGGCGAATGGCATTGCGGGCACTCAGATCAGAAATTCTATGATTTACAAATCAATCAGCCTAGCGTGATCCGCTGGTGGATTTCACTGGCGCGACATGTTGATGCTGGAACTCAGCGCTGATGATAATTTTCACCTCATCAGAGACATTTGGCGCATAAAGCCCAAGATCCCATTCGCTGCGCTTGATGGTCGTTTTCGCAGAAACACCAATTGTTTCTTTTTTATTGATCGGATTTGCGCCCGCTTTGTGCAGCACCACATCGAGAACAACCGGCTTGGTAATGCCTTTAATGGTCAGATCGCCTGCAATCTTACCAGAGCCCGCTGATTCCGGCAGGGCAGCTGTTGAGACAAATGTAATCTCAGGGTGATTGGCAACATCAAAGAAGCCTTCGCCTTTGAGGTGGTCGTTAAATTTAGCAACCCGGCTTTCAATGCTGTTCGCATCGATTGTTACGTTAATCGATGTATCTTCGAGGGCTGCCGGATCAATGTTCAGTGTGCCATCAAATTTATTAAACCCAAGAACAGGATAAGAAAACCCAAGATGGTTATATGAAAAACTAATATAGGCGTGTGAAGGCTCAATCCGGTAAGTCCCAGCCTTAGCGGTTGCAATATCGCTTTGTGTTGCAGCAAACTGGCCATGACTCTTGCCATGAGCCTCATCATTACCATGGCCGTGGCCATCATCTGCAAGAACGGGTGCGGCAAAAGCAATCGCAGCAGCAGCCGCAATGTGGGTGAATTTGATCATAAGTGACCCCTAATTTTAAATCTGGCCTAATTTTAAATCCAGAATGTGTTGGTGCGGCACTATAGGCGAGCAGGATCGACAAAAATAGCCATCTGCCTGTTAAACTACGTTCACGTGCACGCGAGGGCATCCCTTTATGGGCAAACATGAATGGGGCCGGCGGCGCAAAAGGCATTTTTACAGCATAATTTTCAGCATAATTGTCTAATCCAGCCCAAGAAGCCGGGCAAAATAGATATATTGCAGGGCGAGCCGAAAAGCGGACTGGTTGAGGTTCGCCGCCGCGCCGTGCCCGCCTTCAATGTTTTCATAATATAAAAAGGGATGGCCCGCCTGTTCTAGTTTTGCCGCATATTTACGCGCATGACCGGGATGGACCCGGTCATCTTTTGTCGATGTGAAAAGATACGCCTTGGGATAGACCGCATCATCTTTCAGATTTTGATAGGGAGAATACGCTTCAATATAGTCGCGCTCGTCCGGCTTATCCGGATCGCCATATTCCCCCATCCAACTGGCACCAGCAAGCAGCTTATGAAAACGCAGCATATCGAGGAGCGGCACACCAATCGCAATGGCCTTGTAAAGGTCCGGGCGCTGGGTCATCGCAACCCCCATCAACAGCCCGCCATTCGACCCGCCAAGCGCGCCCAATCGTTCCGGGCTGGTAATTCCCTTTGCGATCAAATCTTCAGAGACGGCAAAGAAATCATCATAGGCACGTTGGCGGTTTTCTTTTAAAGCGGCCTGATGCCAGCGCGGCCCAAACTCGCCGCCGCCGCGAATATTTGCAATCACATAAACACCGCCGCGTTCCAACCATAGTTTGCCATTGATGGCACTATAGCCGGGGACAACCGGCACCTCGAACCCGCCATATCCATACTGGATTGTTGGTGCGTTCCCTTTATCAATGACCGCCGCCTGACCGATAACAAAATAAGGAATATCAGTCCCGTCAGCGGAGGTTGCTTGATATTGACGAAGTACAATATTGCCCGCTTCGAAATAGTGCGGGGTTTGCTGGACCAGTTTCTGATCCGTGCTCTGAGCACTATAATAAAGGGTCGGTGGTTGGGCCGGGCTATCAAAATATAAAAACAGATCTTCGCCGAAATCATTGACACTGCCCAGTGAGACATCCCCCTCGCCCGGCAAAGACAGGCGCGAGGCATCCCATGAAGATTGCCCATCGCTCTTTCCGGAAACGTCGCTTGGCCCAGTTATTTTAATCACCGTGCCTACAATATTATCTAGTAGCTGCACATAAATTGCAGCCGAATTGACATGCACAGACTGGATTGCCTGGCGAGAATTCGGAGAAAAAATCAGTTGGCTTTCAAAAAAGTCGCCGCGGTGGGAAAGCCAGACAAGATCGCCAGATTTATAATCAAACCCTGCCTGTTTGTCGGTCCAATTTTCTTGTAGCGAGACCACAAGTCCATTTTTAAGTCCAGAAAGGCTGGACCGTCTTGGTATGGGAAGGTGCGCGATATCAGCACCATCCGTAAACTGAAAATAAGAGCGCTCATAGAATGTGTGAGCCTGCAAAATATAACTATAGACGCCCTGATCGCTGATGAATGACCCCGGCCACACCGCAACATCCTCATGGTCGCCGCTAAAAACGATCCTTGATTGCTCAACGCTTTGCCCGCGCTCCCATAACCGGACGACACGAGGATAGCCCGACAACGTCAAACCATCATCGGCAATATCACCGCCAACCAGAATGCGGTTCTGGTCAATCCACGCCATTTCCCCCTTCATCTCGGGCAGAGTAAATCCATCAGCAACAAATTTGCGTTCAGAGACAATGAACTCGCGGCGCACCGCCGCATCACTGCCGCCGCGCGACAGGGTTATTATGCACCGGTCATAAGCAGGAGCGAGGCCATAAGCGCCCTCCCAAACCCAATTTTCATCTTCTTCACGAGCAAGCTTATCAATGTCGAGTAATGTTTCCCATTGCGGCGCGCCCGCAATATAGGAACTCAACGTCGCCTCACGCCAAATGCCGCGCACATGATCTTCATCTTGCCAAAAATTGCGTACCCGATCCCCAACAATAACAGGGCTGGCAATACGCTCCGTAGACGTGACAATTTTTAATGCTTGTTCATGAAAGGAGTTAAATCGGGCATCCCCCTCCAACTCATTTAGGGAACGTTCATTTTGACCGCGCACCCACGCCAAGGGGGCCTCACCGTGAACTTCTTCCAACCATAAAAACGGATCTGTAGTTTCAGTCATGGTCATCCTTTTGTACAAAAATGATACGTTTTTTCGCGGCGCTTATTCAATTTGAAACATCAATAGTGATGCGTTTGATTGGCGACAGTGCAGGCTTTTTTCACCAAGGTACAGCCAGAAATTCTAGTAAATCATCGTCACCGCTGGTTCGAAAAACCAACCCCGGTAAAATGCTAAAATTTTATCGTCAATATTATCTCGCAATTGATACCTAACTGATTAGCTAGGGAAAAATAAGCCAGACTCAGAATGGGTATCACATGGCCACGACATTGTTAAAAAAACAAGCAACCGCTTTTCAACATCCCGAAGCTCGGCGCTATCGCCGTGTCGATGTTGATACACCAGCAGAGATCGTCATTAATACGGTCAATAATTTCACCGGGCGTCTGATAAATATTTCGCCGGGCGATGCGGGCATCTATTGCAAGACCCATGTTAATCTGGGCGATTTGGCTATTATCTACGCCAAGAATGTTGACATCTTGCCAGGTAGAATTGTGCGGACATTTCCCGACGGATTTGCCATGTCATTGACGATATCTGAAAAGCATCGCCGTCAGCTTATCGAAACACTCTTTGCCCGGCGCAATCAACAATATAGCGCTGCAATCCGGGAAAGACGCGCAACGCCGCGCCATCAACAAGCCGATGAATCAACCCTGTGCACATTAGCGGGGGGGCCAACGATTTTCGTCAAGATCGCTGACATGTCGGTCAATGGCGCTGCAGTAGAGTCGCAAAAAAAACCTGCCATTGGTACGGCCCTGCGATTAGGGCAGCGTAGCGGCATTGTAATGCGCCATACGCCAAAAGGATTTGCGATCTCTTTTGATGCGCCCCCGGCACAGTTGGCGCAATCATCGAGCGATCCTCAACATCCTTGAGTCAATCTGTGTTTTAAGAACCCGCATCAACAACAAGCGGGCGCAGATTGGTAATAACCTCCCGCGCGGCAAAGGCTGCAGGCTCATCAGATGGCTTTTGACCGCGATGCAATGAGATAAAGGCAATCGCAGAATATTGCGTATTTTCTCGAATGTTATCGCCGTAAAATCCAGAGCCAAACCCAGGACCAAATCCAAATCCATAAGGGTAGTATGGGAACGCACCGAAACGACGACGCCCGCCATAAAACGGACCAAACCCGCCGTGATACGAGCCATAATAGGAGCCATATAGGGAAGTGAAATAAGACCGCGCCTCAGTATCATTTTCAACGACGATAAAATAATCATAGCCGCCTTCAACCGTTAGCTCGGCTGAACGCAGCAATAGAAAATTTTCAACAGTGTCGCGCGGCGTTGAGGAGTTCCCGCGAAATGTTACGCGAAAACGGTTTTCATCAATGCGCTGATCGGCATAGCCAAAGCCGCTATTGCTAACAGCCGGACCGTAGGGCGTTGAGGATACGCAGGCTGCAACGGCAAGGCAGCAGCAAGCCAAAATCATCGTTCGAAGTTTTGTAGATAAAAAATATTTGGCCATGTCGTAACCCTTTCGGCTGAACTCCGCTTTGCCCCTTGAGCGAGGCTTAGTATAGCGGCGCAAAGCGGTAACGACAATCTGAAAGCACGGCCCAGCCCTAATCTCAGGATATGTCTTGTTTTTTGTCCGTACCGGCTTGGGGGACGCGCGTCTCGGCGCGCGCATCCATTAAACCAGCAGGCATGGTTTTGATATGCAAATCGCGCTGCGGATATGGGATTTCAATATTATGCTCATGCAGGGCGTCCCATACCGCCATCATCACATCAGAGCGCACATTGGTGATACCATTGGCGGGATCGGAAATCCAAAACCGCAAATCAAAATCGATTGAACTGTCTGCAAACTCCACAAGGTTACATCGCGGCGCCGGTGTTGCCAGAACACGCTCAATTTTCTTGGCTTGCTCTTCGCACAGCGCGGCAACCATACGAACATCCTTGGTGCCATAAGCCACACTAATACTGGCATGAAGGCGCACGACCCGGTCCGCATGGGACCAATTGATCACACCGTCTTCGATAAACCTATCGTTCGGTACCAAATGCTCTGTTCCATCACGGGTGCGCACCGTCACATAACGCGTACCCATGGCCGTCACCCAACCAAAAGTTTCCCCCACTTCAATTATGTCGCCCGGCTTAATAGATTTATCGGCAATCAAGGTGAAACCAGCAATGAAATTGGAAATGGTTTTTTGCAAACCGAGACCAACACCCAGGCCGATCGCCCCGCCAAATATTGTTAGCGTGGCAAGATTGAACCCAACCACCTGCAACGCAATCAACAAGGCGATAATCGGCATTAAGATTCCGATGATTTTGACCAACAGCGCTTTGATCGAGGGCGTCAATTCATCCACCGCGTGGATGCGATCACTCAAAAACCGTTTTGCAAGATTGGAAATGCCAAGCAGGGCCGCAAAGATAACAAGGACCCGGATTGAATCTAATGCGGAAAACCGAACCGTCTCGCCCAACTCATTCTCACCAAGCGGGAAGGCGATTTTATCAAGCTCGCCCAAAACATTGTCCAATACATTAAATGCATCAAGCGCAGCCACAGGCCAGGCGACATAAAACGCAACACGGGACCAGAACGGCGAGCGGATTACCAACGTCACCAGCCGGATCACGATCCACGCCGACAATAATGCAATGCCTGCATCAACAAAGTAGGTTTCTAATGCACCAACCGAGAGGCACGTCCTTGCAACATTCAAGGTCACAAATAGGGCAATCGGCGTTGCAAGGTCTGCCAAAGCGCGCGCTGCGCGTTTTAAGATCGATAAAGGAAGTAGCGGCACTAGCCGCTCCAATATCAATTTTTTCAAACTTGGCCCGAACAAGGCGGCCGGAATAAGCGCCCCTAAAAGAATAGAGAATTGGACAATGGTATCGACAGACAGGACATGAATTTTAATCCAGTCGAAAATCTCTAAGGCTTTGCCCTCGATAAATTCTCGGCTGAAAAACGAGGTTCCATCAGCGGCAAAAACACTTTCCTCGCCAATACCGGGAAGCTCTGGAGTATTTGGGTCTGCAGCGGGCTCCTGGCCTGCTGGCGCTTCTGCGGGCTGGTGTGATGGGTCCTGATCTGATGGGACTTGCGTGGATGGTTGATCATTTTCCTGCATGGTGTCTTTTGCATACCATGCGTCGCGTCTTGGTCAACGCTCAGGATTGCAGACTATCGCCCGAGGCAATCAATAATTTGCGGTCTTGGGGCGTCATGGCCGCCAGTAGATTTTCAATGAATTCAACATGCAGATCAAACTCGCGATCATCACCGCCGCTCGTTGACATGCGCACAAGCACACCGTCTGCGGTGCGCCCAAGGCCCTGTTGCAGGTTAATCCATTGATGGGCCGCGGCCGTAACCGCATAATTATCACCGGCGCGCAGCCAATAGCTAACCGCTTCAGACCGCACGGCGTTGCGTGTCATCAATCGATTGACGGGAATGAACTGATCACCAAGAGAAACGGCGCCGCGTTCGCGCCATTCGACCAAAAAGCCCTGGCCCGTATAACAGGTTTCGGGTCGGTGCAGACGCACTGAATCGCTAGCGGGCGGCCCATAAGCAACAACAAGCGTTACAATGCGCCCCAGCGAATTGCGCCAGGCACGATAGGCAACCGCCTCTCCGGGACCGATTGTGGACTCAGCGGGCAAGATTGCCTCGCCAAAATCAACGCGGGACCAATCGCCAAATTGATCGGGAAAAAGACCATCAAGATCCGGGGCTGACGCCTCAGCAATCGGCGCGGCGACCGCCGGTGAGCGATAGACCATGATCTGCGTCGTTAGGGCCGTCACTCCCATCATCACCATCACAATGATTGCCGCAAACATCATATGCGCACGCTCACTCAGCGCAATGCCGTGAGTCGCTTTTGGCGGTGAACTTACCTCTTGTTTGGGATCATCAGCGTGCGCGACTTTTATCATGCCCGCGCTCCGGAAGGCTCAAAAATGCGCGAAGCAATGGCATCGACTAAAAACACCCCGCCCAGCGCTGCGGCAAACATAACAAGGCCGGATGCTTCATGGAGAAAACTTTGACCGGCATCATATCCAAATTGCAGTGTTATGGTAACAAGAAGCGCCACCCGAACCATATTTGCAGCGATTGCAATCGGTGCCAAAAATATCAATGTGGTCAAGATTGTCCGGCGGCGTTTGCGTTGCATGATATATAGATAGACAACGCCGATACTTGTCAGAGCAATGAGCGAATTCAAACCGGCACAGGCATTTGCCACCAGTAACTCATAAGAACCTGCGGAAATGATTGCACCCTCATGACTAACCGGCATGCCAAGGGCAAAAAGACCCGACGTTACCCATTGTGAAACCAACATTTTCAACGGAAAGGTGATCATATCGATTGCCCAACCGGGCCACGTTACGAGGTATAAAGATAAAACAAAAACAAACCAGCCTCTGCTAATTCCCTTAAACCCAAATATTGTCAGCGTTGCGCCAAGGGCAATCGGAATTTGTGACGCGGATAAAACCAAATCTACCTCTTGAATGCGCGACCAGACATAGGCAAGCAATCCGGCGGAAAGCAAACAAAACCCCAACACCATCTCGAGCAATGTGCGCGATACTGGCAACGCATTCGACGTTAGGCGCGCGAACGCCAATCCAACGCAGATGGCGAGAATAAATGGAATATGTGCATTTTCCGGGCGCAACCACGCAGTGCCAGCAAAGTTGATATACACGGGGACGTATAATGCCAACCAGGCAATAATAAATCCAACGCCGCAAATCTGTAATCCATATTGGTCCGCCCATTCGCTTTTTATAGCGAGGCGGCGAGGTTCATTATCAACCGAGAGTGAGATCATGGATCATCCTCACTTCGCCACGACAGCGCCAAGAATTCGGGTATCAAGATCGTAAAGAATGCCAGAAAGTTGACGCAGATCATCTTCCTGCGTTTTGTTTTTCCGAGCGACTACAATCGCGGAATTTGCTTTTTGCCAAACAAATTGTCCATCAGCGATGGGCCCAAACCCTGACGAGAGGATAACAACAATATCATAATCTTTGCGCGCACGGTCGAGCAGACCATCAAAGGCTGTGTCGCTCAATAGAATCTGCGGATTAAAAGCGCGTTGACCTTGCATGATCATATCCATGCGCATGACCATACTTTCCTGCACGATATCGTCGAACCGCGCACGGCCGGAAATATAGTCAACCAGTCCCGGTTGATCAGCGCCTGCTTTTGCATTGCCGCTAAAGAATTGTTGCAAGCCTGGCTGGCGAAGGTCCGCATCAATGATTAATATGCGGCGATGTAATTGTGCAAAGACCGCGCTTAAATTTACCGCAAGCTCAACCGGCGCGGTATCAGCGCCAATACCGATCATGGCAATAGTTTTCAGATCTTCCGGGGTGCAGCTTGTCACCAGACGGGTACGCATCAATCGAATTTGTTCCGCTTCAGGGCCGTGAGGCTTGCGCACCACCGTAAGGCGTTCTGGTATGGCGATCGGATGATCAACATCACGCAATAAACCAAACTGAACACCAATGGCAGCTTGCACCGCTTGTTGCTTCACAAACCCTTTGAGCACCGCAATACGGCCAAAAGGCTCACCGGTTTGTTGTTGGATTTTTGTAATTTGGCGAACCTGCTTTGCGCTCAACAATCCCATTGATTGCATTGTATCGCCCAATTTACGGGTGCGCAGACTCGCGCCCATGCGATTATCGCGAATGCGTCGTTCTATATTTTCCTGTTGGCGAAGCGGCTCTATCCGCGGCGAAATTGATTGAATATTCATGCTGCCCTCCGCCATTTTGTCGATTCACGCTCGTCCATTGGTAACTCGGCTAGAACAGGTACCTGTAAGATTTTTTGGACGGTCGAAGCAACGCGGACTTTGCGTCCCATTAGTTCGACGATGAATGCGATAACAAGGCCTAACCCAAGGCCCATAATCGCGCCGACAAATACCAATATTGGCATTGCCGGTAACGTTGGTTTGTTCGCTGGCACCGCGCGCGACAATAGCAAAACCTCAACAACATCGATTCTTGATTGCAGAGATTCCTGTAACGAACGCGCATTGATCAATTCAAATGTCCCGCGCCGCGAATCCACATTCTGTTCCAGATCATCGAATGTCTGTTTGCGCTCCTGCAATTCCAGCACGACAAGTTTGTGTTCTTCCGTTGCCTCTTCCAGTTCGCGCAGGCGTCGCTTGGCAAACTCAAACCGATTTTTCACCGATTCCATGATGGAAGCCTCGAGGTTTTCCTTCTCACGGCTCAACTCAAAATAGTCCGGATAGTTTTCGCCATAACGTTGGATCACGCGATTCAACTGGATCATAATTGCGCCCAAGCGAACCTGCGCTTGTCGGCCCGGAAGGTTTTCTTGCGGCAATGGCAAATTTAAAAGATCTTCCGGCGTTAACCCCTGAACCTGACGCCACATAGACTGGGCTTCAGAAAAGTCAGCTCTCGCATCACCCAGCCTGCTGGTAAGCGCAGAGAGTTCAACTTCGGCGGCTTCCAAGCGCGCCTCTCCCAAACCGACAATTCCAGATTCTGCACGGTAATCAGAGAGCGCTTGCTTTGCATCTTTAACATCAGCCGCGAGCGCGGTTGTTTCATCAGAAAATTTTCGTGCATTTCTTGCCGAACGACGTTGGCGCTGGGACAAGACCGTCAGCATATATCCGTTTGCAAATGCATTGGCTAACTTTGCCGAATGAGAGGGATCATTGCTCACAAAACTAAAATTGAGAGAGCTCGCCAACGCATCCCCTGTTACGGTCAAGCGCGACAAAATTTGATCGGCTGCCCATAACCGAGCATCATTGCCAGCAATGGTTTCTCCGCCGGTGCGTTCGCGCCATGTTGCTTCGAAGTCAGTCATGGAAAAGAAACCCTCTTCCACCAGCTGATCAATAACAACGAGCGCAACCGTGCGGCTTTGCGCAATAGCCGCTTGCTGGCCGAGAAACTCAGCAACCCGCGCGCTATGTTCAATGCGGCCGGTCAATGTGTTTTTCTGCACCGAGTCCACCTGCACAATCGCACGTGCCTCATATGACTTGGGCAGTTTTAAACTTAAAACCGCCGCAATAGCCGCAAAGCCCAACCCCATGAACAGGATCAGGAACTTACGCGCTTTTAAGCCATAGAATATTTTTACTGGATCGAGTTCCATCAAAGGCGCCTATTTTCCTGTCGCCTTTTGTGGTTTCTGATTTTTTTGACTAGCGGTTGAACTAGGTGCCAATTCCTCACGATAATAAATCACGCTATTGCCAAGCTTAAGTGAATCAACAAGCGCACGCGCGCGCCGAACTGCATTTTCTTCCTTAACAATACGCCTTGCAATTGCAGGCCATTGTGCCGATGGCGCAAGATCGCTCTCGGCTTTGAGGATTTTCATAATTTGCGTTTCACGATCCGCCTTAATCACGATATTGTCGTTGATAGTATATTTTGAAAGCTGCTTGCGGATCTCGGATGGAAATGACGAAGATGCCTGAACCAAAGGCTTGATCGAATGATCAATATTTTGAGCCTTCAACGCAGCAGAAAAATCACTGAAGTCTGCAGTTTCACTGAACAGGGCTGTCATAGCCTCGGCGTCAAACTGTGATGTTGGTAGTGACAATACTTCAAACGTATATTGTTTGCGCTGCGCAAACAGGCCGGGATTGTTGGAAATATAATCCTCAACTTCAGCCAAGGTCGGCTCTGGCGGTTGTGACGCGGTTGCCAAAAAGAAGTCAGCCAATGCTTGGTCCTGCGCTGCCTTGACGCGCATCACCGCATCGGGCTTGCGATGAAAGCCTGCATCGGTTGCTGCATTGACAAGAAGGTGGCGATTGAGAATAGACTGCATGGCAAACTTCTCAGTTTGAACCGTTACCTCAGTTATCCCCAGGCGGATCATTTCTGTTCGCAATTCGCTAACCGTAATCTCGCGCTTACCAATACGCGCCAGCACTTGGGTTTCCCCGCTAGCCACTTTGGCACGCTGGTCAGAACTGGCATGAGCGATAGTGAACGGAATGATATTGGAGAAAATTGCGGCACATAATACGATCATACGCACACGAAACAAATGGCTTAATAAGAACACAGACCTGACTCCAATACTCAACAAAATTTCAAGACCTTCAGGAATTTTGGTAAACTCACTGTCACGCGTGGGTTGCGCATATGGTCAAAATTGCGACACTAAACCAATTCTTAGGCAAAAAAGCTGAACGCAATCCTAATTGTGCGCCAATTCTCTTGGGTTGAGGGACATATTATGATTGGTTACGAGAGTCTTAACGCTGATAAATTTAGTAATTCTTAATACGGATTAACTAATTTTGTTTATCCAGGATTAAGAGTAGCTGTTGCATCTTAAGGTATGGCGAGTTCCACCACATCTCACAGCTTAACAAAGCGTGTGCCATTGAATGCTGCATTTCGCGGGCAGCATGTGCAATTGGTTATCGGGCTAGTTTTAAAGTTTTGTGCGATCTGGGCCGTGCTATGCGCACCGGCCTATGGGGAAACGGCAACTTATCTCTCGCCAACAGATCTTACCGCCGACGAGGTAACAGCCCTGTCCGTTGCTGGTGACAATGCAGGCGTTACTATCGCGCGTAGTGAGAGCTTACAATTATTGTTTGATGAACCCTTTGCAACATCAATTACGGACGATGTTTCCTTCTTTACATTGCCCCCCAATGGCGGAGGCGCTGCAATTGGCGAAATCCGCTTAGGTCAATATGTTGACGGGGAAATACGCATTGTTCGGCGCGGGCTCTTTTTTACCGGGCAAACGATCAGCTTATCCAATTTTACAAAAAACCAGTGCGCGAGCATTGGCGGGTGTAATTTTGTTGAATTTATAACCCGTGCCACGAGTAGTACGGCGGAAGGTGTTCGGGTCGACTATGTTCAGATTAACGGTGAAGTGGTCTCTGTTGCTGCACCCGCGCCAGAACCGGGCGTATGGGCGTTGATGATTACCGGGTTTGTGGGCGTTGCTCTGCGCTCAAAACAAGTGCGCCGTCAAAACCGTCGACGATATGTGCGCCAGGATGCGCGGGAAAAAAGGTCGAAAACATCGCTTGCTGACGCGCTCTTTGCGCGGCTTAGAAATTATTCGGCAGCTTTTTTATCAATGAGACTGTCATAGGCGGTCTCAAGCGGCGCTTTGTCAGCTGGCTCTGACGCACCTTCTTTACCACTTTCAACAGCACTTTCATCTTTCGCAGCGTTTTCCGTCTGATTGGCCGGATTGAAATGAGCGTGCGCCAGCTTGGTGACGGAGACAAAATCTGTCTTGCCTGTTCCCAGCACCGGAATTTCATCAACGCAGACAATCTTTTTAGGGACTGCAATTTCCGGTACGCCGTGGGACTGGGCCCAGCGCAGCAATAGATTTCGGTCGGGCTCTTGTCGGTCCGTGACCAAAACGATCTGCTCGCCCTTTTTCTTATCCGGCAAAATTGCTGCTGCATGCATATTGTCTGGCCAAACCGCGGATGCACAATTTTCCACCACGGTCAGCGATACCATTTCGCCGCCAATTTTGGCAAAGCGCTTCATGCGCCCACGGATGGATAGATACCCCTCCCGGTCTACCGCAACAACGTCCCCCGTATCATACCAGCCTCCGCCGCCCAAAGGTTGCACCTCACCGGGTTTATCGGCCGATAGATAGCCTTTCATAATATTGGGCCCGCGCACCTGAAGGCGGCCGGAATCTTCCAGTCCTTCAATTGGCTCCAGACGGTAATCGATCGCAGGTAGTAATTTGCCAACCGTCCCCGCGCGTATATCTTCCGGCTGGTTTGCCGCAAGCACAGGCGCCGCTTCCGTGACGCCATACCCTTCCAAGACTTGGAATGAGAATTTTTTCTCTGCTGTTTGGCGCGTATCATCGCGCACGCGCTCTGCGCCGCAAACGGCAATGCGCAAAGAACTCATACCGCCATCATCGCTTGCGCGCATATATTGCTGAAGAAATGTGTCCGTCGCGAACAAAACCGTCGAACTGGTTTCAAAAATCCGTTTAGGGATGATTTTTGTTTGCAAGGGTGAAGGATGAAACACAACCGGATGACCCTGAATGACGGGCCATAATGAACCCGCGGTTAAGCCATAACAATGGAATGCCGGGAGGGGATTGAAAAAAACATCATTGGGTTGCAAGTCAACATGTTGAGAAATTTGCTCAATATTAGCAAGCACATTTTGGTGGCTAAGCACCACGCCTTTAGGCAAACCTTCTGTACCCGATGTAAACAAAACAACCCCGGTATCATCGGGGTTTGGCTGATGCGACAGCAAGGACGGGAATAGTGGGCCGGCAATCGCACGAAACTTATCAAGCGCGCCGACCTCTTCGCGCAAATCCTCAAGATATAAAAACTCAAAATTTTCGCTTAGTTTTTCAATTAAGGGTTCAAGCTTCCCGATCTCAACAAATTTTCGCGCGGTCAAAACTTTGGTGATTTTGGCGGCCTCACCGGCAACTTTGAGTGTTTTCGCCCCGGCAGTAAAATTTAACATGGAGGGGATGCGCCCGCGCGAGTGCAAGGCAAAACAGGAGATCAAAACTCCCGCCCCCGTCGGTAACAAAATACCAACATGCTCCCCGCTCTGGGTTTTTTTTGCAATCGGACCACCCAAACCAAAGGCCGCCCGGGTTATATCTTGATAGGTTAGCTTTCGGCCATCGCCGTCAATGATGGCGGTTGTCTTTCCGCTTTCTTTGCGCGCCCGTTCAAGAAATGCGCCGAAAATAGATCTGCGCGAGCGCCGCAAAATCTGCTTTGCCTGGCGTTTGTCTGCCGGTATTTCAACCATGTCAGGATTTGAATCATGGTCTGACAATGATGTGTCATCGGACTGATTGCTGGTTGATCGATCGGGATTGATCGCTTCACTCATGAGCGTTTTCCTTCCTGAGATCGCGCGTTTGATCGCGCCTTTCATCATTGAGCCCCCTCACCGGGAGGACATAGGGGCAAAGATAGGTGCTCAATGGCAAAAGGGAAAGGTTTTAGACGTGATTTTACGGGCTCGCCGCGAAAATAGCGTGCTCTGGCTCAGATTTGGCGCAGCTCCTCAACGATTGCCCCATGGGCCTTGGCAGGGTTATCGCTCGCAACAATGGGACGCCCAATCACCAGCCGCGTAGCGCCATTATTTATGGCATCACGCGGTGTGACGATGCGTTGTTGGTCATTTCGGGCTGCCCCCGCCGGGCGGATACCCGGTGTAATAATATCAAAATCATCGCCAAGGGCATCGCGCAACCGCGCCGCCTCCATTGCCGAGGCAACAATTCCATCGGCGCCGCTATCTATCGCCATCTTCGCGCGCTCTAAAACAAGGTCGCCAAGCGGTGTGGAAATGCCCATTCGGGTCAAACTTGCCTGATCCAAACTTGTCAAAACCGTCACCGCAAGCACCTTTAACCGCGGGTCCTCTGCGCGCCCGGCAACCGCACCGCGCAAAACATCAGGCTCAGCATGCACCGTCAAATAGTCCGCACCGAATTGGGCGATGCTGCGCACTCCCTGTTCAACCGTATTGCCAATGTCGTGAAATTTAAAATCGAGAAAAACTTTCTTGCCAGCATCGGTCAATTCTTTTGCCAACTCCAATCCGCCAATCGGCATTAATTGGTAGCCAATTTTATAGAACCGTCCGGCCTCGCCAATATCGTCCACAATCTGACGGGCTTGTTGTGCGCTCGGCACATCCAGCGCAACGATAATTCTTTCTTCAGGCTGCATGGGTCTTGTTCCTATTTACTCGGTTTGGCCTTGCGGCGGCCAATCTTTTTTGCAGAGG
>CAYQXV010000051.1:0-13382 GCA_964421675.1 uncultured Caulobacterales bacterium
CAAAAAAGCCCCCGAACCGGGGGCTTTTTTTTGATCATCAATTGGGGTGGGAGCGCTAATCTTAGGCACCCTCATGGGCAAAATCGTTTATTTGATTTTGCCTTCTTTAAATTCAACATGCTTACGAGCAACAGGATCATACTTTTTCAAGACAAGCTTTTCCGTCATCGTGCGCGTGTTTTTCTTGGTAACGTAGTAGAAACCAGTACCTGCTGTTGAGTTCAGGCGAATTTTAACTGTGGTTGGCTTAGCCATTATCCATCTCCGAAAGGGCGGTGCGCCGGGGGCATGGTGTTGCCTGGCGATTTAAATCTGAGCGCTGGACAATAGGAATATCGTTGTGAGTGTCAAGGGCAATAAGCGCACCGCGCGCCAACTGGGTTCATTTATTTGGTTTGGGCCCGCTGGTCGATAGGGATCGCCCCATTTAGCGGGTAGGACCTCCTTTTAGATGTGCCGTTTTGGGGCGTTTTCCGCGCTATTGGGGCAGCTCTTGGCGGGCGGCATTTGCGCCGGGCCGCGGCGACACCGTGCTAAATCCATGCATGCGATTTGCCCATTGCACGCCGATCATTGCCCCTTTTGAGCGCGGTAAAAACGCCCAAGTCGCGACAATCAGGATTGGTGTCCAGACCGCGAATTGCACCATGAGGGGTGGTTCGAACAGCTGGCGAAAGGCAAGGGCGAGGGGGATAATCAAATGGCCAATCACCATGATGGTAAAATAGGGCGGGGCATCGTCGGCCTTATGGCCGGAAATATCGAGATTGCACACGCTGCAGGTGCTGACATTTTTGACATAGCCAGAGAACAATTTGCCTTCGCCGCATTGCGGGCACCGTTTGGCAAAGCCGCGCCCTAAGGCGCGCACCCATGAGCGGTTTTCACCGCCAAATATTTCCGTTTCTGCCATGGGCCCAATCTAATGGCTTGGTGTGGTTATTCAACGCCAATATCGTCTCTGCCCGCGCTTTGCGTGCGCTTTATGGACGCAATGAAAATGTGTGAATGCGTTAGAGATTGGCGATCGCAAGGCCGGCCATCGCCATCAAAACAAATGAGGTTAGACAAAACACAGAAAACCGAACCATGACGAGGTTTACCGTAACCTGAACAAGCGAGTGTATCACGCGGCCAATCACATAGGCCCAGGCGAGCGCAATCATCAGCGGACTCGCGGCTCCGCTAAGATGGGCATAAAAGCAAAGCGCATAAAATAAGGTGGGCTGTTCATGCAGGTGATTATAATTGTCCGCTGCCGATCTTGCGCTGCTGGGTAAGGACGATAGGGAGCCGGGATGGCGGGCATCTTGCGGATCTATTTTTGCTTCCTGCATCGCCGGGATGCGGCGGGCATACATGAGTACCCAAATGAGGAGGCTCCACACGATGAGCGCGAGCACGGGGTTTAACAGCGTATCCATCATGGTTGGGAGTTCCTTGTGATTTAACGATTGCACGGTTATAGCGCTGATCATGACGATTTGCATTGGTGATATTCAGTTGCGCAATAAGGTTGCCGTGGCGCCCATGTCCGGGGTCAGCGATCTTGCCTTTCGCGAGGCTGCTTGGTCTGCGGGCGCGGGGCTGGTTGTCTCGGAAATGGTGGCCAGCGAGGAGCTTGTGCGTGAGCGCCCAGATGTGGTGCGCCGGGCGCTTGGCGGCGCGGATGAAAACCGTCCATTCCCATTTGTGATCCAATTGGCAGGCCGCGAGCCGCAATGGCTCGCGCAAGGTGCGCGCCTCGCTCAAGATTCAGGGGCCGATATCATCGATATTAATATGGGCTGCCCATCGCGTCAGGTTACGGGCGGGCTTTCGGGCTCGGCCTTGATGCGCGATCCGGACCGGGCGTTGGCGCTGATTGAAGCGACGGTCAATGCGGTTTCCATTCCCGTGACCCTTAAAATGCGTCTTGGCTGGGATAAGGACTTACTGACCGCGCCGGAAATTGGCGCGCGCGCTCAAGAGGCTGGCATTCAGATGCTCAGCGTTCATGGGCGAACCCGCAATCAGTTTTATAAAGGCACCGCCGACTGGGCCGCCGTGAAGGACACCAAGCAAGCGGTCACGATTCCGGTTCTGGTCAATGGCGATATTGAAACGTTGGACCATGCAAGAGCGGCCCTTGAGCAATCGGGCGCGGACGGGGTCATGATTGGGCGTGCCACCACCGGGCGCCCTTGGCTCGCCGGGTCCATGGCAAAGGCCCTCGATACGGGTGCTGAAAGTCTGGAGATCCCGCCCATTGCTGCGCAGATTAAGGCCATGGTGGATCACTATCAGCGCATGCTGGAGATTTACGGCACGCCGCTCGGTATTCGCATGGCCCGCAAGCATATTGCTGCCTTTATCGATCAACTCGATATCGGGCTCGCAGACGGCTCCAAGCGTGCATTAAGGGCGCAAATTTGCCAGCTGACCTCTCCGGAAAAGGTCATTAAGGCACTGAAAAACCTTGAAGCCACACCAGACGAGAATTGCCTCGATGGCGCGGCCTAAGACGGGGAATGTTTTAAGAGCAGCATTTCCGCAACAAAAGTGTTGATTCTTAGCAACATTTCGTGACACCATAACAGCTAAGCAAACTGATTAGCCGCATATGACCAAGGGCTTCGTGTCGTATGGGCAACGCTTTTGCGGGGCGACGCAATGTCATCGGGCACGCTGGATTTGCAGTCAGGCTTGCCGGACAGAGCATGGAATAGGGTCTGTTTATTTGTTGACGAATACAAAAGACACACAAGGCCAGACCTCAGGAGCGGATGAACCGCGCCCGGAGGATCGCCGTTCTCATTTGCCCCAACCCCATTGGGCGCAGTCCAATCGTGCGGCATTTATCGCGTTGGTGCTTGCGGGTTTAAGCGTATTTTTATCGTCAATTTTTCTCATGTCACCGGCCGTGGAAACGGCACCCCGCCATTGGCTGATTGGCCTTGTGGTGACCAATGTTGCGATTGCGTCGGCCTTTGCGATCCTGGTTGGCACGCGCTTATGGCATGTGTGGTATGAGCGGCGGAACCAATTGGCGGGCTCGCGCATTCACATGCAATTGGTGCGTTGGTTTGCGGTCGTTGCGGTTATCCCCGCGATCATCGCATTTTTGTTTACCTTTACCGTGTTGCGAACAAGTTTGAACAATGTGTTCGGCGAGCGCATTGAGGCCTATCACCAAACCGCGCGCGATATTGCCAATGAACTTGTTCAGTATAACTCATCAGTCATTCTTGATGACATGTTGCGCACGGCAACCGATATTCATCGTAATGAATTAAATGGGCTTGGGTTTGGCAATGCACCGATTGGCTTTCGGCGATATCTAAGCGAGGTTCAGCTCGTCAGTCGCGGATTTTCAGCGCTCTACCTTCTCGACTCTGAAAGAAACATTATTGCGCGCATTGAGAGCGAAGAAGGCACTTATGCGCTGCCACGCATGGCGGTGTTTGATCAGATGGACCGGGTCTATGAAAGTGATGAAGATGGCAATGTCATTAGGCCGGCGGCCCATAGCTTTGGTGCGAATAACACAACCAACTTGGATATGTGGCGCGGTGTTTTAAAAATTCCTGACTATGGCGGGGGCTATCTGGTTGTTTACAAAACCATTGATCCCGGTCTCGCATCGCGCATGAAGCAAGTGCGGTTGATGGCTGCGGACTGGGGCAATGCAATTCAAGGACGCCGCCGTCTCGAGCGCGTATTTGTTGCGGGCTATGTTGTTTTGGGCATTACCATTTTGTTTGGCGCGGTTTGGCTGGCGCTGGGCGCTGCGACACAGATTGTTAGCCCGATCGGGCGCTTGGTTGGCATGGCCGACCGGGTCTCCAGCGGCGATCTGGCCGCCCGGGTTTCTGTCTATAAAGATGACGGGGAGGTCGGCGAGCTTGCCCGGTCCATGAACCGAATGACCGCACAATTGCAAACCCAACGATCAGATTTGATTGAGACAAACCGCCAATTCGACCAGCGTCGACAATTTACCGAGGCCGTCTTGTCCGGTGTTTCTGCGGGCGTTTTGGGCGTTGGCAGCGATGGTCGGGTGACCCTTGCCAATCGTTCCTCTGCGGATTTGTTAGGGTTTGAGGAAAACCGGATGATTGGCATGCATCTGTCAAAACTGGTCCCAGAGATTGAGCCGATATTTGAAGAAGCCATCGTTAGCGGCGATAGCGCCGTTGGCGGGCAGGTTGATTTTCTACGCTCCGGCAGAACGCAAACCTTCAATGTACGGATTGTGCGCGAAGAGTCTGAAGGCGCGCGGAACTTTGTTGTCACCCTTGATGATATTACCCAGCTCATTGGCGCGCAAAGAAATGCGGCATGGGGGGATGTTGCCCGGCGCATCGCTCATGAGATTAAAAACCCGCTTACCCCCATTCAACTTTCCGCGGAGAGATTGCGCCGCAAATATCTCAATGAGATTACGTCGTCCCCTGAAGTTTTCGATAAATGTACCGATACGATTATTCGCCAGGTGCACGATATTGGCCGCATGGTTGATGAATTCTCTTCTTTTGCGCGTATGCCCGCGCCCGTCATTAATTGTGAGGATGTGCGCGAGCTGGCAAAATCGGCAACCTTTCCCCAGCGCGTTACCTATCCAGAAATTACCTTTGATACCGAACTTCCCGACACGCCGGTCCTTGTGGACTGCGATGGTCGGTTGATTGTTCAAGCGCTAACCAACCTGATTAAAAATGCCGCTGAATCGATTGGTGCCAGATTGGCCTCAAAAACCGAGGATGGCAGCGAGCCCTTAAAGGGCCGTGTTTTAATTCAGGTTCACAAAAAAGCGGACGGTTTTGCTCATATTGAAATTATCGATAATGGCATCGGGCTGCCCTCTGCTCAGCGCCATCGCATGGCTGAGCCATATATGACAACCCGCGAAAAAGGCACCGGGCTCGGTCTTGCGATTGTTAAAAAGGTTGCCGAAGAGCATGGCGGATTACTCTCATTTGAAGACGATACCCGTTTGGGTCCAACGGGGGCATCTATATTGATAACGCTGCCTCTTTCAGCTGAGCTGCAGGCAAAACAAACCGCAGCAGAATAGACGATAAGGTTCGTGTAAAGATTGGTAGAAGGCGTAAGGGAAAATCATGGCTGTAGATATTCTGGTAGTTGATGATGAAGAAGATATTAGAGAGCTAGTCTCTGGTATTTTGGAAGATGAAGGTTTTGCGCCGCGCGCTGCGTCCAACTCTGATGAAGTGTTGGCGATGATTGGCGAGCGTGTCCCGGCCTTGATGATCCTCGATGTTTGGCTGCAAGGTTCAAAATTGGATGGCATCGAAATTCTCGAAGCGGTGAAAGCCGATCATCCTGATCTACCGGTCATTGTGATATCGGGACATGGCACGATTGAAACTGCGGTCGCCGCTATTCGCAAAGGCGCTTATGACTTTGTTGAAAAGCCTTTTAATGCCGACCGTCTTGTTCTTGCGGTAACCCGCGCGCTGGAGGCAACGCGCTTGCGCCAGGAAAATTCAGAACTGAAAGGGCGCATGCCCGATTGGGGATTGGTAGGACAATCGACGGTCATTAGCGCGTTGCGCAGTGTTGTCGACAGGGTTGCGGATTCGCGCTCGCGGGTGTTGTTGAACGGACCGCCGGGCTCGGGCAAGGAAATGATTGCACGGCTATTGCACGAGCAATCCTCGCGCGCGGACCGTCCTTTTATCATTGTCAGCGCCGCTATGATTTCGCCGGACCGGATGGAAGAAGAATTGTTCGGGGTTGATAATGCCGATGGGTCATTGCGCTCCACGGGCCTGATGGAAAAAGCCCATGGCGGGACCCTAATGTTCGATGAGGTCGGCGATATGCCGCTGGAAACTCAAGGCAAAATCTTGCGCGTTCTGGTTGATCAACGGTTCCGGCGCATTAACGGCGATAGATCCGTGGAGGTTGATGTCAGGATTGTCTCAACCACCTCACGTAATCTTTTAGACGATGCGACCCATGGGCGGTTTCGCGAAGACCTCTTCCATCGTCTGAATGTTGTATCGATTGATACGCCCCCGCTTAGTCAGCACCGGGAGGATATTCCCGAACTGGTAAACTATTTTGTCGACCGCCTTTCAAAAATGCATGGCCTGCCCAGACGAAGCTTTTCAAGCGACTCGATTGCCGCCTTGCAAACCTATTCATGGCCGGGAAATGTGCGCCAATTACGCAATGTGATTGAGCGAACCCTAATTTTAACCCCGCGCGACAGCGAGGATTCTATTGGCAGCGATGATTTACCGGCAGAAGTGACCAATAGCGGCTTTTCTACAACCTCAAATAGCGGTATGGAGCAAATTATTGCAATGCCATTGCGCGAGGCGCGGGAGCGATTTGAACGTGAATATCTTGTTACGCAGATTAGCCGTTTTGGCGGAAATATCTCCAGAACCGCGGCTTTTATCGGGATGGAGCGCTCCGCTCTTCACAGGAAATTAAAGGCTCTGGGTGTTAATAATCAAAATGGTGCGGCGGCCGTTGCGAGCGGTATGAGTGACGCGGTTGCTGAACTGCCATCCAAATAGGTGGTTTCAATCGTCCAGATGGCGGTTCGTTCGTATTAGTCACGCGGTTGAAACACGTCCTTTCGATGTTAGCCCTATTGAGGCGGGAATTTTTAAGATGAGGATCTTTTAAGATGAGGGTCATTGTCTGCGGTGCAGGGCAGGTTGGGTATGGTATTGCCCGCCGTCTTTCCAATGAAGGAAATAACGTTACCGTTATTGACCATTCCCAAACGTTAATCCGTGAAATATCCGAACGTCTTGATGTTCGCGGTATCGTCGGCAATGGGTCCTATCCCGATATTCTTGCCGCCGCAGGTGCGCGCGAAGCGGATATGATCATTACTGTGACCCATTCCGATGAGGTCAATATGATTGCCTGTCAGATTGCCCATACATTGTTCAATGTACCCACTAAAATTGCGCGTATTCGGGCACAAGGCTATCTGGACCCAAAATATTCTGATCTGTTTAGCCGCAATCACTTACCCATTGATGTGATTATTTCGCCAGAACTAGCGGTCAGTGAAGCTATCATGCAGCGGATCATCACGCCCGGTGCGTTTGATGTAACCTCATTCGTTGATGGCCGAGTTTGGGCCGTAGGCGTTAAACTGCCCGCAGAATGCCCGGTTGTTGATACCCCGCTTAACCAGCTTTACGATTTATTTCCGGATTTGCGCATCACGATTGTGGGTATCCGGCGCGGTGAAAAATTATGGCGCGCTCATTCCGATGATCAGTTGGAAGCTGGCGACCAGATTATTTTTGTTTGCAAGCGGGAAAATGTTCCGCGTGCGCTGGATATTTTAGGGGTGGCGGTTAGCCGTGCGCGCAAAGTCATTATTATTGGCGGCGGTAATATTGGCATTAATGTTGCCCGCGGTTTGGAAAGCTTGAAGGGCATGAAAGTGCGCCTGATTGAGCAGGACAGGAAGCGCGCGGAATTTGTCGCCGAACGCCTTGAGCGCACAATTGTGCTTGAGGGAGATGGACTGGACCGGGAATTATTGCACGAAGCGGGCGTTCAAGACGCAGAGACCGTTATTGCGGTCACCAATAATGATCAGGTCAATATTTTATCATCGGTGATTGCCAAAAAAGAAGGCGCAAGACGCGCGCTCACATTGGTCAATGATCCCGGTTATAGCGCAGTGAGTGAGGCTGTGGGCATTGATCGCTTTTTGGACCCACGAGCAACCACCATATCATCAATTTTGCAACATATTCGCCGGGGCCGGATTAAGGGATTATATTCTCTGTTTGATGGCAATGCGGAGATCATTGATGCGGTTGCTCTTGAAACATCGCCGCTTGTCGATAAGCCACTAAAAGACTCAAACCTGCCGGACGGTGTTATTGTTGGTGCGGTCACGCGCGGCGATGATGTGTTTATGCCTTATGCGGATTTCGTTATCCAACCTGGCGACCGGGTTGTGTTGATGGCGATGCGCGAACATGTCAAAGATGTTGAGCAAATGTTCCGGGTCAGTGTTGAATTTTTCTGATTATCCAAGTGTATTTTAGCGTGAACTCCTTAGCAAAGCGGGTTGCCATATGGGCATGACCAGTATTCTCAGTACGCTCAGCATTGGCTTGCTGGGGCTGGGCTTGTTGATGGGCATTCCCGCCATTCATGCCAGCTTGCTGGGCGGTGATAATGCGCCCTGGCTATTTGCGGGATTTGTCACTCTGGCTGTTGGTGCGGGCCTGTTTGCGGCAACTGGCACAAAGCGTCCTCCCTCTGATTTTCGCGGCGGATTATTGCTGGTCTTTTTATGGTGGACCATTGCCCCGCTTTTTGCCGCGCTTCCGCTCATATTAAACGGGGCATCGATTGGCGATGGTCTTTTTGAATCAATCTCAGCACTGACCACCACCGGTGCATGGTTATCGATAGAAACTCTTGTGGGCGATCCAACCGGATTATTATGGCGCGCTTTATTACAATGGGTTGGCGGGCTTGTATCGATTGCTTTTGCGGCGGCGATTATTGTACGCCCCGCTTTTTATGGGCTTGAACGATTGCATGTGCCGTTTTCACGCGGCGATGATGATTCCTATTTGCGTTCTTTTCACAATGGTCTGGTGTTTTTCGCCGGCGTTTATCTACTCATGACGCTCGCCGCATTTATTGTCTTGTCCCTTGGCAATATTGAAATGTTTGATGCGGCGATCATGGCGTTATCGCTGCCAGCGTCCGGCGGCATGATCCCCCATAGTGATGGCTTTGCCGGATATGATGCGCGATTGCCCTCGCTTATGGTGCCGTTCATTATGTTTTCCGGCATGAATTTTCTTTTTATCAGTTTTGTTATGCGCGGCACCTGGAACAAGGTGCAAGATAATGAAACCGAAACCTATGTGGTGATGATATTTGTCCTCGGAATTTTATTCTGGGTATTGGCCGGGGCAGGGGATATCGACCTCATTCCCGCGCAATGGTTTAATGCGGCGTCCTTACTCTCAACCAATGGATATATTCTTGGCGAAATGCCGCCATTGCCGGTTGCCATCATTACAGCCCTTGTAGGCGGGGCAGCAGTGTCGTCAGCGGGCGGGTTTAAAATTCAGCGATGGCTTGTGATTATGGCTCGCGCGCGCGAAGAAATCCGAAAACTCGTTCTGCCAAATGCAATTCAGGGCACTGCAAAAATCAAAAATGAACTTGGCGTGTGGATGCACTTCCTTGCCTTTACATTTGTGCTAGGCGCCCTAACCCTAAGCTTTACGTTTACCGGACACAGTTTTGAGCTGGCGACAACCGCAGCGGTTGCAACATTGTCCAATGCCGGACCATTACTGGCGATCGCCCAGGGCGGATTGGCCGATTATGGGGCGTTCGATAGCGTTTCAAAGGCCATCATGTCGATTGCGATGATCCTGGGTCGGGTGGAAGCGGTCGCGGCCCTCGCGCTATTTAACCGCGCATTCTGGCTGTCATAATCTGGAAACTTGGCGAGCCTCGCGCAAATAACGCCGAAATTGATGGCTTTTTCTTACTTTTCTGCCAACAATAGTATTTCTGCGTTGGTAAAATAGATTTTCTTTGTTGCATTGCAAAATATCGACGCTAATCTAATGATCGATCGGCAATACAAGTCTCGGGGTCAGTCCGCGGATTTGTGGCCATGGAATGAATTAAAAGCCTAATTAAAAAAGACTCCGATAATGAGCGATAAAAAACAAAATCTTCAGGACGTATTCCTGAACCATGTCCGCAAAGAAAAAATTCCTGTTACGGTTTTTCTGGTGAACGGCGTTAAGCTTCAGGGAATTGTAAGCTGGTTCGATAATTTCTGCGTTTTATTGCGCAGAGATGGTCATGCTCAGCTTGTTTATAAGCATGCAATTTCCACCGTAATGCCCGGAAGCCCGGTCAATTTATGGGATGGGGAAGAAGACGATGATGAATAACCATTTCTACAAATCATAGCGCAAACTACCCTGCTATGCTGCGACAGCGCGACATTGCGCGCGGTCCCTTCCGTCATTTTATCTTTCATTTCAGTCGTGGGTTTGACTTCGCGCGACTTTCCATCATCATGGAGCTTGCATATGGATGCCGCTCTCGTACTTCACCCTGTTTTATCTAATCATGGCCCGGGCCCCTCGGGGGCTAGTGAGGGCGCATTTATGCGTTCTCCTGAACGGGCATTGGAAGAGGCCGTTGGCCTTGTTGCAGCCATCAATATTGAGGTGGTTGACGCACAAATTGTGCCTGTCGCCCGGCCAAGACCGGCAACCCTTTTTGGCACTGGTAAGCTGGATGAAATCAAACTGTTTATCCAATCCCATGAGCGCCAACCAACATTGGTGATTGTCGATTATGGCTTAACGCCAGTGCAACATCGTAACCTTGAGACATTTCTTGAGGTTAAGGTTCTTGATCGCACGGCGCTTATTCTGGAAATTTTTGGGGCCCGCGCGCAAACCGCGGAAGGCCGGTTACAAGTCGATCTTGCCCATCTGACCTATCAGCGCTCTCGGTTGGTGCGCTCATGGACCCACTTGGAGCGCCAGCGCGGCGGGGCAGGATTTCTCGGCGGGCCAGGGGAGCGCCAGATTGAATCAGACCGGCGCGTTCTTGCCGATAAAATCGTAAGGCTGAACCGCAAACTCGATAATGTGCGGCGTACCCGCACCCTGCAGCGCGCGAAACGAAAACGTGCGCCCCAGCCCGTTATCGCATTGATCGGTTATACCAATGCGGGCAAATCCACCTTGTTCAACACGCTCACCCAATCGAGCGTAAAAGCACAAGACTTACTCTTTGCAACGCTTGATCCGACAATGCGCATGGAGCGTTTGCCGTCGGGCCAAGAAGCGATTTTTTCCGACACGGTTGGATTTATTTCCGATCTGCCAACACAGCTGGTCGCCGCCTTTCGCGCGACCCTCGAAGAGGTGTTGGAAGCTGATTTAATCATCCATGTCCGCGATGTGGCCCATGAAGATAGTGAAGCCCAGCGCCGCGATGTTTTGTCCGTGCTCGAAGAATTAGGGATTGATATTGAGCTTTCCCAAGATAGTGACACCGCCCTTGGTCGCCCGGTTATTGAGGCGCTCAATAAGGTTGATCTTTTAGATGAAGAAGAAAAACGGACCTTGATGGCGGGCCAGCGCCTATCGGCGCAAACGGCAGAGCGAACCGCGCAAGATCCGGTAAAGGTTGCCATATCGGCATTAACCGGCGAGGGGCTGGAGCAATTATTCACCCTGGCTGATGAAATTCTGACTGCAGATCGGTTGCTCTATAAATGTTTTGTGCCCGTCAATAATGGCGCTGCCCATGCTTTTTTACATGCCAAGGGCGATGTGATGCATGAAAACACGCTGGATGATGTGCTGGAAATTGATGTGCGCTTAACGGAGAAAACCAGAGGGCAGTTTCAATCGCAATTTGATATTGGTACGGACCTTGTGACGAAATGAACTTCAATCGCGGGCTCCAATGCGGCGACTTTTATGCCGTCTTCCCGCGCTCAATGGCTTCGATGATTAATTTCTGCGCGACATCTTTGTCTTGCCATTCACCGATTTTGACCCATTTTCCCGGTTCCAAATCTTTATAATGCTCAAAGAAATGGCTGACCTGCTGGAGTGTAATCTCCGGTAGATCGTCATAGTTTTGCACATTCTCATAACGACGCGTCAAATGGGCAGAGGGTACCGCAATGATCTTTTCATCGAGCCCTGCATTATCTTCCATCAACATCACGCCAATCGGTCTGACATTAATGATGCAACCGGGCATGAGCGGTCGGGTATTGCAGACCAGCACATCGATAGGGTCGCCGTCATCTGAAAGGGTGTGCGGCACAAATCCATAATTGCCCGGATAGGACATGGGCGTGTACAAAAACCGGTCCACCACCAGAGTGCCCGCGGCTTTGTCCATTTCATATTTTATCGGTTGTCCGCCCATCGCAACTTCGATGATGACATTGATGTCTTGCGGCGGGTTATTGCCAATCGATATGGCTTCAATACGCATGATAGTCCCTTAACTTGGTTGGCGCTTTTCGATCCAGCCGGACAAATAATTCGCGCTTGCCCCGTGAAGAATTACACTCAGGAATACGGTGATGTAAACGACCGCCTCGACGCGGGGCAATTCAATGCCCTCACTATGCTCAACGGCGATCAGTAAAAACAGAATGGATGCCAATCCACGCGGGCCAAACCAGCCGACAAACAGCTTATCTTCCATCTGGGTACCCGATTTGCTCATCGCAATGATTGTCGGGACCATACGGATGACGGTCAGGCTGAAAATTGCATAGAGGAAGCAAAAGACGGTGAAATATTCATAGGCATGGGGCAACAGAACCGCGCCGAACAGGAAGAATACAATCAGGCTCAGCAATTGGCCTTCTTCTTCGATAAATTCGATCAAATGTTCGGCTTCGGCCTTTTGCAAGCGGCCAAAAACCAACCCGGCGACAAATGCTGCGATGAAACTATTCCCGCCAATATGCTCAGCGCTAATCAGCGACAAGACCGCAACCGCAATTGCGATCAGCCCTTTAAAATTGTGATCGATAAAGCCTATTTCGTTGGCCCGCGAGACCAGCCAGCCACAAAGACCGCCAAGCGCCAGCCCGGTGACAATGCCAATACCAATCTGGGAGAGGGCAAACCACAGCCACTGGGTTGTTTTCATATCTGTCTCCCCGCTCATGCTGAAAGAAAGGGCGGCAAAAAACAGCACAGCTGGCAGCGCCAATCCATCATTCAAGCCGGACTCAACAAGGATGGCGCGGCGCAACCGTTCGGGAACTTTTGTACTTTTCACAACCGCCAACCCAAGGGCCGCATCGGTCGGCGCTAGAATGGCGGCAATCAAACCGGCTTGCGGCCATGTTAAACCGGGGAACATTATCAGCGCGAAAATCGTGCCCAAGCCAATGGTAAGGGGTAGGGCGATGAGCAGCAGGCGCTCTGGCAATCCGGGATTGCGGAATAATTTGCGCGTATCGGTGGTTGCCGCATCGGCAAACAAAATCAAGCCGAGGGTAAATTCTGCGAACAGCTCCAACACCCCATCATCAATATCGATATGGATCAGTTTCAACCCAGCAGGGCCCACCAGCATGCCCGACAGCATAAAAAAGGTTGGCCCACTTATAATGGAAGAGCCAAGCGGGCGCGAAAGCAGGGCATAGACGACGAGGCAAAATGCGAGGACATAAATGAGTTCGGATTGCATGGTGCATCCTTGTGTTTGATTGTGCTCCGATGGAGGTAAACAATCCCGGCAGGGTTGGCTATATTGGGGTACGGGTGAGTGCCCATATTTGGACCATTCATGATATGGGGCTATCTATACACCGCTTTGCCAAAAGCAACAGAGCGTTTGCGAAAACC
>CAYQXV010000051.1:13482-16966 GCA_964421675.1 uncultured Caulobacterales bacterium
TATTGATCGCCCAGCCACTAATGGCGGTTTTTTTTCGGTTTTTTACGGGGTTTGGATTTGGTCGATTGACGCGCTCTCGGTTTTGCTTTGCGCTCCCTTTTATCAATTTGCGGTTTTGAGAGCATTTGGAAGACCAGCCCGCCTTCAACGGGAGCTGCCTCGCGCAATTGAACGCTCACCCCCTGGCCAAGCTGATAGAAACTACCATTTTTTGTATCGACAATCCGGTTTCGATCCTCGTCATGGAACCACCCCCGGCCGGGTAAGGTACGCATCGGGATAAACCCATCGGCCCCGCTATCATCGAGCATGACGAACAGGCCCGCCCGCGTTACCCCTCTAATACGTGCACTGAAGGTATTGTTGATTTGATCGCTGAGAAATTCTGAAAGATATCGATCATTGGTCTCGCGCTCGGCCAGCATGGCCTCTCGCTCAAGCTTGGAAATTTCCTGGGCAATATCGTCTAGCTGTTCGGCTTCGGATTTGGTTTGCGCCCCTTCGCCCAGCTTACCGGCTTTAACGAGCGCCCGGTGCACGGTGAGGTCCGCATAGCGCCGGATCGGGGAGGTGAAGTGCGCATAGCGCGCCAGATTAAGCCCAAAATGGCCAAGATTTTCTGTGCTATAAATCGCCTGTTGCTGGGTGCGTAACACAACATCAGAGACCATTTCTTTTTGATCGCGCTTTTCTGCAATTTTCAAGATTTGATTGAAATGGCCAGACCGGATCGCTTTGGTTTTGACCAGCGAATAATCAAGGGTCGCAAGATAGGTTCTTGCATGATCAAGGCGTTCTGGATCCGGGGTGTCATGGACGCGGTAAATAAGCGGAAGCTTGGCGCGCTCTAACGTTATTGCCGCTGCAACATTGGCGAGAACCATAAATTCTTCAATAAGCTTGTGGGCATCAAAGCGATCGCGCGCGACAACATCTTTGACAAGGCCGTCTTTACCCAGAATAATTTTGCGCTCCGGCAAATCAAGATCAAGGGGCGCGCGTTTTGCCCGCTCACCCAAACGGCATTGATAGGCATCATAAAGCGTACGCACGCCCTCATTGATTGAAGGTGTGGGGTGGTCTTTTCCTTCAATGATCGATTGCGCATCTTCATAAGATAGTTTTGCCGCCGAACGCATCATCGCGCGAACGAAATGATGATCGCGTAAATGGCCGTCCGCGCTAATCACCAGCTCAACCGCAATGCACGGGCGATCTTCGGCATCGCGCAACGAGCAAAGATTATTGGATAGTTCTTCGGGCAACATGGGCACAACCCGGTCCGGCAGATAGACAGAGTTTCCCCGCGCAAGCGCCTCTTCATCAAGGGCTGAGCCCGGGCGCACAAACCAGCTTACATCGGCAATCGCAACCCAAACCCGAAAGCCGCCCTTATTATTGGGATCATCATCGCGTACCGCGCTCACCGCATCATCATGGTCTTTTGCATCGGCGGGATCGATTGTCAGCAAGCCCGTATCGCGCAGATCTTCGCGCCCCTCCATGGTGGGCAGCTGCGTGTCTGTCGCCTCCGCAATCACCTCTTCGGGGAACTCAATGCGAATGTCATGGTCGGCCAGCGCGATCAGGGAATAGGCACCCGGCTCATCGAGATTGCCGGCAATTTCAACAATTTTACCGCGCCCAATACGGCCAGTGCGCCGATTGCCCCGGCCTTCCGGTGAGACCCATACAATGTCGCCTTCTTTGGCATCGTTCAGATGTGACGGGGCGATTGAATATGTTTCTTTGATCTTTCGCGAAACCGGTTCGGCGACAATACCGGCGCGATGCTTTTCAACGATGCATAAAACTCTGCTGACTTCCCGGTTTAACCGCCGGACGATCTGCCCGGTTTTATGATCGCCGTCGCCCGAAACCCGAACCAACAGCCGGTCGCCGCGACCGGGCGGGGGTTTTTGTTGATTGGCTTCCTGAAAAGGGACCGTAATGCGAATGACCCGGCCATCGTTGGGGGTATGGCGCTCACTCACCGGTTCGCAAATCAAATCGCCATCATCATCAACCGCAAGAACTTCGACCGGCAAAATAGGGGGCAGATCACCGTCTTTTCGCGATCTCCCAGATGACTTGGCCTTAGACGAGGAAGTCTTGCCGGATTTTCTTTTGCTTTTCTTATCGATGGATTGACTTGCACCATGCGATTTTTTGCGTTTATTCTTTCGTTTTACGGTACTTTTCTGACCTGAAACGTCATCACCACCAGTAAAATGGTTTTCATTTCGGGGGGTGCGACGTTTAATCATGTGAATATGGTGTATCCTATACACGGATTGATTTGATTGATCGGTAACATGTGGGTGTTTGGTAGGCTGGTGCAAATGTCTTTACAGGATTTCCATGGTTTTTAAACTAAGCCGTATTTTATTGTGTTGTATCGCCCTGAGCAGCTGTGTTTCGAGCGAGCCAGAAATTGAATTTATCGATGATGCACGCGCTCAAGATGTGCTCGCAATTATGCCCTACGAATTTGATGATCAGGGACGCATCACCGTCGCTGTTTTCGTGAATGGACAAGGTCCCCTGGATTTCATCATCGATTCTGCTGCCACCCGGACATTGGTTTATGAAAGCACCAGACAGGCGTTGGAGCTGGAATTTATTGAAGATGAAACAACATTTGTACACGGCGCTGTGCTTGCTGAAGATAGACAGGTTTTTCCCATTGCTAACCTATCAGTGGGCAGCATTGAACAGACAAATATACGCTCATTTTCGCTGCCAGACCCACAAACGCCGTCCCCCCATCCGGCAGGGATTTTAGGGCTCGACTTTCTTTCTCAATATTCCATGTATGTGAATGTGGACGATCAACGGCTGATTTTTGCAAAAAGTGGGTATACGCCCGATCGCCAACGTTTTGTCAGCATTCCCATTGAATTTGATGATTTGGGGCTGGTAGAATTTGGCTTGCCGATCATCGAGGTGAGAGTACAGGGCAGGCCGGTTGATGCTTTGCTGGATCTTGGGGCATCGGAAACGATTGCCAACTGGGCTGCGGCGAATAAATTTGGGGTGAATGTGCGCAATTATCTGCGCGGTCAAATCGAATTTGATGGGGTGTTTGGGACAATTCCAATACAATCTGCCGCCAATGGGGCGCAGATCAAGATTGGCAAGCGGATCTGGTCAAACCAGCATGTTTCGATCGCTAACTTACCCGTGTTCAAGACATTGAAGCGTTCAGAAACCCCGGCAATGCTTGTCAGTGCAGCCTTGTTGCGAGAAGAAAACTACATCATTGATTTTCCCGCGAGCAAATTGTTCCTTGAGGCTGATCGAGAGCAGCGAAAAGGCACTGGCATAACTGAGTTGTGCACCTTGCTGCCAAGCGGGCTGGTTATTTGCCGCGATATTAGCACAAATATCCCTCAATAAACCGGCGATTGGCGTTGGTAAAATGCCCTAAATAGGTGTGGGAGACTGCCGGTTTTGCAACTTTCCAATTGGGTGTGCAAAACCT
>CAYQXV010000052.1:0-16675 GCA_964421675.1 uncultured Caulobacterales bacterium
TACCTATGGCTTTTAATAGGCCGCAATCGCGCAAATGCCGATTAGAGTTAAATCTAAAGGACATTTCGTAGAGCAATGACGATAAGTACAAAAACAGCTTATCGTGACGGCGAAAATCCCGCCTATAATGCTTTTGTCCGGCTTTTCGAGACTGGCCAGTTTGAAGGAACACCACATGCAACTTGATCGGGACGCATTAACAAGAGCGTACAAACAAATGTGCACAATCCGGCAATTTGAAGATCGATTACACGAGGAAATCAAAACAGGCGAAATCGCCGGTTTCACGCACCTTTATGCGGGCCAGGAAGCGGTCGCTGTCGGCATTTGCGAATTACTCGATAATAATGACAGGATTGTCTCCACCCATCGCGGCCATGGCCACTGCCTTGCCAAAGGATGCGATGTGAATGGCATGATGAAAGAAATTTACGGCCGTGCCGATGGCCTGTGTAAGGGCAAAGGCGGGTCCATGCACATTGCCGATATCGACAAAGGCATGCTCGGCGCGAACGGTATTGTCGGCGGTGGAGCGCCGATTGCGGTGGGCGCGGCATTGGCGTCGAAACTCGATGGCAAGGGCGCTGTTTCGATTGCCTTTTCTGGCGATGGTGCGTGCAATCAAGGCACCACATTTGAGGCCATGAATTTTGCTGTTGTCACGAAAGCGCCCGCGATTTTTGTTTTTGAAAACAACCACTATTCCGAAAATACTGGCGATAGTTACGCCGTTGGCACCAGCAATGATATTGCCAGCCGCGCCGAATCCTTCGGCATGAAAGTGTGGCGCGCTGACGGATCAAATTTCTTCGACGTTTTTGAAACCATGCGAGAGGTGCTGGAATATGTGCGCGCCGGCAATGGTCCTGCCGCTGCGGAGTTTGATACGGAACGGTTTTATGGTCACTTTGAAGGCGACCCCCAACGCTATCGCGGCGAGAATGAATTAGAGCGAATCCGCGAAGAGCGTGATCCATTGAAAATGTTTCGGGCTCAGGTTGTGAAATCGAAACAATTAACCGGCAAAGACCTCGATTCAATCGAAGCCGACGTTAAAGATATTATTGACAATGCAGTCGACGGTGCGCGCAAAGCGCCGAGACCATCGCCAACCGAGGTGTTGGATGATGTCTACGCAACCTATTAAGGAGAGCACTCTGTGGCTGAAATGATGCTTCGCGAAGCGATTTTGCAAACAATTCATGACGAAATGGAACGCAATGACGATGTTGTTGTTCTCGGGGAAGATATTGTCGGCGGCATGGGGACCGAAGGGGGACCGGAATCCACCGGCGGTATATGGGGCACGTCTGTCGGGCTCTTTGATAAGTTTGGCGCAGACCGGGTTATTGATACGCCGATTTCAGAATCGGCGATTGTCGGGGCCGCATCGGGCCTTGCCCTATCAGGCAAGCGGCCCATTGCAGAAATAATGTTTGCGGATTTTGTCGGTGTTTGTCTTGATCAACTCTGGAACCAGATGGCAAAATTTCGCTACATGTTTGGCGGCAAAACAAATTGTCCCGCCATTATTCGCATGTCTTATGGCGCCGGTTTAAACGCAGCTGCACAGCACAGCCAAGCTGTATATCCTATGCTAACATCCCTGCCCGGCTTAAAAGTTGCGATGCCAACAACACCTGCTGATGCCAAAGGGTTATTGACAACGGCCTTACGGGGAGACGATCCTGTCATCTTTATGGAACACAAAGCCCTTTACGCCTCAAAAGGAGAAGTGCCGGACGGCGACTATCTTATTGAGTTCGCGGACGCTCGCCTTATGCGCTCTGGCGAGCATGCGACGATTGTGACTTGCGGTTTTATGACCGTCTTTGCCGCCGCCGCCGCAGACGCTTTAGCGAAAGAAGGCATTAGCTGCGATGTTATTGATTTAAGAACCACAAGCCCTATCGACGAGGAAGCCATTCTTGACTCCGTCGAAAATACTGGCCGCTTGATTGTTGTTGATGAAAGCCCGCCACGGTGCTCGCTTGCCGCCGATATTGCTTCAATCGTCAGTCAAAAAGCATTTTCGAGCCTGAAAGCGCCGCCCGCCCTTGTAACTGCGCCGCATTCACCGGTTCCGTTCGCAAAAGAGCTGGAGCAGGCCTATCTTCCGAACCCGGATAAAATAATTGCCGCCGTTCATCAAACTCTCAACTATCGCAAAGAGGCATTTGTATAATGACGTTACGCGCATTTACCATGCCCAAATGGGGTATCGAGATGCAAGAAGGCACGCTGGCCGAATGGCTGATCGGTGAGGGAGATCGTGTTGATAAAGGTCAACTGATTGCCCTTGTCGAGACAGACAAAATCACCAATGAAGTCGAAGCACCCGAAGACGGTATTCTCTATAAAATCGTCGCTCCGCAGGGCGAGACGCGCACTGTTGGCGAATTACTGGCTGTTTTCGGAGAGGCCGGCCAACCAGATACCGCAATTGATGAGTTTCTTGCCAACTTTAAGGCCGCGGATACATCTATGGCGGCGGGTAAAGCTGCCTCGGGCGCAAAACAGACCGATAACACAGCCCAACCCAGCGCCTCCAGTGCCAGTGCTCCTATTCCTGATGGCGTCGCGATTAGCCCGAAAGCACGCGCGCTGGCCGAGAGCCTGAACCTTGATATCTCCACCCTTTCAGGGAGCGGGCAAAAGGGAAGACTAACCGTTCAAGATATTGAGCAAGCTGTTAACCCGGCTGCGCCTTCCCTGAGCGATGGCGCGCCCGTCGACATTTCTGTTCTGACGAATGAGTTCGATAAATTCTACGCCTCTCCGCTGGCAAAGCGATTGGCAAAGGTCCACGGCATCGATCTTGGTGATGTACGCGGCACGGGACCACGTGGCCGAATTTCCAAAACCGACGTCTTGAACAAAGCTGGCATATCGCCCGCGGAAATATCGACCTCCGACGAGCCGGAAATTTTACCCATGTCGTCTATGCGCAAAACAATTGCGCGCCGCTTGACCCAAGCGAAAACGACGATCCCACATTTTTACCTGCGCTCGCAGGCGTGTCTGGATCCCCTGCTTGAGGCTAAAAAAATTAGCTCCGCTGCTGCGGGTGTGAAGCTCTCGGTCAATGATTTTCTATTAAAAGCGCTTGCAACATCGTTGATGAACCACCGCGATATGAACGTTCACGTTCATGATGGTGAAATTCACCGGTTTTCGGCCGCCAATATTGCGATTGCGGTTGCATCAGATAAAGGGCTAACGACGCCTGTATTGAAAAATGCACAAGACCTCTCAATTACCGAATTAAGTGAAGCATCGTCGGCACTCATTGACCGTGCCCGCACATCGCGGTTAACGAGAGAAGACCTTGAAGGGGGAACTTTCACTCTTTCAAACCTTGGCATGTTTGACATTGACCAGTTCGACGCAATCATAAATCCACCGCAAGGGGCGATTTTAGCTGTTGGAACAAGTCGGCGCGTCTGGACCGAACAGGCAAATGGTGAAGGTGCATTTGCAACGATGATTCAGCTGTCTCTGTCTTGCGATCATCGCGCCATTGATGGTGCGACCGGCGCACAGTTTTTAGCGTCTTTGAAATCAAATATTGAAAATCCGGCCGAACTTTTCTAACGCGCGGCCTTACTCAAATTTTAAAATCTGAGGTGCAATGCATGCTCGCTCAGTTTACGCGTCTGATTATAGAGAAAACTGCTGCAGTGCATCGCGCTGATGAGCGATCGCACGAAGACTGGTTTTCGCCATTGGTGACATGACATCAAAGCCATGCGGGGCACCGGGGTAAATTGCCAGTTCCGCGCTGACATCAGCGCCCATCAAAGCTTGTGCATATTGAATAGTAGCGTCTCTAAAAAGATCCAACCCTCCGCACATTAAATAGGCCGGCGGTAACCCTGAAAAGGACTGCGCGCGCAGAGCGGCAGCATAGGGTGATGGATTGGGTGTTTCGGCATAAAGGCTCCAGGCAGTCCGGTTGTGGTCTTGAGACCATGCCCACTCTGGAAACTTTAGCGCTGATAGCGACGTCTCGATTTTATCGTCGACCATAGGTGAGAGAAGGAACTGTCCCCTCACCGGCACATTCGATCGATCCCGGTTCATCAATGCCGCGCACGCCGCAACACCAGCACCGCCGCTAACCCCGCCCAACACCAAACCATCTCTATCAATTTGAAATTTGTCTGCATTAGCGTGGAGATATTCTAAAACAGCACATGCATCCCGCGCCGCTGCCGGGGCACGGTGCTCTGGTGCCAACCTATATTCCACAGAAATAACGGTCATTATATCTGTATACCGATATATTTGCGGATCAGCGACACTGCCCATGACGCAGCCCCCACCATGTAACCAAATCAGCGTGGATTGCGGCGAAGAAGCATTGGTTTGGCGATAGATGCGAATGCGGATATCTGGGTCGCCTTCAAGGCCGGGCACATGGGTCTCGTCGATAGTGCCATCAAAAGCACCATTCATGCTTTCGGCAACCTCATTCAATTGTAGCAAGAGAGAGCGTGCGGCTGGAATATCGGTTAATACCAGAGAAAATAATGTCCCCAAAACTTCCGGGGCTGCTGGCATCAATTCTGGATCAAGATAGTCCTCAAATGTCCTCATCTTGGATCCCTTCCCCATCACCCGATAGCATATTCGCTTAGCTTCCCGCCACTTTCGGCCATCTCAATCAGGAATGGTGATGGTGTAAACTCATCCCCAAAACGGGATTCAAATTCGCGCAATTTTGCGACAATCTTATCAAGCCCAACACTATCAGCCCAAAACATGGGGCCGCCCCGATATACCGGCCAATTATATCCCTTTATGCAAGCAATATCGATATCGGAACCGCGAAGCGCGATACCTTCCGCGAGAACCTTGGTTGCTTCATTGATAATAGGATAGGTTAGTCGCTCCAATATTTCCTGGCGATCCGCATCAATTTGCTCAACACCTTTTTCTTCAGCAAGATTGCGGATGACCTTCATGGCCACAGGAGATAGTGTGCGATTTCTTTGATCATCATAATCATAAATACCGCCATTTTTCTTTTGCCCGAGTCGGTCAATGGCAACTAACTCTGACATGATTGTTTTTTCGGTTTGCAACCGGGTGATTACATCAAGGCCAACAAGGTCCAAAACCTGAAACGGTCCCATCGCAAAGCCATAATCGTAGATAACGCTGTCCATAAGTTCAGGCGACACCCCTTGCAGGGCCAAATTCGAGGAATGGGTTCGGCGCACAGACATAATGCGGTTGGCAATAAAACCAAAACACACGCGCGATAGAACCGGCGTTTTCCGAATTTTCTTGGCGAGTTTCATCGATGTATTGATGACATCAATTGAGGTTTTTTCCCCGCGGATAACTTCTAATAGAGGCATTACATTTGCCGGTGAAAAGAAGTGAAGACCGATCACATCTTGCGGGCGCTTTGTTACGCCCGCAATTTCATCAATGTCAAGATAAGAGGTATTGGTTGCGAGTATTGCGCCCAGTTTAACAATTGCATCAAGCTGCGTAAAAACATCGCGCTTAATTTCCATGGTTTCGAATACCGCTTCAATCACCAGATCAACATTTGCAATTGACGTCATATCAGTTGACGGCGTGATCAGGTTCATTCGCGTTTCAACATCTTGCGATGAAATTCGCCCCTTTTTTGCCGTGCGTTCATAGTTTTTACGGATCACCGACAGTCCCCGGTCAAGGGCTTCTTGTGATTGCTCTACTAAGGTGACGGGCACACCAATATTGAGGAAGTTCATGGTAATGCCGCCGCCCATCGTGCCAGCACCAATCACGCCGACACTCTCAATAGAACGTATCGGTGTTTTTGATGGCACATCGGGAATTTTCGACGTTTGACGCTCAGCGAAAAATGCATAGCGCTGCGCTGCAGCCTCTATTGTGGGTTGAATTTCCATGAACAGCCTACGCTCAGCTTTCAACCCGTCGTCAAATGGCAACTCGACTGCAGCCTGGATTGCTTGAATAATTCTTTCCGGCGCCTTGAAGCCTCTGAATTTCGCAGCATTTTTTTTCCGAAACTCATCGAAAACTTCAGACTCGCCTTTATAAGCAGCAATCTTATCCGTGCGATCGCGTATACGGGGGGCGGGTTCACCAGCCTCAACTATTGTCCGCGCAAACGATATCGCCTCGTCGCGTAACGTGGCCTCCTGCGTAAGGCTATCAATAATGCCATATTCGAGGGCCTTTGTTGCACCGATATGCTTACCGCTCGTAATCATGTCGAGTGCAATCGGAACCCCGACAACCCGTGGCAAACGCTGGGTTCCGCCCGCACCGGGGAGAATGCCTAAATTCACCTCTGGCAACCCTACCTTGGCGGACGGTGTTGCCACACGGTAATTGCAACACAATGCCAACTCTAAACCGCCGCCAAGCGCGGTACCATGGATTGCGGCGATCGTTGGCTTTTTGCTTTCATCAAGCGCCCTTACAACATCCCCTAACATGGGAGATTGCGGCGGCTTACCAAACTCACGGATATCTGCGCCCGCAAAAAAGGTACGTCCTTCACACATAACGACAATGGCTTTGACCTTAGGATCATCAAGCGCTTTTTCTAAGCCCTTAATAATTGACGTTCGCACGTCAATTCCCAATGCATTCACTGGCGGGGAGTCTATTGTTAAAACCGCAATCGCATCTTGTGTTTCTAAACGCATGACATCAGACATGAATATACCCTTTATATTATCCTACCGCGGCGGCATTCGCGTGCCGCCATCCAGGCGAATGGTTTGACCATTAAAATACCCATTCCTAATCAATGTCGCCACGAGATCCGCGAACTCTTCGGGCGCACCAAGGCGCTTAGGAAAAAGGGTCGCCGCCTTTAAACCGTTCACAACTTTTTCGGGAGCGCGCTCAAGCGGCGGCGTCAAGAAAACACCGGGAAGAATTGTATTAATGCGAATTCCTTCTTTGGCAAGGTCGCGCGCAATCGTCAATGTCATGCCCGCAATCCCTGCTTTCGCGGCCGAATAAGCAACTTGCCCAACCTGCCCTTCTTGCGCCGCGATAGATGCTGTGTTGGTGATAACACCGCGCTCGCCCTCGCTCAATGGTTCCAGCGACATCATACCCGCTGATGCCATCGCCGTGCATCGAAAAGTCGCCACAAGGTTCAAATTCACAATAGTTTCGAATGCTGCAATGTCATGATGATTAATCTGCCCCGTATTTCGATCACGCGAGGCAGTCTTCATGGCCGAGCCTTTTCCGGCGCAATTAACGAATATACGCTCTTGCCCATGCGCTGCACGGGCCTTTGCAAATCCTTTTTCCACGTCATCAGTAGACGTTACATCAACTTTACAAAAAACACCGCCCAGCTGTTCGGCCGCGCCGCGGCCTGCCTCTTCATTAAGGTCGAATATCGCAACCTTAATTCCATCTTTCGATAATTGTTTTGCGGTTGCAAACCCAAGCCCAGATGCCCCGCCTGTGATTATCGCCGCTTCGCCTGCATAATTTCTCAATGCGCTAGACTCCATCATTCCACCTCATACTATAAACAGCGATGTACGCTCACCGGGTCATTTGCGTTAGCCGGTTTTGGATAATCTCGTTTGCCTCGCCCATAATCCTGTCCATCAACTCCTGAACGGAAGGAATATCATCAATCAGGCCTTGCACCATGCTGCCCCAATATAACCCTTGGGACAGATCACCGGTTTGCAATAGCTCAGCGCCCTTTGCGCCACTCACCAAATCTGCAACATCCTCAAATGTTGCACCGGGCTGGGCTAATCGCTGCACAACCTCATCAGAAACAACGCTTTTACCAACCCGCGCTGTATTCTTGAAATTTCGAAAAATAAGATTCGTACCGCGCTCGTCATTTTCCACATACATGGCCTTCACATTATCGTGGATCGGCGCTTCGGTTACCGCACAAAACCGCGTGCCCATATTGACGCCTTCAGCCCCCAGCGCCAATGCGGCAACCAGCCCTCGACCATCCCCAATTCCGCCAGAAGCAATAAGCGGTATACGCACTTTATTGGCGGCAGCTGGAATCAACACCAATCCGGGAATGTCATCCTCTCCGGGATGACCGGCACATTCAAATCCATCAATCGAGATAACATCAACGCCGTGCTTTTCTGCCGATAAAGAATGGCGAACTGACGTGCATTTATGGATTATTTTAACGCCGCCTTCTTTAAAGATTTCCCAAACCTCTCGAACGGCCGATGTTCCTGCGGTTTCAACAACCTTAATCCCGCTATCGACAATTGCGTGGGCATAGGCTGCATAATTTCGCTCACGCATCGAAGGAAGCACGGTCAAATTAACGCCGAATGGTTTGTCGGTCATCTTGCGGCAACGTTCAATCTCGCCAACCAATTCATCGGGAGTGGGCTGGGTTAGCGCGGTTAAAATCCCAAAGCCACCTGCATTAGAAACTGCCGATGCAAGCTCAGCAATGCCAACATGCTGC
Organism: uncultured Caulobacterales bacterium; assembly: GCA_964421675.1. Taxonomy (GTDB): domain Bacteria; phylum Pseudomonadota; class Alphaproteobacteria; order Caulobacterales; family Parvularculaceae; genus CALLPQ01. Next base: position 8,459 of record CAYQXV010000052.1, read on the forward strand.
ATGCCGCCTTGAATGACAGGATGCTCGACACCCAAAAGTTCTGTGATTCGTGTTTTGATCATTGGCCTATCTTCATTCAGCTCTTTTACAATTGTGGGCGCAATCCTCTACCGGTTCGCCTAATTGGCCGACATAAGTTTGCCGCGGGCAACCACCTGCGCTTGTATCTCCGCCGCCCCCTCAAAAATATTGAGAATGCGGGCATCACATAGCAACCGGCTAATTTCATACTCAAGTGCGTACCCATTGCCGCCATGAATTTGAAGACCAGCATCGGCATTGGACCAAGCGGTTCGTGCTGCAAACAATTTTGCCATGCCTGCTTCGATATCACATCGCCGGCCCTTATCTTTTTCCCGTGCAGAAAAATAGGTTAACTCGCGCGAGAGTAAAATATCCACCGCCATCATTGATAGCTTATCTGCAACACGGGGAAACACAGCGATAGATTTGCCAAATTGCTTTCGCTCTTTTGCATAAGCCAAGGCAACTTCATAGGCGCGCTGCGCAACACCAACCGCGCGGGCGGCGGTCTGAATGCGTGCGCCCTCAAAGGTTGCCATTAATTGTTTAAATCCAAGCCCGCACGTACCACCAAGCAACGCATCATCGTCAATGGTAAAATTATCAAAAGCGAGTTCATATTCACGCATGCCGCGATAGCCCAACACTTCAATTTCCGTACCCGTCATACCATCGGATGGAAAGAGCGCCTCATCTGTTCCCCGTGCCTTTGGCGCAAGAAACATGGAAAGCCCTCCATAGCCCTTCGTTTCGGTATCTGTACGCGCAAGCAAGGTCATTACATCTGAGCGCGCTGCATGAGTAATCCATGTTTTTGCCCCCGAAATAGACCACCCTTCTGGCGTTTTAACCGCGCGGGTTTTTAACGAACCAAGATCTGAGCCAACATCGGGTTCGGTAAACACCGCCGTCGGCAGAACCTTTCCACTCGCAATATCTGGAAGCCACTGGCTTTTTTGCTCCGCCGTGCCACCAGTTAAAATTAACTCACCGGCAATCTCAGAGCGAGTACCCAATGAACCCGCACCAATCCACCCCCGGCTAAGCTCTTGCGTCACCACGCACATCACCAATTTGCCAAGACCAAGCCCACCAAAATCTTCCGGGATACACACACCAAAGGTTCCCAAATCCGCCATTTCCTGAACGATTTCATCGGGAACTAGATCATTGTTTAAATGCCACTCATGAGCATGAGGGATAATACGCTGCTCGGTAAACCGGCGATATTCAGCTTGAATGGCATCCAGCAATTCATCATCAAAGCTATCGTTAAGATCGCGGCCATCTACCAAATATGCCGCAAGAGATTTTCGGTTTGCCGCTATATTGCCATGGGTTAGAAAATATTGAACGGAGTCATTTTCAGACAGTTGCCCCGCTTGCACGCTGGTACCTAAATCAACCGGGCGCACAATTTCATTTTGTCCCATCGGTATGCCGCCAACGATCTGACCAAGATATTCGCCAAACGCGATAAGCGTCGCCAATTGCTCCGGCTCACCAAATTGCCCGCGCGCCTCCAGCGCCTGCGCCCATTTTGAAACGGCTTTTAGTGCTTCACACGTTGTCTCAACCCAAGCATACCCATGAACGGCGCGCTGTTCATCTTGCAGACGCTCCGATGCGATTTTCATCACGCCATCAACATCATCAGCTACGCGCTCAAAAACAAATCGTTTCGCCGCCAGGCTATATGCATCGCAAGCCGCACAAGCCTCTTCAGTAATGCGGATTAATTCCTGCGCATCAACCAAACTCATTAGGCATTCCTCTTACAGTGAACTATCATTGGCCTCTTACAGTGAATTAGCATTAGCGAACTCGCGCAACATATGTTTTGCAATAATTAATTGTTGGATTTGCGTCGTACCTTCATAGATACGGTAGATACGCACATCACGAAAAAACCGTTCAGCGTCATATTCGGCGAGGTAGCCAGCACCGCCGAGAATTTGAACACAACGATCTGCAACGCGCCCGCACATTTCTGAAGCAAACATTTTTGCACATGCTGCATGTTTGGAAATTCGCTCGCCAGCATCAGCGCGCTCGCTTGCGTCTTTCAACATACACTCTGCTGCATAAATTTCCGCTTCAGAATCTGCCAGCATGGCCTGTATCAACTGAAAGTTTGAAATAGTTTCACCAAACGCTTTGCGTTCGGTCGCATATTGCAACGCATAATTCAGTATACGTTTTGCATAACCGATTGATGCAGCAGAAACGGAGAGCCGGCCATTGTCTAACGACCGCATGGCGTCTCGAAAACCGGTTCCCTCTTTACCGCCAAGAAGCGATGAGGCCGGGATGCGCGCATCCTCAAATACAATATCAGCAATTTGCGATCCGGCCTGACCCATTTTTTTATCGGGCGCGCCGACAGTGACGCCGGGCGTATTCATGGGAACAAGAAAAGCACTTATATGACCATGGCTTGGTAAATTTTCCTGCGTTGTTCGTGCCAGGACCATCGCAACCGAGGCGAAGGGTGCATTTGAAATATAGCGCTTCGTGCCATTCAGAATATAGTCATCGCCGTCACGCACGGCACGCGTTACCAGTGCCGCTGCATCCGAGCCCGAGTCCGGTTCGGTCAGCGCAAAGCATGCAACCTCGCCCGCTGCCAAACGTGGAAGCCATTCCCGTTTTTGATCTTCAGTTCCCGCATTCGCAATACCCGAACCGGTCATCCCAATATTGATGGAAATGATTGACCTGAAGGCTGGCATAGCCCAGCTTAACTCTTCAACGAACCGCATATATTGACGCACATTGAATCCAGAGCCTCCATATTCTTCCGGGATCGTTGCGCCGAATAAACCCATTTCCGCCATTTCAGCGCGAATTTCATCGGGAACCCGGTTCAGCTCTACGGCAGCTTTTTCCGCCGGTAAGAGCCGGTCGCGAACATATCGCTGCAGCTGTTCAATGAATGCTTCAAAGACGCTTTCTGGGGCACCGAGATTACTCATGATGCTTTCCTTCAAAATAAAAAAGACCTATGGAACCCAATATGGATATAAGATTACAATGTCGCATATATCTATCAATCGGCGCAAAGATGATAGGTTAAATAGCCTGCCAAAATTGAGAGGTTCCTTACCAATGCGATCTATGAGCACTATCATTATTATCAAGTTAGCGATGTTTAGAACCTAGCAAAAGCAACAGACGCAGGATCTGCAGAATGCAACAATTTCAGTATATCGAATATACAATCAAAGATAATGTCGCGACGATTAGGCTTAACCAGCCCGATAGCCTGAATGCGCTATCGGTAGAGATGGGTGCCGAACTTTCCCAGGCCCTTGACGATGCAAACGCAAATGCCAGAGCGCTAATATTGACGAGCGCTGGCCGCGGGTTTTGCTCCGGCGCTAACTTGATGACGGGCACCATAAACCTCGAAGATCCAGAACGCGATATGGGGACCCGGCTTGAATCAGTGTACAATCCGCTTCTCACAAAAATAAAAAACTCAAAGATCCCCATTATTACAGCCGTGCGCGGCCCCGCCGCTGGTATTGGAAGCTCACTTGCCTTAATCGGGGATATTATTATCGCCGGGCGCAGTGCTTTTTTTCTGCAAGCTTTTTGTAATATTGGGTTAATCCCTGACGGCGGTGCACCCTATTTGTTGTCGCGGGCAATAGGCCGAGTGCGGGCGATGGAACTAGTACTCCTCGGGGAGCGTTACCCGGCCGAAAAAGCGTATGAGGATGGCCTTGTCACTCGGCTGGTTGACGATGATGATGTTGATTCAGTCGCACTGGAAATTGGATTGAAACTCGCAGCAGGGCCCACGACCGCATTATCACTCATCAGGCAGGCAACATGGGCCGCATATGACAGTTCCTATGAGGAGCAAATACAACGCGAACGCGAATTGCAAAAAACGGCAGGCGCTACGAGTGATTTTATTGAAGGCGTCTCAGCGTTTCGTGAGAAACGAAAAGCATCTTTTACCGGCAAATAACCACGCCCTTTAAATCGTTAGATTATTTAGAAAAAATGACAGACACCTATTCCAAGACCATACTCAAAAACAAAACCGCCTTCATTGCCGGTGGGTCTTCCGGTATTAATTTAGGCATTGCCGAAGGTTTTGCCGAACATGGCGCCAATATTATTATTCTCTCACGATCAAAAGACAAAGTTGACGCTGCCGTAGCAAAGATCAAAAAAATTGGCGCGGAGGCGATTGGCATAGCTGCGGATGTTAGAGATTACGACAATATTGCTGCCGCTTTCAAAACCGCGCATGATCGTTTTGGCGATATTGATTGCGTTATCTCTGGTGCTGCGGGAAATTTTCTATCGCCGGTAACAGGACTTTCGCACAATGGATTTAAAACCGTTGTTGATATTGACCTTATCGGCACCTTCAATGTTTACCGGGCAAGCTGGGATTACATAGCCAAGCCGGGCGCATCACTGATTTCGATTAGTTCTGCGCATGCAAATGATGCACGTCCGTTTCAGGCCCATGCTTGCGCTGCCAAAGCTGGCGTGAATATGTTGAGCAAATGTTTAGCACTCGAATGGGGGCAAGCGGGCGTGCGTGTCAATGTCATCTCGCCAGGGCCGATAGAAGATACGGAAGGCTATGATCGCCTCGTTCCCACTGAAGAATTGCGGGAAAAATTGGCGAACAAAATACCGCTGCGTCAAATTGGAACCAAACAAGACGTGACCAACCTTGCTATTTTCTTAGCATCAGCTGCTTCCTCTAATGTTACGGGCGGTGTGTATAATGTTGATGGCGGCAATGAGCTGGGAGACGCATCACAGGACCTCATAACGCCCCGCAAACGATAAGAGGCAGGCACTGTCATGCATCCAAGGCATTTTTCCATCAGCCATCGCGATAAACCTGCCATTATTATGGCGGACAATGATCAAACAATTACATTTGGCGAGTTAGAGGAAGAAGCGAACAAAGGGGCGCATTTATTACGAGAGCTGGGAATTCGCAATGGTGATACCATCGCAATTTGCCTGAAAAATTCAGCTGAATTTTTTCTGCTATATTGGGCGGGACAGCGCGCTGGGGTCTATATGGTGCCCATAGCAACGCATCTTTCTACAGACGAAGTCGCCTACATAATAAACGACAGTAACGCGAAATTACTGATTACCTCAGCCGAGGTTAGATCGGTTCATGATCTTCTCAAAAATTATCGCACCTTAACGCCGGGCTTGAAAACAATTTTATCGAGCGGCCCGCCCCTAGACCAAACCCAGCGCTGGGAAGATCTTGTTGAGACTTTTCCTGCAACGCCTATAGCAGATGAACGATCGGGTTTTCATCTTTGTTATTCGTCTGGCACAACCGGCAGACCGAAAGGCGTCAAATTGCCGTTAGTTGGGGGCGAGGTCACTGATCCGAATTTATGGGTTGAAAGAAATCAACGCCGTTACGACCTCGATGAACATAGCATTTATCTATGCCCCGCTCCCCTATATCATGTGGCACCGTTACTTTACTCCGTGACGTCACATCGTTTGGGCTCAACTGTCATTTTGATGAAGAAATTCTCACCGGAAGGGGCGCTGGAGGCAATTGAAAAACATAAGGTGACATACACACAGATGGTGCCGACAATGTTTATTCGCATGCTGCGCATTCCCGAAAAGCAGCGGCTAAATTATGATACATCCAGCCTGACTCACGTCATTCATTCTGCCGCCCCCTGCCCCAAAGAAGTTAAATTCCAAATGTTTGATTGGCTTGGCGACATTATCTATGAGCAATATGCGGGATCAGAAGCGAACGGATCGACAACAATTTCTCCGCAAGAATGGCGAGAACGACCAGGATCTGTAGGCAAGGCCGACCGGGGCATCATCCATATTTGCAATGAAGACGGTGATGAATTGCCAACAGGGGAAGAGGGTCTCATCTATTTCGAAGGCGCTTCATTTTTCGAATATTTAAATGACCCGCAAAAAACAAAAGATGCTCGCAATCCTAAACATGATGATTGGACAACAATTGGCGATATTGGGCGCGTTGATGACGAGGGTTATCTCTATCTAACAGATCGCAAAAGCTTCGTGATTATTTCAGGTGGGGTAAATATTTACCCGCAAGAAGCAGAAAACCTATTGATGCAACACCCGGCCGTTGCCGATGTTGCGGTCATTGGTGTTCCTGATCCAGATTTTGGCCAAACGGTCAAAGCCATTGTTCAACCCATGGTCCCCGAACAGGCAGGCGATGATTTGGCTGATGAACTCATGGAATATTGCCGATCAAAAATCAGTCATATTAAATGCCCAAAATCGATTGATTTTGAATCAGAGTTTCCGCGCATGGAAAATGGTAAGCTGTTTAAGAAAGAGCTTATTGCACGCTATCAATAATCAATAGCGCGCGTTTGCTTCAAGCTGTTTGAACATCTTCTTTTACCGACTGACCGTCTAAATCTTTGGCAACTTCTTTGCGACCAAACCACATGATGGCAGAGGCAATGATATAGACCGGCAACACTGCGGTAATTCCCCACTGAAGCGCGACCGCCTCTCCCATTGATGGCGTCAATATATCACTAAGCATGCCCACAAATAGCGGACCAAAGCCAAATCCCAATGCATTTAACATAAAGAAGAAAATAGCAGATGCGAAAGAGCGCATATGCACCGGAGAGAGATTTTGCACCAAACTAAAATAAGGTCCAACGACAGCGGTTGTTAGAAGATAGAATGGGAATAGCATGATAAAAGTCGCTAAACTTGAATTAGCCCACAAAGCAATGGCAAGCATTGGGGTTGCAATAAGATGCGCCACAGCGGGGAAGACAAAGTAAGCGCTCGGATCTTTTTTCGCAAAACGATCGGTAAGCACTCCGCCCAAGGCCGCTCCTATTCCCCCGCCCACGCCGAGCGTGATTGCCATCGGCAACGCAATCTGTGAGACAGCCAGTCCATGAGAACGACTTAAAAAGTCGACGATCCACATCGCCAACGCATAGCCGCTAAAGGATGTTAGCGTCGCGCAGATTATCAAGGTTCGAAGACTTTTTATCCGCCACAAGATCGCAAGGCTCTCCGATAAAGAGTGTTGCACATCTGACGCAACAAACGCTTTGCCCTCGGCCGCGCCCCGTATCGGCTCTTTAACAGTTAGCTTTACCAATACAGCCAGTAACACACCGGGCAGGCCCACGAATACAAATGCCAAACGCCACCCAAGCTCAGTAACGAGCCATCCACCCGCGACAAAACCAAATACGGTCCCGATTGGAATGCCTAATGAGTAAATTCCAATCGCGGATGCGCGTTCATTTTTGGCAAAATAGTCAGCAATTATTGAGTGCGATGGCGGGGTGCATCCCGCTTCCCCGATACCGACGCCAATGCGCGCTAATGCAAGTTGGGTAAAATTTCCCGCAGCCCCGCAAACAGCCGTTAACAAGCTCCAAACTGCAAGAGAGACGGAGATAATTGTAACGCGATTACGCCGGTCCGCCATGCGCGCAATCGGTATACCAAAAGAGGCATAAAAAAGCGCGAAGGCGAAGCCCTTCAAAAACCCTAACTGCGTATCATTCAACCCCAAGTCCGCTTTAATCGCGGGGGACAAAATAGCGATGATCTGACGGTCAATAAAGTTAAACGTATAAACGACGAGCAATATACCCAACACATAGTGCCTGTAGTTTGACCAGCGTGAATCTTCATGTTTAGGAGTGGATTGGGACAAGGGAAACTTTCTTTAAAATTATTCACCCATGGAAGAGGGTGCTCACAGAAGAACAAAAAATTTTACGCGTTAATATATTTCATCAATGTATTTTGGAAATGACGTATACGGCTTTCTTGGTAATGGCCTAACTGAAGCGCTCCCGTTTTCGATGCATTCATTCCCTCCTGCACATATTTCAGGTTTGATAAATCCTGATCAAACACGGCGGCAAGATCTTTGCCCATCATGTCAGCGGCGGAAGCAAATGGCTGATCGTCCGCAATGAGGTGCATGGGCACTGATTTCGGAAGAGGCTCACCTTTAGGTGCCCGCTTTAAAACCCTGATTTCCATCATGCACTCATTCGGATTGGCCCCCGTTGTCCAGCGGTAAACAAGATTGGGAACAAAACCTCCCCAAGGAGAAAAATTTGGAAAAACATTATAGGTGAACATGTCAATCATTTCTGAGTCACAAACATCAGAATAATCGTAGCCATCGCC
>CAYQXV010000053.1:0-16180 GCA_964421675.1 uncultured Caulobacterales bacterium
GCAGTAAAGATAAATACCTTTCCATCGTGCGACACATAGGATAAACAAATATAAGATAAACTTATAATTACAATAACCACCGTTTGAACAGGGTGAAACGAGATGAATCGAGTGTTGGCGCGTCCGGGGCAAAGCAGCCCGAAATTTGAAAATTCGCAAGACGTTACCATTGGCGAGCGTATTCGAATTGCGCGCAAGAAGCTCGATCTCAATCAGGTCCAGTTGGCGGAAAGGCTCGGCGTCAGCCAACCGACGGTCGCGAATTGGGAAAGCGGTGTGCATGACCCAAGGCGGCTAATGCTCGCGAAGATATCGGAAACCTTGAGTGTGCCCCTAAACTGGCTCACTGAAGGGGCGCGATCGCAAACCGAATCAGACACACATTCAGCGGCAGCCTACCTGCGGCGCTATTTGCAACATGTTCCGGTTATTTCTTATGAAAATGCAGGGCGGTTTATTAATCCGCGAGACGTCGATCCCCACGATTGGGCCGAAGATTATATCCCGGTGACTTACGGGGCCGCTCGATTGTTTGCGATCTTCGTGACAGATGATGCGGTCAATCTTGCCTTCCCGCCGGGAACACTGGTGATGATTGATTATTCTGAACGAACGCCGATTGATGAGGGGTTTTGTCTTGCGATGGTCAAAGGGCAAAGCGTGTTGCGTCGATGGCGTACGGACCCGGTTAGGCTCGAGCCTTATTCTTCAAATCCTGATCATGAAACGCTGTATGCTGATGAAAGCAGTCAAATTATCGGTATGGTTCGGGTCTCGATCCGTTTCCACTAGACGATAAACGCAATCAGTCGAACTCAAGCAGCTGGCATTGTGATATTGCTTGTTAGCCCGCGGCGCTGCGCCTCTAAGCTGCACTCTGTTTGTAGAGTTTGCGGATGCTCGGCAATTCTTTCATCGTGCTTTTATAGGTTTGGCGCAATGGTGCTTTTATTTGTGCCAACGTTTCCTGATCCGCATCTTCATGGGCTTTGGTTTCGATAAGCGCGCAAACTCCTGCAAGCTCACTAGCGCCAACATTCAAGCTCATTGATTTTAACGCATGGGCCGCTTTTTTCAGCGCTTTGTTATCATCGTCTTCAAAAGTTTTGACGAGTTGTAACATCGCTTCGGTGCCGTGGGTTTCGAACAGATCGAGCATTCTTCCTATGAGGTTAGAATTGCCGGTCTGCATTTCCCCAATTTGATCAAGGACAGTTCTGTCAAACATGTCGCGTGCGAGAATTTGACCATTCGCATCCGTTTGATCGTCATTTTGGTCGCCACTTTTATTGTCCGCGTCTGATTTTTCTTCCGAAGTTACATCAGGAGACGGCGCTTCAGCGTCCTCATCGAAAACATTTTCATTAAACATTTCGCTATCAGCAATTGGTGGCTCGCTGGGGTCAATGAACGGAGGATCTTCGGTAATTTGGCGGATGTCATCTTCATCGTGATCGCTATCGTCATCGACATCATTTTCGCCGCTACCTTCAATATTAACGTCTTCCGATTGAGCATTTATGGTGCTCTCAGGCGAGCGATCATTTTCTTTCAGCTCCGATGTCTCTTCCGAAGAGGCCGGTTCATTTAGCCCATCAGGCGATCCGATGATGATCGTTTCAGGTTCGCTATTTGCATCTTCAGAGCGCATTTTGTTTCTGCGCGACTTTCTTTCCGCCAGCTCCGCAGAATCGGATGGAGGTAAATAATTGGAAAGAGCTTCAACGAGGCTGCCCATTGTGAATGGTTTGGTGAGGAAATAGTCCATCCCCGCGTGTTTCCATTCTTCATCATCACCCGCAACATGCGCAGTAAGCGCTATAACTGGCATTGCAGCGCGATAATTTTCTTTCTCCCAATCGCGGATGGCGCGGGTTGCTTCATAGCCATCCATTTCCGGCATGGAACAATCCATCAAAACAAGATCAAAATGATCATTGGTGATGAGATCAACAGCTTCCTTGCCGTCAGAAGCCAATGCTACCTCTATATCCAGTTTGCTGAGCGCCTCGCGCACCACTTCCCGGTTAACCGGGCTATCATCAGCGGCAAGAACTTTCTTGCCTGCAAATGAAGGCAGGCCAACCTCAGGCTTGGGCGATTCATCATCTGTCGCATCGGCGCCGCGCAACTCGCCTTTTAAAATTCTATCGATTTGCGTAATGATAAACCGTCTTGAGAGCGGCTTGATGAGAAGATCTTCGGCGATCCCTTTTTCCAGAAGGCGATCTGGTGCGCTATCGCCAAGTTCACTCACGCAAATGCGTGTGGGAACCCATTGATCGGTTTTGGACTTCATCGCGGTATGGAAATTATCCAAAAATTTTGGCGTTGCGAAAATGAAATCCGCATAGGCCATATAAGAAGCAACAGGCTCGTCAAGCTTGACAATTTGCGGATTAATGCCTGCTTCCTGAAGATAGCGTGCCAGCATTTTCGGTGTGGCGGTGCCTTCAATCGCGATAATGGCACGTTTTTCATTTTCAACCTGGCGCATCGCTTTCGCACGGCGAATGACTTTACCGGGAATGGTGAAGAAGAATTTTGACCCTTTACCCTCGACGCTTTGCACGGCGATTTCGCCGCCCATTTTTTCAACCAATTTACGGGAAATTGCCAAGCCAAGTCCGGTGCCGCCAAATTTTCTGGTTGTGGTTTGATCTGATTGTGAGAAGGCCTCAAAAATGAGCTGTTGCTTGTTTTTCGGGATCCCGACGCCGGTATCAGTTACGGAGAATTCTATTGCGCTACCATTCTCGCCGGAGGCAACGCGTTTCGCAGCGACAACAACATGCCCAGTTTTCGTGAACTTTAGCGCGTTATTGACTAGATTGGACAGGATTTGATTCAACCGAACTGAATCGCCAAGAATAGACTGCGGTACATTTGGTGCCACATACGCGGTCAAATCAATTTCTGCTTTTGTGGCCCGTTCCCAGAAAAGTCCAACTACATCATCAATGATTTCGGCTGGATCGATTTCAATTGATTCAAGTTCTAACCGGTCCGCTTCGATTTTTGAGAAATCAAGAATATCGTTGATGATTGTGATCAGGCTCTGACCAGATTTTACGATAACATCGGCATATCGTTTTTGACGCGCGTCAAGCTCACCCTTGCTTAAAAGCTCCGCCATGACCAGCATGCCATTCATTGGAGTGCGGATTTCATGGCTCATCGTCGCCAGGAATTCTGATTTGGACACGTTTGCAGTTTCTGCAACTTCTTTGGCGATCTCAAGTTCGCTGGTGCGCTCGGCAACAATTTTTCGTAGGTTTTCCTGATGCGATTTTAATCGTGCATCGCGTTCCTGGATTTGGTCGAGCATATCATTAAACGCATCGACAAGATCGCTGGTTTCATCGGCACTGGTTTTGCGCGCCCGTTTTTCAATATTACCGGTTTCACGAACCATATTCATGACGCGTGCTAGATTTGTAATAGGGCGAGAAATAGATTGAACAAGATTCAGCGCGATCATCAATCCGATGCCACCCGCAAAAAAGGCGGACATACTGGCGTCATATAGAACCGCGCCAATTCTGTTTAACAAAGAGGTCGTATCGGCCTGTAAGACAAGATGACCGACAACCTGACCGTCATTGACGATATCGGTTTTGGCAAACGCAAAGCGATCAACTAGCATTCGCATGGAGGTGTTTTTTAAATATTCTTGATCAAGAAAGTCTACCGTCCCTTTTTTAGACTGTCTGATCACGCCTTTTTCGGAAATTAAGCTGTTATCGCCTTTTTCAAGGCGCAGATACATAACTGTCGGCACCTGTTCGATTGTGCTTTCCAGAGTCTGGTTTATGGTTTCCAGCGCATTGGGAGATTGCAGGTTCGCCACTTCAGGCGCCAGCGATGTGGCAATCACCTGCAAGTAAGATGTCAATTCGATACGCTTGGTTTTATTATATTGGCCAATTTCGCGCCCAACCGACATGGCTGTAATAATAACAACCGCCCCGAAGATCGAAATAACGACCAATGTTGTTAATTTAGCGCGCATTGAACGCTGATTACGCAGTGCAAATCTTCTTAACACAACAATATTCCCATGGTTTCCAAGGGTAGTTATGCCCGCAATTTCTTTCAAAATGTTTGATGTCCCGCTTTGGCAATCACTTTTTAATGATATCGGGGCATATATATGGCTTAGCGAGATAATGGTTACTGGATTGTGACGACTACTGAACCCAAAAGCGAAATATACGCTCATATCCTTCTGGTCGATGATGACCCGATTATGTGTGAGCTCGCCAGCACGCGCCTGATTGACGCTGGCTATACGGTGGATATCGCTCATAATGGGGAAGAAGCCCTTGCGGTGCTGGAGCGACGAGATGCTGACCTAGTAATTTCCGACATTGATATGCCGGGCATGGATGGGTTTGAACTTACTAGAAGGTTAAAAACTAATCCCAAATGGCGCACAATCCCTGTGATTGTGATCACCGCGAGTGATCGCGCCGATGTTGCTGCAGATGCTTTTGAAGCGGGCGCAATGTCATTTCTGGATAAACCGATAAACTGGACATTATTTTCGCACGCCGTGAAATTCGTCTTGCGCGCAAGCCATGATCAAAAAGAATTGCGTATTGCAAGAGATCAGGCAGAGGCGGGGGCCCGTTTTAAAGATAGTCTCATGTCGGTGATGAGCCATGAACTGCGCACACCTCTCAATGCGATTATTGGCTTTGGTCAACTTCTTCGTGAAAAATTTATATCAGAGGAAGACAACCAGAATGGTGAGTATGCAGATTACATTATTGATGGTGGGCAACGCCTGCTAAATTCTGTCTCAGATATGTTGCTTGCCTCTGATGCCCGAACGGGCCCGATTTCGCTCAATGAAGTAGATACCAGTATTGGTGAGATTGCGGAGTTGGCGATTTCTTACGTCAAAAAAGAAATCGAATTGTCAAAGGCTCAAGTTGATGTCCGTCTACACAACCGAGATATGGAAATTCGGTGTGATCGTTTGTTGATTTCGCGTGCGGTTGCCAAATTGATTGATAACTCGATCAAGTTTTCATCGCCCGGCGTTGCGATTATGCTGGCGACGGTCATGACGAGTGATAATCGGTTTGCGATTATTGTGCGCGATAATGGACCGGGCATTGCTCACGATAAAATTCAGTCCATTGGAATGCCGTTCATCCAGTCAGACATGTCCTTGCGGCGCTCTAAAGAAGGGCTGGGTTTGGGGCTACCGTTAGTAAAAGCGATTACCGACTCACATGACGGTACATTTTTGCTCAATGCTGGAGAAGATACCGGGACACAGGCGATTATGCTGTTTTCCAATGCACGCATTGTCGGGGGCTATTCTAGCCAGGAAGACCAGCAGCCATTAGAAGCGGCGAGTTAGTCGGTCAATTCGGTATTGATATTCTGTATAGTGACAATATTGCTTTTTTAAGCAGGTATTTTCTCGGGTAAAGAAGCATCTTTGTTCATTTTCCACGTCATCAATTGAAATATATGGTCGAGTGCATCCTCGCGCCCTGATGTGGTGGCACCTGCGATGAGGTCTTCTTTTGAGATTTCGCCTCTGAACGCGCGCATTGCAAGGGGAACGGAAATTGAGACCTGACAAACGGCAGGGGCATCCTGACCGCGCCTGACGATAAGTTCGTTGTTGAGATGATAGAAAGTATAAAGCTGGTCTTCTATTTCGATATGGGCAACATAATCTGTTTGTCCGGCACTCGCTTTTATCGCAAAAATTTCGAAGGCTAGAGCAACGCTGTCTGGGTTCAGGTCATTTGACTGAATGCATTTATCGACGGCATCGGTGCCGGGATGATTATAATGGTAAGTAATTGACCAGAGCATTAACGAGCGAATGGTTGGGCGTAGCGCTTCGCCGGTATCGGACAATCTATATTGGTTGCGGTTAGCAGGCGCGGGGTCCGCGGCGACAATATCCAGTCGTTCTAGTTCTTTTAGGCGTTTCGATAACAGATTGGTACCGATTCCCGGTAAGCCCGCCAACAGATCTGCAAACCGGCGTGGCCCCAAGAAAAGCTCTCTGACAATAAGCAATGTCCAACGCTCTCCCAGCAAGTCCAGTGCGTGGGCTAAAATGCAATCCTGATTATAGGTTCTCGCCATTTGCGCGGCCTTTTTCTTGTGCATTGCGTTGGGTCGCTAATGCGGGGCGTTTTCCCAGTTTCGCCGGGTGAACCCGTCATTGCGGGCCCATTTAAGCGGGTTCTTTCTATGCTTTTTGCTTTTTTTGGGCCGCGTTTGTTTTCGCGGTCATAGATATAGGCGCATTGAGCATAATCATTTTTTCGACCCTATCATTTTATTTTAAAACAGGGAAATAGGCAGAAATTTAAAAAAATAGTATTGACACTTTAAAAAGATATAGTAAACCAAGCAGTGTAATAACGAGGCAGCGTGAGTTTTCGCAAAATGCCCGTTTTCATCAAAATTTATGCAAGGAGCCTGAGATGGCCATTCAAAATACACGTACCGCCCTGATCACAATTTTTTCTTTCACCGTCGCTAGTGTTGGTCTGTCGATCAGCCCAGCAAATGCAGCTAGCACAAGCGAAATGATTTCGATGTGCACGCAGGCCGCTGAAGAGCAAAATTTAATCACGACCGGCGAGTATACCGCCCGCATGAAATCTGTCCGCGGTGCATCCGTTAAAAGGCTTTCATTGCGCTACGTTTCTTCTGAAAAAGGCGCAGACGACGTGTTGGTTGAATGCAAAGTGCGCCGCGACAAGGTGACAGAAGTCGTTGCCAAGTAAGCGGTACTAGATCAGCCATTCCCGCCGAACCGACTAATGGACGAGGGTGGCGGGCCAAGTTGGCGGGGGAGATATAGGACTGGAGGGCGCAATTCGGCCGCACCCTTCAGTCTTTTTATAGCATTGTATTTTTAAAGGATTGGCGCCCGATAGCTATAGCGTGTCCAGCTTAGCATTGAGTGCGTCCAACCGGTCGGTGACCGCGTCCAAGACTTTGGCGGCCTTCCGAGTCTGCTCGCCTAAAAGCGTATTTTGCAGGGAGGCTGTCTGTCCTCCGGCTTCTGCATGCTCAAACAGTTCATCACACACCATCAAAAGGGTCAGGAGCATGAGGCGGGTTTCGCCAATTTGGCCTAAATCTTCTGCGATAACGCTTACCCGCTCATCGGCGAATGCTGCCAATGCGCGCAAGCGGTCTTCCTGCCCGGGGTCGCAGGTGACTTTATAGGTTCGCTCATTAATGGTGATGTCGACGTCTGGCACGTGCTGTTACTCCTGCAAACGCTCACGCAAGGCCCTGGCGTCTGCGATGATGTCAGACAGTCCGCGTGAGGCATCGCGCGCGGAACAGCTGGCCGCATCGGCTTGCCGCCTTACAGTCTCGGTAATCTCGGATTGGCCATCAGCTTGCGAAAGTTTGTCGGTAAACTTTCGCTCCAATATGGCCAGCGCTTCGGAAAGTCGCTCGACCGACTGCTCGAATCCAGCAGGATCGTGGTCGGTCTGCTCGTCTTGGGAATCAGCTTGGGTCATGGGTCCAGACTAGCCTCATTGTGCGGGCCTCGCAAAGTCTCCTTTTGTGGAAATGGGCAAAATGAAGCAATTGGCGCCATTAATCAGCAATGGGACGCTATTCTTTGCTTTATGGGCCAGCGCGGTCTTGACGGAACGGACCTTGCCAAGGCATGAGACAGGCAAATTGCACTGCAGATGAGTTTCCCATGAATTCTTGCAATGAGTTGAATTCTTGCAAAGATTTGAGCGCTCGCACAGTTGCACCCTCGGATTGTGTTTTTTGATACGCACCCAAATGCTGGATAGATAGATTTAATGGCAATTGATGTTGTTTCCGCCGACCGCCCAGCTCCCAGCGAGGAAATGGCGAACGCGATTCGAGCTTTGTCGATGGATGCGGTCGAGGCCGCTAAATCGGGTCATCCGGGCATGCCCATGGGGATGGCCGATGTTGCGAGCGTCCTCTTTACCCAGTTTTTAAAATTCGATGCCAGTGACCCCGCCTGGCCCGACCGTGATCGCTTTGTTCTGTCCGCCGGACACGGCTCGATGCTGCTGTATTCGCTGCATTATCTGCTCGGCATTGGCGGGATGGAATTGGACGATCTCAAAAATTTCCGTCAGCTCAATTCTAAAACCGCAGGCCACCCCGAATATGGTCATGCGCCGGGCATTGAAACCACAACCGGGCCGTTAGGGCAGGGGCTTGCCAATGGTGTTGGCATGGCGATGGCCGAGGCGCATCTCAATGCCAGATTTGGCGATGGGTTGGTTGACCACAAAACCTATGTCATTGCCGGTGATGGCTGTTTGATGGAGGGGATCTCTCAGGAAGCGATTTCACTGGCGGGGCATTTAAAGCTGCGAAAGCTTATCGTTCTTTGGGACGATAATGGCATTTCAATTGATGGCCCTGTCAGCCTGTCGGATTCAACCGATCAGTTGCAGCGGTTTGAGGCATCGGGCTGGGATTGCGTCCGCGTTGATGGGCACGACATGACCGCGATCGCCAATGCGCTTGAAGATGCGCAGCGCGCGCAACGCCCAACCTTGATTGCATGCCGGACCATCATTGGGCGCGGTGCACCGACGAAAGCCGGAAAATCTTCCAGTCATGGAGCCCCGCTCGGTGCTGAAGAAATAGCCGGTGCGCGCGACGCCCTTGGTTGGCCCCACGGCCCCTTTGACGTGCCGGGCGAGATTTTATCCGCATGGCGCGCCGCCGGGAAACACGGCGAGCAGGCGCGAGCAACATGGCAAAAAGCCGTCAGCAAGAGCGATCAGGGCACGGCCCTAACTCGCGCACTAGCGGGCGATTTTGACTCTGATATTTCAGCGGCGCTCTCTACATTCAAACAGAAAATTGCCCAAGACCCGCCAAAAGTTGCAACACGCAAAGCATCTGAGATGGTGTTGGAAGTCGTCAACGCGGCTATTGATGAAACCCTTGGCGGTTCTGCGGACCTAACCGGATCCAACAATACAAAAACCAAATCAATCGCGCCCTATACGGCTGAAGATTATTCAGGCCGTTATGTCTATTATGGCATCAGAGAGCACGCCATGGCAGCGGCCATGAACGGAATGGCATTGCATGGCGGGGTTATTCCTTATGGCGGCACCTTTATGGTGTTTACGGACTATTGTCGCCCGTCCATTCGCCTTTCAGCGTTAATGGACTTGCGGGTTGTTTATGTCATGACCCACGATTCAATTGGTCTTGGCGAAGATGGGCCAACCCACCAGCCGGTTGAACATCTTGCCGCGATGCGCGCCATTCCTAATTTGCAGGTATTTCGTCCCGCTGATGTTATTGAAACTGCCGAATGCTGGGAGCTGGCGTTGCGCGATGGTGCAGCGCCGTCAATTTTGGCGTTAACCCGTCAGGGTTTGGCCCCCGCGCGTCTTGCCCATAGCGAGGAAAATCTTTGCGCGCGCGGCGGCTATATTCTCAATGATGCCCCAGACCCGCAAGCAACCTTGTTTGCCAGCGGATCGGAAGTTGAACTTGCCTTGCGTGCGCAGGCAAGCCTTGCCTGTGACGCGGTCCGCGTGCGGGTTGTTTCTGTTCCGTGTATGGAGCGTTTTAAAGCGCAAGATAAAAACTATCGCGACAGCGTTCTGGGCACTGGCCCGCGCATTGCCATCGAAGCGGCAATCCGCCAGGGGTGGGATGCGATCTTGCGCCCTGAAGATGACTTTATTGGCATGGACGGATTTGGGGCATCAGCGCCAGCCCCTGAGCTTTTTGAGAAATTTGGAATAACCGAGGCGGCAATTGTTGCCGCTGTTCGTAGCAGACTTGATGAGGAGATTTCATCGTGACATTGAAAATTGGTATTAATGGTTTTGGCCGCATTGGCCGCCTGGCACTGCGTTCTATGATTGAGAATGGCCGCGACGACATTGAAGTTGTTGCCATTAACGATTTGGGCCCGGTTGAGACGAATGCACATCTTGTGCAATATGATTCGGTACACGGACGTTTTCCTAATGAGGTGAAAGTCTCCGGAGATACGATTGATGTCGGAACGGGTAAAATCAAGGTTTTGGCTGAACGCGATCCTGCGAGCCTGCCTTGGGCCAAGCACGGTGTTGATATTGTTTTTGAATGTACCGGTATTTTTGCTGATAAGGAAAAAGCATCGGCGCACCTTAAGGGCGGTGCCAAGCGGGTTCTGGTTTCTGCGCCTGCGAAGAATGCCGATCAGACAATTGTCTATGGTGTAAATCACGACGTATTGTCAGCGGCTGATGTCGTTGTTTCCAATGCCTCATGCACAACCAATTGCCTGGCTCCTATTGCCAAGGTTCTCAACGATACGGTTGGTATTGAACGCGGCTATATGACAACCATCCATTCCTATACGGGCGACCAGCCAACGCTCGATACGATGCATAAGGATCTTTACCGCGCACGCGCAGCTGCAACATCGATGATCCCAACATCAACAGGGGCTGCAAAAGCGGTCGGTCTGGTGCTGCCAGACCTGAATGGCAAGCTGGATGGATCATCCATTCGCGTACCAACGCCAAATGTTTCGGTTGTCGATCTTGTCTTTACACCTAAGCGTGACACCAATGTTAAAGAAATTAATGATGCGATGATCGCAGCAGCGTCATCGGGTCCGTTGAAAGGCGTGCTTGCGGTGACTGACAAGCCGCTTGTTTCATGTGACTTCAATCATGATCCGCATTCCTCGACTTTTGCCCTTGAGCAAACGCAAATTCTTGAAGGCAAATTGGTCCGCGTTCTGTCCTGGTATGATAATGAATGGGGCTTTTCTACGCGGATGAGTGATACGGCCCTTGAAATGGCGAAATATTTCTAACGCCATCTTAGCGGAGATTGAAGTAGTGGCTCAGTACAAAACCCTGAATGACATTGATGTCGCTGGGAAACGCGTTCTTGTGCGTGTGGACTTTAATGTGCCGATGGATGATGGCGGGCAGGTGAGTGATGCAACGCGGATTGAGCGTGCAGCACCGACGATAAATGCCTTGCGAGAGGCAGGCGCGAAAGTCGTGTTGTTGTCACATTTTGGACGCCCCAAAGGAATGCCTAATCCGGCCATGTCATTGCAAGGGGTCGCGAAGGCGGCGGGGCGTGTCTTGGACGTGCCTGTTCGGTTTGCGCCTGATTGTGTGGGTGAGCCCGCATCGGATGCGGTCGATGCCCTGTCGAACGGCGATGTATTGCTGTTGGAAAATACCCGGTTTCATGCCGGTGAAGAGGCAAATGATCCGGCCTTTGCCGCAGCGCTTGCCCAGATTGGCGATATCTATGTCAATGATGCGTTCTCTGCTGCGCACCGTGCCCATGCATCAACCCACGCTATTTGTCAGCACCTTCCCAGCATTGCAGGCACCGCGATGGACCGGGAGCTTACCTATTTAAGCGCTGCATTATCGAACCCGGTACGCCCGCTCATGGCGGTTGTGGGCGGGGCGAAAGTCTCAACCAAAATTCCTTTACTGCTCAACCTTATCGGTAAGGCCGATATGCTTGTCGTTGGCGGGGGAATGGCGAACACATTTTTGTTTGCGCAAGGGCACAGCGTCGGCAAGTCCTTATGCGAACCATCGCTTATCGATACGGCAAAAGAAATCCTAAGTCAGGCCGAAGGGCAGGGCTGTGAAATCATCTTGCCGGTTGACGGTGTTGTGGCAAAAGAATTTGCCGCCAATGCGCCCTCGCGCACGGTTGGTATTGATGCGATTGGCGATGATGAGATGATCCTCGATCTGGGTCCGCAAAGCGTTGATGTGATCGCAGAGAAAATGGAGAGCGCCAAAACCGTGGTTTGGAATGGCCCGCTTGGTGCATTTGAAATTGCCCCTTTTGATACCGCCACTGTCGAGGCAGCGCGTTTTGCCGCGCGCCGGGTCAAAGAGGCGGGGCTGACAGCGGTTGCAGGCGGGGGCGACACAGTTGCCGCGCTCAATCATGCCAACGTTGGCGATAAATTTACCTATGTTTCTACAGCAGGCGGGGCTTTTCTCGAATGGCTGGAGGGCAAGGAGTTACCGGGTGTAAAGGCCTTGATGGCCTGAGCATTAAAATTAAGTAGATCCGATATTCTGGGAGGTCTAGATGGATTTGAATTCGTTAAACAAGATCGCGGTTGCCATGGTGGCACCGGGAAAAGGTATTCTGGCTGCGGATGAATCAACCGGAACCATTAAAAAGCGCTTTGATTCAATTGGTGTGACATCCACAGAAGATAATCGTCGCGATTATCGTGAAATGTTGTTCCGCGCAAGCGAGGCCATGGAAAATCATATTTCTGGCGTCATCTTATATGATGAAACTATTCGCCAGAAAGCTGCTGATGGAACCCCGCTGGTTAAAGTCATTGAGGGCGCAGGCTCAATTCCCGGCATTAAAGTCGATATGGGCGCAAAAGATCTGCATGGCTTTCCCGGCGAGAAAGTCACTGAAGGTCTTGATGGGTTGCGTGAACGCCTTGCAGAATATTACAAATTGGGTGCGCGCTTTGCCAAATGGCGCGCTGTTATAGATATTGGCGATCAATCTGGCGGATGCGGCTCCTATTCAATTCCAACACGCTATTGCTTGAAATCCAATGCCGAAGCGCTGGCGCGCTATGCTAGCCTTTGCCAGGAGGCGGGCATTGTTCCGATCGTAGAGCCTGAAGTCCTGATGGATGGCGGCCATGATATTGATCGGTGTGATGAAGTGACCCGGGCCTCGCTGAGCGCTTTGTTTAAGGCGTTAAAGGATGCGCGCGTTGCCCTTGAAGGGGTTATTCTCAAACCGAACATGGTGATTAGCGGGAAGAAATCCAAAAAACAGGCGAGTACGGAAGAAATTGCCGAAAAAACCGTCGCTTGTTTCCGCGCAACCGTGCCAGCGGCTGTGCCGGGTATTGTTTTCTTGTCGGGCGGCCAGTCTGAGGTTCAGGCAACAGAAAATCTCAACACTATGAATGCGGCCTATCAAGATGTGATGCCTTGGGGGCTATCATTTTCTTATGGCCGCGCTTTGCAAGCGGGTGCTTTGTCTGCATGGAGCGGTAAACCCGCAAATGTTCAGGCAGGCGCAGATGCGTTCGCACACCGGGCACGCATGAACGGTCTTGCCCAAAAAGGTGAATGGTCGAAAAGTCTGGAAGGGTAATCCTTCCCTAGAGTTTAGCAGCATGCTCGGTAAGCCAGGCTCCTACAGCACTGGCCTTGCTGGGCGTGCTTGATTGGGCGGCGACTGTCATAACATCCAAAATAGTGACGCGCGCGATAGAGTCGCGATAGGCCGTTTCAGCCTCATTGAAACTGGCCGCGATGATGCACGGAATTTTGCAGGCTTTTTTCGAGCTGGGGCAGGGCCCTTTTTGGCGAATTTCCGTGCACCGAAATGCTGGTGCATTTCCCTCAATCGCAATGAAAATATCCAAAAGCGTTATAAGAGTCGCGGCTCTCGTCAGGGTGTAACCGCCTTTTGCGCCCCGGTTTGATTTTACGATGCCCGCTTTGCTCAAAGCTTGTAGCTGTTTGGCCATATAGGCCGGGGGCACCTCATGATAGGCGGCCAGTGCTTGGGCCGATAAGCTCCATCCGGGCGGCAGGGTTGCCAGGAGTGCGCAGGCATGGGCGGCCCATTCGACACCGCTATTGATTTTCATCGCTTGACTCCGTCTTTTATTCAGATACTAATTGTCCGTATTAAATCGGATAATGTTTATCCAAATATAAATATGTTTGTCGCACCGCGCCAGTAAAAAGCACGGGGCACTAAAGAGGAGGGGCACCATGGGAAATCAAGCTCACAGGATAGGCGCATGCATTTTGCTGGTTTTCATTCTCAGCCATCTGGGTGTTCATCTCACCGCGCTATTGGGCATTTCCGCGCATCAATCGAGCCTTACCTTAGTGCAATCTGTCTATCGAAACCCGGTTGGCGAAACCCTTTTGGTTCTTGTCATTGTTATGCAGATTATTAGCGGCGCGGCTAAGTTGAAACGAACAGGACGCTCAGGGCAATCTGGGCTCTCTGGGTGGGCGTTAGTCCAAGTCATAAGCGGGGCGTATTTGCTATTCTTTTTGACGGTGCACACAAGTGCCGCGGTTTATACCCACACACTATTTGGTCTTGAAACGGATTTTTACTGGGCCGCCGGTTCCTTGCATTTTGCACCGATAAAATATGCATTTGCGGTCTATTATTTCTTGGCGATCTTGGCATTTTTTAGCCATTTAGCAGCAGCGTGCCACTATATTTTCCCGACATTTGGTGTGCTGGCAAAGGCGCTACCAGTGGTGGGTGCGGCAATAGGAGCGCTCATCATCGCAGCCTTTTCCGGTGCCCTTTATGAGATTGAAATTCCGGAAAATGTCGAAGACTATTATGAGCGTTATTTTCCGTTGGACCCATAAGGTATAAATTCTGTTTTCGTGTCGATCGCCTTTTGCTCTATCGTCATGGATAAAGTTCGCGCGCATTGGTTGTTGGGCGATGGCGCAACGATAAGGTTTTCATCAATTTTTTCAGTATTAAAAGCGCCCGGAAGCTGGGTGATGGGCTCAAGGCAAAAGAAATCGCTCCCTGAGGGTGCATATATATGCAAAAATGGAGCATTACTCTTTATCATCAGCATACGGCTTTTATATTTTATCGCGGTAACACCGTTCCAGCCGCAAAATGTATGATCGATAGAAAAGCCGGGTAGGGACGCACTATTTTCAAATGCATCTGCACCAAGACCGATATCGGCCATGCCGGGCGGGATATGCAGTGACTTGGCTGAAAATATCAGGCCAGTCGAACTTTCGCGCGGAAAAAATGGATGCAGTCCCAACCCGAACGGGGCCGGTTTATCATGGTGGTTTGCCAAGTCTAATTTGATCTGAAGCTGATTTTTGGCGATGCGCACATCAAGATTGCTAGACCAGCCTAACGGGAAATCTCCCTTTTGGGGCTGTTTATCGGCAATCTCCATTGAGACATGATCAGCGCCTTGATCCCTGACATTCCATTTGCGCATCCAGCCATGGCCATGAATAGGGTGGTTTGGGTCTGCATTCCGGTGCGTTGGTTGCAGCGAATAGGATTGATCATCCCAGTAAACTGGATTTTGAATTCGTCCAAAATAGGGGGTGCACGGAAAAAATGCGCTATTTAATGGATCCATATCGTCACTAGGCGATGGCCGTAAAATATCGCGCCCATCAATACGCCAATAGGAAAGGCAGGCGCCATTTGGTGTGACGCCTGCCTCATTATTTCCGTCTTTAAGATGGATCATTTTATTCAGGCAGGACGGAGCGTCCTGCTTCTAAAAGGGGAATGCCGGCCTCGGTTGGGATATAAATCACATCCTGTCCGTTCTCACCAAGTTGAGAAATCCACAAATATCGCAAATAGCCTTCAGGGCCCCCAAGACCTTCGGCAATGATGCGGTTGGCTTCAGCAACGCCTCGGGCGCGCTCAATTTCTGCATCGGCGAGAAACCTTGCGGATTCTTTGCGCGCTTGCGCATCTTCAATTTGAACTTTGCGCTCATTTTCCGCGCGCCGTAACGCCGCTTCCCCTTCAAGGGTCGCCCGCCATACATTCCACTGTGGTAGAATGAACATAGCCGCTGCAACTACAAGCCCTGCCAAAATGAGGGCTATAAAATTAATTCCTGCTCCACGCATATTCCCAATCTCCTCTGATCTTACTTCTGCCCTTAACCAACCCAAAAGGTTGGCTTCCTAGTCGATCCTTTAATAGGCCCAGATATTCCAGAACCTGTTGTACCCTGAACACCGATAATCTCCAAAGAAAGCACAATTTCTTGTCCGCAATTGGATCCAGGAAATCTCTCGAAATGAGCCCGCGGATCTGTTTTTCTCTGAATGGATATATTGCCATGAAAATAGCCATAAACCAGTCTTGAAATTGAAGAAATTCTACCAGCTTATTGATTTTGTTCAGAAATTTGAAGTTTCGAGTGGAATCGACTGCGATTTCGGGTGGGTTTGCCGGACTGGGCGCTCGGCAATTTGTGACCATGAATAATTTACGCTGGCGCTGATTGTGTTAAGCTTTCACCCAATAGGGTTTTATTGATTGTGCGTGGGGGCGCTGCCAGCAATGCTTGTGGGTTTGGATACATCCTTGAAAATGGGGTTCGGTGCGGATGGTACGCCAGTTTCCAGGCATTTTCGCCGCG
>CAYQXV010000054.1:0-15575 GCA_964421675.1 uncultured Caulobacterales bacterium
GCGTTCAAAGCGAATTCCATCGCCAGCATCAGGGGAGCCGGCACCCGCTTGTCCGCGGCCCTGAAGCGTGCCGGAGTTTTGAATGTCGAGCGCTGTGCCATCAGCTTCGCCAATGACGACGATTGCTGGTGCTTGGCTACCAGCCCCAGCATCAATCACCGCAGCATTGTCCAGGACGGCAGGGTTACTCGTTATAACAGTTTGTGCGTTTGCGAGCCCGGCAACACTCATTGCGATTGCGAGCGCTGCCACTGAGCTTGAGGCTTTTAGAACGGGCGTGAGTGAGCCGGTTCTGATTTTTTGTTGTGTACTAGCCATGAGATAAATTCCTTGTCTGGCGTTTTAAATTTTCGTCTCTGCCAGGGTGCAAGGAATGAAGATGCTAAAGCCTACGCACTGCCTGGTCATGCGGGTCTGTCGAACGGGGAGGGGGAATGGTTCAAAAAAGAATCGGCCAGGAACTAAAGAAAAAACCGCACCCCCAATAATGGTGCGGTTTTTTAATTTTTACTCACTCCAATGTGAATGAGCGTTAGTTTATCGTTGGGTTGCGCACGCTTGGGCAGAGCGCACCAATCCAACGCCATAGACAGGGTCGGGGCCGGGCGATCCAAGGTCTACAGACTGGTTTGCAATTGCACCGCGTACTTCGCTCGCGCTTTCCATTGCGACCAAGTCTTTGTTGCTGGCAATGAGGGCTGTCACAAACGGGGCAGCAATAGAGGTTCCGCTGAGATATTTCCCGTCTACGCCAACATTCACGAAAACGTCGACACCGGGCGCTGCAACATCAACATGCCCGCCGCGAACCGCGTTGTTGTAAATCTCGCCCTCACTATCAACGGCGGTAACCGCAATCACGCTATCAAAGGCCGCAGGGTATCGTGGGCGCGCGTCTGGACCGCTA
This sequence comes from uncultured Caulobacterales bacterium, assembly GCA_964421675.1. Lineage (GTDB taxonomy): Bacteria > Pseudomonadota > Alphaproteobacteria > Caulobacterales > Parvularculaceae > CALLPQ01. Next base: position 908 of record CAYQXV010000054.1, read on the forward strand.
TTGCCGACGGCTGCGATAATCAGCATGCCTTTTGCCGTCGCACTTTGTATCGCGCGATCAAGCAGCTTATTATAGGGCCCAGCAAGACTGACATTCACAAGGGAAACGCCAGATTTTTGCAACCAATCAATCGCCCGTATCAGCTCCGGAACGCCTGTGCCAACCTCGCGATTACTGGTTTGTGCAATGACTGAAGCGGCATATAAACGGGCATTGTTTAATCGCCCTTGTCCGACGAGCAATTCAGCGATAGCGGTGCCATGTTCAGTGCCGAGAGGATTGCCGTGGGAGAAATCTTGAGTAACTGAACCTTCTGATAGCTGCGCAAGCCGCACAGGATCGACATGGCCGTCAATCATCCCAATCATTGTATGGGCCGGGCATCCTGCATCGGGCCATTCAATCAACGCTTGTGCATATTGGCGCACCCGTTTTTGCCGCGCCGCTAAAGTACTGCCAACCTCTTGCAAGGTATAAATATGGTTCAGCCCCGCCGTGGCGCTTGGCTCCATGCTTTGCATATCGCCAATGGCGATACGTCCGCTAACCCCGGGTGGGCGCTCGAAATCGAGTAATATGAGCGCTAACCCATCGAGTTTGGTTTTTTCATTGAGCTGATAATTTCGTCGGGCAGCGTTAATGATAAGCTCATTGGCCGCCTGTTCTGAGCGCACCAACACAATGATGTTAGTGCCGTCAGCAATCGATGTTTCATCCTCGCGTATTTGAACGGTGGATGGCGGGGTTGGCGTAAATGTTTCACATCCGGCAACCATTGTGATGGCCCCAAGACAGGCGACTAGCCCCAAACGCGAGAATAAATTTAAATGATGCATTGCCCTAATCCAAAAAACATTTCCAAGGTGTTAGTCGTCTCACGTCGCTAAACAGTTCAATTTTATATGAGATTCAACCTCGTGGTTTCATATCCGGTTTCAGAACCGCTCTTAAAAACGCCTTGAAACAGTAATGTAAATTCGCCTGGTATCTTCAAAAAACGTATCGGCCCGGTAATCAGTCAGTGTAAATGATAGTTTCGTGGCATCATAGGAGGCGCTTAATTTTACATCAAACTCTGTTCCCAACTGGTCGTCATTTATCGCCGACTGAAACCAGTGATATTGCGAGGAGAGGGTTACATTCCGAAAGGGCCCAATCTGCCCAATAGCCCATGCGGCAGATGTTTCAAAATCAACCACGCCTGTATCAGGGGTGATGAGAAAAATATCGCCTTCACCCTGGAACTTATGGCGGCTACCGTTAGGCGTTTGAATGGCAACGCCATTGTCGGACCCTAAAGACTCCGCGCGAAACCCGGCACGGGCAGGCCCATAGAAGCCTCTAATGCCTGCGAGCCAATAGGTTGCGTTAAAATCTGAGGGGTTGTCAGCAAAGTCTCGCTGCTTTGCAAAAGCACCTTCTATATCGAGACCGATTTCATCAGCATGCCACCGTCCATCATAGCGCACGCCGGTGGTGGTCGATGAAAAGTTCGAATTGGGCGCTGTTGCAAGCCCTGTTTCCAGATCGAATGCATAATGAAACGCGCCAAATCGCCCAAGCGGTGTTCCAATATTTGTATTGAGGAAATATGATTCCCCGCTCAAGCGGCCATTAATATTGTCTGATCCAAGGGGCGTTCTGTTTTGGTCGATATAACCAGCCTGAAAAGTGTTGCCCGATTTTGTGCGGGTTGCAAAATGCACCGCATCGAATGTTTGTTGGTTTTGGCGAAACGGTGCTTCGCCGATGAACCGTTGATCATCAACCTTTAAAACCTGTCGGCCTATGGTCAAAAAAGTTTGGTCATTTAACTCAACCTGAATTTGTGCCCGATTTAACTCAAGCGTATCCGGGTCCAAAATAACCGGGAACTGCGGGTTATCGCCGGTCCCGTCATTGAAGTCATCGACCGGAGCAAATACGGTTTCCCCTTCAACAAGCACGCGCACTTTTGGCAAAAGCGTCGCTTCAATCCCGGTGCGTAGACTTAGCGTTAATCCGTTGGCCGTCTCGGTAAAACCGTCCTGGCGGGTATTTTCATAGCGTAACCGCGCATTCCCGAATAAAATGGTATCGACGCCAAAAAGTTCTTCTGCGCGCGCCTCGCCAATACCGGTGCCAAACGCAAAAAAAGCCCATAAACAAATAGGGACTTTCGGTACCGCGCCCGTGGAAAAATGGGCCCACAAGCCTTTGTTTTTGAGGTTTTTAGAAACGTTCATTTGCCTTGATATGTCATGGCATACACCACTATGCTCACTTACGCGCTGGACGGTGTACTCTGAAATAAGCCCGACTGTCCTACAAAAACTGACCTGTTCAACTAAAATTGAACTGTTTGCCGGGGTAATACGACAAAGGTATGATTATTGGCATATTGAAATGCTCCTTTGGGTTGGGAAATCTGACGTGAATGTGATGATTGAGGATAAATATTGTGAGCGTTAACTTGGAAAAGCTGACCGAAGAAGAAGTCAGCGAACTTTTATTGGATTGCGCCAAAGGGCGTTTGTCAGAGGATGATGCACGGAGCGTTCAGATTGCCGCCGCCGAGAACCCCGCTTACGGGGAAGAATTAGCCCTGTATGAAGGTCTTGCGCGGGCGGGGGAGAGTGTTGATCAAGACAATCCTTCTGGTGAGCTCGGTTGGGCGCGATTATCGCGCGCTATTGACGCCGAACGACAAGCGGAAATTAAAAGCCAATATGTTGGGTCTGGTTCGGGGCCAATCTGGCGCTACGCAACATTTGCGTTGGGATTGGTTGTCATGGCGCAAGGCGCACTATGGTTTTCGTCCTCAACCACGACAAATGACGCAGCCTATGTCACTGTCACCGAGAGCGTTGATAGTTTTGATGCTCAGGTCATGTTTAATCCTGATGCGGTTGAAATTGAAATTAGAGAGCTTCTTCGCGCCGTTGACGGTGAAATTGTGATGGGACCGTCGGCGATCGGACTTTATACAGTTCGGTTTGCGGATGAAGATACGCGCCGTGCAAGTCTATTGAAATTGAATGAAGCAACGGAAATTGTTGAAAGCGCAAATCCTAAATAACCCTAGGGATTAAGAGCTTTGCAGGCATCTCATCAATAATTTCTTGGCGTGCATAATGCGGGTCTTAATCGTTCCGACCGGCGTGCCTTCAAGTTTCGCAACTTCCGGATAGGTGAGGTCTTCAAAAAAGGCGAGATGAATAACCGAGCGATGATTTGGGCTTAACTTTTCGATGCAGGCCCGCACACGTGCACCATCTTGAAATGCCTCTATGATCGCTTCTGGATCAGGCGCATCATCGGAAATCTCGACATCGGGTTCTCGCGAAATTGTCTTTTTGCCTTTGCGGTTTCGATCAATAGCTTTGTTGCGGGCTATCGAATAAATCCATGTTTTTGCCGATGATTTTCCATCAAACCGATCAGCAGAGCGCCAAACATCCATCAATGTTTCTTGCATAACGTCGGCGGCTTCAAAAGGATCAGACAACCACCCTTTAGCGAATCCGCAAATAGAATCCGCATAGCGATCATAAATCGCTTTCATTGCCGTTTGATCTCCATTGGAAATCAATCGCAATAATTCCTGATCCGGGTCCATTCTATTCATAGGAAACTTTAACGGTTCTCATTCAGGGGCAAGCTTGCGTGCATGTATTCTAGCGTCAATCGCCATATTGGGCCTTTCACTATTGTAAGTCCAGCGTGCGCCTCATGTCTTTGGTGAGCCGACCTTCACGTGCCAATGATCGTATTGGTGGCAAGCATTGCGATCTCATCCCGGCTCATTTCTCCTTTTGGATCGTACCAGGTATGCATCCAGTTCAACATACCGAAGAACAGCATGATCTTGGATTTAAGAAGGGCTGTCTGTGATTTCATTTCGGGATTAATGCGAACAAATACACCTTCGAACCGTTTAATGATGAGCCGCTCCTTGTAGACAATCTCTTTGCGTTCAGCTGGATTTAGATTGTTAAGCTCATAAAGCAAAACCTTTTGCGCATTTTCAGCCCCCGCATAATGGTGCACCAGTGCGGTCGTCAATGATGTAAACTCCTCTACCGGGTCCGACGATACGTGGTTGGTATCATTGATCACATCAACCAGATCATCAATGTGCTCTTTCATAACCTCATAGAGAATATCTTCTTTAGCGGCGTAATAGTGATAGATCAGGGATTTAGAGACACCGCATATTGTTGCTAAATCTGTCATCGATGCGCCGCTAAACCCCTTTTCTGCGAACAGGATAGCCGCTTTATCGGTGATTGAGTCGCGTTTTAGATCGTATGTTTCTGCTTTGGTTCTGGCCATGGTTCGATCTGTTGGTTCTGGAAATTAAAGAGCGCTAATAAGAAGGGATGCGGGTGATTGTGCTTTAAGCGTTTCGCAGGTCGACAATTCTGGTGGCCTTCCCAATCGATCGTTCGATTGATCCGGTAGGGCGCAGATTCACATCTGCCGTAATGCCAATTTGTGATTTGATTTGCGATTTCAAATTGCGCACCGCTGCCTCCATTTTATCGCTCTCGACGCCAATTTTTGCCTCGGTCACAACCGTAAGGGCATCCATGCGATCGGGTCTTGTTAGTTCGCAATAAAAGTGCGGGGATAATTCGGGCAATGCGAGAATAATTTCTTCAATATGCGATGGAAAAACATTGACGCCGCGAATGATCATCATGTCATCGCTTCGGCCCGTAATGCGCTGTATACGGCGCATGTTTCGTGCGGTTGGAGGGAGCAGCTTGGTGATGTCGCGTGTTCTATATCGAATGATCGGCGTTGCTTGCTTGGTTAGAGAGGTAAAAACAAGCTCGCCTGTTTGCCCATCGGGAAGAACCTCGCCAGTGTCCGGGTCAATGATCTCTGGATAGAAATGATCTTCCCAAACTGTCAGCCCGTCTTTTGTTTCGACACATTCATTGGCAACGCCGGGGCCCATGACTTCGGAAAGTCCGTAAATGTCGACCGCATCAATATCAAAGGCTGTTTCAATTTCCTTGCGCATTGATTCAGTCCACGGCTCGGCGCCGAATATTCCGATTTTTAACGAGGAAGTCCGTGGGTCAATTCCGCGGCGATGAAACTCATCGAGAATGGAGAGCATATAGCTTGGGGTGACCATAATAATCTCAGGCTTAAAATCCTGAATTAGGGTGACTTGTTTTTCCGTTTGCCCCCCTGACATCGGTATCACCGTGCAACCTAATTTTTCCGCGCCATAATGCGCGCCAAGCCCGCCGGTAAATAGTCCATAGCCATAGCTGACATGAACCTTCATTCCGGGGCGCCCGCCCGCCGCGCGTATGGAGCGGGCGACGAGATCGGACCATGTGGAAATATCTTCTTTGGTATAGCCAACGACGGTGGGTTTTCCGGTTGTCCCTGATGACGCATGGAGTCTGGTGACTTGGTCCATCGGCACAGCGAAAAAATTGAACGGATAGGACTGGCGCAAATCTTCCTTTGTTGTGAAGGGGAATTTTGCGAGATCGGACAGGCTCGAGAAGTCGCTCGGCGAGACGCCGTTCGCATCAAACATCTCACGGTAGACAGGCGAGTTGGTATAGGCGTGGAGGAGCGTGGTTTTTATCCGCTCCTCTTGCAATCGCTGCAAATTTTGCTTTGTGAGTTTTTCGCCGCAATCAAGGCTGGGGGTATATGACTTGCGCATTAGGTCTCAATTGCGTTCATCGTCAGGAGATCATAAGTGGCAACAATCGCGCCCTCTTGATCGGTGACTTCGACATCCCATTTCACTTCGCCATATTCGTCATTGCGTTTTTTCTTGGACTTGGCGGTGAGCCGAACGCTGATTTGTGTTCCGGGAGGGGCGGGCGAGAGGAAGCGTAGATTTTCAAGACCATAATTGGCAAGCACGGGGCCGGGAGCGGGGTCGACAAACAATCCAGCGGCAAATGATAGAATTAAGTAGCCATGGGCAACGCGGCCCGGGAAGAACGGATTGGCCTCTGCTGCTGCTTCATCCATATGGGCGTAGAAATTGTCGCCTGTGAATTCGGCGAAATGCTCAATATCTTCCAGCGTGATGGTGCGGCTTTCTGTGTTGAGCGTTTTTCCAAGGTATATTTCATCGAAATTATATCGGAACGGGTGCGGACCTTTATCATCCTCGGCTGCCCCTTTCATCCAAACCTGCGTTGCCGCGGCGAGAAGGTCAGGTGAGCCTTGAAGGGCGGAGCGTTGCATATAATGTTTGATGCCGCGTACACCGCCCATTTCCTCGCCGCCCCCTGCGCGCCCTGGTCCGCCATGAACCAGTGTTGGCAACGGTGATCCGTGTCCGGTGCTTTCTTTGGCATTGTCGCGGTTGATCATGGCAATTCGGCCATGGAAAGAGGCAGCCCCCGTTACAATCTGGCGAGCGACGGCCGGGTCATGGGTGAATAAGGACATGACCAATGATCCAAGGCCCTCATTACATAAATTCACCGCGTCATTGAGGTCGTCATAGGGCATTATCGTCGCAACGGGGCCAAACGCTTCGACAGAGTGAATTTTTGGCGCGTTCCACGGGGTTTCACATCGCAGTAAGATTGGCGAGATGAAGGCGCCATTATCGTTATCCGCATTAACGGGATCGAGTGAGTTCGGATCCCCAAAAACGATTTGTGCGTCCTCTGACAATTGTGCAACTTTATCGCGAACATCTGCGCGTTGAGACAGGCTAACAAGCGCGCCCATTCTGACGCCTTCTGCATCCGGGTCGCCCACCGTGGTTTTTGCAAGCCGCGCCGATAACGCCTCTTGGGCTGCATCAAGCATGGCCTTGGGAACAAATGCCCGGCGGATTGCGGTACATTTTTGTCCCGCTTTGACGGTCATTTCGTTGGCAACTTCTTTGATAAAAAGTTCAAACTCGGGCGTGTCTGCGCCTGCATCCGGGCCAAGTACACAGGCATTGAGGCTGTCTTGTTCGGCAACAAACCGCACCGCGTTCTGGATAACCGTTGGGTGGGTGCGCAATTTCATGGCTGTGGACGCAGAGCCGGTAAAGGAGATGACATCTTGCCCGGTTAAATGATCGAACAGATCGCCCGTGCGGCCAACGATTAATTGCAAAGCACCATCGGGCAGGGCACCCGATTCAATCATGATACGCACGGCATGCTCGCAAAGATAGGCCGTCGCGGTCGCGGGTTTGACGATAACAGGGGCACCGGCAATGAGCGCGCCGCCAAGTTTTTCCAACATGCCCCAGACCGGGAAGTTATATGCATTAATATGCACAGCAACGCCTTGCAGAGAGGTGTAGACATGTTGGCCCATCCACGAGCCGGTTTTTGACAATTGCTCCGGGTCGCCGTCAATAATCACGTGTCCATCGGGAAAATGGCGCCGCGCTTGAGAGGATGCAGAAAACATCGTCATGGCACCGCCTTCAATATCAATCCAACCGTCGCGCCGCGTTGCACCGGTATGGGCGTTTAGCGCGTAGAGTTCTTCTTTTCTTTCTGACAAGGCCTGGCCGAGAGCTTTGACCATATAAGCGCGTTGGTGAAGGGTCATTTCTCGAAGCGCGGGGCCGCCAACATTGCGCGCATAATCGGCCATGGCTTTAAAGTCGATCCCGTCCGAACTTGTTTTGGCAACGGTGGCACCGGTGACAGCGGATCGGATGTCAGCATAGCCGCCATCGCCTTTTGTCCATTGTTGATTAGAAAAATTTTCGAGCATTAATTCTGTCATTATTTTCTCCGCTAACCGGGTGGGGCTATTTGTTGGGCAGTAACTATTTATTGGCCTGTAAAGGTGGGGGACCGTTTTTCAAGAAAGGCGGCAACGCCTTCTGCATAGTCTTGCGAATAGCCGAGCATCCGCATCGCATCGCGTTCCATATCGAGTTCTTCTTGCAGCGTGTTAAGAGTAGACTCGCGAATTCGCTTTTTGGTTTCAGCCAATCCTTTGGTCGGTCCGCTGGCCAGTTTTACCGTCAGCTTTGTTGCCGTCTCCATCAGCTCATCAGCAGGCACGGATTTGTAAATCATGCCCCAGCTTTGCGCAGTTGGTGCGGTGACCGGCTCTCCGGTGAGGGTGATTGCCATTGCGCGCGCCTGACCGATCAGACGGGGAAGCACCCACGTGCCCCCTGAGTCCGGGATCAATCCGATATTTGCAAATGATTGAATGAATTTCGCGTTTTCCGCAGCCATGACAATATCGCATGCCAGCGCGATATTGGCACCCGCGCCCGCCGCAACGCCGTTGACCGCGCAAATCACTGGCTTGTCCATCTCCGAAAGCCGCCTGATCATCGGGTTCCAATAGGTCTCACAAGACTCCCCAAGATCCACCGCTTCCCCGCCGGGCGCAACGGAGCGATCATTGAGATCTTGTCCGGCGCAAAATCCTCTGCCAGCACCGGTGAGGAGGAGGGCGCGAATATCGCGATCCGATTCAATCTTGGTCAGCGCGTCTTGCATCTCTTGGTGCATATGTTCGGTGAAGCTGTTGAGCCGGTCCGGTCGATTGAGCGTCAGAATTGCTGCGCCGTCCCGTTTTTCCAGTATGATGGTGTCGTAACCAGCCATTCGCCAATCTCCTCATTGATGGATTGCAATTGCGTGCATATTGATTATAAAAAACCGACCGGTCGGTCAATCAAAGATTTGACTCTATCGGTGACTTGCCCCGATTTACAGAGACCCCGACTTACTTACACACAGATTACGGAATAGGGATGGAATATGAAGACGGCCTATATTTGCGATGCCATCAGAACACCAATTGGCGCTTTCGGCGGCACCTTAGCCTCGGTTCGTACCGATGATCTTGGCGCGATCCCGCTTCGCGCGCTCAAAGAGCGCAATCAGGACATTGACTGGGAAGCGGTTGATGATGTCATCTTTGGCTGCGCCAATCAGGCAGGCGAGGATAATCGCAATGTCGCGCGCATGTCGTCTTTGTTAGCGGGGTTTGGCGAGGCGGTTCCCGGAACGACTGTTAACCGGTTGTGCGGATCGGGAATGGACGCAATTATCATGGCGTCCAGAGCGATCATGGCGGGCGATAGCGACCTCATCATTGCTGGCGGTGTTGAGTCCATGACACGTGCGCCGTTTGTTCTAGGCAAATCTGAAACAGCGTTTTCGAGAAGTGCTGAAATGTTTGATACGTCCATTGGCTGGCGCTTCATCAATCCGGCAATGGAAAAAGCCTATGGCTCTGAGGCCATGCCAAAGACTGCGGAAAATGTTGCCGAAGATTTCAATATTAGCCGCGAAGACCAGGATTTATTTGCCAAGAGAAGTCAGGAGAAAGCCGCTCAAGCCATTGAGAATGGGCGTTTCGTCAATGAAATTGTACCCGTTGCGATAAAGCGCCGGAAAAAAGATGATTTGATTTTTGACACGGATGAGCATCCGCGAAATAGCCCGCTCGACGTGTTGGGCAAGCTCAGGCCAATCGTTAAACCAGATGGCACCATCACCGCAGGAAATGCGTCGGGGGTCAATGACGGCGCTGCTGCGATTATTGTGGCGTCGGAAGAGGCGGTGAAGCGTCATGGCCTGACGCCTCGTGCAAAATTTGTCACCGGTGCCGCCGTGGGTGTTGCACCGCGTATTATGGGGATTGGTCCGGCGCCGGCCGCGCAACGGGTGCTCGCCAAATCGAAACTGGAATTGGAGCAAATGGGCGTTATTGAAATCAATGAAGCCTTTGCCTCACAATCGCTTGCAACATTGCGCATTCTTGGCCTTGCGGATGATGATGGCCGGGTCAATCCAAATGGCGGCGCGATTGCGCTTGGCCACCCGCTTGGCATGTCGGGAACCCGGATTGTTATGACGGCCATTGAAGAGCTTCATCAGCGTAATGAGAAATATGCGCTGTCGGCAATGTGCATCGGCGTGGGGCAAGGCATCGCCTCAATATTTGAGCGGGTCTAGTCACGGTGATGTGAGGCGATTTAAGGCTTGCAAGGCGGTTTGCTGGCGGGAAATGGCAAGGTTTAATAATTGACCGAACGGTCGGTTAATGATATATAGGCACGATAAAGCGGATAGGGAGTGAGCAAATGTATGCCCAAATGGTGAAATCAACCGGCGCTAACATTAAGTCGCTTGAAGATATGGAGCCGGACGAGCGCCGGTTTCAAGAACGCATTAATGCGGGCGAAAAAATCGAAGCCAAGGATTGGATGCCCGATGGGTATCGCAAAACCCTGGTTCGACAGATTTCCCAGCATGCCCATTCTGAAATTGTCGGCCAATTGCCAGAAGGCAATTGGATTACCCGCGCGCCAACCCTCGAGCGCAAAGCCATATTGCTGGCCAAGGTTCAAGATGAAGCGGGACATGGCCTCTATCTTTATTGTGCTGCAGAAACGCTTGGCATTAGCCGCGATGAAATGACCGAACAGCTTCTTTCGGGCAAAGCAAAATATTCGTCGATTTTTAATTATCCGACACCGACATGGGCCGATATGGGTGCCATTGGATGGTTGGTTGATGGCGCAGCGATTATGAATCAGGTGCCATTGCAACGCTGTTCGTTCGGGCCATATTCGCGGGCCATGGTCCGGGTTTGCAAAGAAGAAAGCTTTCACCAACGCCAGGGCTTCGACATTATGATGAAGTTGTGTGCGGGTTCAAAAGCACAAAAAGACATGGCGCAAGACGCGTTAAACCGCTGGTGGTGGCCAGCGCTGATGATGTTTGGTCCTTCCGATGCGGATTCGGTTCACTCGGCGCAAAGTTTTGCATGGAACATTAAGCAGGATTCCAATGATGAACTGCGACAGAAGTTTGTTGATCAAACCGTTCCGCAAGCTGAATATTTAGGCCTAAAAGTTCCCGATGACGATCTTGTCTGGAATGAAGAGCGCGAAGCTTATGATTTTGGCGAAATCAATTGGGATGAATTTTTTGCCGTAATCTCCGGAAATGGCCCGTGTAACGCAGAGCGACTCGCCGCGCGCCAAAAAGCCTGGAGTGATGGTGCGTGGTATCGCGATGGGCTCAAAGCTCATGCGGACAAGAAACATATGAAGACAGCGGCCGAATAGGACAGAGCAATGGAACGAAATGAATGGCCCTTGTGGGAAGTTTTCATCCGTGGACAGCACGGCATGAATCACAGACATGTTGGCAGCTTGCATGCTCCCGATGCGGAGATTGCCCTTAAAAACGCCCGAGACGTTTATACTAGGCGCAATGAAGGTCTGTCGATCTGGGTGGTTCCTGCTAGTGCAATAACCGCCAGCGCGCCCTCAGAAAAAGGGCCAATTTTTGAACCTTCCAATTCCAAGGTTTATCGCCACCCGACATTTTACGATATCCCGGACGAAATTGGGAGCATGTGATGGCCGACGCAGCAAAAACCGACCTGCACGCTTATGTGTTAAGGCTGGCTGATAACTCATTGATTTTAGGACAGCAGATTTCCGCCTGGTGCGGCCATGCGCCGGTGTTAGAGGAAGATATAGCATTGGCCAATGTTGCGCTTGACCTGATTGGGCAAGCCACCAATTGGCTCAACTATGCCTCGGAACTGGAAGCAGGAAAACGCACTGCCGATCAATTGGCATTTATGCGCGATGAGCGCGAATTTAATAATGTCTTGCTGGTTGAACAGCCAAACGGAAATTTTGCGCAAACACTGGTTCGCCAATATCTGTTTGACGCTTGGCATTATTATCTATTGCAAGCGTTGAGCGGGTCGTCAGATGCGCAACTTGCCGAAATTGCACAAAAATCTATCAAGGAAGTTACCTACCATTTGGAACGCAGCACGGATTTGGTTGTCCGCCTTGGCGATGGCACACAGGAAAGCCATGACATGATGCAGACCGCGCTCGATGGTTTATGGCGGTATACAGAGGAATTAACGCAGCCCGATAGTTTGGATGAAGCAATGCTGGCGAGCGGCATCGGTCCAGATTTAGGGCAAGTCAAAAAATCATTTGATGCCCATTGCGCCTCAACGTTGGAAATGGCGACATTAGTTGCGCCAGATGCGGTGCATATGCGCCATGGCGGCAAGTCGGGAATTCATGACGAATATATGGGCAGATTGCTTGCGGAGATGCAAATCCTGCCGCGGTCCTATCCCGGGGCAGCCTGGTGAGTGCAAAGCTGGCATCGGCCCAATCCCAGTCACAGTCCCGCTCAACCGAGCAGTTATGGGAATGGTTATCTGAGGTTTGCGATCCTGAGATTCCCGTGCTCTCGATTGTTGATTTGGGAATCGTTCGGGAGGCGTTCTGGTCGCAAGACACAGCGCATATCACCATTACCCCGACATATTCTGGCTGCCCTGCGACAAGTGTCATTCGGTTGGATATTGAAACCCACCTCGCGCAGCGCGGCGTAAAATCTATTGATGTTAAAACGCAATTGGCACCGGCATGGACAACGGATTGGCTCTCGCAGGCAGGGCGCGAAAAGTTAAAAGCATATGGCATTGCGCCGCCCGTTGAGGGGACCAGCTGTGCCGGGATGATCGGCCATACCGGCGCAGCGTCTGTGGAAGTTGAGTGTCCGCAATGTGCGTCAATGAATACCGAGCGCGTCAGTCAATTTGGATCGACACCGTGCAAGGCCAGCTATCGATGCAAAGATTGCCTTGAGCCATTTGATTATTTCAAGAAATTTTGAGGAACCAAACCCGTGGTACTATTTTACCCTGTGAAAGTTATCGATATTTCCGCAGACACTAAGCATGCTGTTATTGTGACGTTGGAGCCGCCGAGCGAAGCGAAAGATAAGTTTGCATTTACGCAAGGCCAATATCTGACATTCAAAAAAGAATTTGAAGGCGAAGAGCTTCGTCGATCATACTCAATTTGTTCGGGCATCAATGATGGCAATTTACGTGTCGGGATTAAGCGGGTCGATGGGGGGTGGTTCTCATCCTGGGCCAATGATGAGCTTAAGGTCGGGGACACGATTGATTGTATGGTGCCCAATGGTCGTTTTAATACACCGCTTGAACCTGAAAAACGAAAAAAATATCTTGTCTTTGCAGTGGGGTCCGGCATCACGCCAATTTTCAGTATTATCAAGTCAGTGCTGGAAGAAGAGCCGCTTTCTGAAATTACACTTGTTTACGGCAATCGGTCTGCCAATACGATTATGTTCAAAGAGGCGCTATGTGATCTAAAAGATATTTATATGGAGCGTCTGACGCTCCTGCATGTTCTTAAAAACGATGCAGGCGATATTGATCTGTTTAATGGGCGCATTGACCGGGAAAAATGCGACCGCCTCTTTGCCACATGGATAGATGTTGCGAACACAGACACGGCCTTCATTTGCGGCCCAGAAGAAATGATGTTGATGGTCAAGGATGCCCTTCAAGATCATGGTATGGATGAAAAGAGCATCAAGTTCGAATTGTTCACTTCCGTTCACCCGAAAAAAGCACGCGCCAAATCAGAAAAAGATAGTGATACCGGCAAGAAGGTCAAAGCCACCGTCATTTTGGATGGCTCTGCGCGAAAATTTGAAATGCCAGCGCATAATATGTCTGTTCTTGAAGCGGCGATGGAGAACAATATTGAGGTGCCATTTTCATGTCGCGCCGGTGTTTGTTCTACCTGTGCGGCGACAATATTGAAGGGCGAGGTGGAGATGACTTCTAATTACGGTTTAGAAGATTATGAAGTTGAACGCGGACTTGTGTTGACGTGCCAGTCATATCCGCAGACTGACGAAATTGTCATCGATTACGATCAGCATTAGGGCGTGTATATTTTACACAGGATTCATGAATACACTAAATAAACTCGGCCCAGGAATCATGTTCGCCGCCATGGCGATAGGGATTTCTCATTTGGTGCAATCAACGCGCGCCGGCGCTGATTATGGCCTGGTGCTTGCCCCTGTCATCGTGTTTGCGTGTATCCTAAAATATCCGCTATTTCGGTTTGCCGCGAGCTATGGTGCCATTACAGGCAACAGCCTTTTTGAGGCGTATAGACAAGAAGGCAAATTCGCCGTCATTATTCTGGTCTTATCGGCGGCCATAGATCTGATCATTTCGACAGCGGCGGTGACGCTGGTAACGGCTGGATTGATTAAATTCCTGCTACAAACGCAGGCGAGTGTTGCTGTAATCGGTATCATTGTGCTCATTGTTATGGGCATCATGCTAGCAACCTCGCGATATAAATTGATAGAACGCGGCACAATTATTTTGGTCTTTGTGTTTGTCGGATTGGTGCTTATTGCGTTTGGAACGGTTGCCCCCTTGGCGGTGGAAAGGGCTGATCAACTTCTGCCAACCCTTGAATTTTCCGAAGGGCTAATTCTTTTTATCATTGCGATGATGGGGTGGATGCCCAACCCTCCGTCGGGAAGTTTTGTCGTCTCGGCATGGGCAGCAACACGGAAAACCCTTTCGCCAGATCAGCACAATGACGAAGATGGTATCTTCGATCTCAATGTTGGCTATTGGATTACCATCATAATGGCGCTTGCATTTGTGGTGTTGGGCGCGGCGCTTCTTTTCGGGCGTTCCGATGATATTGCTGGCTCGCCTGTTGCATTCGCTGGTAATTTTATCAGATTATTCTCTGAGACAATTGGACCTGCGATCACGCCGCTTATCTCGCTTGCGGCTGTCGCGCTCATGATCTCAACGCTTATTGGGTTGATGGACGGTGTTCCGCGCTTGCTCCAACAAGCCCTCGCGCGCGAGG
>CAYQXV010000055.1:0-14153 GCA_964421675.1 uncultured Caulobacterales bacterium
CACCCTTATTAAGATGAAGACGCCTGAACCAGCAAAACCCACAGCTCGCCAATAATTTTTTCTAGTGATAAGGTTTAATGATCGCGACGGACAAACCGCTAAATTGTTCGTGGAACAATGGTGCTTGAAATAAATGTCGGAGATTTTTAGGGCATATTTAGAAAATGAGGCAAGCATCCGTCGTGTCTTGTCACGGTTTACCAAGCATCCCCAACAGATAGACGATTTTGCGCAAGAGACGTTTATGCGCGCCTTTGCGGCTGAATTGAAACAAGAAATTCGCGATCCGAAGGCGTTCCTCTTCCAAGTCGCGAAAAACGTTGCATTAAGTCATTTGCGAAAAAATCGACGAAATCCAACTGACTGGCTTGAGGATTCAGGGGGCAGCGACCTCTTAATAGATGAAAACCAAATTTCGGGAGAAGATTGGTATAATGGACGCCAAAAGCTAGCGCTCTTGGCAATGGCCGTGGCTCAATTACCTCCCAAATGCCGTAAAGCATTTTTGCTGCGGCGCATTGATGGCTTGCCGTACAAACAAATTGCAAGTCGAATGAATATCTCGGTGAGCGCCGTTGAAAAACACGTCGCAGCCGGTTTGTTAAAATGCTCCGTATTCATGCGGGAAAAAGGCTATGATCCGGAAGATTATGGAGCCAGCGAAAACAGACCCAGTGCGCCGACAAATGATAAGATGAAGCAGACGAACCATGAGTGACGATAAGAAAATTATTCAGCTTCCAAGTCAGGAAAGCATCGAATCCATGGCTGCGACATGGATGGCGCGATTGGGCCGCGATGATTTTTCTGCCGATGAACGAGCAGAGTTTGAACTCTGGCTATCCGCGAGCGACCGCCATAAGGATGCATATGATCGCTTACAGGCCATGTGGGGCGATTTGTCTGCGCTTGACGCCTTATCCGATATTGGCGTTGCCACGTTAAAAGAAAATACCCAGAACGTTTTTACATTTCCGCGCAGAAAATTCATGCAAATTGCTGCCACCGTGGCTGCGGCAAGTGTTGGCGGAGTTGCCTATTTGGCATTTAACGGGCATTTCGGCGTGCAGCGACAGGCTGAGACGATTGCAACAAAAATCGGCGAGCAGCGGGGGATTAAGCTTGTTGATGGGTCCACCATTGAACTCAATACCAATAGTAAGGTGGTTATTAATATTGATCGCGGTGTCCGGCGGATTACACTGCTGCAAGGGGAGGCACATTTTGACGTCGCCAAAGACGCGAAAAGACCTTTTGTCGTCTCCGTTCATAACAAGATTGTTCGCGCGATTGGAACAGCCTTCACGGTGCGGTTGCGCTCTGCAGATTTAGTTGAGGTAACGGTCGAAGAAGGACGTGTACAATTGGGCGCGCAGACGCTCCTCGGCAATATTAATCCTGCCCAGCCTGAAGACATTGCCCCGCTAGCAGAGCTAAGCGCCGGTCAAAATGCAGTTTTCCAGGAGCGCGTTGAAACAATCGCACAATTGCCTCAGTCGGAAGTAAAGCGAAAACTTTCCTGGCGTCAGGGATTGCTGGCTTATGCGGGCGACCCTCTTTCAGATGTTGTCGCTGACATTAGCCGATACACTGCAATGGAGATTGAAATCGCAGACCCCGCAATTGAGGAAATTCCAATTGGTGGATATTTTCGTTTGGGGGAAGTTGATGCGCTTTTAGATGCTCTTGAGGGCACCTTCGGGCTCCATGTTGAACGGATAGATGAAAATCATGTGCGTTTGAGTGCGGTTCAATAGCAAAGGAACATCCAGACAAAATATAAAACCTGCCGAGGGAATAGAGCGCGGTTATAAGTGTAAATAATTCGAAAAAAATTTGGGGACGATATGCGGACTTTGGTGATAGCGACATCTTCTATTGTAGGCCTGTAGGCATCTAGTGTTTTTCTATAGGTTGACAAAAAAGGATTGGGATTTTGTTGCGCAGCTTTTTGCTGCCGCTTTGGCTATTTTTATTGTCGTCACTGATACACCTGTAAGCGCGAGTACCATCATGAGTGCGAGCGAAGAGTTGTATGTATTTGACGTCGATGAAACAAAATTAGGGCGGGCGCTTGACAAAATTGGCGAGCAATCGGGCGTCAATGTTCTTTATCCCTTTGCGTTAGCTGATAGGACGGGCATGAATCCCGTAGTCGGAAAACATTCGATCAATGAGGCGATCGATATATTGTTCCGGGACACTGATTTCGACGGCCGCTTAGCAGATAGCGGAGTGATTGTCATTTCGCTAATTGAAAATAAAAAAAGCGAAAGCCGGGAGGGAAATTCCGTGACCCAACTCAAGAAAAAATCATCTCTATTAGCAGGCATAACAACGTTCATGACCGCCTTCGGTACACCTGGAGCATTCGCTCAGGATGAGGCGAGCGCGCTCGAAAATAGTCGGCTTGACGAAATCACAGTGACGGCACGACGTGTAGAAGAATCGCTGATTGAATCGCCCGTTGCGGTTACAGCAATCACCGGGCGCGAACTGGAAAATGCTGACATTGCTCAAATTACCGGTCTTGCTGACACAGCGCCAAATGTAAACTTTTCGTTCGCGGGTACAAGTTCGGGCAGCGACTCCGCTGCGGTTGTGTTTATTCGCGGCGTTGGTCAAAATGATTTTACCGTTGTTTCTGATCCTGGCGTCGGGATCTATATTGACGGGGTTTATCTCGGTCGCACGGTCGGTTCGGTTTTGGATGTCTTTGATTTAAAACAGATCGAAGTTCTACGCGGACCGCAAGGCACTGTTTTTGGTCGTAATACGATTGGCGGGGCCATCAATATCGCGACCAGCGATGTATCCGATGAATTTAGCGGTCGGGCGCGCATAATTGTCGGCGAAGATAATCGCTTTGAGCAATTTTTTTCCCTTAATGTTCCCGTTACCGACACGTTTGGGTTTAATGTAAGCGCATTTAATCGCGACCGTGACGGGACCGTCGAACGCCTTGATGGAGTCACGCTTGGCGATGACAATGTTTATGGCGGAAGGGTTAAAGCGGTATGGAAGCCGACCGATCGTTTCAAATCCACGTTTACCTTTGATGGAACCCGTGAAGACGAAGAGTCTGCAGCTGAAGTCGTGCTCGATGTTATTGAGCCATCCTTGTTCGTTGGGTTTTTCAACAATAATACGTTCGGTAATGGTACGACTGATACTGCGGGATGTGTAGATGGCGGACCGGTAACAAATTCGGCTTGCGCAAATGACCAGTTTGTACTTGGCCCGTTTACGTCAGCAGAAACCGGTCCTTCGAATAATGAAATCGTCAATTTCGGCCTGTCACTAACAAACGAATTTGAGATCTCAGAGAATTTGACGCTGAAGACAATCAGTGCGTATCGCGATGTTGATGCTGAATTCGCACGGGCATCAGATGGTACGCCATTTGATATTTTCGCGACGGAAACAACTTATCTCCAAGACCAGTTCAGTCAGGAAATTCAGCTTATCGGGTCAAATTTCGAAAACCGGGTAAATTGGGTGCTCGGCGGGTTCTATTTTGAAGAAGATGGCGCAGGCTTCGACACTGTCTTCTTCCTTCCGCCAACCAATCCTTTGTTTATTGGCGCCGAAACGAACAATGACAATATCGCGATTTTTGGTGAGGCGACTATTGACCTCACCGATCGTTTGCGCGTGCTGGGCGGCCTTCGGTATACAGATGAAACCAAAGAAACAGACCTGACATCGGTGTCGCTCACGTTGCCGGTTGATAACCTTTCGGGAGAAGCTGCTGGGGTGATTACCCAAGACTTTAGTGAAGTCACGTGGCGTGCGTCGGCGATTTATAGCCTGAGCGACCGGGTGAATACGTATTTTACGGCATCGCGCGGCTTTAAATCAGGCGGTGTGTTTCAGCGCGTCGTTGGTCCAATTAGCGACATTCCCACGCTTACATTCGATCCGGAATTTGTAACCCTTTATGAGTTGGGGTTAAAAGCGGAATTTCGCGAAATTGGGTTGCGTGTTAATGTTGCAGGATTTTTATCCAACTATACAAACATCCAACTTGATGGCGCAGCACCGGGTAGCTTTGCAACAACCCAGTTCAATGCTGGCGATGCGGATATAAATGGAATTGAGGTCGAATTTGACTGGTCTCCGATCGACCGGCTTAGATTTAGCGGCGCGCTCGGTTATATTGACGCGGAATATTCCTCCATTACCGAAGGCTCATTGGTCACTCTTGAGGACGAGTTGATCCGTACCCCGGAAATTACATGGTCGTTAAACGGATCATACGGGATTGAAGTCGGCGGGGTCGGTACGTTTACCCCAAGCTTTAACTGGGTCTATAAGTCGGAGCACGCATTTGAAGCCACGAATACACCGTTAACAACACAGGACGGTTATCATGCATTAGACGTAAGTCTTGCTTATGACCACCCAGTACAGGGATGGCGAGCAGTTGCCTCCATTAATAACGTGACAGATGCACGCTATCTCACGGCGGCGGATTTTAATGGGACTATTGGTTACGAGCTTGGAATTTTCGCAAGACCGAGAAATTTCTTCGTCTCCTTGCAATATGAATTTTAATTCCTGAGCATAATCGCTTGTGAGGCTGCCCGCGCAAAGTAGCCCTAGATTAGCTAGATTTAACGGTCTGACGAGGCATTTTCCTCTTCAGGCCGTTTTTTTGACCGTCAAAAATTTGATCGTCAGTAAAACGAACCTGAAGGGCATGCGAGGGGCGCACTAGCGAAGCTCTCGCGGCGCGCGACAGCATTTATACTATTAACGCGGCCGCAAACCCGCTATGGCTGGGACAGCGACGCTGATTTGTGTGTTAATCTGCACTAATCGCGCTTGCGGCGTTCATATGAATATAATTGAAATACGGAATTTATTATGCGGAAATTTTTGATCCTGTTTGTCAGCGCTGGAATTAGCGTGTCGGCTTGCACGCAAGCGACATCTTTGGTCGAAACGCCAGATGTTCCCTCTGATCCTCCCTATATTGTATTGAGCGCAAACCATGACGAGCCGAATGGCTATGGGTTTTGTTTGGATACTTATGGCGCTGGCCAATCTGATTTGATGCAGACCCACACGTGTAAACCGGCCAAAGCCGATCAGCCGCGTGACTATTCGGGCAATGATACGCGTTTTGAATATCGGCAAGACACCCAGCAAGTCAGGTCTTATCCATTTGAGGGATATTGTATGCAGGCCTTAATCGCGAGTGAACTGACAGTCTTCGCGCTGTTGGAATGCAGCGATCACCCGCGGCAAAAATTCGTATACAGCGCAGATGATAAAACGTTGCGGCTCGCGGAAGATCAAAGCCGATGTGTTACCGTCTCCGCTGAAACAGTGCCTGCAGGGCCTTGGGTGAAACGGCCGTTAAGCCTTGAAACTTGCGACGATATTGATGCCTCGCTCAAGCAGTGGACGGTTGCGGCGGCGTAAGTTTAATTTTGGTGCGTAACCAGGAGCTTTGCCCGAACCGAGCGAATTTTTCTGGTGCGCACCATATTAGTCAATAGGCGTCAGATCAAAGGCTCCGTTTTGCCCCTCGCCGCCTTATACAGAATTCTGGGAGAAGGCGCCCCTTTGCGGGTCCCGCGCTTTTAGGCCTTTTTGCTTGACGGAACCTTCGGTATAAGGTCCACTCTGCGCTGTGGAGGAGGTCGACGTGCGTGCAATCGGGAATCATATTTTTTCTACAACTGTTTGGGCGACCATTTTGCTTTTGTTGCTGGGCTGTGCTCCCCCAACAAATCAGTTCACATCATCCTTTTCCGCTGGGGGCTTTTCCACCGGGGGCTTTTCCAACAGAAGCTTTTCCACACAAGAAGAGTCCAAAGCGGATGAATTTACGCCATCGCCGAAGCTTATAGCCATCGGCGATCTGCATGGCGACTATGATGCCTATATTGAGGTCATGCGGGAAACGGGACTGATTGATCAAAAAGATCGCTGGTCGGGCGGCAACGCAATCCTCGTTCAAACTGGCGACATTGCTGACCGGGGGCCTAATTCTCGTCAAATCATCACCCATATTCGCGAGCTTCAGAAAGCGGCGCCGCGTCAAGGCGGAAAAGTCATTACACTGATTGGCAACCACGAAGCCATGAATATGACAGGCGACCTTAGATATGTGCATCCGGGAGAATATGAGGCATTTCGTACCCGTCGTTCCCGAAAATTGCGCAATCGCGCCTTCGAGGCCAACAAAGACCGAATAATCGAATTTTACCGCGCATCCGATCCTGAATTGTCCGTGAGTGAGATCGAATCCAAGTGGAAAGAAACCTATCCACTCGGCCGGCTAGAGCATCAGGCGGCATGGCGCCCCGATGGTGAGATTGGTCAATGGGTCATTTCCAACCCTATGGTGGCGCTTGTCCATGACACCCTATTTGTTCATGGCGGCATCAGCGCTGATTATGCGAGTTTGTCGATTGACGAAATGAATGAACGCGCGCGCGCGGCCCTGTTGGCGCGCGACGGTTCGCCTGAGCGTATCATCAATGACGAAAAGGGCCCTCTCTGGTACCGAGGTCTGATAGAGGTTTTCGCCACCGTTTCCCCCCCAGGGGCGGTCTCAGATGCCACTGATGAAAACGCCCTATCCCCGGCTGAAGAGTTGAGCATTGTTCTATCGGCTTTTGGTGCTAAACGCATGGTGGTCGGGCATACGCCTTCTATCGAAGGCATATTGGGAAGTTATGACAATCGATTGATCCAGATCGATACTGGAATTGCAGAATATTATGGCGGCGTGCCGTCGTTTCTCCGGTTGGAGTACGGCAAGGTGTACGCCCATAGCGATGGCGAAATTATAGAAATGGGAGATTCGAAATGAGCTTTGCTAAAATTGTGACTAAACTTACTGCGGTGATTTTAACGGGACTTTTTGCTATTCAATCTCTTGCAGCGCAAACAACTAGCGCAGATCAGACCGATACAGATCCGGTCGACACAGATCAGATTGATCCAACGATCGCCACTCCGCTATTTATGGATAGCGACATACTTGAGGTGCGATTTGAAGGACCGATCAAAACGATTGTGAAAAATGCCGCGCGCTTGACCGATCCCCATGAGGCTACGTTAGTTGTCCCTCAGACGTCGGATGCTTACGATATCACGCTTGCAGCGCGGGGCAAATCGCGGCGCACGCAAGGGGTCTGCGATTTCCCGCCTTTGCGGGTGAAGTTTGCCAAGAGAGCTGAATTTGGTGTCTTTGAAGACCAGAAAAGCCTTAAATTGGTAACCCACTGCCATCGCTCAACGGGGCGCGACTATCATGCTCTTTTCGAGTATTCCATCTATCGAATGCTGAATGTGTTAGATGAGAAAAGCATGCGTGCCCGGCTGGCTAAGATTGAATATGTTGACACGAAAACCGGCAAGGAAGTGGATACACGCTGGGGCTTTTTCATTGAAGACATGGATGATGCCGCCGAACGCAACGGCATGAAAGAACTTGATATAGCCGGTTTAAGCCCGCAGCGACTTGATGCGGAGGCATCGGCGCGCGTTGCTTTATTTCAATATATGA
The DNA here is from genome assembly GCA_964421675.1 of uncultured Caulobacterales bacterium. Lineage (GTDB taxonomy): Bacteria > Pseudomonadota > Alphaproteobacteria > Caulobacterales > Parvularculaceae > CALLPQ01. Next base: position 7,529 of record CAYQXV010000055.1, read on the forward strand.
TTGGTAATGTCGATTTTTCCTTTCGGGGCGCTGTTAAGGGGACCGATTGTTGCCACAATATGAAGCTGATGGCGAAAAGTAAGACTGATCTAACTAATGTTGTTCCGGTCCCGTATGATTTCGACCAGACCGGCATTGTTGATCCGCCAGAGGCTTTGCTTCCCGAAGGCTTGCCCATCAGAAACTTGCGCACGCGTTTATATCGCGGATTGTGCGCCCACAATGATGAGGTGCGCAAACAAGCGGTGCTATTTAGTCAGCACCAGGACGAGATGGAAGCGGTTCTTGACACTCTGCCGGACTTGCCAGAGCGGCAGATGAAACGAGTGCAATCTTTTCTGGGGTTCTTTTTTGAAACCCTGTCCGATCCAAAGCGCTTTGAAAAGCGGGTGATAGATAAATGCCGATAAGCTGCCAACCGGCTTATCGGGCACCTTGTCGTCGAAATTAATCAACCGTTGCCGGCTGGTTTTTTTTTCCATTAGTCTTCGGCTTATTTTTTTTCTCGGCTTTGATGCGTTTGCGCTCAATTTCTTTATCCGCAACGAATTTTGATTCAAGGCCGTCCCCGAATAAGCAGCTAAGCGTTGTTGCATAGGTGAAGAATACGGTTATCACGACCGCAACTTCGATGGCGCTAACGCCCGCTGCGAGCCCGACGCCGATAGCAACAAAGATAAACAGCGTATCGAACGTATCGGTTAGCGCGCGCCTGAAGCGCACACCGGCAACAATCCCCGCAAGACCAAATGCAAGCGCCAATGAATGTTGGATGACCGTCACCACGCCAGCGACAACGGCTGGTAAGATTAATGCAGTTTCATCGATGGAATGATCATATTCATGATCGAGATGGATGTTTAGGTGAACCCAGGTCACGGGAATCATCAATCCGATCGTGCACAGCATCGCCAAAGCAAGACGTGCCCCGTCCACCAGCCAGTCTTGGTTGTCAGGGAAACTCTGATTGATTAGGTCAAAAGAATTTACGCTGTCGGCGGCCCCGCTAGGTATGCCGCTTAATCCGCCAACTGGCAGATAGGTAACTAAGCCGGGTACGAGATATAGGAGTAGCGCGACGCTGCTGCCCAATAAAATATAATATAGGCTCACCTTAACAAACAGGCCCCGCAGAACCCGCCGGTAGGTTTTGTCTGTATCAATCGCTAGTAAATTTGCGTCCTCTTGCATCGTCTGTTCCCTCCTCAGCGCTTTTGTTGTTTAGCTGCTGCCTTCAAATTTAACAATCTTGAAAGCAGGCCGCACGCGATTTTGATCGGGCGAGCTCTATCGTTTGGCTATGGTGTATGCGTGATTATTTCAACTCAGGCTTGTTGATCAGATTGATCGCGCCTGCTGCGTGCATTTTCACGAATCTCGTCTCCCCGCGATAAACATATGGCCCGTGCGCCACCATCGCGCAAGCTATGTGTTGCAAACCGCAAAAGAAAGCGGTGTGAATTTACCCGCTGAATGGTTGCAAAGCCCCTGGTGACAAGTGGCGGGTTCGGACGAAGTTCAATAAAAATCTTAATTAACCCTGAAAAAACAAATACTTATCAATAGGCGCGCATGGTGCACAGCTAATAAAATGGTTACAGATTCAAGCGGGAGATTTGACAGGCCGTGTGACCATATTTTTCAAAAAATTCCGTATTATGAGTTAAATTCTCATTCAATGGATGGGGTAAAACTTGGTCGATTGCTTACAATCATTTTACTCGCCATAAATAATCATGGTATTTGTATCGATACCAAATACATTTATGAATGTTTTTGACATCGCAATATGCTATCAAGAGTTTGGGTGTAGGGATGAAATTGACCGGGAAATCACTATGCCTCCATTGCAACTGGCAATTATGTTATTAAATGGTGATTGTGTTAGCAGAGGCATAGCGGCGAATTTTTTGTGAATTCATCACAGCCTAGGGGGGCATGGTGCGACGTAATCTTATATTTTGTCTGATGATGGTGGCGTTTTTGGCCGCATGTTCAACGAGTGACGCCATTATAGGCGATGACTTTGTATTGGTTCGTGCAAAAACTGGCGAAGAATCTACCAATCTCGCAGATAGATGGCTTGGCAGCCGGGCGCTTGCTTGGCGGATTGATGAGCTTAATGGTTCCATAAAAGAAGGGGATATGGTTTTAATCCCCAAGCGGGATTTGCGTCCCAGCGGAATTTCTCCCCAGGGTGTTGAGGGGGTTATCATCCTTTCCTATCACCATATTAAAGACGAAAAAAACTGCCGTGGCACCACAGTTTGTGTGCAGGATTTCCGCGATCAGATTGACTATATGGTGAAAAACGGGATTCCAATCATTAGCTTACAGACCTTCACCCGGCATTTTCAAAATGGCGAGCGGCTTCCCCCGAACGCGGTTGTTCTGACTTTTGATGATGGCTGGAAGTCTACTTATGAGTATGCCTTCCCCATTTTGGAAGAGTACGGCCTACCGGCAACGGTTTTTGTATATACTGACTTTGTAAGTGCGCCCGCTGGACTGACATGGGACCAATTGAAAGAGATGGAGGCTGGCGGGATTTTTGAGGTCCAGTCTCACTCTAGAACCCATTCAAACTTGCCTAAGGTTTTGGCGACATTGGAGGGAGATGACAAAGCAGAATTTCTTGAAAAAGAAATTGGAACGCCCAATAAGATTTTTGCACGCAAAATGGGCGGGGCCCCTTATGCTTTTGCGTATCCTTACGGGGCTGCGAATGGGGAAGTGACCAAAGTCGTGGCGGAACAAAATTTAAAAATTGGTTTGACCGTGACCCGCGGGCCTGTTCCAATGTATGCGGATCGGCTCAAATTGCGCAGAACAATGATTTTTGGTGAGGATTCTCTGGCGGATTTTAAACGCAAGATAAAATCACGGATTGAACTACCATGAAACATTCAGCGGCAATTTTCCTCGTCTCATCGGCGTTATTGATAACTGGATGTGCTAGTCTGCGCGAAACGATCCAGCCTGTCAGGGCTAATGCACTCTTTGATCGCGCAGTCGAGCTGGAACGCCAGGGATTTTACCCTGAAGCGATATTGCATTTTCGCGCGTCGGCGCGCACCGGTGCCGACACGGAACTGGTCAAGCAGCATGTTCGTGATATCGAAGGTCGAATGTCTGCCGCATGCATAAAACATCGCGCAGCGGGCGATAACTACAACGAAAAGCGATCTTATAAAAAAGCTCATGATGAGTATATTTTGGCAATTGCCAGTGACCCGAATTGTTCCGGGGTCTTTGACGCCTTGAAAACAATCGAAGTAAAAACTGCGAAATAAATTGTTGCCGCTATAGGCCCCGAATGGTGGAGGCTCTAAATGCTGGAGACCCTGTTTTTTAGGCTGACCTACTTTTGAGGCTGAAGCATTATGACTGAGACGCAGGATTTACTCGTTCCGCTCTACCGATCGCCAGCCCTCGATCAGTTGGCACTGTCGGATCAAAATGCTCACACTGAGCAATCCCCAAAAATACAAATCCGCAAGGTTTTAGCGGCCGAACTGCCGATTGTTGGGGCCTTCATCACCGATCATTTCAGCGTTGGCTGGCAGGCGGAATTTACCCGGGCGGCGAATTTTTCCCACAATAGTGGGTTTGTTGCCTGCATGGCAAAAAGTGGCAGCGATGGGCAATCCAAAATCCCCGAATTTGTGGGGTTTGCCTGTTATGATGGCGCCGCAAAGGGCTTGTTTGGACCAATTGGTGTTGCGCGGGATCATCGCGGCAAAGGACTTGGTTTGCGGCTGTTAAGCGCAGCTCTGATCGATATGCGTGCGGCCGGATATGCCTATGCAATCATAGGGGGTGCAGGCCCGGTTGATTTTTACAAAAAGGCGGTGGGTGCCATCGAATTTCCGGGCGGTGCCCCCGGTTATGTTGCCGCGACTTGGCAAGGAAAGAGCGGAGGAGAGGAGCAGGGAGAGAATTGAGAAAAATTCGCCAAAATTGAGTGGTTTAGGTGACTGTTGCATAAATGGCTAATGTGTCATCACACTGGCGTCATTGGGTCAGTTTGGTGCTCGACAAAATTAGATTTTTGCTCTAAATTGCTCCAAAGTTAAGAATTGGTTACCAAAAGAAATTTGGATAGCTGTAAAACTACAATTTGGATTGTTGTCTGGGGGGGCACCAAAGCGCTACACCCCCCCCAATGAGCCATGTGTCTAGGGGGTAGCCACCATGTTTAACCGAGTATTTTCCAAGAATTTGGCCGTCGTCATTTGTGTTCTCACATTGTCGGCATGCGCCACGACTGTCGAGCCAGCGGTTCAATCCACACCGCTTGATCGGGAGTTGCGTCCATTAATGCAGGAAGCAACGCCGGATTTGTCTTCTAAACAACGCATTTCGCAGACCCGGCAATTATTGTCGGAAGGTCGTCACAACAGAGATCAAGCCCACGCTGAACTGAATGCGGTCCTGCTTGACGATACGATTAATCACAAACAGCGAGCAAAAGCCCTGGATTTCTGGGACCAACTGTTTTTGGAGCCGGAGCAATATTTCAGCACCTATACAGCGTCCTATGACGGATCGATGCGGAGCCATAAGCTACGCCCGGGCGAAAGTCTTGGCGACGTGGCAAAGCTATATCTTGGATCACCGGATCGGTTCTATATCTTGGCTCGATTGAATAATATTGATGTGCCTAACAGCATTTCAATGTCGTCCTCCATTTTAGTGCCTGGCGGGATTGTCGATCCCGAAAGCGTTCGTGAAAAAGTTGCGGTCGCAGCGCCTGCCAAGGAAGCTGAGATTGCCGAGGAAGAAGTCGTTGAGGAACCTCCCATTGAGGAGGAGACGAAAATTGTCGAACAGCGTGAGCCAACCGTTGAAGAGAAGTTACAGGCTATGCTCGATGCACCGCAAAGCAAGCGGCGCAATAAGCAGGTGCGCGGCTTGATTCAGCAGCAATTAATCCTGGCCGAAGATGCTGGCGATAATATTCAGCAGGCTCGCTGGATGGCGGAGTTGGGTAAATTTGAAGAAGGCCTTTCGCCATCTGATGATGGTTTGTATGAGGTGGTTCAGATCTACTCCAAATCCTTGGAGTTTGATCCGAACAATGCGCAGGCCATTGCGGGCCGTAAACGGGTGATGGCAGACCTTAGAGGTCCCGCCAAGGGATGGGAGCGCAACGGTATCAATCTGGTAGATGCTGATAAATGTTCTGAGGGGACCCCGCTATTGAAAAAGGCGATTTTCGTTCTTGGCGAAAAAGCTTCGCTGGCAAAGCTGCGGCTAAACCAGTGCAATGGCGTGTCCTATGGTCTTCTCGGGGTTGATTAAGGATTTCCAGCAATATTGCCGAGGCATCGTCTCGGCAATTATTTCTCACGAGTAATCCTTCTCATGCACAGCCAATGGAATGAGTATGGAGTTGCGGCAATCGGGAATGGCCGTTTTTCTGTTCGCGTGCTGCCAGGTACACCTAATCGCGTAAATTCGCCAAGGCTCTAAGCCGACTTTTTGACGTTCGAACACTATTGGCAGCGCCGCGCCAAATTCAACATTGATACTGATGCGTCCCGCTTATCTTGTCAGGGAACGTTAGGCGAAGGGGAGAGCCTTATGATTTTGCGACGTCTTGCTGAGGGTTTAAAAACTCACGACTGGTTAACCGTCGTGGTTGAAACCTTTTTGGTGATTGGCGGTGTTCTGATCGCCTTACAGGTTGATAACTGGAACAGCGCGCGCGCTGATCAAAGCGGCGCGATTAGTGCGCTCACCAGATTGCGAAGTGAAGTTGATGTGAATGCTGCAATTTTGACAAGGCGTCTCGATGCGATTGAGCGCAATATTGACATGCGTCAAAACGGTATTCTCGCCTTGCAAAATTGTGATACCTCTGAGGAGGGCGAGAAGGCGTTGAGCGAGGCAATTTCGCGCCTCGTCGGCGATATTACGCCGTCCTTTGTGGATAACACCTTGCTCGAAGTAAGCCGACAGGACCGCTATCTGGATTTGCTAAGCGATGATTTTCGCAACGCCCTCAGCCGCTACAGCGCTTCCCTAACTGATGAGCGCCAGCAATTGCAGATTAATTACAATCTGATGTGGGATCGCCACGTGATTTTTGAACCGGCTGTTGGGATGGACTTTACCTCCCCGGAAAAGTTGAAATCGCCCTTCATTTTCCAAAAGCCGATGAAAGATCTCTGTAAAGACCTAAATTTTCGTCGCCAATTATTGCTAACAGAGTCATGGCATCAGTCAGCGACAATACGAATGCATAGTTTTAAAGACCGAACTGAACAGTTTGGCAACGCGATCGATACGCAAATCGCTGCATTGAAATAATCGCCCGATCCTGAGCGGTGACAGATCGCGCACCACGCAAAGGGTTAAATCTCATTTCTCAAAATCGCGACTGTCCTTCTTCCGGTCAGGACGCCCCCGCGGAGGATATCGCGAAGCGATTATTCGGGAGCGAGAAAATGACAGAAGCCGGTGGGCAAACCGCAAGCTCGCAACCAAGTGACCGACTGGTCGCCGCGCGGTCAGCGCGCGCCATCGCAGACATGAGCGCAGCGAATTGTCGCGAGATATGGAAAATGGTGGGCCCGGAGGGACTTGAACCCCCGACCAATCCGTTATGAGCGGACGGCTC
>CAYQXV010000056.1:0-13877 GCA_964421675.1 uncultured Caulobacterales bacterium
CTCCATAGCGCCGGAAAAATGTGAAATGCGCGTTCCAAACAACCAACATCAATACAAAACCGAGAGAGATTGGGATAATGTTGATTAGATGCAAATTTAATTGAGACCAATTTTTTGGAATTTCAGATGTCGACACAAGCATACCCAGGGCTATTGCGAATACAATATCTGAGAGATTTTCGATTCGCGTAACTTCACCCCCTCGCCACCGAAAGTAGGGGTCATGATCAAGCTGTTCGGAAATTGAGTCTCTTATCATTTAACCCTCCTAAAATATATGTAGGCTGAATGTGTTCTTGATGTCCAAAAAAATTTCCCTATTTTGACTTCAAATCATTATAATCAGACAGCCTAAAATCACCCGAGATACCACACTAATCTAACGTTCGGTTTGGGGATCATGTTGAAAACATTCCTTCTTTGCGATCAAAGCACTTGCGTTGCGTCGCCCCTTTGAGTCCGCCACGAAAGTCAGCCTTCAAGTTCAGCCTGATTCACGACTATTTTGCCATTTGCAGACCCATCGCGTAGGGTTTTTGCAAATGAGATAAATTCCTTCCTATGCTGAACAGACGTACATTAATGCACCTGATGGGGTCGGCGGCGATAACAAGCTGCGCACCGCCCCAACAAAATGCGCCCCCTAAAGAGAGTGCCGCGCAAAAAATCGTTATTGTTGGCGCCGGAATTATCGGCGCGTCCATCGCCTATCATCTGGCAAAACTCGGGCTTGATGTCAGCGTCATCGATAAATTCGGCCCGGCAACCCAAACCAGTCGGGGGACCTTTGCCTGGATTAATGCGACATGGGCAAAGCAACCGCGCGCCTATCATGGCTTGAGCCAAAGCGGTGTCTCTAGCTGGCATGGCTGGCAAGAGGAATTGGGCATCCCGGTAAAATGGGGCGGCTCACTGGAATGGTTCGACAGGCCTGCGCGCCAAGAAAAACTCGCCCGGCAAATTGACGAGCAAAAAGCCTGGGGCGAGCCCGCCTCCATGGTGCCCCGCGAAGAACTTCACGCGCTGGAGCCTCATGTTGATTTTGGCGATACGACCAGCGCTGCCCTTTCCGGCAATGACGGCGCGGTTGATCCCGAACTTGCAACGCGTACCTTGCTAGAGGCCGCAAAGGCCCATGGCGCGCGCCTTGTTTATCCCTGCGAGTTGCTGGATGTGCATCTATCAAAGGGGCGCTTGCACGCTGTTGAGACAAGCCAAGGCACCATGCCAGCGACCACCGTGATTTTAGCAACGGGGGCCGCCCCGCAGGCCGCATCGCGTTTTGCCCAAAGTGCCCTTCCCCAACGCACCACGCCAGGCATTATTGCGATTACCAAACCCATGCCCAAACTTCTCAATCGGTTGATTGTGGCACCGGGCATTCATATGCATCAGCGCCTTGATGGGCGCATCGTTCTGGGTGAGCAAGATGGCGCGCCCGGCAATGCCGCCCACCAAATGCGATTAGAAGGACGCCCAACCACCTTTCCCCACAAAGATTTTGCCGATCAGCATTTCGCGCGAATGATGGCGATCGCACAACAATTTGTGCCCGCCCTGTCAGAGGGGCAAACCGCGATAGAGGCCGACGCGGTCCATATTGGCTGGCGACCTCTCCCCCTTGATGGGCATCCCGTCTTGGGGTTTTCAACCGCCCGCCCCGATATTTACCTCGCCGTGATGCATAGCGGCGTCTCCCTTGCCCCGATTGTCGGGCAATTGGTCGCCCAGGAAGTCGCAACCCGAACGCCCATTGAGCGATTGTCAATTTATCGCCCGGACCGCCAGTTTGAGGCCATCCAACGATATTGATGCCCCCTCAGGCAGGCATTTGCCTTTCCTTGCCGATCCACGCTGAAATCGCTTGCCATATCCGCCAGAGTTCGCTATCTCCGCGCTCTTAATGAGCGATGGTCGATCGCGCAGGCATTGATGCCTGAGCCTGGGATGGTCCCAGCCGCAATCGAGCCGATGGCCAGCAAATTGGGCACCAGCCGCCCGCCTTGCCGGTCTCCATCGTCACGCAAAAGGAGCTGGCATACATGCCACTTTACGAGCACGTCTATATTGCGCGTCAGGATATCTCTCCAGCGCAAATGGAAACTTTGACCGAAGAGCTTAGCGCTATCGTCAAAAATAATGGCGGCAAGATCGCTAAAACCGAATATTGGGGCCTTCGTACCCTGCAATATAAAATCCGTAAGAACCGCAAAGGTCATTACGGTCTATTGAATATTGATGCGCCAGCCGATGCCATCCATGAGCTTGAACGCCAGGAACGCATTAACGAAGACATTCTGCGCGCGCTGACCATTCGTGTTGAAGAACATGTTGAAGAGCCTTCATCGATTTTGACACGGCGTGATCGCAATGATCGCGGCGGAGACCGCGGCGGGCGCGGCGGCGATCGTGACCGGGGCCCACGTGGCGGCGGCGACCGTGATCGCGGCGGTGATCGCGACAGAGGCGGTGATCGCGGCGGCGACAGAGAAGATCGTAGCTAAGCGCTTAAACAGAAATTAAAGGACGAACCTCATGGCCAAACCATTTTTCCGTCGGCGCAAAACCTGCCCATTCTCAGGGGAGAACGCACCGAAAATTGACTATAAAGATCCAAAACTGCTGCAGCGTTATGTTTCAGAACGCGGTAAAATCGTGCCTGCACGTATATCGGCAGTGTCGTTGAAAAAACAGCGTGAGCTTGCTCGCGCTATCAAACGGGCGCGCTTTCTTGCGCTCCTGCCTTACGTAGGGGAGTAAGACCAATGGAACTCATTCTCCTGGAACGGGTCGAAAATCTCGGCCAAATGGGCGATGTTGTCACCGTAAAATCGGGATATGCACGTAACTTCCTGCTCCCTCAGCGCAAAGCCTTGCGGGCTAACGAAGAAAATCGCAAACGCTTTGAAGTTCAGCGGGCAGACCTCGAAGCGCGCAATCTTGAACGCAAAAAAGAGGCCGAACAGGTTGCCGTCAAACTCGACGGTCGCAGCTTCGTTGTTATTCGCCAAGCATCTGAAACAGGCCTTCTTTATGGTTCCGTTTCCACACGCGATATTGCCGAAACAGCCTCTGATGACGGTGTGCAGGTTGAACGCTCTCAGGTTCGCTTGGACAAGCCTATTAAATCTTTGGGCATTTTCCCTGTACGTGTGCGATTGCACCCGGAAGTGGATGCAACCATTGAAATCAATATTGCGCGCTCAGAAGAAGAAGCTGAACGTCAGGCAGCTGGTGAAGACATTTTCGCGACCGAAGAGGATCGCGAAGAAGAGCAGGCTGAAGACAAAACAGCTGAGTTTTTCGATCCAGAAGCACAAGCCCCTGTAGACGGTGAAGACGCCGACGCTACTGCTGGTGATGACGGCGACGCAACCGCTTAATATCGACCCTTAAGAATAATCGCATAAATCCATCGTGCGATACGAAAAAGAGCCACCCCTTTTGGGCGTGGCTCTTTTTATTTGCGTGTAACACGCTATTTCCATCCATAATCGTTAACTATCAGTACAAAGAATAAATTAATAAGAACGAACTTTTCCCCAACTGGAAATTTATTGTTTCAATATTGTGACGCCAGGCTTACCAATATCGGCTATGGCAGATGGCGCACACAATGAATTTGGCAGAGCAGATGACCCCTCTCAAGGCGGCGGCGGCTCGGGACCAACCCCAGATAAGAAAGACCAAAAGCGGATTCCAATAAGCCTGGAAGCCGAACAGGCCGTTCTTGGCGCAATCCTGTTTGACAATGAAATCTTTTTCAGAATTTCCTCCTATCTGAAACCAGAGCATTTTTACGACCCAGTCCATCAAATGATCTATGATGCGTGCCAAAAACTCATCAACGGATCGCGCGTTGCCGATGCGCTCACCCTTGACCGGTTCCTTGCCGAAGAAGAGGGGTTTATCGAGGTTGGCGGGCGTTCCTATCTGGAGCATTTGGCCGCCTCCCTGCCCTCAACGGCGAGCGCGGGCGATTATGCGCGCATCGTTTTTGATATGTCGGTGTGCCGGGGCTTGATCCGCATTGGCGATGACATGTCAGAGCGGGCGCGCAACTCAACCATTGATGACGATCCTGCTCTGCAACTTGATGATGCTGAAGGCGAGCTCTACCGCCTCGCAGAAACCGGCAAATATGGAGGCGGCTTTATTGCGTTTAGCGATGCCATTTCCAACGCGATTGATCTTGCGGCCGCGGCCGTCAAACGTGATGGCAAGATGGCAGGCGTTGGGTCTGGCCTTGTGGATCTGGACCGCAAACTTGGCGGGCTACACCCCTCCGATTTGGTCATCCTCGCCGCGCGGCCCTCTATGGGCAAAACCGCATTGGCCGCAAATATTGGCATTAATGCCGCCAAGGCCCACAAAACAGAACGCCAGGAAGATGGATCGCTCAAAACCATTAATGGCGCGGTTGTCGGGTTTTTCTCTCTAGAGATGGCCGCCGAACAAATCGCAACACGGATAATATCGGAGTTTTCCCGCGTACCCTCCGAGCGTATCCGTCGCGGCGATGTTGATCAGGAAGAATTTGACCGGATTTATCATGCGGCGCGGGAGCTGGAATCCCTGCCCTTTTACATTGATGATACGGGCGGCATTTCCATTGCCCAAGTCGCCGCGCGGGCGCGCCGTCTCAAACGCCAGCATGGCCTCGACATGTTGATCATTGACTATCTGCAGCTGCTCACCGGATCGGGCAAACGAAGCGATAACCGCGTGCAAGAAATTACTGAGATCAGTATGGGGTTAAAAACTCTTGCCAAGGAACTTAACATCCCGGTGGTTGCCCTGTCCCAGCTGTCACGCCAGGTTGAATCGCGCGAAGATAAACGCCCGCAACTGTCAGACCTTCGTGAATCTGGCTCGATTGAGCAAGACGCCGACGTTGTGATGTTCTTGTTTCGCGAAGAATATTATCATAGCCGTCAAATGCCCGGCGATGAAACCGCACCAGAGTTTTTGGAGTGGAAACAACGCAATGATGAATTGCGCAATATTGCCGAAGTCATTATCGGCAAACAACGCCACGGCCCGATTGGCACGGTAAAACTGCACTTTGAATCAGAATTCACGCAGTTTTCAAACTTGTCCAATGTTGACCTTGATGAGCATGGCAATCAGACCTATTCGGCCTAGGTTTTTTAACGCCGAACCGACAATGCGCATGAACATCCAGATTACCACATCTTGTCTTTTGCATAGTCTGGATAATTCTCATCGTAACTTTTCACATTGATTTGTTGATCAAGCTCACCCAGGAACTGGCCTGCCGTGGGAACCTTTGCGCTTTCATCCTCTGACGTCCAAAGGTTTGAGCGCATCAGCGCTTTCGCGCACTGAAAATATATTTCCTTAACGCTGATTTGAATCACACATGTCGGCCCTTTACCCGCTTTATCAAAGCGCTCGCACAAGGTTGGGTCAACACTCAACACCGCCGTTCCATTCACTCGCACAACATTATTGCACCCTGGCACCATGAACATCAGGCTGATGCGCCCATCGCGCACAATATTGCGCAGCGAGTCGAGCCGGTTATTGCCGCGCCAATCGGGCAACAAAATTGTCTTGCTATTGCCAATAACAACAACCGCCCCGTCATCGCCTCTCGGACTTGCATCAACCCCTTCAGGGCCAACGGTTGCCAATACAAGGAACCGGGAGGCTTCGATCCATTGTTGGTAAAGCGGCGTAATCTCTGAGAAAACCTTTTTCAGCGCATTTGCAGCAGGGGAATCATAAAGCGTTTCCAACGCGGCAATATCTGTCAATATATGGGTCATGATGGACTACCTATAGGCCGCCCCTGCGTTAAGGGCCAGCGAGATTGTCCCTACGCCGTTTAGACGTTGATCGGAGCCTTCATGAAAATTGCTTATCTATCCTGCCAAGATATCTTAACGAATATCAACGCAAAGCCTGAATATACGCTTGAACATTCGCAAATGGTGACTGCCCTTCGCAGCGCCTTTCGTGACGGCGATAGTGTTAGCGACATTGCGTGGGATGACAAAACGATAGATTGGCGTGGGTTTGATTTTGCGATCATTGGCACGGCCTGGGATTATTGGGATCGTCCGGAGGAATTCATTGCTACGCTTTTGGCGATTAATTCGCATACCGTCCTCTATAATTCTCCAGGACTCGTGCAGTGGAATTTTCACAAAAAATATCTATGCGATCTTGAGCAAAAAGGCGCGCTGGTGATCCCGACCCTTTGGCATGACGATCCTGATACGCTCGACTGGAGCCGTTGTTTCGATCACTTCGATACAGATAAAATCGTCGTAAAACGCCAGATCGGTGCCAATGCCGATGGGCAATTCTTGTTAGATCGGTCCATGCCTGACGTGACAATAACCAAGCCTGTCATGATTCAACCCTTTGTGCCGTCTATTAAAAATGAGGGCGAATATAGCCTGATTTTTATCGATGGAGATTTTTCCCACGCTTTGTTGAAAACCCCGGCAGCCGATGATTATCGCATCCAAAGTAGCTATGGGGGCAAAGAAAAGGCGGTAACGCTCAGCAAGGGCGACCTCGAAGCAGGGTCACGCATTCTATCAATGCTTGATCAGCGCCCGCTCTATGCGCGCGTAGATATGGTACGAAACGAAAATGGCGAGCTGCTTGTTATGGAGCTTGAGCTTATCGAGCCATTTTTATACCCGCTTCAAGGACCAGAACTGGGCGAGCGTATACGCCATGCTTTATATAGAAAGGCGCGCACATAGTTGAGTGGGTTACTGATCTGTTCTTAACCGAAAAACAGCAACTTTACGATCATTGCGATAATAACCACAATAAATACCTTGCGGATCAAGTCTTCGCCTTTTGCAATCGCCGTGCGTGCACCAAGAAAACCGCCAATCGAGTTGCCAATCGCCAAGGCTATGCCTGCCTGCCAGACAATCTGAATGGAGCTGGCAAATACCGCCAAGGCAACAAAATTAAAGCAAAGCGCAATAAACACTTTGTGCATATTGGTCCGCACAAGGTCTATTCCCATAATGCGGTTCAAAATCGGCATGAGTAAAAATCCGACGCCAATTTGAATAAAACCGCCCCAGACCCCTGCTCCAATCATCAATAAATGCCCGGCCACAAGATTGCCCGGCTTTGTGTCCTTGGATTGATCAACCGCACTGGCCTTTTTCCCGGTTACCATCACAATCAAAATTCCGATCATGGTGGCCGCCAGCACCCGGTTAAACCAAACCCCGTCAACCTGAACGCCGATCTTTGCCCCGAAAAATGCACCAATACACGCCATGCCCGCCAAGCTTGCGCTTAAGCGAAAATCTGAAAACCCCTTGGTGAAAAAGCTCCAAACCGCAACAATATTCTGACCGATAATCGAAACCCTGTTGGTGCCATTCGCAACAGGCCCGGAAAACCCCAAAAACAACATGACCGGCACCGTCAGCAAAGAGCCCCCGCCAGCCATAACATTTAACCAGCCAGCGCCAATGCCCAGAAACGTCAATAATGCTAAATATAATGGGTCCACGAGAGGGTCGCTTCCATTTCAAATCTCACAAATAATTGAGGATCATCTCGCCGCATAATCGCCTATTGTCAAATCTAACCTAGCGGAGACCTCTCATGACTCGATTTATTGCCCTAATTGGATTTGCCTTTTTAGCCGCGTGCTCGGCGCAAAATGATACCCCAAATACTGCCCAGAAAACGGGCCAGAAAACGGGCCAGAATGCAGGCGCGGAACTTACCACAGACAATGCCGCCCTTGCAGAGGATGCGCGCCTTGCCGCCGTTCTTGTTTATGCGGATTGGTGTTCATCGTGCAAAGTAATTGACCCGAAAATTGCCGCAGCAAAAGCTGCCGGTCCAATGGAAAATGTCAGTTTTGTAACCCTGGACTATACTGATCGAAATGCACACGCATTTTTTCAGCAAGCCGATCAATTGGGCATTGGTGCTCCCATTCGCGCGCAACTTGAAGGCAATGTGAAAACCGGAATTTTATTGCTTGTTGATCTCGATGATCAAAAAGTTGTCGGCGATTTACGCAAAGAATTAAGCGCGCAAGATATTCGTTCGCAGATTATTTCAGCAGCGAATGCGGCCTAATTCAAACCCCTAATGTTTAGGGCGCAGCCATAACCCCTCTCGTGCGGGCATCGCGGTAAATTTACCAATCGATGCCCGTGCAATGCCGCTCACTGAACCGCTGAGGGCAAGGGCGACTTTACGCGATTTTGACGTATAGGCCCGTTCATTCCACGCCGCGCCCCCTTTGCGCCGGATCAGCGCGCCAATATCCCGGTAAATATTGCGCGCCGCCGCAATTGCCGCGCCTGCGCGCGGCGGCAGCTTGCCAATGCCAATTGTCGCCGAGCTATAATAACGGTCAGCCTCATCCAAAAGCTGATTGGCCACCATAGCAAGAGCGCCGCGATTATTTTCATCAAGCACGCCGCCCGGTGTCGGCGCAATCCCATATTGTTCGAGTAAGGCTGCGGGCAGATAAAGACGGTCCGCACGCGCATCATCGACAATATCCCGGCAAATATTGGTGAGCTGAAATGCCAACCCTAAATCGCACGCCCGGTCGAGCGTTGCATCGTCTTGCGGTTCGACCCCCATCACAATCGCCATCATAATGCCAACCGCCCCCGCCACGCCGTAACAATAGCTCAGCGTATCATCGAGCGATTGATAAGAACGCCTTGAAACATCCATGGCAAACCCATCGAGCAAATCAAACGCATAGGCTTGGGGAATTTTATGGCGACGAACCACCAGCGACAACCCATCAAAGGCGGCATGACCGGTAGGCTCACCGGCAAATGCGCGGGCCGTATCGGCCTTTAACCGGGCAAGACGGTCCGCTTGATCTTGCGCCGATAAGTGGATGTCAGGAGCATCCTCGCCCAGCGTTTGCCCATCAATGACATCATCGCAATATCGGCACCATGCATAAAGCATTTGAACATCCGCACGCAGACGGTTTCCAAACATGGTTGAAGCAAGCGCAAAACTTTTCGATCCCGTGGCAATTGTCTCGGCCCCGTGCGCAGCAAGCGCATCCTGGCTTAACGACCCGCCGCCAGCAGGTGAATGTTGATCACTGCTCATTTTGCCATCACTGAATTGCGAATAAGAAATTTAGGATCATTTTATTCCGCAGCGTGCAAAACGCTGACGCCCAAATCTTCTAACATCAATCCAGCGGTCGCTTTGGCAGAGCCAACAACACCAGGAACGCCCGCCCCCGGATGAGTGCCCGCGCCGACAAAATATAAATTCGTCAACCGATCATCGCGGTTATGAACCCGGAAATAGGCCGACTGCGTCAGGATTGGCTCAATCGAAAAGGCCGACCCTGCATGGGCATTAAGCTCGGTTGTAAAATCTGCGGGGGTAAAGATGCGCGAGGTTACAAGATTTTCTTTTAACCCGGGAATATAGCGCTCCTCCAGATAATCGAATATCTTGTCGCGATATTTCGGCCCTTCCACCGCCCAATCAATCGGGGCTTTTTCAGTATTGGGAACCGGTGCCAGCACATAATAGGCATCACATCCCTCCGGTGCGAGATTTGGGTCTGACGCTGTTGGTCGATGAAGATAGAGCGAGAAATCATCAGGCAATTTCGGTCCGGAAAAAATTTCGGAAATGAGTTCACGGTAGCGCGGACCAAACAAAATGGAATGATGCGCCAGACTTTCGGTTTTTCCTTTCAGACCAAAATAGGCCACGAAGAGCGAATTGGAAAAACGCTTGGATTTTAACCGCTTGCCCATTTGCTTGCCGCGCGGCGAACGGCCTAACAGTTTTTCATAGGTATGAACAATATCGGCATTGGAGCCGACCGCATCAAACGTGCCGCGCCAACCATCGCTGCAAATCACATCTTTGACCTGATTTCCATTGGTGGTAATTTCTTGCACATCGGCATTGAGCTTCATGGTGCCGCCAAGATCTTCGAAAAGGCGCACCATCCCGGCAATTAGCGCACCCGTGCCGCCGCGCGGGAACCACACACCCCATTTGCGTTCTAGTGCATGAATAAGCGCGTAAATCGCAGAAGTCTTAAACGGATCGCCCCCGACAAGGAGCGTGTGAAAAGAAAATGCCTGACGCAATTGCTCGTCTTTGATGAAATCAGTCAAACGCGAATAGACACTGCGATAGCTTTGCAAGCCAACCAGTTCGGGCGCAGAGCGGATCATAGACCAGAAATTCAAAAATGGCACCGCGCCCAGTTTTTCATAACCTTCGCGGTATAAAACCTCAGAATACTGATGAAATTTCACATAGCCATCTGCATCTGCGGGATTCTTATCACGAATCTGGGCCAGCAATTGCTCTTCATCGCTGCAATAATCAAACGAATAGCCATCTTCCCAATGCAACCGGTAAAACGGATCAACATTGAGTAAATCTACATAATCGCCCAACTTTTTACCGGTCAGCGCCCACAGCTCTTCAAGGGCGGTCGGGTCCGTGATGACGGTGGGCCCAGCATCAAAGGTAAACCCATCCTGCTGATAGACATAAGCGCGCCCGCCGGGCTTATCGCGTCGTTCTAAAAGCGTTGTTTGGATCCCTGCTGATTGTAGCCGAATAGCAAGCGCAAGACCTCCAAACCCAGATCCTATCACCGCTGCTGTTTTCGTCATAATAACCCAATTCCCTTTGACTGACCTTTATCGAGGTCGCTGACTGCGCTCTTGTCGCCTGATTGATAGGGATCACGCAAGCATTTGATGGCCCGGCCTATGGGGACCGGTGGTTTGCCTATTAAGATACGCGCCTGATCGGTGATCGGGGTTTGGCCCGCATATAACCTTTCAATCAGGGGCTGGGGCAATTTGTAGAACCGCTCCATGACTTTATAGCGCAATTCCGGTTCGGCAGCGCGGTACAACATGCGGCCCAATAGCCGGTAAAACGAGCCCTGTTTCCATAGTTTATTAGCATGATCGCGGGTCAAGGCGGTCAGCGTGCTGGCGTTAAACTCTTTTAGGGCTGCGATTTTCAGCGCCAAGGTCGCCGCATGGGGAAGCGAATAGCCGGTTAAGGGATGGAAAAGAGCCGCACTCATGCCTGCTCTGGCTATGGGCGGGCCGTCACCGGGCCAAAAGGCATCAAAATCCCCCCCGAGGGCGATGGGCAAGACCCCCTCTTCCTCGCGTAACACCGTTTCAATCTGCCAGCCCTTCGCGCGGATATAGCGGTCTATATCGGCGTGCAGGCTCTGCGTGTCGAGGTGATCGCCATCGGAATAACGCGTATCTTCCACCAAGGCCGTGCGCTCATCATAGGGCAGCACATAGACGAACCTGTAGCCGTCAATTTGCGAGACCGTCGCGTCCATAATGATGGGCTTGTCCAGACCGTGGGGCCCTGCAAATCGAATTTCCTGGCCGACAAATTTTTGATAACCAAGGTCGAGATTTGCGGTCGGGGTAAATCCGCGCGCATCAAGCACTGCTGCTGCGTGTATGTCCGGATGGCCCGCCAAGATCAGGCGATCTTCTTTCACCTCATCCACATGCGTCCCAAGGACAAGATGATCTTGTATATCAGCGCTAATGACCTCGGATAATCGATCCGTGGTGATCGATTGATAGCCCGTCGACAGGCTGCGCTCATAGGTTGGGAAGCGAACATCCTGACCGCTCCACTGATGGACGATGAGCGGGGCGAGCCAGTCGCGAACAGATTGCGGCAAATCGCTGTCGTGAAACGACCATGTATGGGTGCCGCCGAGCCGGTTTGCAGACTCAACCAACACAAATTTCAGGTCGGGTCGTAATTGCTTAACCGCCCATGCAGTGAGCGCCCCCGCAAGCCCGCCGCCAACAATCGCCAGATCATATCGATCTGCGTGTGGCGCGTTATCCTCCCGTGATGTTGGCTGACCCATTTTTCCCGTTTGATCCCTTAACTTTCCCATAGTTCAGGAATTAAGGTGGAATCATCTGGGTGCTGCGGCAAGAGGCAATCCCATAATTCATTCAATAGTTGACAAGATGAAGAAATTGTATGGTTGCGTGAGGACCGCTGAGCCTTAATTTATCCAGAATCAATTACCCAGACTTGAGCAATTAAGTCTGGGCAGCAAAATAGTGAGATTTTGGGGTTGGGCTGATTAGCGCCCAGAAGCGAGCTAGAGGCGATAGCGCACTTGATCAATCCAGAACCGCTCCAAGCGTTGCAGCGCAGTATTGGTGCTATGGATCGAGTCAAGCTCAATTCCGCCGACATTCTCCACTGACTCCAATTGGCGCATAAATAGCGAAGAAATCTTGTCACGGACTTCAAAGCCGAGCGGGGTAAGGGAAACGCGTTTAGAGCGTTTATCGGTCGCCGATTTTTGATCTTGAATATATCCCTTCTCAACCAGCTGCTTGAGATTATAGGATACATTAGAGCCCAGATAATGGCCTCGCGAGCGTAACTCGCCCGGTGTGAGGACGGAATCGCCAATATTATAAAGCAGGAGTGCCTGAACCGAATTTATGTCGCCGCAATCGAGCCGATCAAGCTCATCCTTGATCACATCAAGCAATTGGCGGTGCAGCCGCTCAACCAGATGTAACAATTGCAGATACCCAGCTTCTAACTCAACTGGGTCAGTTTTTTTCATACTGACTTCGCTATGTCCGATTACATCGCTCATTTGATCTGGTGCAAACGCCCCGTTTTGGATACTCATACTTTTAGCCTCACTACTCACACTATGGACCAACACTAGCGAAAAGATTTAAAGTCTCGGTTAAAGCTATTTATTCAATTTGAAGGCAAATTCTAATTGCTTTCAAAGTATTTGTATCCAGATGGGACGAACCAGCCGACTATTGGAAAGAATGATTACAAACATGCATCACAACGAGACACACGGCCAATTTCCATTAACCCGGCTGCGCAGACTACGTCAGGCCGATTGGTCGCGCCGGTTGGTGGCAGAAACCAAACTTGGCGTCAACGATCTCATCTGGGGGATCATTTTAAAAGACGGCAAGGGCTTGCGTGAACCTATTGAAGCAATGCCCGGTATTTTCCGCCTCTCGCCTGATGAAGCGGTCAAAGAGGCCAAACGCGCCCACCAGCTTGGCATCCCGGCATTGGCATTATTTCCTTACACAGGCACCAAAGAGCGCAGCGCCGATGCAAAACAGGCCCTCAACCCTGACAATTTGATGTGCAAGACCGCATCGATGATCAGAGACAAAGTTCCTGAGATTGGTTTAATGGGCGATGTTGCTCTTGATCCCTACACAGACCATGGACAAGACGGCCTCATGGAAAATGGGGTCATTCTTAATGATCAGACAACGGATATATTAATCCAGCAAGCAATTATTCAGGCGAAAGCCGGATTTCAGATTGTCGCCCCCTCCGATATGATGGATGGCCGCATTGGTGCGATCCGCAAAGCCCTTGAGGGGGAAAATCTAATCGACACCATGATCATGGCGTATGCGGCAAAATATGCGTCGAAATTTTATGGCCCCTACCGCGAGGCGATTGGGTCTGCGGGCGTTCTTACTGGTGATAAAGCCACCTATCAGATGGACCCGCAAAACAGCGCCGAGGCGATAACGGAAATTGCTCTCGATTTATCCGAAGGTGCAGACATGGTGATGGTCAAGCCGGGCATGCCTTACCTCGATATTCTCACCCGCGCGCGGCAAACATTTGATCGCCCGACATTCGCATTTCAGGTCTCCGGTGAATATGCGATGATTATGGCCGCCGCCGCTAATGGATGGCTTGATGGCCACGGGGCGATGATGGAAGCACTTGCCGGATTTAAACGCGCAGGCGCGGACGGCATCATCACCTATTATGCGGATATCGCAGCCCAATCATTGGCGTAAGAGGGTTCCCCAAAA
>CAYQXV010000057.1:0-5529 GCA_964421675.1 uncultured Caulobacterales bacterium
ATTAGGGCCAATAATTGCCGTTCAGTTTCATACTGAGGCAGTGCCGTTTATTAAGCCACAAGACTGTTTGAATTTGCGCGCAGTTTAGACCCGCAAGTGAGATCAGGAAGCAGCTTCGATTGGCGCACGGCCAACGGACCATTTTTGGATAACCGCAACCAAATCATTTGGTTCAAACGGTTTGGACAGAAAATCATCCATACCTGCTTCAAGACATTTTTTGCGATCAGACGGCATTGCATTTGCCGTTAATGCGATAATGGGTGTTGCAGCCGGCGCGCCGGATAAAGCACGAATTTGGCGTGCTGCCTCCAAGCCATCCATTTCAGGCATATGCATGTCCATAAACACAATGTCATAAGGGTTTTCCGAGATGGCTTTAACCGCCTCTAACCCATTCACAGCAACGACAACTTCGTGCCCGGCTCTTTCAATAAGTGTTGTCGCAAGAACAGCGTTGATGCGATTATCTTCCGCCAACAAAACCCGAGCTTTTTTATTGCCATTTGGTGTCGTCGTTTTTGCAGGGGAAACTTCAGTGTTTGTTTCTGCTTCCTCAGTGCGTAGCTCTGATGGGCGGCCTGTTGATTTTCTAGTATCAGCAATGGTTGGATTGAGCTGCGCCGATAAAGAATGTTGACGAATTGGTTTGATCAAAAACCCGCTAAACCCAGCGTCTCGGAAAAACGGAAGTTGTACTCTTGAAAGCGATGACAACATTACGATAGATTGCGCAGCCTGCTGCGAAATCTCTTCGCCATGTTCGGTCGCAAAATCACTATCGCACAAAACAATCGCATTGGCGTGCTTGTTTATCAGGTCAGTAATCGCTTCAAGGGTTTTTCCAATAGCGATTTTCTCAATGCCAATCGCGCGTAATTGTTTCGAGGTTGCGCGCGCAAGGACGCTAGAACGCGTGCCGATGATCACTTCTCGTTCAATCGTCGCGGGCTTAACAACGCCTGACGCACTCACGGTTTCCATCTTCACGTCAAACTGGAAGATGCTTCCCTCGCCTGGTTTGCTTTCAACTCTGATATCGCCGCCCATTGCCTTTGTCAGACGACGTGCGATGGCGAGTCCAAGCCCTGTGCCTTCCTGGCGTTTTTCATTAACGCTGTCGCCTTGTTCAAACTCTTCAAAAATTGCCTTTTTGGCATGGTCGCTAATCCCAATGCCAGTATCACGTACACTGACGACAAGGCGTAACTCTTCATTGTGAGCGCCGGGTTCGCAATGCACTTCGATGATTACACCGCCCGTATCGGTAAATTTGACGCCATTGCCTGCGAGATTAATGATGATCTGACGCAACCGTGCTGCGTCGCCGCGCAGCCGTGTTGGCACTGATGGGTCCAACACTGATGCAAGTTCGATCCCTTTATCTTCGGCTTTGGGAGATAAAAGTTCTGCGATGGAATGAAACAAGCTGTGGGGATCAAATGTTGTGCTGTCGAGTTCCAGTTTGCCCGCTTCAATTTTTGAGTAATCCAGCAAATCATTAATCAGTGATAATAATGCGGAGCCGGAATCGCGCACCGCATCTGCATAGGCGCGTTGGTTTGGATCAAGCGGTGTATCCAGCAGCAATCCCGTCATCCCCAAAATTCCATTAAGCGGGGTGCGCATTTCGTGGCTCATGGTTGCCAGGAAACGCATTTTTGCATTGGCTTCGCGTTCCAGCGCGACCAAAGCATCGTCCTGATCAGTGTCGTCTTTCGGGTTTTTATCGGGTACGTCCTGAAACAGGTTGGAAATGCGGTCCAGTACCGTGCCGGGTTTCTTGTCTGGTTCAACGGTTCCCGTGATCAGCGTGCTGCCGCCGGGAATTGACGCTTCGCGCCAATTAATCGTCGCTGGCCCTTTTGCACCGGTCACGCTGGTTCGAAATGTGGGTGTTTCACTGCCGGGGTGGGTGCCCGCGGTTCTGGTTCCACCGGGGATAAACTCCAAGCCGAGCCATTTTTCTGCAGCAATGCCAAAAAAGGCTGCGAACGCGTCATTTACAAATGTTAGCTGACCCGTTGCATCACGCATGGCGATGAGAACGCCATTATCACTATTGCTGTCAGCGGTTTTTCCCGGCTGACTGGCCGTTTCATTTTTGACGGGCTGACCGCCAAATTTTTGATTGTCATTTTGAAGCTCATTCTGAGCCTTTGTCTCTTGGTCCGACAATTCCGTCATCCTTCAAAGCCCCCACGCTTAAATATTGCCGAGACTATGGGGCAATCCCTTAAATTTTTGGTTGAGAGAGATGGTTAACAAAGGAAAGAATTGTAATTAAATTTTGAAAAAGTACGGGTGATCGGGCATTGTTTATGGCGTGCGCGAGCGAGCCTCAGATTGTTAGACGTACCGCTCTTGACCGTTAAGCCTTTGGTCCTTTGCGCCCGCCCCCAAAATGAGAGCCTTGCGGCGGCGTTGCAAGGGGCCATCTGGCACGCGGGGCCAGCCCCAGCGCGTCATCGCGCTCCATAATTGCACCAGAAAGATAATGTTCCAGGCCGCACCACGCGATCATTGCGCCATTGTCGGTACAATATTTCGCAGGCGGAACGATTAGCTCCCAGCCTTGCGTTTGGCAAAGTTCCTTAAGGTAATTTCTGATGGCGCCATTGGCCGCAACCCCGCCTGCGACCACCAGCCGGTGACGCCCTGTCTGTCCTTCATGACGGTCCGCAAATTGGGTCATTGCATGGGATGTGCGGCTGGCAAGGTGGTCCGCGACCGATGCCTGAAAACAGGCACATAGGTCGGCAATATCCTGCTCACCCGGTTCTGAGAGGGCTTCTGCGGTGAGGCGCATGGCGGTTTTCAGCCCGGAAAAGGAAAAATCGCAATCTTTGCGGTTTTTCAATGGCTTAGGGAGGCTAAAGCGGGTGCTATCGCCATTTTGGGCAATTTTCTCAATATGCGGCCCGCCGGGCTGGGCCAACCCCAATAATTTTGCAGATTTATCAAATGCCTCCCCGGCCGCGTCATCTATGGTCGTGCCCAGCCGTTTATACTGTCCCAACCCATCAACCTGAATAAGCTGGGTATGGCCGCCTGAAACCAGCAGCAACAAATAGGGGAACGGTGCAATCTCCGTCATTCGAACGCTTAGGGCATGGCCTTCAAGGTGATTAACCGGGATCAGGGCAAGGTCGTGGGACATGGCGATGGCTTTAGCAGTGGTGAGGCCAACCATCACCCCCCCAACCAGGCCCGGCCCTGCGGTTACGGCCACCCCGTCAAGATCGGTAAAATTGAGCCCAGAGACAGAAATTGCCTTTTCGACAATCTTGTCCATGCGCGTGACATGGCTGCGAGCGGCAATTTCTGGCACCACGCCGCCAAAGGCGCGGTGATCATCGGTCTGGGTCCAGACCTCATTGGACAAAATCTCGATGTGAGCTGGATCTTGCTGTCCGTCCGGGATCTGCGCGCGAATAACCGCCGCGGCTGTATCGTCACAGCTTGATTCAAGTCCAAGGATCGTTGCGGGCCTATGCATTCGCACGGATGTGCTGATCAAATGTGCCAAAGTCAAGCCTGTTAGGCCTGTGGGATCATTCAGTTCTCAGTATAAAGATTGTAATCTCATAATGTGATCTTGGCTCGGCGCGTAAATTGGGTCGTCGCCAATATGATCAATCGATAGTGAACCGTGAAGGGGTCTCTGCGCGCTTGCACGAAAACCAAAAGGAACGTACCCAAGGCGCCATTATGAATACGAAATCTCAATTCCCGGTCGTCAGCCGAAAATCACCCCTCGCCCTTGCCCAGGCCAATGCTGTTGCCCGTGCCCTTGGCGAAACCCTCGGCCTGAACGGTGATGAGCAAAGCGCGCGTCTCCCGGTGCTTGGTTTGGTATCATCGGGCGATAAAAATCTTGCCGCCTCACTTGCGGATGCTGGCGGTAAAGGGCTTTTTACAAAGGAAATTGAAGAGGCTCTTTTAGAGAGACGCGCGCGCATCGCTGTCCATTCCATGAAGGATATGCCGGTCCTGTCGCCGCCTGGCCTTATCATCGGCGCGATCCCTGTTCGCGAAGACCCGCGCGATGCTTTTATTAGCAACCATTTCCAAACCCCCTGGGAGTTACCTAGTGGTAGCACGGTGGGAACAGCTTCTGTGCGCCGGCGCGCGCAATTGCTAGCGCGCCGTCCTGATCTGACATGTGTATCTTTACGCGGTAATGTCAGTACACGTCTTTCTAAAATAAAATTGGGCGATGCGGATGGTACATTTCTCGCAATCGCCGGATTAAAACGATTGGGACTGGATAAGGCTGCATCGCGCATCATGCCTGTCGAAGAGATGTTGCCTGCTGTTGGTCAAGGAGCACTTTGTATCCAGGTGAGAGAAGATGATGATGAGGCGCGCAAACTTGTCGAAAAGGTTGCATGCCCCGTAACGAGCCTATGTGTCTTGGCTGAGCGAGCCTTTATGGCGCAACTGGATGGGTCGTGCCGAACCCCGCTTGCAGGGCATTGCACAATAAAAGACGGTACACTGACATTAACTGGTGAGATTTTGCAGGACGCAAGCGATGATGAGGGTGGTGTGTCGGTGAAATCTTTCCGCGAAACGGCCAGCCTGTCGCTGCCCGGTAATGATAGGCACGAAAATCTACGCTCATCTGAATTATGCGAAGAGATTGCCGCGCTCGGTGTTGGTCTTGCCAAGCGATTGCCGGGTTTTACGAGGGGCGCATGACGGGCGCGCGCAAAATTATCATTACCCGGCCAAAGCGCGATGCGGATTTGTTTGCCGAACAAATTATCCAGCAGATTGGCAGGGTCGACCGCAATGAAATCATTTTCTCACCGGTTTTAGACATCACACCAGCGACGATTATTCCCTGTCTGGATAGGGTGACAGCCTTTGCCTTTACGTCGGCAAACGGGGTGCGTGCATTGGCGCCGCATTTAACGGGCGTGCATTTGAGCATGCCAAGTTTTGTTGTTGGCCCTGCGAGCGCGCAAGCGGCCCGGGATGCGGGATTTTCCACCGTCTTTGAAGCGGGCGGCGATGTCGACAGCCTGACATCGCTGATCGTTCACCATGCGCCGAAAATTCCAGAATGTATGGTCTATCATGGTGCGGGGAGTGTGATCCGGGGCAACCTTGTCGGCACGTTGCGCGCGCGCAAAATTGCCGCACGCCATGAGGCCATTTATCAGGCCGATCCCCTTCCCGGCCTCAGTGCTGGCGCGCATCAGGCCCTATCTTCGTCCTTTTCTGGCGGCCCAGAAATTATTGTCACCCTGTTTTCGCCGCGCTCAGGACGGCTATTTTGCGAGCAAGTGGGCAAGGCTGGCCTCAGCAAGCAGCTCGCAAATTGTCATGCATATTGTTTAAGTGAAGCGGTGGAACAGTCGGTTACAGGGTTTGACGCTGTAAAAATTGCTACCGCACAAACAATGAATGCCCTAATCGACCTTTTAAAGCCATAATTATGCCGCATGGGTGTTGAGCAAAAGCGCGTTGCTGCTTACCTGATATGCACGCAACTGAGACTAGAAATTTCAGCCACACCAA
>CAYQXV010000057.1:5629-13252 GCA_964421675.1 uncultured Caulobacterales bacterium
CACACCAATCGGGCACACCAAACTGAGGATAAACAGGGCAAATGGTCGACAAGGATAAATCTGGAACCCCTTCTGATACCGAAACTGGCGAGGATGCATCGACAGATGATGCGACGCCGTCAACCAAGGCCGCCTCTGCGCCGGATGTTGAAGTTGAAGAGGTTGAAGCAGAAATTGTTGACGCGGCTGAAATTGGGCGCGGTGATGGGCAAACCACTTCTGAAGACGCGGCTGCGACCATTGGTGATCCAGCCGCTGACGGTGAAGGTGCGATAAAAGGGGCTGCGATATCCCCCGGCGTTGTTTTTCTGGGCGCGCTAGGCTTGATTGGTGCGATTGCTGCCGGTCTTTTTGCCATTCGCGGTGATAAAACGGCGCAAACGCCGTCGATTGCGGAAACTAAGATCGAAACACCGGCTGCCGCTCAATCAATTGGCGCCCCTGAAACTGGCGCAATTGACGAGGTTGCCAAGGCGGCATCAACGAAGATTGCCAATACACAGCCCGGTTCAACAAAAGATGCGCTCGCAGCGGTTGATATTGACGCAATCCCCGAAGCAACACGAGGAAGCTTGCCATCAGCGCCAGCCGTGCAAAATGCATCCGCAAATGGAAATTCTGAGTTACAAAAAGCGGCAAAAGCCGCCGCTGCGCAACTGATCCCCGAACGCATCGAAGACAGCCAACCGGTTGCAGACCAACTCAAGGATGCAAGCGGTCTGACGGGCGCAAAAGCGGGCGATCTTGTCAATGATGTAACCGAGAAAGCAGAGGCTGTCATTAAGGGCGCGGCGAGCGACGGTCAATCTATTGCCGAAACCGTTGGCGCTAAGGCTGTGTCACCGCAAGATAGTGTGACCCCAAAAAATTCAACAGATATTGCGAAAACCGTTATCGATGCGCCTAAAACACAAATCGTGGAAAATGGCGAAGCGGGTTTGGGACAGATTGCGAGCAATGCTGAGGGTGTGATTGCCGAGACGGGCACACAAGACATTGTTGAGGCTGCTCAGTCGAAAGTAGCATCGAACGAGGATGCCTCTAATGCTGTTAAAGGCGCTGTTGTTGAGGGTGTTAAAGACGAGGTTGAAGATCCTGTTGCTGATGCGGCTGATCTATTCGCCTCTAACCCGCAAGCCAGTGAGACGCCTGCGGATCAATTGGGTGCGGATCCAATTCAAGCAATTCAATCTCTCCAGGAAGATGCCGCAGCGCGCGCGCAAGATGTTGATGGTGCCGGAGATGTTGTCGAAGAGATTGCTGGCGATGGAGTAGAGGCTGTGACGGCAGCGGCGACCCCCAATGCTGTTGAAGACGCCGCAACTGTCGTTGCGAACGCACCTGCGAGCGCCGAGGCTGTTGAGGGTCAATCAACTGTTGCAGCGACGGCGGAGAGCGTAGTCTCTGAAAATGCACCAGCACCGATTGGGACCGCGCCAATAGAACAGCTTGCTGAGGTCAAAGACGGGACATCTGAGGTTGTTGAGACGATTACCGCCCCAACGGCTACGGAAACTCGCATCAGCGAAGGAATCTCGGCGCAGGCCGGTCAAGCTGCGATTTCATCTGTACCCGTTGCAACGGGACCATCTGCTGAAGCGGTTGCAGAAAAGTTTGCCGGTGAAATTGCAGCGCTCGAGCAAAATTTTGAGGACCGCACAACTGAAATTGCAGCAGCCCTGGAAGCTGAACGCCAGCGTGCCGCCGAGCAATCAGAAAAAATTGCGCAACTTGAGCGAAACCTTGATGAGGCATTGCGGGCTAATGAGGAACGCAATAGTGCGGAAATTTCTCAACTTGAAAATTCCATTGAGGAATTGAAGGCGACCGAGCAACGCCAAACCAGCACAACGGAACGCCAAACAGCGGGATTGTTAGCGCTTATTTCATTGCAGCGCACATTTGATCAGGGCTCATCATATCGCCGTGAGTTGAATGTATTGCAAAGCGCCTTGCCAAATGCTGTTGATTATATCGCCCTTGGCCGTGTCGCAGATGAGGGTTCGCCCACCATTGCTACCCTGAAGGAAGAGTTTAACCCGGCGTTGCGCTCTACCCTTGCTAATGGTGGTGGCTCGGAACCTAAAGGGTTTGTTGGCCAGTTAATGCGCAACCTGCAAGCGCTTGTTAGCGTGCGTCCGGCAGAGCCAACCTCTGGCGATGGTGTTCCCGAAACAATTTCGCGCGCTGAAAATAAATTAGACCGCGAAGATTTGGGCGGCGCTATCTCGGAGATTGAGTCACTCGGGGCCGCTGTTAGTCCTGAAATGCAAACTTGGCTTGAACGGGCGCGCCAACATCATGAAGCAGCCGCGCAGATTGGTGAAATCAACGAAAAGTTGCTAGCAGGTGTTACCCGCCCTTAAAACCTAACCAGTTTGACCCCCGCAGTGAATAAAGTTCTGATTTTAAATTCCATATAAGGCGAAACGTGAGACGCAATGATTAGAATTCTTCAGTTTCTGTTGATGGTCGTGCTTGTGTCATTTGTCGTCACATCACTCTCCAATATCGATTCCACGATGGAGGTTGAGGCATTTGGCAATAAGATGTCCGCTCATACCGGGTTTGTCATCGGCCTTGGCTTATTTGCTCTGGCAGCGGTGACATTTTTCACCATGCTGTATAAAGACATTATTGCTCTACCCGGCAAAATTCGCGCGAAACAACGTGAAGCAAAACAAGAACGCGGCATGGCCGCGCTTGCGCGGGGTATGGAGTCGGTCATGGTCGGGGATGCGGTTGATGCGCAGCACCATGCTCGCATTGCGCGCCGCAATCTGGATCAATCTTCCCTTACCCGCCTATTGACTGCGCAAGCCGCGCAATTGTCCGGGGATGATGTGCAAGCGCGTGAGAACTTTACGCTCATGCTGGAAGCACCGGAGACGGAGTTTTTGGGCCTGCATGGTCTATATGCCCATGCGATGCAAAGCGGCGATCAGGAAGCGGCGCGCGCTCATGCGGAGCGTGCATTTAAGTTGCGGCCCAATGCGCGCTGGGCGTTCCAGTCGGTTTTGGAATTAGGTCTTGCGCGCGGGGCGTGGGGCGAAACCCGCGAGACGCTGAAGATAGCCAAAGTAAACCGGCTGATCTCCGATGATGAAGCAAGACGCGGTGAGGCCGCGCTCTTAACCGCTGACGCGTATGCGGCGGGCTTGTCTCAAGATGAGGAAACAGCGTCAAAAGAGGCTGAAGCTGCGTTTCGTTTGTGTCCTGAGCTCACGCCTGCGGCTGTGCTTGCGGCCTCTGCACTGGCCGATCGCGGTAAAAAATCGCGCGCGGCAAAGTTGCTCGAACAATCCTTTGCTGCCTCTCCGCACCCGGCCATTGTGCGCATTTATGAAAATATTCATGGTGAGGATAAAGAGCAGAAGAAAGCCGCCGCCTTGGATAAACTCGCAAAGCTCGCCCCTGATAGTCATGATGGTAAATTTGCCAAAGCGCGCGGTGTATATCTTGGCGGTGATGCGCAAGGCGCAATCGAACTGTTACAGCCCCTCGTTATGGCACAGCCTTATGCGCGTGAATGTAATGCGGTTGCGGAATGTTTGCAGGATCTGAACGGCGAAGAATCCGCCCGCCCCTGGTTAGAGCGGGCCGCAACAGCGCCGCGCAGTCCTGAGCCGGGTGCAAATGGCACGTTTAACTTTACCCGTGCCGGATGGGCGCGCATTGTCATGGAATTTATGACCCATGGCCGCCTCGCACCGCCGCCATTGGAAGACCGCGTTGAAGCACTCTCTCACGATACAGTAAAGCTCTTAGAAGCACCCGCTGAACCAGTGTCTGACCCTGAAGTCTCAGAAACCGAGGCCCCTTCTGAAGAAGCGGGCGATAGCACAGCAACAGATAATAAAGTTGAACAAGATGCCGAGCCTCTTGAGAAAACTGAAAAAGTTGCAGCAGCAAGCTAACTCAATTGACAATTAGCGCGTTTACAAAAAAGCTCAGCCGCCAAAGCGAACTGAGCTTTTTTATATCAACGCCCATTGAATTATTGGGCATTTATTAGGCCCGCTTATAGCGGAGGAATTGTTCCCCCCGGCGTCCACGGACCGTTTGCATCAAGCAAGGCTTTTTCAAATGCGGGGATTGTCGTTTCCTGCAATGTATTAATGCGTGTACGTAGATTTTCAAAATCACGTTCTGCAAACTCAAGCTGCTGTTCGTGAGTACGCGTTGGGCCATATGTTGACTGCCCGACACCGGTTAGTACCTTGCCCAAACGGCTTTGAATGCTTGCCGGTGTATCTTGTCCGACTTCTGCCATTGATTGATTGCCGCGAAGGGTCTCAGTAATGTCGTGCAATTCTGACTGTATAGCTTGCCACTGATCATCTAGCGCGGTTGGGGCAGAGCGTGTCTGCGCAAGGGCGCGTTTTAAATCACTCACCTTGGTTTGTAACCGGTTAGCCGCTTGATTAGTTGAGCCGATGGCGCGCTGCGCGCGTGCAGCCCGGTCCCAGAATGCGACCACTTCAGCTGGATCTTTACCGGTAAGCGCACCTTCGCGAAGACGTTCCACGGTGAATTGTTGGGCAGGCGCCAGTTCAGTCGTCACGCCGCGTACCCGCTTTGATAAAGAAACGCTATAGGTTCCTGGCACCGCTAAATATCCTTGCGGTGCATCATCTGGGTCAGCGGGTGCAGGGCCTAACGGTCCCATCGCTGGGTAGCGCAAGTCCCAATTGACCCGGTGAAAGCCCTTTTTAGTGGGCCCTGCGATCCGGCGCACAACATTCCCGTTTGCATCTTGAACGGTTAGCCAAATTTCCGGTTTGGCTTCGCGCCGCTCCGTTTCGACAGCATCAAAACCGGTGAAGGGTGTGTCTTCCCCCTTTTCATTTTTATCTTTCTCCGCCTCCTGACGAACTTCCGCCAGACTTTGCAGATTGTCTTTTAAATAATAGGTAAATACCGCACCAAACGGAGGGTTAGGTGCGCGAAAATAGCTATGGCCTTGAGAGCCTTGCGCTGAAAAAGCGAGCGGGTGTTGTTCGATATACCACCATGCGCGCCGTCCCGGAAATAACAGCGCTTCTTTCTCAAGTTCTTCCGGGCTTACTGTTCTTAGCGGCGTATAATCGTCCAGAATGAAAAACCCACGGCCAAAAGAGGCGGCGATAAGATCTTCTTCGCGTCGTTGTATCGTAACATCGCGGTAGGCGATGGTGGGCGAGCCGCCCTCTAACTCAACCCAGTTATCGCCGCCTTCGACCGTAAAGAACAATCCAAACTCGGTGGCGACAAACATCAGATTTGGATTTACGTGATCCTGGACGGTTCGCCAGACAAGGTGGCGGTCGGGCAAATTTCCGGCAATCGAACTCCAACTGCGCCCGCCATTTGTGCTTTTCAACAGATAGGGTTTGTAGTCCCCATATTTATGATTATCGAGGGATACATAAACCGTATTGGCATCGAACAAGTCCGCACGGATATCATTGACAAAGGCGGTCGCCGGTACACCGGGCAAACTGCCAACTTCCAATCGGCTCCAGCTTGCGCCGCCATCTTTGGTTGATTGGATGATCCCGTCATCGGTCCCGATATAAAGTACATTTTCATCGAGCGGTGATTCTGCAATTGAGGTGATGGTATTATATTGCGACATGGCGAGAAAATCCCACCCCGCGTCCCATGACCATTGTCGGCCCATAACCGGTAACAACATACGGTCTTCATTGCGTGTCAGATCACCTGAAACAGCGGTCCATTCATCACCGCGATTGTCTGAGCGCCACAACCGATAAGATGCAAAATAGATCCGCTTTGGATCATGGGCAGAAACCAAAATGGGCGCATCCCAATTGAAACGCTCTGTTGGTTCGCC
Source organism: uncultured Caulobacterales bacterium (assembly GCA_964421675.1). Taxonomy (GTDB): domain Bacteria; phylum Pseudomonadota; class Alphaproteobacteria; order Caulobacterales; family Parvularculaceae; genus CALLPQ01. The sequence goes on from CAYQXV010000057.1 coordinate 11,466, forward strand.
CGGAGATGGTTGGGGTTGAATGTGGACGACTTCGCCCGTTTTTCGATCAATGCGCGCGAGATTTCCTTCTTGCCATTCCGCATACATAATATCTGGATTGCCAGGCTCTGTAGCCGATTGATGCCCGTCAGCAAAAAGCGTCACAAACCAATCGGAATTTCTAATGCCATGACGGTTATCCGTACGTGAAGGACCCCCTTGGCTGTTATTATCCTGCGTACCGCCATAAACATTATAAAATGGCTCTGCATCATCGACGGCCACTTTATAGAATTGCGTTACTGGCAGATTGTTGATGAACCGCCAGGATTTTTCGCCGTCATAGCTTTCATAAAGTCCGCCATCAGAACCGAACAAAATGTAATCAGGATCATCCGGGCGAAAAGCGATGGCATGATCATCAACATGTTTATGTTCATTGTTCAGCCCACGCCATACTTTACCGCCATCCTCAGAGATTTGCGTGGTGTTTGAGACAAGATAGAGTTTGTCGAATTGGTGGGGGCTTGCATAAAGTTCTGTATAATAATGGGGACCGGTTCCGCCGCCGACGGCATCGCCCATTTTTTCCCAGGACGCGCCCCGGTTAACAGAGCGCCACACACCGCCCTTTCGGCGATCAAGTTCAATGGCTGCGTAAACCACATCGGGCTGCTGGGGTGACATGGCAAGACCAATCTTGCCCTTATTGCCGTCAGGCAATCCGGATGTCAGTTCCGTCCATGTTTCGCCGCCATCTTCAGAAAGATGGATGCCGGTTTCCGCGCCGCCGCCAATATAAGCGGCCACGGTGCGCTGGCGCTGCCATGTTGCCGCGTAAATCCGGTCCGGATTGCGCGGGTCCATCATAATGTCAGTAACACCGGTATATTGACCGGCTGACAAGATGTTTTTCCATGTCTTGCCGCCATCGCTGGATTTATATAAGCCGCGATCGCCCCCGCCCGACCAGAGCGGTCCTTGGGATGCGACATAAATAACATTGGAATCGCCGGGATGAACGATGATCTCGGAAATATGGTCGGACTCTTTTAGCCCCAGATTTTCCCACGACTGACCACCATCCTTTGAGCGATAGACGCCATCGCCAAACGCAATATGACGCCCGCCATGGTTTTCGCCGGACCCAACCCAGACGGTGTTGACATTATTTGGGTCAACGGCGATCGATCCGATGGAATAAGATGACTGTCCGTCAAAAAGCGGTGTCCAGGTGGTTCCGGCATTTTCGGTTTTCCAAACGCCGCCCGATCCAACGCCAACATACCAAGTGGCCGGGTCATCGGGCAGGATGACAATATCGGAAATGCGCCCCGACATAAATGCTGGCCCGATATTGCGTAAGGCCATGCCCTTAAAGCTGGCACTGGAAAATACAGACGTTTCCTCGCTTTTATTACTGAGCGATCCTTCCTCTTGCGCGCAGGCTGGCAGGATGGCGCATACAGCCAGAAAGACGAATAAACGCATGATAGTCTCCTTATATATCGGGTGATATTTTTTTTCGCGCCAACCCTATCTCGTGTGGAGGGATGTTTCCACAGGGCAATCAGATTTTCTGCTTTTAATATCTCACGACAATTCGCTTCGCGCATGTCTGCGATGGCGCGCGCTGACCGCGCGGCGACCAGTCGGTCGCTTGGTCCGCCTCCATCCAAGTGAAAAAATCAGTGGTATCCGAAAAAGCGATGTAAAATGGAGCCCCAATCGAACGAAGTTCGAAAACCAAACCAATCAGGGGCATCAAAACAAGCTATTAAATTGGTGCCCCGCTCGAACGAAGTTCG
>CAYQXV010000058.1:0-12736 GCA_964421675.1 uncultured Caulobacterales bacterium
GCGAAAAAATCGTTTTCTCCCCTGTTGCAGCGCGCATCTGACAGGTCTATGACCCTCGTCAACCATTGTTATTACGACATTTATTTCAAGGCTCGGAGCGCATACCCATGGCCATCCTCATCGACAAAAACACCAAGGTCATCTGTCAGGGCCTCACCGGTTCACAAGGCACATTCCACACAGAGCAGGCCATTGCTTATGGCACCAAAATGGTCGCTGGTGTGACGCCCGGAAAAGGCGGCATGACATGGACCGGCGGCGGTGATGCCAAGGGCGCTACTCTTCCCGTTTATGACACCGTGCTGGAAGCGCGCGAAAATAACGGCGCTGATGCCAGCGTGATCTATGTGCCGCCCCCATTTGCAGCCGATTCCATTCTCGAAGCGATTGACGCTGAGATCCCGCTTGTTGTGTGCATTACCGAAGGCATTCCGGTTCAGGATATGGTCAAGGTCAAACGCGCGCTTGAAGGCTCAAAAACCCGCCTGGTTGGCCCAAACTGTCCGGGCGTCATTACACCAGACGAGTGCAAGATTGGTATTATGCCGGGCCAAATCCATAAGGATGGCCATGTCGGTATCGTCTCGCGATCAGGCACATTGACCTATGAAGCCGTGCACCAGACCACCATGGTCGGGCTTGGCCAATCCACTTGTGTTGGTATTGGCGGCGATCCGGTGAAAGGGACCGACTTTATTGATACGCTGGAACTGTTCCTTGCTGATGATGACACCCACTCAATTATCATGATTGGTGAAATTGGCGGCTCGGCGGAAGCCGATGCGGCGCGTTTCCTCGCTGAAAACAAGGTCAAAAAACCAACGGTTGGCTTTATTGCAGGGGTGACCGCCCCTCCAGGTCGGCGGATGGGCCATGCCGGGGCGATTGTCTCCGGGGGCGATGATACTGCAGAAGCCAAGATTGAGGCGATGCGGGCCGCGGGGATCGCGGTTTCCCCAACCCCGGCCGCGATGGGGCGCACGCTGATCGACATTTTGCAAAAATAAACCTTTTACGCGCAATATACGCTACCGGGTTACTTCACGACACGTGAAAGATACCTAAATTGAGTTTTACTGAAACAGGCGACGGGTGCATAGTTCGACGATCAACGATAAAATGGCGCGCCGACTTGATTCTCACGCGTAGCAACAAGACGCAAAATATATGGCCGATTCCTCTTCCTCTGATAAAGACCCGTCCGTTTCATCTCCAAACGACAGCATCCTTTCTGGTGTTAATGCCGCCTGGTTAGAGGCGCTTTACGCCGATTACCGCGAAAACCCGCAAAGCGTGCCGCAAACCTGGCGCGAATGGTTTGCAGGCATGGACAATGATGCCACCACACAGGCAGCGCGCCATGCCGTCACCGGCCCAAGCTGGCAACGCAAAGATTGGCCGCCCAAGGTCAATGGTGAGGCAACCGCCCTGCTTGATGGCGATTGGGGCGCGCTGGAAGACAAGATTGCCAAGCAAGGGGCGTCCACTTTCAAGGCGGCCAATATCTCCGTTGAAGCGGCTACCAAAGATAGCTTGCGCGCTTTGATGCTGATCCGGGCGTACCGGATTCGCGGCCACCTGATTGCCGATCTCGACCCGCTGGGTTTGCACGGGACAATCGATCATCCAGAGCTGGACCCGGCGACTTATGGGTTTGGCGAGGCAGATTATGACCGCCCAATCTTCATTGATAACGTACTGGGTTTGGAGACCGCGACCCTTCATGAAATCATGGAAATTCTCAAACGTACCTATTGCGGGACGTTTGGCGTTGAATTCATGCAGATCACGGACCCGGAACAAAAAGCCTGGATTCAGGAGCGCATTGAAGGGCCGGACAAAGATATTAGCTTCACCGATGAAGGCAAAAAAGCGATTTTGAAGAAATTGATTGAAGCGGAAGGCTTTGAGAATTTTCTTCATACCAAATATACCGGCACGAAACGCTTTGGTCTTGATGGCGGCGAGGCAATGGTGCCTGCGCTCGAACAAATTATCAAACGCGGCGGCGCACAAGGCGTTAGCGAAATCATTATCGGCATGCCTCACCGCGGCCGGTTAAATGTACTCGCAGCGGTTATGGGCAAACCCTATCATCACATCTTTCATGAGTTTCAGGGCGGGTCCATCACCCCTGAAGATGTGGGCGGTTCCGGTGATGTAAAATACCATCTCGGCTCGTCCTCTGATCGCACCTTTGATGACAATAATGTTCACCTATCCCTGACCGCAAACCCCTCTCACCTTGAGGCGGTTAATCCGGTGGTCGTCGGCAAAGCACGCGCTAAGCAAGACAAGCTTAAATGCATCGCCGCCTCGCAGGGTAAATCTACAGATAATATGCGCCATCAAGTGCTACCGCTTTTATTGCACGGCGATGCTGCCTTTGCAGGACAAGGCATCGTTGCGGAAGGCTTGGGCTTTTCCGGCCTTCGCGGCTATCAGGCTGGCGGCACTATCCACTTTATCGTCAATAACCAAATCGGATTTACAACAAGTCCGAAATTTGCGCGCTCTTCGCCCTATCCGTCAGACGTTGCTAAAATGATCGAAGCGCCGATCTTCCACGTCAATGGCGACGACCCCGAAGCGGTGGTCTATGCGGCGAAAATCGCGACCGAATATCGCCAGCAATTTGGCAATGATGTCGTCATCGACATGTTCTGCTATCGCCGGTTTGGCCATAATGAGGGTGATGAGCCCAGTTTCACTCAGCCCTTAATGTATGCGAAAATTCGCAATCAATCGACCGCCCGCGAAATTTACGCCAAGCGATTGGTTGCCGAAGGCGTTGTTGATGAAGCCTGGGTTGAAAATGAACGCACCAAGTTCCGCGAATTTCTAACCAGTGAATTTGATGCCGGTGAAAGCTTTAAACCCAACAAAGCTGACTGGCTTGATGGCGACTGGTCAGGCTACACCCCGCCCGAAGATGATGACCGGCGCGGCGACACAGCGGTTGATATTGCAACGCTCAAGGAAATTGGCGAACAGCTTGTTTCCTATCCGGACAATTTCAACATCCATAAAACCTTGAAACGGGTGCTGGGCGCAAAAGAGAAAATGTTTAAAGCGGGCGAGGGAATTGACTGGGCAACCGGTGAAGCCTTGGCTTATGGCTCGCTCATTCTTGACGGCTATAATGTACGCCTGTCCGGGCAGGATTCACGGCGCGGCACTTTTTCCCAGCGCCATGCGGTGTTTATTGACCAACAAACCGAAGACACCCACACCCCGCTTGCAAATCTGACCGACTCAAAAGCGATTTTTGAAGTCCATGATTCAAACCTGTCAGAATTTGCGGTCATGGGTTTTGAATATGGCTATTCACTCGCTAACCCGAAATCGCTTGTGCTTTGGGAAGGTCAATTTGGTGATTTTGCCAATGGTGCACAGGTGATCATTGATCAGTTCATCTCAACAGGTGAACGCAAATGGTTGCGCATGTCCGGCATGGTATTGTTGTTGCCCCATGGATATGAAGGCCAAGGGCCTGAGCATTCTTCGGCCCGTTTGGAGCGCTTTTTACAATTGTGCGCGCAGGACAATATTCAAGTTGCCAACTGCACCACACCGGCCAACTATTTTCATATATTGCGCCGTCAAATGCGGCGTAACTTCCGCAAGCCGCTCGTATTGATGACGCCAAAATCCCTGCTGCGCCACAAGCGCTGCGTATCAACGCTCGAAGAAATGGGCCCCGGCTCCTCCTTCCACCGCGTCTTATGGGATGATGCTGACTATAAACCCGGCTCAACCATTAAACTGGTGAGCGATAGCCGCATCAAACGGGTCGTGATCTGTTCGGGTAAGGTTTATTATGACCTTCTCGAAGAACGCGAGAAACGCAATATCAATAATATTTATCTGTTGCGGCTTGAGCAATTCTATCCCTATCCAGCCCACTCCATGAATGATGAGCTGAAACGATTCAAAAATGCTGAGATCGTCTGGTGTCAGGAAGAGCCTAAAAATATGGGGGCCTGGACATTTGTTGAGCCCAATATTGAATGGAGCCTTGAACAGATTGGTGCAAAACACAAACGGGCACGCTATGTAGGCCGTCAAGCATCGGCCTCACCGGCAACTGGCTTGATGAGCCGGCACCAAAGAGAATTGGCAGAATTTTTAGATGATGCGCTAAGCCTGTAAACCGCGCTAAGTTTGTAACGCGCGCTAAGCTTGAAACGCACATTGCACCCCGGCACGGCCGGGTTTGAGGAGACTGAGACAATGGCAACCGAAATCCGTGTGCCGACTTTAGGTGAATCGATCACTGAAGCGACAGTAGCAAAATGGCTGAAGAATGAAGGCGACGGCGTCAATGCTGATGAACCGCTGGTCGAGCTTGAAACCGACAAGGTTTCTGTAGAAGTCCCCTCGCCCGCGTCAGGCACGCTTTCATCTATCAGTGTGAAAGAAGGCGACACGGTCGAAGTTGATGCCCTGCTCGGCATGCTGTCTGAAGGCAAAACGCCTGCCAAGAAACCGGCAAAAAGCAAAGCCGCTGCGGCCAAGAGCGCGCCCGCGAAAAAGAAAAGCGAACCTGCTAAAAAGTCCGCCAAAAAATCAGGCGGTGACATTGTTAAATTATTTGTCCCCCAAGCCGGTGAAAGCGTCACCGAAGCAGAAGTGGGCGAGATCTTAAAAAAGGTCGGCGATAGCGTCGCCCTTGATGAAGCGGTGATTAGTCTGGAAACCGATAAGGCCGCCATGGATGTGCCCGCACCCGCCAGCGGCGTCATTCAGTCAATTGATGTCAGCGAAGGCGATGTGGTGGAAGTTGGCGCCCTATTGGCGACAATTGAAGCGGGGGCTGCGCCAAGTGCAAGCGCGCCTGCTGCTGCTACAAACGGATCTGGTACAAATGGGGCTTCCTCCGCGCTGTCCCCGGCACCGCGCCGCATTGTCGCCGAACGCGATCTCGATCCCAGCACGATTGCCGGATCAGGAAAAGATGGCCGCATCACCAAAGCCGATGCGTTAAGTGCCTCCGCCGCTGCGCCAACACCAATGGCCAGCCGCGCGCCAGAAGAACGCGAAGAGCGCGTGCGCATGACGCGCCTGCGCCAGACAATCGCCCGGCGCCTGAAAGAAGCACAAGATACCGCTGCCATGCTGACGACATTTAACGATGTCGACATGACCGCGATAATGGCGACCCGTAAACAATATAAAGAATTGTTTGAGAAGAAACACGGCATCAAGCTTGGGTTTATGTCATTCTTTGTCAAAGCCTGTGTTCATGCCTTGCGTGAAGTGCCCGATGTGAATGCCGAGATTGATGGCACGGATATTATCTACAAAAACCACTATGATGTCGGTGTTGCCGTTGGCTCTGATCGCGGCCTTGTTGTGCCGGTGTTGCGCGATGCCGATATGATGTCGCTTGCCGATGTTGAATTATCGATTGCCAATTTTGGCAGGCGTGCGCGCAATGGCGAGCTGACCATTGCGGAAATGCAAGGGGGCACGTTCACCATTTCAAATGGCGGCATTTATGGCTCCCTCCTGTCAACGCCTATCCTCAACACACCGCAATCTGGTATTTTGGGAATGCACCGCATTGAAGACCGCCCGGTTGTGCGCAATGGCGAAGTTGTCGTGCGCCCAATGATGTATCTGGCGCTCTCCTATGATCACCGCATTGTCGACGGCAAAGGGGCGGTTACATTCCTTGTTCGCTTGAAAGAAAACCTTGAGGATCCACAGCGTTTGCTACTGGATCTTTAATTGTACAAAAGCCCACCTTTAAAGAAAGATTGAGGCCTTACGCCTCGTCTTCAAGGAAATCGAGAAAACCCTGGGTGCCGGTCTCTATCAGATCGATGACGGTTTCAAATCCGTCAGCTCCCCCATAATAAGGGTCGGGTGTTTCGCGAATATCATCTGGTGAAAAATCCAAAAACAACCGGATGTCCGCATCCCGGTTGGGCGGGGATAGCTGCAATAAATCATTGTAAATGCGCAGATCCATCGCGAGCAAATAGTCAAACATATAAAAATCAGCCAGCTCAACCTGACGCCCGCGCTGATGGGTAATATCATATCCACGCCGCGCCATGGCCGAGATCATGCGCGCATCGGGTGGGTCACCAACGTGCCAATCGCCCGTGCCCGCGGACTCAATTGTTAAAGATAAATTGCGTTCGCGCGCACGCGCCCTCAACACGCCTTCCGCTGCTGGTGAGCGGCAAATATTACCGAGGCATACAAAAAGAATTTTACTCATAGACATATCTATAAAGCAGGAGAATGCAGATTGAAATATCACGCACGCCAATTATCTCAGTGCGCGAAATGAAGCTTTCAGGCGGCGCGCTAACGCCTCAAGAGTGAGCAATGGGTCCGATTGTTGAAACCCAATAGTAATGATTTCGGGGCCGCGCGCGCCCAAAGTTTGTTTGTAACGATCATCACCGGCCATAAAATCGTAAACGCTTGCATCGCCCTTTAAATGCGCTTCAATGGCAAGCACCTGCGTCACCAATCCGGGTTTTAATTGATTGTCTTGCTCGGCAGGAAACCCTGAAAAATAAAATAAGACCCGCCCGCGATCACAAAAATTATACAACCAGCCAATATGCCGCTCGCCCGCCTTCGCGCAGAGCATCTCTATAGAGCCCTGCGAAAAGCCTGTTTCAATCAACTGCTGGTGAAAATTCACAAAAGCGGAATTATCCATAATCGGCTCGCGTCCGCATGCAATCCATTTTTCCGAATTCAGCTTGCCCATGGCCGCGAAAAACGATTTTGCATCCTCCATGCTAGAGGCCTTTTCAAGGCGTACCTCACCAAACTCTTCATAGCGACGAAACGCACGCCTTATCTGGCCGCGGGCATTTTTACTCAGTGTAGAGATAAAACTATCTCGCTCGCGAATGCCATTGTCACGAAGCGTTGCAAGATCAATCCGCCAAGACCCGGAGCGCGAACGGGTATAGCTGCGCGCAAAGGCGGGCTCCAGGGCATTAATTTTAGCGGCGAGTGCCCCGGGAACAATCATTTCCCGCCAGGAAATTTGCGTCTGACTTTTAAGATGAGACAAAACCGAAGGCCAAACACTCTGTTCATACCCGCGCGCCATAAGCAGATTATTATATTCAATGGTAATCGCATCCAAAGAGGCCTCGCCATTGCTATGCAAGATAAGTTGGCGAACCGGTAAGACGCCGTGGCGTCTTTCAACCGAAGTACCAAATAGACCCAAAGCGATATCGCTGGGCCCGTCGCGCGGTGTCGGGGCATGAACGCTAACCAGAAAAACCGGCGATTTCACCTGCGACAGCCATGCGCTGATCCATGTCCATGAGAGGAAAAATGAGCGATCGGACTGCGCCTCCAGCACGCGCCACCGCGCGGCTAAATCTTGAACCTCGCCCACGGGCTCAACGGTCACTGAAAACTGCCCATCACCCGCTAAAACAGACCCAATACCTGATTCAGAACCAGATTTGGGCGGTGTGCTGGTGCCCGCCGACCCGTTCTGAGTCCTCTTTTGTACAGAATGTGCCTCAAAATCCGTCATTTTGTCTTCTGTAATCAGTGATTAGGTAATATGTACAGTCTCGCAATCATTGAGATTATAGCAAACACACTGACCCAAAAGCCTTAAAATTTCTTAGAGTCTACCCCATCTAAGCCTACAGCATTCTTAGGAACAATCATGCACGACCCCAACAATGATCCATTTCCAGGTCGCCAGGACCGTATCACGCGCTTGCGCGAGGCCCTTGCAGAACGCATCCTTGTACTGGACGGGGCTGCGGGGACTTTTATCCAACAATATGAGCTTGATGAAGCCGGGTATCGCGGTGATCGCTTTCAGGACTGGGGGCAAGACGTAAAGGGCAATAATGACCTGTTAATCCTGACCCGCCCGGACATTGTCGCCGATATGCACAATGCCTATCTGGATGCCGGGGCCGATATTATCGAGACCAATACATTCTCAGCCACCACCATTGCCCAGGCAGATTATGGCATGGAAGAGCTGGTCACCGCGCTCAATCTTGAAGGGGCCCAGCTTGCGCGCACCGCAGCCGATGCGATGGCGACACCGGACAAGCCGCGCTTTGTCGCTGGCGCCATGGGACCCACCAACCGCACAGCATCTATCTCCCCAGATGTGAATGATCCGGGCAAACGCAATGTTGAATATGACGAGCTTGTTGAAGCCTATGCCCATGCCGGTCGCGGCCTGCTCGACGGCGGCGTTGATATCATCCTGATTGAAACCATCTTTGATACCCTAAATGCCAAAGCGGCCATTTATGGGATTGAAACCCTGTTTGAGGAAGTGGGATATTCCGTACCCGTGATGTTGTCGGTAACAATTACCGATCAATCGGGTCGCACACTCTCAGGACAAACAACCGAAGCTTTTTGGAATGCGGTGCGCCATGCCAATCCCCTGCTCGTCGGGATCAATTGTGCGCTGGGCCCAGATCTGATGCGCCCTTATGTTCAGGAAATATCACGCGTTGCTGATACCTATGTGTCAGCCTATCCAAATGCAGGATTGCCCAACGCCTTTGGCGGATATGACGAGACCCCGGAGATGATGACGACGCATATTCGTGAATGGGCGCAATCAGGATTGTTAAATCTGGTAGGCGGGTGTTGCGGGACGACGCCTGCTCACATCAAAGCCTATGTGAGCGCGGTTAAAGGGCTGCCCCCGCGGGCTGTCCCCGAGCGACCTGTGAATATGCGCCTATCGGGACTGGAGCCGTTTAGCCTGTAACAAAGTTACGTTACTCAGCGCCATTGGTTTCGAATTGATCAAGATGCCGCGCGAACGCTTCCCGGCTCTCGGAAAAATCTGCCAGCAATATATTTAATTCATCGCTCGACACGCTCTGGGATGCCCGGCATGCCGTTTCGATATCGCGCGCACGCTCTTCTATCGTGCGCGCGCCGACATTGGCTGCAGCGCCCTTAAGAGCGTGAGCCGCTTGAAAAGCCGCCTCAAACTGATCGTCCAACAGCAAATTGTTAAGATCGGCCAGTAACCCTTCACTGGACCGCCAAAACGCCGCTAAAATTTCACGGGTCTGATCAACGCCTGCCGCGCTTATCAATCCGTCTATCTGTTCTTGGTTTAGATGTGGCACCACATCACTCCTGACCCTGTTTCTAGAAGCTCCCCCCAGGGACTTCTCCGCAATAATCCGGTAGCAAAACTGTTATCCACGCCACGAACCACCAAAATCGCGCACCGCAGATCACCGAATCCACATTACTATTTGCCAAGAATGTAAAAAAATCGTCTAAATTGCTTTAAACAAACGCTCAAAATGTAAAAAAAACAGGCATAATAGGAAATTATCCAATGCAATCAGAAGTTTCTCAGACTGGCACTGTCAATTGGTCGTCTAAAGCCGCCTTTATTCTTGCCGCGATCGGCTCATCCGTGGGGTTGGGCAATCTTTGGCGTTTTCCCTATGTCGCGGGCGAGAATGGCGGCGGGGCTTTTGTCGTATTCTATCTCTTATGTGTTGTTTTGATTGGCTTTCCCGTCCTTGCTGCGGAGCTGTTTATTGGACGGCGCGGCGGTAAATCTGCCGTTGGCAGTGTTGTGACAATCGCCAAATCGGAGGGTCGCTCTTCCCTGTGGGCGGCGCAGTCCTGGATCGGGATGTTCGGGTCGTTCGTTATCCTCACCTTTTATTCGGTGATCGCCGGGTGGGTTTTGTCCTACGCATTAACCATATTGATCGATTTGATCGGGGCGATTGGTGAAAACGGCGTTGGTGCCCTGACAGCGGGTGCCTTTGCGGGAGAAACGACCGATCAGGTTAATGCCCGGTTTACCGCACTTTTGTCTGACCCAACGCGCATGATCATCTTTCACGGTATCTTTATGCTGGTCACCGTTGGTATTGTCGCCCAAGGCCTAAAAGGCGGCATTGAGCGCACTGTCACGATTTTGATGCCGGCATTCTTCGTCATGCTCATCGTGTTATTCGTGTTTGCTCTGATCGAAGGAAATGTCGCGCAAGGCGCTGATTTCCTATTGGGTGTGCGCCCCCAAGAGCTCTTTAACGGGATTGCCGATGGCAGCGTCATCAATGCTGCCCTTGGACAGGCGTTCTTTTCCATTGGTCTTGGTTCAGCGCTCATGTCGACCTATGGGGCCTATATGAGCAAATCAACTGATATTGCGGGATCAACGCGCACAATCGGCATTGCGGATACCGCGGTTGGCATCATTGCTGGCCTTGCCATCTTCCCAATCGTTTTTGCCGCTGGGCTCGCGCCAGGTGCTGGACCGGCCTTAATGTTCCTTACCCTTCCCCTTGCCTTCCAGTCTATGCCGTTTGGTGCACTCTTTGGCTTGGTCTTCTTCCTGCTGGCTTTCTTCGCCGCGATCACCTCTTCGATTGCGCTGCTGGAATCATCCACAAAGTGGGTCGATGAGCAAAGCAAAGGCAATAATCGTTTGCTGGCTGCGCTAATTATTGGGATTGTCGTCTTCATTATCGGCATTGCCAATGCGCTCTCACAAGTCCCGACCACCTTTCCCGATGGGACAAGCAGAGATCTGTTTTGGAATACATGGGAACCAATGGGCAATTTCCCCTTATTTGAAGGCATGACCCTGCTGGATTTCCTGTCCAAGACCACAGATTTGATCCTGCCAATTGCCGGTTTCATCACCGCAATCTTTGCCGGGTGGATTGTTTCCACCGCCGCTTCGCGCGAGGAGTTGGGCTTTAAAACAGAAACCTGGTATCAGCGCTGGCGCTTCCTAATTCGCTGGGTGTGCCCGGTTGGAATTGGCGCAGTGATCTTGTACTCAACTATTATTGAGCCGTTCTTACTGAACTAATTAATCAGCATAGTGATCAGTTGCTCGAATGAGAGCATCAATAATGCCGGGTTCGCTTGCCGCGTGCCCGGCATCATCAACAATAACAAAGTCAGCATCGGGCCAGGCCTGCGCCAACTCCCACGCTGTGCGCATCGGGGTCACCATATCATAGCGCCCCTGAACGATGGTTGCGGGGATGTGGCGAACCTTTTCAACATCGCGCAATATTTGTCCGTCTTCATCAAAAAAGCCCGCATTGAAAAAATAATGACATTCAATGCGCGCAAACGCCAAGGCGAAGGTTTCTGCGGTAAAGGACTCCTCGCGTTCAGGGGCCGGGTGCAAAGAGATGGTTCCCCCTTCCCACTTTGACCAGGCGCGCGCTGCTTTTAACTGTTCGGCTTTGTCATCACCGGTCAGGCGTCGATGGTAGGCGCTAATCATACAGCCGCGTTCTTCGGGCGGGATCACCGCTTGGTAGTCGAGCCACGCATCAGGCCAGACCCAGTCTGCACCGCCTTGATAAAACCATTCCAGTTCAGCTTTGCGCAGTGTAAATATGCCCCGCAAGACAAATGCGCTCACCCGCTCTGGATGGGTTTGTCCATAAGCCAAGGCCAGTGTTGAGCCCCAGCTCCCGCCAAAGACAACCCATTTTTCAATGTCCAAATGGGTGCGCAACACTTCCATGTCACTCACCAAATGCCATGTCGTATTATCAACAAGACTGGCATGGGGCGTTGAGCGACCACATCCTCGCTGATCAAACAAGATTATCCGGTAGCGGGCGGGATCAAAATATCGCCGCATAGACGGCGTCGTCCCGCCGCCCGGCCCGCCATGGCAAACAATCACGGGCACGCCGCGCGGATTCCCCGAGACTTCAAAATAAATCGAGTGCAAGTCGGAGACTTGCAAGTATCCGGTCTCGAAAGGGGTGATGGTCGGATATAAACGGCGATTGTGTGTCATTGTTGCAGAGAGATTACTAGAGTTTGGCTGTTCATTATGCTATAGTAAATTTCTGGGGATTGTCATTAGTCGTCTGATCATAACTGCTTGATTTTAATGTAATTTTGCAGTTTCGGGGTGAGGGTCGGCTTTTGCGTAAGGGTTACCACAGAGTGTATAGAGTTGCGAGTTTGTTGAGTATTAGACCGCGCATGGCAGGGATCATGCTCGTTACTAGTTCAATATTTCTTTCAGGTTGTATCACTTTTACACCGCAGTCCGAATCGGCTGCGCAATCTGCCGAGATCATCGCCCAGCAAGATTTCGACACGGACAGCCGACAATCTCTACAAGCAGAAGCCAAACGCATTACCCAACCGCCCTGGCCAACCGGGCCGCGCTTGCGGGTCTCTGATTTTGTGCTTGGTGATGGCATCACGAACACTCCAAACCAAACGCCCGTTTCCTTATATCTTGAGCAGCTGGAATCCCGGTCAACGCAAGACAACTCAGCTTTGACGATTTTATTGCAAGATGCAGAGCTACAACTCAGAGCGGCAACCGCCCTTCGCAAGATCGCTGACGATATGAGCATCTCTTCACGGCTCGCGCCCCCGGATATGAGCATCCTCGAAGAAGCCATTTTGAGCTTGCGCGCCAATAAGAGCGTATTTGTTGAAACATTGCGCGCCCTTGATGAGCACGGTGAACCGGTTACCGACAATCACATCCGCAGCCTGCGCACCGCCTTTACCAATGCAGGACAGGCCTTAGGTGCAAAAGCCGACACCATGTCCGACAGGCTCGCCGGCGACACAGCTTCAAACGCACCCCGCAATGTCGCAACCCGCCGCGCCCCAGCGGATCAAGCCTTGCCTACTCCATTGCCACAAATCAATAATCTGCGTACTGACTTTCAATAGTACGGAAACGGTTTTTGTCGACAGGTTGGCGCGTTTAATGCTTGCC
>CAYQXV010000059.1:0-12534 GCA_964421675.1 uncultured Caulobacterales bacterium
GGGCCAGAAATCGTCATTCGATTTTCAAACTGAGGCACGATCCAGCAATTGTCATTGGCGCATGGCTGGCGTATATCGCCGATTCATGGCCATTTTTTCTTCTCGCGATTCCGATTTATCCGTCCGTCATTTGCGCGGTATTGATGATTTGTCAGATCATGACATTGAGCGAATTCTCACCCGGTCGCTTGATTATGCGCGCATGCTAAAGGCGCGCGAGCGCATTGCGCCGATCCTGGTGGGGCGCACGCAGATCAATCTGTTTTTCGAAGATTCCACCCGCACCAATATGTCGTTTGAGCTGGCCGGGAAAAAGCTCGGGGTTGATATGATCAATCTCCCGGTCGCCGCATCTTCGGTCAATAAAAACGAAGAGCTGATCGATACGGTGCAAACGCTGGCGGCCATGGGCGCCGATGTGATGATTGTGCGCGCGCGCGAGCCCGGTATCCATCAATTGCTCTCAGAGCAGGTCGCTTGCTCCATTATCAATGCGGGCGATGGCACCCACGAACACCCAACCCAAGGCCTGCTTGATGCGGCGACCATCAAATCCACGGGCGCGGCGTTTAAAGATGTGCGGATCGCCATATGCGGCGACATTCGCCATTCCCGCGTTGCCGGGTCGGGGGCGAAACTGCTGCAGCGCCTCGGAGCCGAGGTGCGGTTCGTCGCCCCAGATATCTTCCAGCCAGATTCGGATTTCTTGCCGCAGATTGCCCGCTACTCATCCCTGCAGGAAGGGCTTGAGGGCTGTAACTTCGTCATGGCACTCAGGGTCCAGTTTGAGCGCCTTGGCGCGGATACGAAGGCAGGAGAGGCGAGCGGTCTTGATGCAAAGGCGTTTCACCGCGACTTTGGGTTAACCCACAAATCCATGGAATATGCCGCCCCAAATGCCTTCATCATGCATCCCGGCCCCATGAACCGGGGCATCGAAATTGATGGCGCGCTAGCCGATGATCGCGAGCGTTCGCTGGTTCTTTCACAGGTATTTCACGGTGTTCCCACCCGCATGGCAATTCTCGAACACTTGCTTGCATAGCTTAAAAATTCAATAAATTACTTTAAAAACAGATACTTAAGATGTTTTCTTAAAGTAAATTATATTTTTGTTCCCCTCTTGCAACAGTTCGATTGAGGGCTTAAATTTGGGCCATCCCGAAAATACCCTGTCGGATCCACGCGGTGCTTCCCGTGGTCTGATCCTTTTTCGGTTTTTTTGCAGGAAAGTTGGCGGATGATGGAAAAGGTACCAATGACCATATCTGGCTATGATTGGCTAGAAGGTGAGTTAAAACGACTAAAGAATGAAGAGCGACCTGCCATCATTCAGGCGATTGCCGAGGCACGTGCCCATGGCGATCTGTCTGAGAATGCTGAGTATCATGCGGCCAAGGAAAAGCAGGGCTGGATTGAAGGCCAAATCCTGGAGTTTGAGGATAAGGTCGGACGCGCGCAGGTTATCGATCCCAAGAAACTGGATGGTGAGCGGGTCGTGTTTGGCGCGACGGTCACAATCCTCGACGAGGATACGGAAGAAGAGAAAACCTATCAAATCGTTGGCGATTTTGAGGCGGACGTTAAGCTCGGCAAGGTTTCTGTGCAGTCGCCCATTGCCCGCGCGATGATTGGCAAGGAAGAAGGCGATAGCATTGAGGTTGCCGCTCCGGGCGGGGCCAAGGGCTATGAGATTATGCGCGTCGCATTTGCCTAAGGGTGAAGGTGTAAACGGGGCGGTTTTTGCCCCATAAAATGCGGGTAAAACAGCATTTGGACATTTCCGGATAAAAAAGGGGCGGGGTTCTCGCGAGAAGGCTTGCCCTGTCTGGTTTTTTCCGATATCCCCCGCCAACTTGTGATTTAGAATCCGGGATCGATAGTTGCACCGATAAGAGTGAGCCTTTTGGCCTAATCGGTGATATTGATGCCCGTGCGATGAAGTGAATTGAGGGCCGTGATGGCAGAAGCTAACATTTTTGATTGTGAAGTGCGTGAGAGAACCGGAACGGGCGGTGCACGCGCAGTTCGGCGAGAAGGCTGGATTCCGGCCATCCTATATGGCGGCGATCAGCCACCGGTTGCTATTCGCTTGAAGCAAAATCAAATTCAGCAAGCCATTAATACTGGCAATCTGATGGCCCAAATGGTCAAGATTGATGTGGCAGGCGAAGCCAAACCACAGCAGGTGATTGCGCGTGATGTGCAGCTTGATCCGGTTAAAGATTTCCCGGTCCATGTGGATTTGATGCGTGTGAGTGAAAAAACACGGATTAATGTTGAGGTGCCTGTGCGCTTCCTCAATGAAGAAACATCGGCTGGCCTTAAAAAAGGCGGCGTGCTCAATGTGGTTCGCCATACGGTCGAAGTGTACGCACCGGCTTTGTCTATTCCTGAAGCCCTCGAATTCGACATTGAAGATGTTGATGTCGGCGATGCGGTTCATATCTCAGCGACGAAATTGCCAGCAGGCGTGACGCCGGTGATTTCTGATCGTGACTTCACGGTGGCAACGATTGCTGCGCCATCTGCGTTGCGTTCAAGCGATAGCGATGACGAAGAGGAAGCCGCGACCGAAGAAGGCACTGAGGAAACAGCCGAGGGCGAGGCTACTGAAGAATAATCGCGACACTTGGTTTGCGATTTTTTCATGATTTGAAAGGACAGGACCTGTGAGTGCTCCAACGCTTGCGCTGGTCGGTCTTGGTAATCCGGGCGCTCAATATGAGCGTCACCGACACAATGTCGGGTTTATGGCGGTGGACGCCATTGCTCGGCACTTCTCATTTTCTGACGAAAAGAAAAAGTTTCGCGGCTTGCTGCGCGAAGGCACGATCAAGACGCAATCGCAGTCTGTGCGGGCACTGATCTTAAAGCCGCAGACCTTCATGAATGAGTCTGGTAAAAGTGTCACCGAGCTGGCGCGGTTTTATAAAATCAGCCCTGAGGCCATTATCGTCTTTCACGATGAGTTGGATTTAAAGCCCGGTAAGGTGCGCACAAAAATTGGCGGCGGCAATGCCGGGCATAATGGGTTACGCTCAATTGACCAGCATATTGGCAATGGGTTTGTTCGTATTCGGTTGGGCATTGGCCACCCCGGCGATAAAGCGCGCGTTCATGGGCATGTGCTGGGGGATTTTGCTAAGTCTGATGCTGAGTGGCTGGACCCCATGCTTGATGCGCTTGCGCGGGCGGCCCCGCAACTTTGTCAGCCCGATGAGGTGGGGCTCTCGCGATATCAAACGGAAGTTGCCCAGCTACTCAATCCCAATGCTCATGCGCCGAAATCCGCATCTGCCCAATCGGATAGGAAAAAGGCAGATGGGAAGAAGCAAAAGGCGCGCGCAGAGGATGCGCCAAAGCCTGAGCCTACTGGTGAGGCTGAGCGCACTGGGGGCTCTGAGCCAACTGGCGACAAACCACAAACTCGAAATGCCTTTAGCGATGCGCTACAGGGATTTTTATCAAAGAAGAAATAGGCGGCTATTACCCCGCCCGCTTATTGGAAAACCAACGCCTTTGGGCGGATGAAATAAAGAAACGTTACAGCTTATGGGATTTAAATGTGGAATTGTCGGGCTACCCAATGTTGGTAAATCAACATTGTTCAATGCACTGACAAAAACAGCCGCCGCACAAGCGGAAAACTATCCGTTTTGTACGATTGAGCCCAATGTTGGCGATGTTGCGGTGCCTGAAAAGCGCCTGGGCGCATTGGCCGACATTGCCGGGTCGCAATCGGTTGTGCCCTCGCGGATTCAATTTGTTGATATTGCCGGGCTCGTCAAAGGCGCGTCGCAAGGGGAGGGGCTGGGCAATCAGTTCCTTGCCAATATTCGCGAAGTTGACGCGGTGGCGTATGTGCTGCGTTGTTTTGAAGATGACGATATCACCCATGTTGCCGGGAAAATTGATCCGCTTGCTGATTTTGAAGTGGTTGAAACGGAGTTGATGCTTGCTGATTTGGAAAGCCTTGAAAAGCGCCGTTCCAATCTTGCTAAGAAAGCAACCGGTCAGGACAAAGAAGCCAAGGAAACATTGGTTTTGGTCGACAAGGCATTGGAAGTTTTGAATGACGGAAAGCCTGCACGCGCTGCCGATATTTCGCCCGATGAGGAAAAAGCCTGGAAGGGTTTGCAATTGCTGACCCAAAAGCCGGTTTTGTTTGTTGCGAATGTCGATGAGGGCTCTGCCGCTGACGGCAATGAATATTCCAAGCTTGTCAGTTCAAAAGCGGGCGAAGAAAATGCGGTTGCTGTGACGATCGTTGCCAATATTGAGGCTGAGCTTGCCCAGCTTGAGGATGAAGAGCAGCAGGAATATCTGGAAAGTCTCGGTCTTGAAGAGCCGGGTCTGAACCGATTGATCCGCGCAGGCTATGAGCTATTGGGCTTGCAGACCTATTTTACTGCAGGTCCAAAAGAAGCACGCGCCTGGACAATCTCGCAAGGGGCAACCGCGCCGGAAGCTGCGGGGGTGATTCATACTGATTTTCAGAAAAAATTCATCCGTGCGGAGACCATAGCCTATGATGACTATGTCGCGCTCAATGGGGAGCAGGGCGCTAAAGAGGCGGGGAAAATGCGCGCGGAAGGCAAGGATTATGTCGTTAAAGATGGAGACGTAATCCTGTTTCGCCACGGTGGTTGAGGCACCAACGAAGACTAACCATAATACCGAATTGGGATTTACCGGATTCGGGGTATTGTGTGGTGCGCCGCAATCAGCTGGTGAAAATAGAAACAAAATTCTCAGTTTAATTATTGGTTGGGTTGGTAAATTTCCTGTCCGACAGATTTGTTTTAATTGCAATTTAGACTAGTATTAGATGAGTAAGATCTGTGTGGAACAAATCTCTGTTTTCACCTTACAGCGTGAATGATTCTTCGATTTTTTTTGGTAATTCGAGCAGTTTATCTCAAGCAAGGAAGGCATCGATTATGAGAAACAAAAAGCTCCTAAATTCTATTGCGGCAGCGCCCCTATTGGTGGCGGGATTGACCCTGCCAGCAAGTGCACAATCGCCCGCAGACGGCGTGGTCGTCATCAATGATTGTCGGGACGAATGCGGTATCGCCGCTTTCGATAATGTCGATGACTATGTTGCCTTTATGCGAGAAAGATTGTCGCCCTCATCAGATGGCGAAGGTGCTGGCCCCGGAGCTGGTGGATCCCCTGGCGGTGCGAATGGGCCAAGTGGCATTGGGCTCGGCCTTGGTCTCGGGTTGAATGCTCCACAGGTTGTTTATCTGGACTTTGAAATTGGCGAACCAACATTTTCTGGATCATTGTTTGGTGTAGATTTCACCCTTCCAGATCATGTTTATACTGAAGATGAGATTGCCCAAATTAAAGCGCGTTTGGAAGCTGACTATGCGCCGTATAATTTTACATTCGTTCTGGAAGAGCCAACCGAGGGCGACTTCGTAACCCTGCAATATAATTCAAACGATGACCCCGGCAATGGAACTGCGGGAATTCTGCCAACGGGCGGTATTTTGTTTGGTTCCGCAGGGGAAATCGATTTTGGCAATGACAATCGCTCAATTGTAGCCATCAACGATGCTAATGTTTGGACGGCCTTTGTTTTCCTGGATCCGTTTTTCGGATTCCCTCCAGGCGGAATTTTAGAACTCTTTTCGGGCATAGATGTTGATCAAGATGGTCCGGGTCCAGACACGGGATTAAGTGTGGAAGAAGCTCTGTCTGTCGCGATTGTAAATCAATCTGCAAATACAGGTGCCCACGAATTAGGTCATGGACTGGGCTTGCGTCATTATGATGCTTTTGGCCCGATTGGCGGCGGTTTACCCGATACTGGGGTTCCAGAGCCTGAAGCTTTCTTCCCTGTTTTTGGTGGTCCCGTCGAAGCTGATGAAACAACGCTTCACATCATGTCATCGGGCGCGAGCTCTGGTCTTAGTCTCGCCCAATCATCAAATGCCAATCGTTTCTTCTCGGAGCGTTCAGCGATCAAGCTCGCAATTAATGAGCGAGGGCGTTTTGTAACAGATGATCAGGCCAATAGCGGTCAGGCATCGTTGAAAAAGCTGCAAGTCGTAAACCCAATTCTTGAGGGCGACAATGCTAATGGCCGTATTGATGTCAGAAACATTGTTGTTGAAGGAACAATCGAAGAGCTAGGTGAAGTGGATACACTAACCTTCCGCGCAGATGCTGGTGAAGTCTTCAATGCGGAAATGATTTCTTCTGTTGAAGGATCATCCTTCCCCGAATTTGACGGCTTGTTTGGGAGGCTAACGCTCTTTCTTGAAGAGAAAAATGGGACGCTCACCGAAATCGCCACTAATGATGATGAATTCGAAAGCTTTGACGCATTCATGATTGATGTGGTGTTGCCCGAAAAGGGAACCTATGTGCTGCAAGCAGAAGCGCCAGCGGACATCTTTTTTGACGTGACTGGCGATGGCGTGCCTGAAGTGGTGCCTCTCTCACTGTTCGGCCCGGCGACAGAGCTCGATATTCGCCTCGGCCAATATATTCTCAATGCCTATATTGTAGAATCTAAACCAGGCAATGGCCCCAAGAAAATTGGCGGTCCAAAAAAATAGTAAACACGATGAAGTCCTTGAAAAAGCCCTTCTAAATGAAGGGCTTTTTTTTGGGCGTGGTCAATTTTTACCGGCTCTCTCACAGTATTTTGCTATTCGGGGCGGTCCCTTTGCCCGCTGGTTTCGCATTACCAAACGGTTATTTCCGCTCAATTTCACAATTTCGGGCATTTGTTGACGATTTAGGAACCGATTATGGTTAACGTCGGGCTCAAATTAAGACATAGCTTAAGTGCAAATTCGGGAATCTGTGATGCTTTCTACCCTTTTTGGTATGCTGTCCGCCGATATGGCGATCGACCTTGGAACCGCAAACACGTTGGTTTACGTCAAAGGACGTGGGATCGTCCTGAATGAACCCTCTGTGGTGGCGATTGAGACGCGCGGGGGCAAAAAGCTCGTACGCGCGGTTGGGGATGAAGCCAAAGAGATGCTGGGCCGCACGCCCGGCGAGATTGAAGCGATCCGCCCGATGCGCGATGGTGTGATTGCCGATTTCGAAGTGGCTGAAGCCATGATCAAACATTTTATCCGAAAAGTGCACCGGGGACGCTCGTTTGCCTCGCCGCGTATCGTGATCTGTGTGCCGTCAGGCGCGACTGCGGTGGAGCGGCGCGCCATTCAGGATTCAGCATTGTCTGCGGGCGCGCGGAAAGTGGAACTGATTGAAGAGCCGATGGCCGCGGCGATTGGCGCTGGCCTGCCGGTGACCGATGCAACCGGGTCCATGGTTGTTGATATTGGCGGGGGGACAACGGAAGTCGCTGTTCTGTCGCTTGGCGGGATTGTCTATTCACGCTCGGTCCGGGTTGGCGGCGACAAAATGGATGATTCCATCATCGCCTATATTCGCCGAATGTATAATTTGTTGATTGGTGAGGCCTCTGCCGAGCGGATCAAAAAGGAAGTGGGCTCGGCCCTGATACCGGCCGAGGGTGCGGGTACGACGATCCAGATTAAGGGTCGCGATCTCATGCACGGCGTGCCCAAAGAAGTGCGCATTGGTGAAGCTCAGGTAGCCGAAGCGCTGGCGGAGCCGGTGGCGCAAATTATTGAAGCGGTCAAAGTTGCGCTCGAGGCGACACCGCCGGAGCTTGCTGCTGATATTGTTGATACCGGGATTATGCTCACCGGCGGCGGCGCACTGTTGAACAATCTTGATCAGGTGCTGCGTGATGAGACGGGCTTGCCGGTTTCTGTCGCCGATGACCCGCTTTCCTGTGTCGCATTGGGAACGGGCGCAGCGCTGGAAAACAGTAAAGAAATGCGCGGCGTTCTGTCCTCCGCTATCTAAACGGGTTGGCGCAGCCTTTTTGGGCTGCCCGATCTGGATAGACCATATTGAGGGTGAGGAAGTCGGTGACGCTTGATCACATTCCCCCCAAGGTTCCATTGCTAAATCTGCGAACTGCACTAGATTAGAAGCTCTCGCAAACACACGAAAAGACAGGTCAATCAAGTCCCATGGAAGTTTTGGGTGAAGATCTTAGGGAAGGGCTTGGGCGCAAGGTAACCCCTCGGGTCAGCTTGCTGTTGATGCTGATTGTCTCGCTGATTTTATTGTTATCAAGCCTGTATAGCGCCGAGGCGTCTATTTTCCGAAAAGCACGAGAAAATGTGCTTGATGCGACCGCGCCTATTTTTTCTATTTTATCTGGCCCCATCACCGCGGTGAACAATCTGTTCGGCACGGTCGGGGATTATTTCAATGTGATTGATGAGAACCGTGCCTTGCGCGAGGAAAATGCGCAATTGCGTCAATGGATGGAAGAGGCGCTGGCGCTGCGCGATCTTGTTTCCGTTTATGAGGGACTGCAATCCTATCAAAGCGCGCCCGATGTAACGCCTATTGATGCCCATGTGATTAGCGACAGCAATGATGTGTTTGCGCGCTCCATGGTGGTCAATGCAGGAACGCAAGACCGCGTTCGTGTCGGGCTTGCGGTGGTCAATGAAGCCGGCCTTGTTGGCCGCATCATTGAATCCGGGCGCACGGCCTCGCGGGTACTCCTGCTTAGCGATCTGCAAAGCCGTATCCCGGTTTATATTGAGGGCGCAGGCATTGAAGGCATTCTTGTGGGGCGCACGCGCCAAAGGCCGGTGATCCGGTTTACCTCGCAAGTGCTAAACGAGCCAATCGCGCCGGGCGCACGGGTCTTAACGTCCGGTGCTGGCGGGGTAATCCCGCGCGGGCTTCCCGTTGGCACGGTGTTTCAGGCCGTTGAGGCGGAGGGTGAGCCGGAAATTGATATTGAGCTGTATGCGGATTATTCACGCACGCGCTTGGTTCGGATTTTAGAATTTAGCTTTCCCGAAATTGGCGATATTGAAGAAGGCGGCCCGGTTGAGGTCGCCAGCGACAACCAAGCCGGAGGGCAATGAAGGCATGGTTGATCGTCCCGATACCGTCTCGCGCATGGCCAAAGCATTGGCCCCGTTTGCCATGGGACTGTTCGGGGTTTTTATTGTCGCCATGCCGGTAAGGTTTTTTGACGATCTTATCCCCATGCCCATCATTCCGCTGGCGGTGATTTTTTTCTGGACCCTTCATGATCCGGGCAGGTTACCGTCTTCATCAGTATTTTTAATCGGACTGTTTCAGGACTGCGTAACGGGAACGCCGATTGGCCTATGGTCAACAGTGTATCTTCTCGTGCAATTTGTCGTCTTATCGCAGCGCTCTTATTTTCTAGGCCGTGATTTCCAGGTTGTCTGGATGGGCTTTGGTCTGGCCGCGAGCGGGGCGGCAATCGTCATCTGGGTGATCATGTCGCTAATGTCCGGCGTGCAATTGCCAGTGGTCCCGCTGGTCTTTCAACTTGCGGCCACAATTTTGTTCTACCCTGTTTTAGGCCAGACGTTTAAAGGCTTGCGCCGTCGCGTATTGATGGAAGTTTAAGTGTATGATTAACCTCAACGGCAATGACCCAGAACGCCAGAACGTGTTCACACGGCGCGCATTTGTATTCAGTGCCGGGCTGACCGCGTTGTTTGGCGGTATTGGGACGCGGCTTGCGCAGTTACAACTGTCTGAACATGAGCGCTATGTTGAGCTTGCCCGCGAAAACCAGTTTAACCGGCGCGTGCTCACCCCCCTGCGTGGACAGATTGTTGACCGGTTTGGAGATGTGGTTGCATCCAATCGCAAAAATTTCCGCGTCTTGTTGATCCCTGAGCAATCCAGAAATGTAAATGAAACGCTGGATGCGTTGAGCGATATTATCAATGTTGATGATGCGTTGCGCGCGCGCGTGAAACGACAAATCCGCCGGCGCGGTGCGTTCACGCCGATCCAGATCGCCGACAATCTCGATTGGGATACGTTCTCGCGGATTAATTTTGAGGTTCCTTATTTACCCGGCGTGCAGCCCGAAGAGGGGCGCATTCGCGATTACCCGTTGGGCAATGGCTCGGCCTTTGTGATTGGCTATGTTGGGGCTGCTACGGAAAACGATCTGGCCGCCCAGCAAACCCCGGAAGACCGCACCTTGTTGCGACAGCCAGGGTTTAAGGTTGGCCGCGAAGGGCTGGAAAAGCGCTATGAGACTGAATTGCGCGGGAAAGCAGGCGAGCGTCTGGTGAAGGTCAATGCCCATGGCCGGGTCATTGATGAGCTACAAGATGGCATGACCCCGGCGGTGCAAGGCGAGAGTCTCGCCCTAACAATTGATGCCAAACTTCAAATGGCGGCTATGGAAGCGCTGGGCGATCAAAGCGGGTCAGCGGTGGTGCTTGATGCGCTCACCGGTGAAATATTGGCGTTGGCGTCTACGCCCGCTTTTGATCCCAATCTTTTTAATGTCGGAATTGATCCTGTCGTGTGGCGCGATTTAAACGCCGACCCGACAAAGCCATTGGTCAATAAACCGCTCAGCGGTGTCTATCCACCGGGGTCTACGTTTAAACTAATCAGTGCAATTGCGGCACGCGAATCCGGCATTTCCCCATCCTTTGGAACACGGTGCCGGGGCTCCATCCGATTTGGTGGCCATACCCATCGATGCTGGAAGCGCGGCGGCCATGGCTGGATGAATATGCGCAACGCCATCAAAAATTCTTGCGATGTATATTTCTATGAAGTTGCAAAACAGCTTGATGTTGATTTGCTTGCAGATGTAGCCCGCCGGTTTGGTCTTGGACAGGTTTTTGAAATTGGAATTCCCGGTGAAAAACGCGGCATTGTTCCCGACCGGGCATGGAAAAGTGAGTATTTTGCAGGCAATCCTGCGAACCAGCAATGGTTTGGCGGGGAGACCCTGTCGGTCATTATCGGGCAGGGTTATGTAACATCGACACCGTTGCAATTGGCGGTCATGACGGCGCGCGTCGCCACGGGACGCGCTGTAAAGCCGACACTGGTTCGCGGGGTTGGCGAGCGATTGGTGCCGCTTGCAGAACCCGGTAATGTTGAGGTTGATCCCGAGCATTTGCAATTGGTCCGCGACGGCATGAATGCGGTGGTCAATGAGGCCGGCGGTACCGCACGGCGCGCACGCCTCGAAAATAAAGAGACCTTGCTGGCGGGTAAAACCGGCACCAGTCAGGTGGCAAGTTTGCAACGCGACCCTAAAACGGGCCGTATACTGAAAAATGAAGAATTGCCATGGCGCCTGCGCGATCATGCGCTGTTCGTCTCCTTTGCCCCTTATGACAATCCACGATATGCATCTGCGGTTGTGATAGAGCACGGGCAAAGCGGCTCGCGGGCTGCAGCCCCCGTTGCAAAAAAATTGATGGATGCGGTTATGGAACGCGATCCGGCACAGCGCACCCCCTATGATCCTCGGATCATGGCGGCTGGGCGATCAAAACCACAGGCCGGGTAGGTTTCATGATTTTATCCTCAACCATTTTACAAAGCCCCCAACGCGGTCTGCGCGACAGGGTTTTGCGCATTCATTGGCTATTGATCATATTGCTGACGATATTGGCGGGCGCGGGCGTTGCAACGCTTTATTCTGTTGCGGGGGGCAATTGGTCTCCGTGGGCGTTAAAGCATGCCATTCGTTATGGGGTTGCGCTGACGATAATGATTGTCGCGGGCCTGATAAGCATTCGATATTGGATGCAGCTTGCCTATCCGATCTATTTTGTCGCCCTCTTTGCCTTGGCGCTGGTTCCCTTGGTGGGGACGGTTCATCTTGGTGCCCAGCGCTGGATTGAGCTTGGCGGGTTTCAGTTTCAGCCCTCGGAAGTCATGAAAATCGGCCTGGTGATGGCGCTCGCCCGCTATTATCACGGATTGCGCGCGGAACAGGTTTCGCATCTGTTTTATCTCGTCCCGCCGCTTGTCATGATTGGCGCACCGGTTGGTCTGGTTTTTATTCAGCCTGATCTCGGCACCGCGATTTTACTGGGGGCTACCGGCGTGGCGGTTGTTTTCGTTGCGGGCTTGAGTTGGCGCATCGGGCTCATTGGGGCAATGGCCGCGGTGGTTGGTGCCTATGGGGCCTACCGGTTTGATATTTTAAAACCCTACCAACTTGAGCGTATACTGACATTTATGAATCCCGACCGCGACCCACTCGGGCAGGGTTATCATTTGACCCAGTCGAAAATCGCACTGGGGTCCGGCGGGCTCACCGGCAAGGGCTATATGCAAGGCACGCAAAGCCAGTTGAACTTTCTGCCGGAGATGCAGACAGATTTCATTTTCACCATCTTTGGAGAAGAATTCGGCTTTATTGGCGCGATTGGCCTGTTGCTGGTTTATCTATTGGTGATTTTGACCGGTGTTGGCATTGCCCTGCGCTCGAAAAATCATTTTGCCCGGCTGGTTACAATCGGAATTTGCGTCACCTTCGCTCTATATGTCTTGATCAATACCGGCATGGTTATGGGTCTCGCCCCGGTTGTCGGGGTTCCGTTACCCTTGGTCTCCCATGGGGGCACAGTGATGCTCGCCATCATGTCAGGCTTCGGTCTGGTGATGAGCGCGCATATCTATCAGGATAAGTAA
>CAYQXV010000060.1:0-3094 GCA_964421675.1 uncultured Caulobacterales bacterium
AGATCGCTAACCCCCTTTATGACAGCTAAAAAACAAATTGGTCCGTGGACGGTAAAATCGTGTAATGCGGGATATGAAAATCCGTGGATACGGTTGGAGCATAATGAGGTTGTCCATCCGGACGGGTCGGACGGCATTTACGGGGTGGTGCGGTTTAAAAATTTTGCGGTCGGGGTTCTTCCCATTGATGAGGAGGGCCATGTCTGGCTCGTGGGGCAGCATCGATTTGCATTTGATCGCTATAGCTGGGAGCTGCCGGAAGGGGGCGTGCCGCGAGGGGAAGATCCGCTTGCGGGGGCAAAGCGCGAATTGCGCGAGGAAACCGGGTTAACGGCCGATCATTGGCACGCCATGACCCGGTTTGATATCTCAAATTCGGTTACTGATGAGCAAGGCCAGGGGTTTATCGCCTGGGGCCTTCATCGCGGGGATAGCGCCCCGGACCCCTCAGAACAGCTGGCGTTGCGCCGGGTTGCGTTTGCGGACCTGCTAAAAGAGGTGATGAGCGGGGCAATTTCCGACAGTTTGACGCTGATAATGGTGCTGATGGCGCGTGAATTGGCCTTGCAAGGGGCCCTGCCAGAGGCCATATCACGTCATATTCGTGCCGCATGACACCCTCAAGGTGATCACTAAAGGAGCATTGCCAATGGCGACGCAGGTTCAGGACAAGCAGCAATCAGACGATAGTGACAATATCATTGCCTTATCCTCTGACAAAACATGGGCGCGTATGCGCCTGGAAGCGGCAACCGCAGCGGCCCAAGAGCCCAGCCTCGCCAGCTTTCTCCATGCAACGATCCTCAATCATGAATCGTTCCGGCAGGCTCTTTCTTATCGCCTCGCCCTGAAATTATCTGATGCAGAGATGAATGCTCTGATTTGGCGCGAGGTTATTAGCGCGGCATTTGATGATCAGCCCGATATTGTTGAGGCCTCGCTGGCCGATGTGCTGGCCTGTTTTGACCGCGACCCGGCAACCTTCGAACATGTTCAGCCCTTTTTGTACCATAAGGGCTATCAAGGCTTGCAGATGCAGCGCGTATCCAACTGGTTGTGGAAGCAAAAGCGCTATCCGCTCGCCCATTATTTGCAAAGCCGCCTTTCAGAGCTTTATGGCATCGATATTCACCCCAATGCGCATTTTGGGAAAGGCGTCTTCATTGACCATGCAACGGGCGTCGTGATTGGCGAGACCGTGGTTGTGGAAGATGATGTTTCAATCCTCCAATCGGTAACGCTTGGGGGAACGGGGAAAGAAACCGGCGATCGCCATCCAAAAATTCGCAAAGGCGCGTTGATCAGTGTCGGCGCAAAGGTGCTCGGCAATATTGAAGTGGGCGCGCGGGCCAAGGTCGCCGCCGGTAGCGTGGTGCTCGATCCGGTGCCAGCAGGATGCACCGTTGCGGGCGTTCCGGCGAAACTGGTCGGCGATTGCGCCGAAGCGCCATGCGAGACCATGGATCAAAGCCTGTAACTATTTAACTTTCCGCATCGGCCTGATTTTCAGGCGCGGCCTTTTGGAAGGCTGGCAGGCTTTGCAAATGGCTGTCAATTTTCACAAGCTTGGGAAAGGCGGACAAATCCGTTTCAAAGCGACGTGCATTCCACATTTGCGGCACGAGACATAAATCAACCAGGGTTGGTTCATCGCCAAAACATGCTCTGTCCCCGCCATATTTTGAAACTTGTGTTTCAAGCGCGCCAAACCCTTCCTGTATCCAATGGCGATACCATTGATTGACGCTCTCATTATCCTGCCCAAGGGGGCCTTTTAAATATTTCAAGATCCGCAAATTATTGATCGGATGAATATCGAGCGCGATCAGATGGGCCATTGCGGTAATGTGTGCGCGCTCAATTGGTGATGCTGGCAACAGGGCGGGAGTTGGTTTGAAATGGTCAAGATAGTCGAGAATGGCCATGGACTGGGTAAGAATTACGCCGTCATGATCAAGAGCGGGGACAAAGCCTTGGGGGTTTTTTGCAAGGAAATCGCCGCGCTGTTCGCCCTCTTTTAGATTGATGGCAATGGAGTCAAAGGGGATGGCTTTGAGATGCAACGCAATTCTGACGCGGTATGATGCTGAGCTGCGAAAATAGGTATAAAGTTTCATCATTCAGTTTCCGTTTTGCGCTTTAGGCGTTCAAATAGATCGGCTAACCCCTCGCGATAGGTTGGATAGGCGAGAGTGAGCCCCAAGGTCTGTTTCATCAATCTGTTTCGCACCCGCTTATTGTCCTGATAAAAACTAGCCGCCATTGGCGAAAGGTCGGCATTGGTAATATCGGTTTTGGGCGGCGCGGGGCACCCCAACAATTGGGCAGCATAAGTCAAAACATCTTGCGGGGGTGCGGGTTCATCATCGCACAGATTGAGGATGGTGGGTAATGGTGCGCCTTCATTGATGCGCTTGCGCGCGCTGAAAAGCGCTTGGGCAATATCGTCAACATGCATGCGGCTAAAGACTTGCCCCGGTTTTATGATCTGGCGGGCGGTTTGCGATTGAACCGTTTCAAGGGCTGAGCGGTTGGGGCCATAAATGCCGGGAAGGCGAAAAATGGTGATTGGCACTTGGTGGGCATCGGCAAAGGCGCGCCACGCATTTTCCGCGCGCAGGCGGCGTATACCGCGCGGGGTTGTGGGCTCAGGTTTGGTTGTTTCATCGACCCAGGCGCCGTCATGGTCCCCGTAAACCCCGTTTGATGATAAATAGGCAATCATGCGCGGTTTCGGCCAGTCATCTGGCGCAGCGGCAATCATCTCTTCAATCAGGTCGAGCGCCGGGCAGTTTGGTGCATCATTCTCTATTGCACTATCGCGTGGGGGTGCGATCGAAATCAGCCAGTCCATATTGGCGCGTAAATTGGCCTTTAGGGTGCGCGCATCTTTTTGATTATCCCCGCTCAGAACAAGCGGGAGGACGCGCATCTTTTTGATTTGATCGCATTTCTCACGCTGCCGGGTCGTGCCAAGGATCAGCGGGGCGGCCCGATCATTTGGGTCGCCTGTAAATTCTGATCCTTGATCGCCCTGATATAGGCGGCGCACAAATGCCTGCGCGGTATAGCCAAATCCCAAGCAGGCCAAACC
>CAYQXV010000060.1:3194-10700 GCA_964421675.1 uncultured Caulobacterales bacterium
CCTGTCATGGATTAATGGCCACCAGCCGGCTTTGCATGGTGGTTTTGCGCATCTTTTTGCGACAGCTCATGTTGGCGCTGAACTTCGAGCTTATTGCGATAGCGTGTCTGCACGATGCTGGCGACAACAAGGACGAAAATCACAAAGTAGAAGCTCGCCTTCGACATGGCCTCAACCTTAAAGCCAAACAGGCTCATATGGGCAAGATGGCCACCTTCGGTGATCAACAATATGCCAACGATAAACAGGATGAACAGGCCGATCACCTCAAACATCCGGTTTTGTTTCAAAAAGGCCGACACGCCGTCCGCCAGAACAATCATCATAATGCCGCTAATGATGATTGCCGTTGCCATGATGATTTCAACATCGGTAAGCGCGATGGCCGATAGCAGGCTGTCGAACGAAAAGATGAGGTTCATGGTGACGATCATCATGATGGTGCCAACCACAGATTTTGGTTTGATGTCGTCAACATTTTCAATGTGTTCAACCGCCAGCAAATGCATGATCTCTTTCAGGGCGGTATACATGATGAACCCGCCGCCAAAGATCGACACCACGGCTCGGAAGGTGAATTCGCCAGAAATGACGCTGTTATGGAGGCCAAATAATGGTTCGGATAATTGCGTAATCAAGCCGGTAATGATCACCAGTAGGATTAAGCGAAACACAATCGCAAGCCCAATGCCGACCCGGCGCACCATTTGTTGCTTGCTCGGCTCAACCCGCGAGCTTTCAATGGAGATATAGAGCAGATTGTCGAACCCAAGAACCGCCTGCAGCAAGATCAGCATGAGCAGGGTGAATAGATTGGAAAGGGTGAAGAGTTCTGAAAGGACTTCTGCCATGGGTTTTGCCTCGCATCGTGTCTGGCCCCGTCAAGGAGCCGAAAAAGGAGCAGCCCGGTTTTGGGCTGCCATGTCGCAAGCCCCGAAGGGCCGGTGAAAAACTGCCGATACCAAGCCTGAGTTTGACGGTTTTTTCAAGAGGAAGGGAGGGATCGGCTGGTAATCGCCTGATTTTGGGTCGGTATCTGGGCCGTGCCCGCTTATTGGCCATGGTTTGTGGAGGCTGTTGGAGGGGCCGGGGAGAGGGCGGTTTTGGGCGGGCTGCGACCAACCGAATGGTTTGCGCGCCAAAATGATCCTAACTCAGATTAAATTGGTGCGGCGGGAAAATTTGGTTCCACAAAATTATGTCCGGGAGGCGGGGGTAAAATGGTTTTTTTTCTCCGTATTGATCGGTTATGCGATGAACCGTTTTCGCTGTGCGACGAGGCCGCGATCAGCCCTCTTTTATAATTAAGATTTGCCTCCTATCTCTTAATCATCGAAAGCAAAACAAACGGAGAGAAAATTATGAGAGACGTATTTACAAAATTGACTGCAACGGCCGTTGTAATCTTGAGCATGGCCCCAGCATTTTATGCGTATACGCAGTTAACTGGCGGATTAGTGTAGCGCGTTGCGCCCGCAAAACGGCAAAAACCGGAAGCCGTTATCATTTACCCTGGGTGAGCATCGAAACCGCAAGCACTCACCGAAACAACAGCAATTGCGATCCGGCACATTGATACACCACCGACACGCTCAGGAGAAATCCATGAGCGTGTTTTTTATGTGATGCGCGCGCGCGCTGTTTCATAGGTATCAAGGAAGATTTGCCGCTGGGCATGGCTGCCGCCAATGCGGTGCAGGTCTGGCAAAACCGGTGTCATTAAGTCGACAGTATGCTGATACTCATCGCGGGCAAATGCGGTGACTGCTTTTGCCAATGGCAGGCACACACCGCCCCACACTTGAGCGGCTTCGCCTTCACACTTGCCGGCATAGGATTCAAGGCTTTCCAAAAACGCATCCCCTTCCGGCCCATCGCCGCGCCGCGCCAGCGCATAGGCATAATGGAGATCGTGGAACGGTAAGATATGTTCGCCAGCCCGCGCGCGCACCTGTTCAACAACCGGCGACCAGCGCGATCCGGGATGAGTGCCAAGAATTTCAAGGCGCCACAACATCGAAACAGCGCCAATTTGTTCTTGAGGAAATTCCGGCCAAGCGCCCCATAGGCGCTTATCAAAAATGTTTAATACTTCGTCGCGATTATCCGCTGCCAGATGGAACAGGGCCGCATGCCACCAATTATGGTCGCGAATAAAAATGCCCTTCTGGTCCCAAGTGTGGGCATGGCGATCCATCCACTTAATGCCCGCACCGATTTTTTGGCGGGTCTCAAACACATGGGCAACCGCATGGTGGGCCCATGCATCATCGGGCGCAATTTCAACAGCGCGTTTGCCCTCGGCTTCTGCCTCGGACAGATTGTGATTTTGCTCCAAGGCAAATGCAATCATCCCGTGGGCATAGGGCGTTTCTTCATGAACAATGCGCGCGCGTTGACCAAAGCGCAAAAGGGCGGGCTGGTCGCCGAGATTAAAGGCGTGATATTGGCCCCATTTAATGGCGCATAGATCTGCGGGCCATCGCACGGTTAGCGCATCGAGCAGGCGTAAGGCTTGAAACCAATCGCGCACCGCCCAAGCTTCGGTGGCATCACAAAACAGATTTTCCCGGTCGCTCAACGGCAGGCGGCGCGCATCGCGCATGCGCTGCAAATAGGGCTGTGCGGCGTCAAAGCCTTCCGCGCCTTCAAAGGCCATATGCAAGACCGCAGCGTGCGCATTGATCAGCGCGCTGTCTGGCGCGGCGTCGGCAATATCAAATAGGTCGCGCAAATTTTGGCCATAACCTAAAAACTCGGTGACATAGTTGTCATAGCCCTTTGCAGCCTCCTTATCAGCGCCGGTAATTGGCAGATCAAATCGGTCGTGGGCGCGCGATATGGCACCATTTGCTCCCGCTATTTGGGAGGCGAGATTTGAAGGGGAAGCGGCGGATACACTGTCGGTCATAACGTCCAAAGGGGTAAAGGATCAGATAGGTCGTCGTCTTAATGTAAGGGTGCGGGGTGATCACGCAAGGCGAGAATGCGCACGCTTTTTTCACAAGATTGTCAGGCGGGCGAGAGGCGCAAACACTGGCTAATAAAAAACCCCGGCTTTGAAGGCCGGGG
This sequence comes from uncultured Caulobacterales bacterium, assembly GCA_964421675.1. Lineage (GTDB taxonomy): Bacteria > Pseudomonadota > Alphaproteobacteria > Caulobacterales > Parvularculaceae > CALLPQ01. The sequence goes on from CAYQXV010000060.1 coordinate 6,267, forward strand.
TTTTATTGGAAATTGTGAAGCGCTTAATCGCGCATAATGCCAAGAATGTTCAAGATGTGAATGAACAATGTGGCAAATGAGCCAAACAACATGAACGCACCAAAGATAGAAGAGCGCTCATTGGTCGTGCTGCCATCATCATAAAGGCGCTTGATCATTTGGGTCTCGTACATGGTGACCGCTGAGAAGATCAACACAACCACACATGATGTAACGAGGCTGAACAGGGTGCTTTGGAAGAAAACAGCATTGGCGATGATCGCGATCAAAAGGCCAATCACTGCCATGGTCAAAAAGCCGCCCCAACCGGAAAGGTCTTTCTTGGTGGTATATCCATAAAGGCTAATACCGGCAAAAAGCGCAGCGGTAATGAAGAAGGCGCGATAAATGATCCCGGCATCCCCGGCCGCTTGCAGAAAATAGAACATGGGCGCAACGAGCAGTCCCCATGCGGCGGCATAGGCCCAGTAAATTCCGTGGGCCATTATTCTTGAACCGGAATAGATAACTTTGCCGCCAAAAAAGCCGAGGCCAAGAATGATGACAAAGGGTGCCCATCTTGTGATCGGATTGGAGACCATGGACAAAATCAGTTCACGGTTCCCGGCAAGGAACATGGCGACAATGCCAGCGAGGCCAACACCGAACGCCATATAGTTATAGACGCCCAGCATATATTTACGCAGGCCCTCATCATAGGTGCGTGCGCCAACGCCTGCGGCGGTTGCATTGCGAATATCATTCATATCGTTCGGTCTCCCTTAGGGTCCACAGGTGTATCCACCCGGTAAAGTTTGGTCTCATGGCATTATGCCGAAATTATTCAGCACAATATATAGTCATACTATTAAACTAGATATTGTCGATTGTTTGAAAAATTCAAGCAAATTCGCATAAATTGCCTTGTTTTACGCAAGTTTAGGGGGGGAATCCGCCCTAAAAACTGAGTTTGGGGCCTTATCAACCCAAATTTGGAGAATAAGGCGGCGGGGCGTAAAAAGCTCAAAAAATCTATCCCCGTCCCCTGATAACGGCCTTAGGGTTGGTCCGTTATGAATGAACCAACCCAGCAGCACGGTGGCCCACCATCTCATGCTAAGGTCGCTGATTCTAAATTGGCCGATCTTAAATTGGATGATCTGGGCATGAGTGCGCCCGATCTAGCGCCCGATGCAGAATGTGAGGGGGCAGAATGTGAGGGGGCCCAATTTGAGGGGGCCGAGTTTGAAAGGGAGTTGGCAGAACGCTATCAGCGTCTGTCATTGCTGACCCTTGATCTGGCGGAGGAGGCCGGGGAGGCGGTTCGCGATTTTGCCCGTGTTGATTTAGGCCAAAAGCGCGGACGGTTTGACCATGGGGTCGCATCCATGACCAAAGCGATCTGGGCGCACACCGTGATTGAACGGTTGCGCAAAGGCGGCGGCGAGGGCGTAAGCCAAGATAATAAGTTGGCATCGATGGCCGCCCTGTTTGCCAACCAAGTTTCTGATTTTACCGATCAAGAATTCGAATTTTCTAGTGAAGAGCCGGGGGCGAGCCCGTTGCCGCGCCAAGAGAGGTCGTTAACCCCTCCCGGCCAATGCGCGTTTGCTGACCAAATTGATGTGGGTCTTGAGGCTCTAGCTGCGGTGGGCGAAGATGAACAACAAAGTGATGCACCGCCAACTGGTGATCATGAGCCTTGTGATCAAACGCCATCGCCAATTCACCCGCACCCTTTAGCGGGCCAAGGCGAGAAACCTCTTTATACAGAGTTTACTGCGGAAGACGCTCAGTTCTTGCGCAATCGGGAGATGAAAAACCCGTCCATCCCGCCATAGTCCGCACCAAAGGATGGCAATATCCGCACATCACCGTCTTTGTTGATCGCACCGGCTTTTGCAAAGGGCGCGATTTGTGGATCAGTGGCAACCGAAATGGCCTCGCGGGTTAGATTATCATGATGAGCGAGGGCATCTTTGATTTGCAGTTCGCCTTCTTCGGGTTGCAAAGAACACGTACAATATAAAAGCATGCCCCCCGGCTTGAGCAGGGTCAGGGCATGGTCAATCAATTGGCGTTGTAGCGGCACCAGCCCGTTCACATCATCCTGGCTTTTTCCCCACGGAATGTCCGGGTGCCGACGAATAGTACCCGTTGCAGAGCATGGCGCATCCAGCAGGATTGCGTCCGCAAGCGTGTCTGGTTGGTATAACAACGCATCACAGATTTCGATATTCGCGCTCATATTCGCGCGGCGTAAATTTTCCTCAACCCGCTCCATGCGTTCATCGGAGCGATCAATTGCGCTCACCATCGCGCCCGCGCCAATTAGCTGCATGGTTTTTCCGCCGGGCGCGGCACAAAGGTCAAGCACCTGCATGCCGGGTTTGATGTTCATCAGCGATACGGGAAGTTGCGCCGATAGATCCTGAACCCACCATTTGCCTTCCGCATATCCTTCCAGCGCACTGGCCCGCGAGGGGGCCGGAGAGACGCGCAAGGCGGGTAGGCCTTGATGGAATTCCGTCACAGTGCCGCCAATCGTTTCGATCATGGCGTCGCGCTCTTCGATTGAGCGGAACGACAAATCGAGCGGGGCCTGTGCGAGATGGGCTTTGGCAATATTGCGCGTTCGCATGGGGCCATAGGCGCGCTCCCAGCGACGCCACAACCAGCTTGGCGTGTCGGTTCGCACGGGCAGTTCGGCAATTTTTTCGGCCGGTGTTTCCGAGAGTTTGCGCGAAACGGCATTGACCAGATTGGCATAGCCCATGGTCTCGCGGCGCTCTTTTGTCAGCGCCGTTGCCAGCGAGACCGCCGCATGGGGCGGGGTATCGAGAAACAGGGTTTGGGCCGCACAAAGGCGCAGCACATCCATCGCCCGAACAGCCTTTGCGGGCAGCGGGCGATCTAGATAGGCACCGATGAGATGATCAATGACACCGCGCCGGCGCAGCACCATCGTCGCCATCGAGCGCGCAAAGCCTTTATCGGCTCGGATCATTTCGTTGGATTTTTGCGGCGCGCCTTCCGGGGAAAAGCCAAGCGCGGCATAGCTGCGGCACATATTGAGGGCATCATCAAGGGGCAGGCCGTCGCGCATCAAGGCCAAAATATCAGAGGCCGCCCGGCGCACCGCAATGCCTTTGGGATCATCGCCATAGGCTTCTGCGTCATCGCCAAAACGCTTTTCGTGCGGGGAGAGTTTGCGCGGTTTGCCTTTACCGCCCTTTTTGGGGCCGCCTTTACCGCCCTTATCTGGGCCGCCCCGGCTTGGACCACCCCTGTCTGGTCCCCCTTTACCATCTCTTGGGGGCCGCTCCCCAAAAGGGCGGTCTCTATGGGGGCGCTCTTCTCTAGAACGAGAATCTGGCGAGCGTTGGGGGCGGCCAGCAGCGCTGTTTCGGGGCTTATCGGATCGTGGAGGGTATGCCATGGGCGGGCTTTAAGCCCAGTAGGGGAGCTTGTCACCTGTCGGAGCGCAAAAAGATCAATTGAGCGCCGATTTAGGGGCAAATGGCGGTTATCGGGTGCGCTCGGGCGGGCGCGCGATTGTACTTGGCGCATCGCCCTCGCCGGGTTATTGTTGAGCCAGTTCGGGCAACCTTGTGATGGGGACATTATGCAGTTTTTAGAAAATTCACGCCAGCTTGCGGCACGCACCAAGAGCACACTCGCGCGCACCACCGCGCAATTTGTGGCCGTTTCAGCAGCCGTCACGTTAGGTTTTGCTGCGAGCGCACAAGTTCAAGAAGATGTCGACCAGCCGGGCGTTTCCATTCTTGATTTTGACGTCACCACCATCGGACCCATTCTGACCGAAATGAATATTCTCTGGCAGACACGCCAGTCCCCGGATGGTCGCCCCTTCATTCTTGCCAATGCGGATGGTCAGACCGTGTTTGTTCTCAGTCCGCTAGCATGCCGCGATGAGGAAACATTTTCCGGCTGCGTCGGATTGCAATATATCAGCGTATTTGACGGCGAGGCGCAAACGCAGAGCGTGCGTGATTTTAACAATCGCTACGCCTTCGCCAATGTCGGCGTGAATGCGCTCGGCAATAGCTATATGAGCCGTTACGACATTGCCGATTATGGCATGGCGCGCGGGAATTTCGCGATTACGGTGTCAACATTTTCAAAGCTTGCGCAAATCTATCTGGATGCATCTGGCGCGTCGGCGACACAAGTCAGCATTGACGACGATGTTGCGGGCGGTGTTACCCTTAATGATGCAAGTCCGAATGCTGCGCATTTAGAATTGCTATCAAAACATGCTCCCCATGCGGAACAAGCGCGAGAGAATTTAATCACGATTATGCAAGACACAGCCTTGCCAACCAATAAGATTAGAAATTTCAATTAAAGGCGGTGGCCAGACGTTGGGATTAACTATCGTCGGGCTCTGCTGCAACGTCTTCGGCGTCAGAGTCATTGCCTTCAGCGTCATTG
>CAYQXV010000060.1:10800-11975 GCA_964421675.1 uncultured Caulobacterales bacterium
ATTTAATCCACAGGCTTTAAAGCTGTGTTACGCTATCACCGTATCGATCATAGAAACAATGCTCCAGGGCGACGTCAAGATCGTCCATAGTCACCGGCAGGCCAAGATCCACCAGTGAGGTGACCCCTAGGCCCGGTTCATCGATACCGCACGGAACAATGCCGCCAAAGTGCGACAGCTCCGGCTCAACATTAATGGAGATGCCATGAAAACTAACCCAGCGACGAATACGAACGCCAATTGCCGCAATCTTGTCCTCGCGCAAGGGCCCGCCCGGCTCGGTACGGTCCACCCATACGCCAACCCGGCCTTGCCGACGCTCGGCAATAACCGAAAATTCCGCGAGCGTGTCGATCACCCACCCCTCAAGATTGGCGACAAATTTGCGCACATCCCGGCCGCGCTTGCGCAGATCAAGCATCACGTAAACAACGCGCTGGCCCGGCCCATGATAGGTATATTCACCGCCCCTTTTGCTTTGAAAGACGGGAAAGCTATTGCTCAACAGATCGTCTTTTTTGGCGCTGGTCCCCGCCGTATAGAGGGGCGGGTGCTCGAGAAGCCAAATCGTCTCCGGGGCGTTGCCCTCAAAAATCTCCTGGGCGCGCTGCTCCATAAAGGCGGTCGCATCCTCATAGCGCACCTGCGCGTTGGAGCGATGCCACGCCACAGCGCTCAGCCCACCGGACGCCCCGGCTATTTGGGCGGGCCGGGGTTTGAACGAAGGGTCATTATGGGGCGGCAAAGCGGGCAAATCACGTTCCATAGGGGTAAGATTTGGCCTGCCTTCGGGCAAAAAACAAGCGCAGCACGTGTAATTTCACGCCGTTGCGGCGATTGGAAAGGCACTAAGGCTACCGTAAAGGGGCGTGTTAACCGGAAACTAACGCCAGTTGGGGCACACTAGCGCCATGGCCGATATTTCTTCTATACCGCTCAATTTAAGCGTTACCCTTGGGCAAGCGCAGATGCCGCTCGCAAAGTTTTTAAAACTGGGGCGCGGTGCCGTCATCCGTCTTGATCCGCCGGCGCTGTCGGGCGGAGATGCGGGGGCAGCGCACGCAGAGCCCATAGACCCGGCCGATCAACCCCTTACCGTGCGGGCCAACGGCGTTCCCGTTGCAAAAGCCCGTGTTCTCCTACGCGGAGAGATGGTCGCGGTTGAATTAATGGCC
>CAYQXV010000061.1:0-5328 GCA_964421675.1 uncultured Caulobacterales bacterium
GCACTGCGATGATAATTATAATTTTTACACAGACTATCAAGTTTTCCCTCATGGTCGTGCGCAATTTCCATGATGATGAGGGCCGGGTGCAGGTTTGGCGGGGCATCTGCAAAAAACTTTGCGAGCACTCTATGTTCCGCGCCTTCAATATCAATTTTTAACGCATCGATGCGCGTCCATGCAGCGTTCTTTATCAATTGATAGAGCGGGCGCACCTGAATGACTTGTGAGCCTTCTTTTGAAATTTGACTTTCCCCAAGATTGCTCATGTTTAGGCTAAGGGCGCTTGTGCCTTCATGGTCAGAGAGGCCAAATGGCAGAATAGAAATTGCGTGCTGGGCCTTTGAATTTTCGATATTGAACGCCAGCCGTTTTTGCATTTCTACGCCCGGCTCAATTGCTAAAGCCGACAGAGTTTTGGCTGTCTTGAGCGCACAATGGTGGGCATATAAAGAAAAAAGGCCAACATTTGCCCCCGCATCAACAAAGCGGAAATGAGTGCCTGTGTGATTTTCAATTGCGTCAGACAGTGTTTTACGCCCAAGCGGTTCCCATTGGCCGGGCGCAAAGAGCACGCGTTTTTCGCAAATATTGCCCACCGGGTTTAGCCGCGCTTTTTGATCGTCAAAAATTGTAACATCTTGAGGGCCGCAATTTTTGCTGTTTGCAAGTTTCATCAATCCAGAGCGAAGGAAGCGGCTCACCGGATCGCCGCCAAGGGCTGTTGAAAGTCTGCGCGCTGCGCGCAGTCGCCACCCGGGCGGATATGCACCAAATGGTTTGTTCATCGCCAATGCTCGGAAATCCAGGGCGTTGGCCGCACATGTTTATAATGTCGTTTATACCAGGGCGCTGGCCATATGCCGTCACGTGCCTCATCAGGGTCTGGATGACCGGTAAAGGCAACAATGCGCGCATCGCTTGGTAATTGCGGTGTTGCAAACCAGTTGGCGGGAAAGCGCGGCAAGATTGAATGTTTAAAGCTCAAACACCACGCCTTAGGCCAAAAAATTTGCTCCTTCAGGGTGCGCGAAATATATTGCTGCTCAATGCGATGGTGCGAAAGAATGTCGCCGGGATCGCGGTCAAAATCATCAAAAATATGGGTGTGTTTTCCGATTGGAATCCGAAACACTGAGGTGTTGCCAATGTCCGCGCCGGGCTGGGTCCAATTTTCAATCACGCAATATGAACCGGGTTCATAGGTAAAAAAATCATCAAGCGGTCCGGTAATCACCAAGTCTAAATCGAGCACTAGCATATCGCCTTGATGCAGGTCTGCGATTGGCGATTGCCACAAGGACAGCTTTCGCCATGGGGTAATGCTCACATGATCTGGCAAGTTGATGGCGGGTAATGGATAGGTTTCAATAGCATCGTCGAGACCGGCTGTGTCATCGGTAAAGCATAAAAACCGAAAGGGAACCGAGATATTGCGCGCAACGGACCGGTAAAGGCGGTTGGCAAAATCTGACCCATAGCGTGTGCCCCATTTCATGCAGGCGACTAAGACCGGTTGTTGCGTGCTCATGACCGCTCCTCTTTATAGAGAGTAAAGGTGAGGGTGCCGTTGGTGGATTTCGAAAAGTGATTTAGCGTTTCCATGCCACCACCAACCATCCAGGAACGGGAATTCCTTCTTCAGTGCGCACCGTGATTGCATCAAAATTGTCTATTCTGGTAAACCCATATTTACCGAGAAGTTCGGTCAGATAAGCCTTGCTGTGGGCAAAACGATGACCGCGCGTTACCAGCCAATCTTTGTTTTCAAAGGCTGGCTCACTGAGGGTTTCACTCGATATGGCAATCCCGCCCGCGGGGGCCAGATTATTCGCGATCCCTTCAAACAAGGGTTCTAAATCGCCAATATACGGGAGAACATCCGTTGCAACGATTAAATCGAAACACGGGAAATCTTTTCCATTCTGCGTTTCGGCCTTAGCACCATTTTCACTGCCCGTGCCATTACGCGCTTTCGTCCACTCTTCCAGAAAATGAACCGCTTCATTCACATATAATCGGTCATAGACTGCGCGTTCATCAGCCAGATCAATCATGTTTTCGGAAATATCAACGCCGATGATTGAGTCATACCATGGCCCGAGCGTCATGCCGGAAAGGCCGGTGCCGCATCCAAGATCGAGCATCAGCCCGCCAGCGGGCGGGGCAGCCTGAAACAGATTGGCAAGTTGCATGGGAACCGCATAGCCAAGATGGCCCGTCAATATATCGTCAAACTGATCGGCATGCTGATCGAAGAGGGTTTCAACATAGGCATCGGGCGCTTTTTGCGGGATTTGTCCTCGCCCCATTGCGGCCAACCGCACGCTCGCCCCTCCATGGTCTGCTGGGTCGAGGCGTAGACAATCTTGATATCCTTGCGCAGCTTTATCAATCTCGCCAGCCTTCTCATGGGCCAGCGCTTTGGTGTAAGCCTTATCAAGGTCGTCAACTCGGTCTGACATTATGCAGTCCATTCGGTGCAATTGAGCCGCGGTAAATGTGAACTCTTTCTCGCCTTTGGGCTATACAGGGTTTGTCCGGTTGACGAAAGCCGCGCAAGCGGCCAGCAAGGAAAATGCGCCATGACTGAAAAAACATCGCCCTTACATCCGCAAACGCGCGCCGTTCGTAGCCATCTGGGTAAAGGCGAGCAATCCGGTGATGTGGTGCAAGCGGTGCATATGGCGACCACGTTTCGTCATGGTCCCGCTTATGAGCCGCTGTCCGATTATCAATATGCGCGCGACCATAGTCCGAATGTGGATGCCTTGGAGCGCGCATTGGTCGAGCTGGAGCAGGGGGCCTATTGTGTTGCCTTTGGGTCCGGGGTGGCGGCGGGCGCAGCGCTCGCACAGGTCTTACCGGTTGGCGCGCACATTCTCTTTCACAATGATACCTATCTCGACTTTAAAGGGCAGGCGGGTGAGCTTTATGAGCGATGGCAGATCAAGGCGAGCTATTGCGATCTGCGTGATTTACACCATGTCGAAGACAAGCTTGCGCAGGGCGTTGATCTTGTCTGGTTTGAAACACCGTCAAACCCGTGCCTTGATATTTTGGATATAGAGGCGATTTCTGGCATGGCCCACAAGCACGATGCGCGGGTTCTGGTGGATAGCACCTTTGCGAGCCCTGCCTTGCAAAACCCGCTCACGCTTGGCGCAGACTATGTATTGCAATCAACCACCAAGTCGATTGGCGGCCATTCCGATGTTATGGGCGGGGCGATTATTGGCCGCCATGGGGAGGATGAACAGCCCTTGCGGCGGTTGCGCAAATTGACCGGCGCGGTTATGGCCCCGTTTTCAGCATGGCTCGCAACCCGCGGGCTACAAACCTTGCATTGTCGCCAACGCCAACAATCGCGCTCAGCCATGACAATCGCGACATTTTTGCAAGACCATGAGCGCGTTGAGCGGGTTCACTATCCCGGACTTGTCGACGCGAAGGGCCATGAGATTGCCAGCCGCCAAATGCATGCATTCGGTTCCATAGTGTCGTTTGAGGTCGCGGGCGGGGCGCAGGAGGCCATCAAGGTGGCCTCCCGCGTTCAACTGTTTACCACCGCAACAAGCGTGGGCGGGGTTGAAAGTTTGCTGGAACACCGCCCGTCAGTGGAGGGCGCGATGACGCAAACGCCCGCCGGGTTGTTGCGCGCATCAATCGGCCTTGAGGACCCAGACGATCTGATTTCCGATTTGCGGCGCGCCCTTAGCAAAAATTGAGAATGTTCGCGTTGCGAGGTGCTTGCCAAGGCCGCGTCACTGGCGTAGGGCAGGCATTATGAACACTGAAATGATATCTCTTTTTACAGCAACCTTTGTAACATTCTTTGTGCTGATTGATGCGGTCGGGGTCGCCCCGGTGTTTGCCACATTGACGGCGCGCGGAACGCCTGCCTATCGCTCGCGCATGGCCGTAAGGTCGGTGTTGGTGGCGGCGATCATAATTTTCGCATTTGCGTTTGGCGGGGCTTGGCTGCTCGACGCCATGCATATATCGATTGATGCATTCCGGGCAGCGGGCGGCATTCTCCTGTTTTTGATTGCCCTTGATATGGTTTTTGAAAAACGCACCGAGCGACGCGAAAACCGTGCAGAAGATTTTATGGAAAAGGATGAAACCCCGGAAGATCCGGACGATGTTTCTGTCTTTCCCATTGGCATACCGATGATTGCAGGACCGGGAACAATTGCGACCGCAATGTTTTTCATGTCCGATGCAGCAAATTGGGCGCAGCGAGCGGTTGTCCTGTCGGCGTTGGCGGCAAACCTGCTTTTATGTTTGGTGGTTTTTCTCGCCGCCGGGCCCATCGTTCGGGCGATGGGCGAGAGTGTGGCCGGCGCGCTGACCCGTATTCTCGGTGTGATCCTCGCCGCGCTTTCGGTTCAATTGTTAATTGATGGCATTAAAGGCGCGTTTGGCCTCGGTTAACGCTCGAATGCCCGTTTAAAGGATGCAAAAAAAGCCGCGTAGTCGATGGATTACGCGGCCTCTTTTATTTGGTGATATCGCGATAAGGGCTTTAGCCCATTGTTTCGATAAATGAATCCGCTTCTTCGATTGCGCTATTCATTTCCGCAATCAGGTCATTCACGCGCTCTTCAATTTTAAGGCGCTCAGTATCGAGGGATGAAATCGCCCGCGCATTTAGATTATGTTTCAAAAACAAAACCTGATCTTCGTAAAGTTCCAGCACTGGGGTCATGCGGTCTGCGGCTTTATTCATGGCGGTGAGCAATTTTGTATACTCATAGCGGGTGGCATCGAGCTGTTCTTGCGAACGACGACGCAGATCCGCACTATCATATAGTTTCAGTTCCTGTTCCCACTCTTTGAACAATTTATCGCCAACGGTTTGGACATCATTTATGCGGCGATGAACATCGGCGGCCTGCTGTTTGGAGCGATCATAAGAGGCACTCAAACGGTCATATTTTTTTTCAAGCTCGCCGCCATCTACATCAACAAGAGAGCGAAACTCATCAAGCGCTGAGGTAAAGGTTTCCTGCGCCTCGGCTTGTTCGGAACGGGCATCCTTTACCCGGTTCACAAGAACGTCGCGCTTTTCGATCCCGAATTGTTCAAGCGCAGAGTAATACGCCGTGGAACAGCCGCTAAGCGGGACAGCAATAAGAGCCAGGCACAGGGCAAGTAAGCGAACAGGAGGCGTCATGGTGAAAAGATCCCTTGGAATAAATTAGATTTTCAAGGGCCTTATAGACTGCGTTGCCTGGGGCCGGAAAGGGCAAAAACCCCGTTCCAGTGCAGATTGTTCGGGTGATCTGCGAGAAAGTCACAAATGGGCCGCCTATTGGCCCGCTT
>CAYQXV010000061.1:5428-11110 GCA_964421675.1 uncultured Caulobacterales bacterium
CAAATGGGCCGCCTATTGGCCCGCTTATTCGCCCGCTTTTTGGCCCGCTTTTTGGTTAGTCGTCGCGGTGGATTTTCTCGCTGCGCTCGTGGCGCTCTTGGGCTTCCAGGGACAGGGTGGCAATAGGGCGCGCTTCGAGACGTTGTAGGCTGATAGGCTCGCCAGTTTCTTCGCAATAGCCATATTCTTTCGATTCGATGCGGCGCAGGGCGGCATCAATTTTCGAAATCACTTTTCGCTGACGGTCACGGGTGCGCAGCTCTAAGGCCTTGTCCGTTTCACTCGATGCACGGTCAGCAATATCGGGCATCTGGTTATTTTCTTGGGCCAGCTGTTCCAGCGTACCGCGGCTTTCGCGCACGATCTCATCTTTCCATTGCTGAAGTTTGTTACGGAAATATTCCCGTTGACGGTCATTCATAAACGGTTCATCCGCGGTCGGACGATAATCTGATAAGTCAGTTGACGCCATGAGAAACTCCATTTTTTTAGAATCTGCGTTTGGCTTTGATTTTTACCGGGTCGATATCAAGGTTCTAAATTCGCCTTTACCAATTGCAGAACTTATACTTTTACTTTTCGCTCATCTGTTTGGATCATCTGTCGTGCCAGATAGCCGAATCTCGCGGCGATTTCAAATCAACGAGCACTGTATAGTCGGAAAAAAGCACCGTGCTCAAGGGTTACCCTCGCGCTTTTGATCGAATGTGTTTGCCTTGGTTTGTCCTGTTTCAAGTTTGGCGATTTCTACAGCAATTCTCAGACCAATTTGTTGTTGCAGCGCAACAATTTCAGGGTCGGTCGTGGCGGCCTGCGAGGCTTTCAACGATGATGCGAGCTTTTCCAATGTTGCAGGATCAATGGTGCCGGTAAGGATATTGTGTTGCAATGTCGCTAACATATCCAGATCCTGATGAGCGTGTTCAACAGCCTTTTTTACATCTTCATCGCGCGCATGGTGTTGGTCGCCTTGTAACGCCAATAATGCGCTGAGGGTTCGCGCTGCGGTGACAGGCGCATTTTCGCTCGCAGTGGGCGTGCTTGGCGCTGCATTTGGTTTGAAACCGCCTTTTGCCCGCGCGGGCGCACGGTTGGCAGACGGCCTATTGGACGATGTTGCGCGATCAACTTTCATGATGACGGTTTTAGGGCTGACAAGGATAAGGTTCCGTTAAATAGGCAATTTTTTCCCGGCAGCATCTGCCCTAAAGGGTGCGTTTGGTCCTCAGTTTATAATTGTAAACCATCGGTAAATTTTTCGAGTTCTCGAGCAAAAGGCTTTGTTTTGCTGGGGTTTATGGCAGCTATCGGCGCGTGCGGGACTGGCATAGTGCCCAGAACAAACTGGCATAGGGTTCGCAATAAGAAGGGGGACCTTTCGAGAAAGCCCGTGAATTTTATGCGATTAATATCTGTTTTTGCTCTCAGTTTTTTGATGCTGACCGCCGCCATGGGCGAGGCTCGTGCGCAATCGCGCATTAAGGACCTCGCAGATGTTGAGGGCGTGCGCGAAAATATGCTGGTGGGATATGGCCTGGTTGTCGGGTTGCCGGGAACGGGCGACAGAATTCGCAACACGCCCTTTACCCGCGAAAGCCTTGTCTCCATGCTTGAGCGCCTTGGTGTCAATGTACGGTCTGAATTTCTTGATACGGACAATATTGCCGCCGTTATGGTGACTGCAAATTTACCGGCCTTTGCAACAAATGGCGCGCGTTTGGACATTGCGGTGAGCGCTTTAGGCGATGCACAGTCACTGCGCGGGGGCACTTTGTTGGTAACACCCCTTTATGGTGCCGATAATGAAGTTTATGCGGTCGCGCAAGGCTCTGTTGCGGTTAGCGGTTTTTCTGCGCGCGGACAGGCCGCTTCTGTGACGCAAGGCGTGCCCACCAATGGCCGCATTGCAAATGGCGCGGTTGTGGAACGCGAGCTGGTTTACAGTCTTGCAGACCGCCAATCGGTTCGACTTTCATTGCGCAATCCTGATTTTACCACCGCCACTCGTATGGCGGCGGCGATCAATAAGCGCTTTAACGCGACCATGGCAACGGTTAGAGATCCGGGTACGGTTGTTTTGCAGCGCGCATCTGGAGATGCACAATTTTCCGGTGATATGGTTTCCCTTTTAAGCCTCGTTGAAGGCTTGTCTGTAACACCTGACCAAACCGCGCGCGTTGTCATTGATGAAGCCTCAGGGGTCGTTGTGATTAGCGAGGATGTTCGCATTTCAACGGTTGCCATCGCACAGGGGAGCTTAACCATTGCGGTTACAGAAACTCCCTTTGCCAGCCAACCGATTGCAAGTTTTTCCGATGCCGGTGAGACAGTCGTCGTGCCGCGAACTGATGTCGAGACATTTGAGCCGGACGGACAATTACAAGTGGTTGAAAATTCTGTGCGACTTAGCGATCTGGTCGATGGTTTGAATGCCCTTGGCGTTTCGCCGCGCGATATGATTTCCATTCTGGAGACGATTAAAGCGGCGGGCGCATTGCAAGCCGATATTGAGGTGCGGTGATGACAATAAACGCTTCACCCGCACCCTCTATAGCCGCGCTTGCCTCGACTGTTCGCGATCCTGCGGATCTGCTGAGTGAAAATGAGCTTGAGCAGATCAAGGATACCGCACGCGAGTTTGAAGCGCTTGTGCTCTCGCAATTTCTCGCACCGCTATTTGCTGATGTTGATCAGGGCGGATTGACCGGGAACGGTCCCGGTCACGGGGCCTATCAGGCGATGATGCAAGAACATTATGCAAATGCTATCGCCGATCGCGGCGGGTTTGGAATTGCTGATCAAATTCAAGCCAGCCTGATCCGCTTCCAGGCGGCTAGCGCCTAATATTTTATCCGAAGGGACGATGCCATGCCTACCGATAGTCAAAATCATTCCCAACAGGGGCAAAGCGAGAAGAGTCAAAAAATTGAAAATCTCATCGAGCTAACAAACGCACTGGCCGATTTGTTCACCCAGGAAAACAATCTGCTAAGCGCCCATAAGGCGAGCGAGATTGCGCCTATTCAGGCGGAAAAAGCGCGCCTTGCCAATGCCTATGGAACGGCCATTCGCGATCTTGCGGCGAACCGTTCCGCTTATGACGATGTTAGCGACTCATTGATGCAATGTCTGCGTGACACCACTGAGCGGTTCACCGGTCTGGCGCAAACACAGCATGCCTTGCTGGACGGGGCCAATCAAAGCGCAAGCCGGGTGGTTGAGGCGGTGCGCGAAGCATCGGTGCAAGAGCGCTCGGGCTACGGCGCCGCGCAATCAGGCGAGCCGATTGTGGTCAGCTTTAACGCCAACGCATAAGCAGCGACACAGTTTTCAGAGAGATAAGGCAGCAAGCCCTAGCTTTATGCGTTCTTCATTAACGCGGTTCAGGTTTTTCGCCTTCAGGGCTTTAAACGCTGGAATGTCTTGAAGTGGCTCAAACGATCGACCCTCAAGATACCAAGGCGCAATAAATGTGTCGGCCTCGAAGCCCATTTCAAGTTGCGCGATGGCATCTTCAAAGTTTCCTGAGACGGTTTGCCATTGAGCCTCTTCTCGAAACAGGCGTTTATGCCCGCCAGCGCGATCTAAATCGATGGACGTGCGCCATCTTTGCATCGTTTCATCGAAAAGAGCGTCCTCGCCCAATTCTCTAAACGCGAGAGCCAGCTCAGCATAGCGCGGATGAATTCCAGAATAGGCCTCGAAGACATCCGTCTCGAAGTCTCGAACACTGCCCCAAGTTACATTATAATAGCTGAGGATCTCGGCGTCCTGATTGTTTCGTGACAAAGCGATAAGGTATTCGTTTTTAAGAAGTCCATCCTCTGGCTGGCTTTCGAGCAAGGTTTTCATCTTCGTCACGCCCGCTTGAGTATCCCCCTCTAAAATTGTGGCCCAAACCTCATAGATCGGAAAGGTTTCATAATTGCGCATTTCTTCAAATGCACCAAGCTCCATAAGAGCATCTGAGACACGCAGCCCGTTTCTGAGACCGGGTGTAGCGGTGTAGAGTTCCTGAAATCCTTCAACAGCCGCAGCAACTTCCCCCGTGTTAAAGCGATACATTGCAGTTGCAGCTTTCGTTGCCCGCGCCTCCGGCGCGATGCTTTGTAGGCGCTCTAACACTTCTTTGGCGCGGTCAAGCTGACCCGTCCGACGTAATTGAAGCATCAGATTTGTGGCGATTGGCGCAAAGAGGGGATCCTTGTTGAAGATATCCATCAGCGCATCGACCGTATCCAAATGGCGGCGATGAACCTGCAATTCAAAAGCAAGCCACATATTCGCATCAAGATTGTTCGGACTAAGCGCCACTGCACGCCTGAGAGCGGCAATGGCTGTTTCGGAATCGCTGTCATAAGAAAGACCAAGGCCCCGCGCCGCGTAGGCTTCGCCGAGGTCTGGATCGAGTGAAAGCGCTTTTTCGATAAGGGCTTCTGCAACTTGCCGCGCTTTTGCAACTGGCACCGTGCCATACGCACCGGTTCCATTCGATAGGAGCAAGGCTACCTGCGCTTGAAGCGCATAGGCGGGCGCATAAGCTGGATCGGTTTCGATCACCTCATCCAGAAGAGTTTGAGCCTTTTCAATATTTGCCACGTTCCGGCTGCGCACCAATTCGCGCGCCTCTAAAAATTTGGAGTAGGCGGAGACGTCCGTGCGCGGCGTCTCCGCAATAGTAGGAACCTGATCACCCATCAGATGCGGCATTAGCGCGAGCGAGATTTCGCGGGAAATATCATCCTGCACGGCAAATATATCGTCCAGATCCCGGTCATAGGTTTCTGACCAAAGGTGAAAGCCATCATCCACTTTAATCAGCTGGGCTGTCACGCGCACGCGCTCACCGGATTTGCGGATGGAGCCCTCAAGGATATGCGCAACATTCAGCACACGGCCTATCTCTCGCAAATCTTCATTTTTGTCTTTGAACGCAAAAGAGGAGGTGCGCCCGGCCACCTGCATTTCATCGATCTTCGCCAGAACGTTTAAGAGCTCTTCAGCGATGCCGTCTCCGAAATATTCCTGGCTGCCATCAGAGGAGAGATCCGCAAATGGAAGAACCGCGATGGAGGCTTCTGGTATCTCCAAGCTCTGCGGAGCTTTGGGCGTCGTTGGGGATGAACGAAAAGATTGAAACACCATCAATCCAGCAACGAGCGCCAATCCACCAAGAATGGCGTAGTCGAGCTTTCGACCTGTATTAGAGGTAATGCTTGTATCTTGAGTAACTGCGTTCGTTGGCTTCATGCCGTCAGGGGTTAATTCAAAAGCCCAAGCGAAAAGCATAGCAAGTGGAAAGCCAATTAACACCAATACTGTCAATAATGTATCAAACCAAGCGGGAAGATTGAGAGAGGTTTCAAGCGCAATACCCAATTGGATAATCAACCACCCAACAACCGCATACACGCCCGCAACTCGAAAAATATTCCGGCGTTTTAGTTCAGTAAAAAATGAATTCATTTGCGTGCGCCCCCCTAGTCCTTAAATATCTCGCTATCACAAATTGATACAGCTGTCAGTTTAAAACTGAGCGGCCTACTTTGGGCGCCTTAAGCCGCTCGGCTAAGGTAGATTTCTATTCGCTTTTAGACATTCATTTTAAGAGGCGCTATTTCCGATAAGGGCCAGAAATCGTCATTCGATTTTCAAACTGAGGCACGATCCAGCAATTGTCAT
>CAYQXV010000062.1:0-2023 GCA_964421675.1 uncultured Caulobacterales bacterium
CCGGGGCACTTGCCGGTGCAAGGCTTGCCAGATCGATATCATCTGCGCTTTCGCCCTCATCAACTATCAC
This sequence comes from uncultured Caulobacterales bacterium, assembly GCA_964421675.1. Classification (GTDB taxonomy): domain Bacteria; phylum Pseudomonadota; class Alphaproteobacteria; order Caulobacterales; family Parvularculaceae; genus CALLPQ01. The sequence goes on from CAYQXV010000062.1 coordinate 71, forward strand.
GGCGATCGCAACATTGACCTTTACGTTCTCAGTGCCTTCATCGACAAGGATCTTGCCGATGATCCCTTCATCGACAGCTTCCACTTCCATGGTCGCCTTATCGGTTTCGATCTCCGCGATCACATCGCCTGAGGAAACACTATCCCCGACTTTTACATTCCACTTGGCAAGAGTTCCCTCTTCCATCGTCGGTGAGAGTGCAGGCATTAAAATTGGAATAGGCATTCGAGTCCCTTTGTCCTGATCGGCTAGGAGCCGTTCTAGACAATTATGGCGGAAATGAGAATGCCTTAATTATCAAATGTTTCGGAATGTTAGGAGAGTTGATCGCCGCTAATCGTTAGACGGGCTTGCCCCCGCACCCTCATTGGCGCCCTCTTCGGCACCTTCAAGAGACGGTACAGTGCGCCCATCCTTTGTTGTTAGCTGCTTTTTATCGGCGATGGGCGCGCCTTTACGCGGTCCGTTTGCCAAAACTTTTCGCAGTGCAGCACTTTTGCTTTCCATTGCATCCTGACGCGCCACCAAACTGGCATTAACCGCCTGATAATAGACTTCCAGATCGCGGTCCGCCTCTTCAGACATGCATGCCATATAGGTCTGAACCTTTGCGATATACTGATTATAGGTAGACACTTGCGCATTATAATCGCGCACCGCCGCATTGCCGCGTAGTTTTGAATTTAACGTGATGTCCGGTGTTTCAGGCTCCTGGCACTCGGTGAATTTATATTGCCCGGCAGTTTGTGCAATCCGCGTAAATTCTCCCGCATGGCTGGCCTGGCTTGCGCCAACACACACCAGCGCCGTGCAGCCGGCAAAAAACATCGCCCTATAAGCGAAATTTTCAGATCGCCTTTTGTGTAACTCGCTGAGATAGCCCATGACCCACGCAACTCCTGAAAAGGGTGTCCCGGACTGGATTGATTGCAATATCTATGCCGATCACGAACACGATCTGTACAGATCATTCCCTATCCGAATACACGTACCCCCAGCGCGGCCATCATGGCCCAAAATAGGATATCACGCTAGTCCCGCCTCCAAGAGTGGGGGCTTGCAGAGAATAGGTGCTTATGGGTTGGGTTTAACCCCGGTTATTTTGCCAAAAATCCGGTCGGTAATGGCGCTGGGCATCAGATTGCGAATGGCTAATGATGGCAGATAACTACTTGGCACAGTATAGCGCGAATGCGGCTTTTGCGCTGTCAATGCGTGGTGGACGGTCTCGGCGACTTCGGACGGCGCAACCGCATTGGGGTGGCCGCGCTCATGCCATTTTGCAAAGGTGGCCACATCGCCCGCATAGGGCTCGCCCTCTGCCAGATAGGGCTGAAGGCTTTCATGTTCCTGATCGCCAAAATGGGTATTGATAAAACCCGGCCGCACCAAACTGACCTGCAAGCCCTTCGGCGCAAGTTCTCGGCGCAAGGAATCGGAAATCCCTTCAACCGCATGCTTTGACGATGCATAGGGCCCAAAAAACGGCGCCGCAATGCGCCCTGCCACGGACCCGATATTCACAATACGCCCCATGCCCGCCTCACGCATCTGGGGCAGCACCGCTTGTGTCACGCCAACCAGTCCGAAAACATTGGTTTCATATTGGCGCTTCCATTCTTCAAGGGGAACACTTTCAACCGGTCCGGTCACACTGACGCCCGCACAATTCACCAACCCAAACAAAGGTTGATCTGTTTGCTGAGCAATCGCCGAAATGGCCTGCTCGATTGACGCCGCATCGGTAACATCGAGCGCCAGCGCATGAATTCGCCCACCGCCAAGACCGGTAAGCGCATCTAATGCCTTGAGACGGCGCGCGGCGGCAAAAACCGTAAACCCTTTATGGGCGAGATGAACGGCGATCGCCTCACCAATGCCAGAAGACGCGCCGGTAACCAGAACAGGTTTAAGCATAAGAAGGCTCCATTCAATTTAATTAGGCCAGGTTTG
>CAYQXV010000062.1:2123-4435 GCA_964421675.1 uncultured Caulobacterales bacterium
CCCCCATAAATTTCAGCAACGCGGCTGCCCGCCTTTAACGCAGCAGGATAAGCGCCAAGCCGCATGGTGCCGCCCAGATCGCTAGCCTCTGAACGCTCCTGCACTTCGCCGCCCTGCTCCCACTCCGTCATCAGCCCAACGACAGCTTTGCCTTTTTTGGAGAACTCAGAGGAACTGGCATCGGTTTCACCGAGCAGACTGCGCGCCGCTTCAATGACAGCCATCTGCATGCCGAAACAAATCCCAAAATAAGGAACACCGCGTTCGCGGGCAAATTTCGCGGCCATGATCTTGCCTTCAGAACCACGCTCGCCAAATCCCCCCGGCACTAATATTCCGTGTACGCCGTCAAGCGCATCTATCGCCTCAGCTTCATTTTTGAAAACCGAGCTATCGACCCATTTTATCTTTACCCGGACATTATTCGCAATACCGCCATGGGCTATCGCCTCTATCAAGGACTTATAGGCATCTTGCATCACGGTATATTTGCCGACCACCGCAATCGTCACATCGCCGTCAGGAGACAGAACACGGGTGACGATATCGCGCCAGCGCGACAAATCTGGCGGCGGCGCATCAGTAATGCCGAAAGCGCTGAGCACTTCGCCGTCAAACCCTTCCTCATGATAGGCCAGAGGAACTCCGTAAATCGTATCAACATCCAATGCCTGCACCACGGCCGACGAACGCACATTACAAAACAGAGCAATTTTGGTGCGTTCACTTTCAGGGATGTCGCGGTCTGCGCGGACCAATAAAATGTCCGGCTGAATACCGATTGAGCGCAACTCTTTGACCGAGTGCTGGGTCGGTTTGGTTTTAAGCTCACCGGCAGAGGGGATAAACGGCATTAATGTCAGATGGACAAACACCGCATCGCGCGGCGGCAGGTCATTTTTCAACTGACGGATGGCCTCAAAGAAGGGCAGCCCCTCAATATCGCCAACCGTGCCGCCAATTTCGCAAAGCACGAAATCTGCATCGCCTGCATCTGAAAGCACAAATTCTTTCAGCGTATCGGTAACATGGGGGATCACCTGAACGGTCGCGCCCAAATATTCCCCGCGCCGTTCGCGATTGATAATTTTTTGATAGACCTGACCGGTGGTCACATTATCGCCCTTGGAGGCGGAAACGCCGGTAAAGCGTTCATAATGACCAAGATCAAGATCGGTCTCAGCCCCATCATCGGTGACAAAAACTTCGCCGTGCTGATAGGGACTCATCGTGCCGGGATCGACATTGAGATAGGGGTCCAGCTTACGCAGTCGAACCTTATACCCACGAGCTTGAAGGAGTGCACCGAGAGCTGCGGATGCAATGCCTTTGCCGAGGGAGGAAACCACGCCGCCGGTTATGAAAATATAACGCGCCATGGAGTTTCGTAATAGCGACGATTCGAGCGAAGGCAAATGCTAAAATCAATTTCCGCCCTATTTTCGCAGATTGCTTTTCAACACCCGCCCTTATTGTAGCAATAAGGTCTCATCAGCGCTGATCGTGCCCGGCCTATCAACCCGCATATAGATCCCGCAATCGCTATGCCCGAACGCCTCTGGCAGCACTTTGGTGAGGGTCATATCGCGCTCGCCGGTACGCGGGTCCACATTTATCGCCTCGCACCGCCGCGTGATCTTTGTGCCGGTCAGCACCGCGCCGTCAGCGGTTTGCAATGAACGCTCGACCCAATCCATTTCAGCCCAGGCGGGAACGCCCTCAAGATAAATATTTGCGCGAAAGCGCATCGGATCGACGGGCGCGCCAGCGGCTGCCTCAAGGGCGCGCACACTTTCAAGGTTTACAACGGAGATCACCTTGGCATCGACATCAGAGAAACTGTGATCGCCCGCACTCACCAAGCGCGGTGAGCGCTCGCGTGCATCGTCAGCTTTTGGGGTTGGCATAAATTGCGTGAAGAATGCTTCGACCGCGCGCTTGCCGTCTTGCGTTTCAAGACGCGCATCGAGCACCGTCGATCCGCCTTGGCGAACCTTCAAAGATTGGGTCGTTTCATCAAATTGGGTTTGCAGGCTTGCCAATATCTCATCGCGCATCAGCATCAAAAAATTGACTTTAGCGATATGAGCAGGCGCAGCGGGATCAAATTTCCCCGATCCGGCCTCGATTGCGTAGGCGCGGTCATAAGCGAATGTTTCACCGGTTGAAAGGCGCGCGCTTTTGAGCGGGTCTGGCGATAGGCCTTTGACAGGATAGCGATAGAGCCCGGCGATGCGGATCTGACAATCACCATCGCTGACCATATCAAAACCTACCTTTGGGGATCGCCCTCTTCCTCACCCTGATCTTCA
>CAYQXV010000062.1:4535-10900 GCA_964421675.1 uncultured Caulobacterales bacterium
TCACCCTGATCTTCAGGCGCAGGGGCTTGCGATGTTGCTGGGTCTGTCTCTGGGGCAGCTGGCGCATCAGGCGCGCCAATTGTGTCGAGTGGGTTTGCTGGTGCCGTTTCAAACGGTGCCGCCAGGCCTTCCGCATCAATTCCCCCGTCCAGGCTCGCATCCGGGTCCGCTCCGACAGTTTCATTAAAAATATTGGTTTCCGTCTCGCCATTGCCAGACGTCATCGCCAGCCCCAGCGAGGTTGCAAAGAACAGCGCTGCTAAAATTGATGTTGACCGGGTCAAAACATTGGCCGCACCGCGCCCACTCATCAGGCCGCCGCCACCGCCGCCGCCAATACCAAGCGCACCCCCCTCAGATCGCTGTAATAAAACAACGCCAATGAGAGCAATCACGATAAGAACGTGAACGGTGAGAATGATGGGAATGAACTGCTGCATGGTAAGTCAACATCCTGAAGGAATAATCGAGCCGGTTGGCCGGTCACTACTGGCATATGGGGACCAGCGCCGCACAGTCAACACAGCCGTAAAACGAGAGGGCGGGTCATACCCAATAGGGCGCCATCTGGCAAGGTACAGCGCGAAACCATTATGCCAAATCACGCCACTTCGCAGCGAACCGGTTAAAGCACCACACTGATAGGGTGTAATTATAGGTGATAATCGCGTTTTTTGCCCGTCGCCGCACAAATCAATTACGAGACCAAGTTAACTGCTTGTAACGTCTGATGACCGAAACCAAGGAGAGAAGATAATGTTTAAACCATCAAGACTGATTTTGATTGCTTTTGCCCTCGGGCTTATGGCTGCCGTGCAAGGTTGTCCACTAGAACCGATTGAGCTTGAATCACTGTTATAAGAGAATTCATCCTAACAAAATCTAGTATTTTGCCCCTGATGGTCCCCCCTGATGATACCAAGGCGGGATTTATCAGGGGTTTTTTGTTCGCCGCCATGGCCGGTCGACCACCCCGTGGACACTGCGCATGCGAATATCTCCGGAATTTTCAATCCATAAAGCTCGCGCGCCCCGCTCCCAGGCCCCTCGTCGATCCAGCACCGCGCTTTCGCAGGCCCCAATGATGCGCCGATTGATGGGATAAAGTGCAATCACGAGGTCTGCATTTTGGCAATCTTGGTCTAATGTCTCTGCGCGTTCAGATATTGAAACTTTCTGACCCCGCACCATCAACACGCACCCGCCCGCATCGCAAAGTCCAACATCGTTCATTCGTAAGGGGGATGGTTTACGAGACTCTTTCTGGCGGTTCCCGGCATCCTCACGCGCATCATTTATGCCAAGATTTTCGCGCCACACCCGCGCGGCAAACCGGCTGCGCCGGCTATCATACACCGCAAGATCGCGCTGGCCCTCATGGGTGACAACCACCCCAACATTTTGGCCGCCCGGTTCAATGACAATATCAGGGCTTTGATGGACCATTGCGATGGCCATTGTGATTGGCAGGGCCGCAAGCCCCGCCAACCGCCATGGAGCCCGCAACAAGCACACCGTCACCCCGCCAAGCACCAGCACAATCAACCAGCTAAGCGGCAGACTGGCGATTACCGAAACAGCGCCGGGCCGCGCGGAAACGGTTGACCCGACGCCGACAATAAACGCCATGCCGTCAGCTGCCAGCCGCCAGAAAAATCCATCAATGCCAATCGGCATTGTCATCAGGGCAAGGATGATCACCGGCATCACCCATAGCCCCATGACCGGCATCGCTGCGAGATTTGCCGGTAAGGAATAGAGCGCAACGCGGTTAAAATGATAAAGGGCAAATGGCGCTGTTGCCCCCGCCGCAATCGTATCGGTCGCGGCAATTCCAATGAGATAGATTTTAAGGCGCGACATCACACCCTGACGGCCTAATCTGGGGGCGCTTTTTGTGCGCTGTCGGTGGCTGTGCCATTCATAGGCCGCAATCAATGCGGTAACCGCGGCAAATGACATTTGAAACCCCGGATGGAGGAGCGCTTCTGGTGTCAGTATAAGGATGATTAAGGCTGCGATGGCAACACTGCGCAATGAAAGAGCACGGCGATCAACCAGAATTGCGATAAACACAATTGATGACATGATAAAGGCGCGCCGCGCCGACCATCCGCTGCCGGAAATGATCAAATATAAAAACCCGCTCGCGAGCGCTGCCAGCGCCGACCATTTTTTTATCGGCCGCGACAATGCCAGCCCGGTATTGCGCGACAGCAGGAAACGCACGGTGAAAAAAATCAAGCCGGTGGCAAGGCCCATATGCAACCCTGAGATTGCAAGAAGATGGGCCAGTCCGGAATCGCGCAATGCGTTCTGTGCCTCTGGTGTAATGGCTTCGCGTTTGCCGGTCACAATTGCCGCAACAATGGCCCCGCCATCGCTGGGCGCGGCGCGGCGTATGCGCAAGAAAAGCGCAGAGCGCAGTCGCTCAATTTGTAAGCGAATGGCCTTTTGGATAGACGCTGACGTCGCCCCTAAGCCTTCGCCCAGCTCGCCTTGCGCAAGAATTGTTGGGGTGCCTACTAAAAAACCAACGCCGCCAATTCTTTGAAAATAAAGCTGACGGGCAAAATCATAACCGCCGGGCATGATAGTCTCGGGCGGCGGCGATAAAGAGGCGGGAACCGCAATGGCATCGCCGGGCCGAGGGGTAAATGTTTTGCCGCGCCAGGTCAGGCGAATCTTTGCCGGCACCTCCCGCGGTGTAACCCCTTCAATGCGATGGGGTTTGAGGATTATGCGATAGCCTGTATTGCGGGCCTCAACCGACAGCACCGTGCCTTGCAGATCCACAAAGTTGAGATCTGATGTCAAAACCGGCGCACTCACCAATGCAGTGCGGCCCTTTGCAAGGCCAAACCCAGCAATCACAATAAGCAGCGAGAGGAGTATGGTACGTGCGCCAAGATGGGCATGCAACACCGTCAGTAGGCCAATAATTGGAATCGCAATACCCAGCACATACCATCCGGGCTCTGAGGGACTGGCAAAATATAGCCCGATCCCGGCGGCCAGAAAGACCGGAACAAAAAGCGCCAGCCGCCCAGCCTCCGCATTTGTCCAATCGCGCAACACACTAGCGATCTGCCCGGATCGCCATGCCTTGGAAATTGTTTCTGGAGCGTTGCGGGCACTATCTATCGTTTTAAAAAAATGGCCGGTAAGGGCGGCTTGCAATTCCTTGCGTCGATCCCCTTTGAGAACCGAGGATTGATCCATTGACGGCTCGGTTATGGCAGATTGCGGATCTTGGATGGGTTTTGTGACAATGGTCATTGCTCATCCATGAATAAGAATAAGGCCCGCACTAAGTGAAGCGGCGGCAATTGTCAGCGCGGGGCATTTTACTCCGCGCCATAGTGTGTAATAGAACCCCTCCAGACCGCCCCCCACTAGCATCATTTCAGCGACCCTTCAGCCATTATGCCACACTCAAATGTCGTCACCCGGTTTGCCCCCTCTCCCACAGGCTATCTGCATATTGGGGGGGCCAGGACTGCCCTGTTTAACTGGCTGTTTGCGCGCCATCATGGGGGTCAGTTTCTGTTGAGAATAGAAGATACTGATCGCGAGCGCCATTCCGAAGATGCAGTCCAAGCCATCCTTGATGGACTTTCCTGGCTCGGCCTTGATGCGGACCAAGCGCCTATCTCACAATTTGAACGCGCCGCGCGCCACCGCGAGGTCGCCGAGCAATTATTAGACTCTGGGCATGCCTACCGCTGTTGGTTAAGCGGGGATGCGCTTTCCCAGGCGCGCGATCAAGCGCGCGAAAAGGGCGAGCGCTTTGAAAGCCCATGGCGCGACGCAAAAGATGAAGGCCCCCTCGATCAACCCCATTCTATTCGCTTTCGCGCGCCCAAGGACGGCGAGACACGGATCAAAGACAGCGTGCAGGGCGACGTTACCTTCCCAAATAGCGCCCTCGATGATCTTGTCATTGTGCGCTCTGGCGACGCTGGGCCAACCTATAATCTCGCCGTGGTGGTCGATGATCATGATATGGCCGTCACCCATATTATTCGCGGCGACGACCATCTAATCAATGCCGCCCGCCAGCAACAAATCTATCAAGCGCTCGATTGGCCGGTGCCAGTTTGGGCGCATGTGCCGCTGATCCACGGCCCCGACGGCAAGAAACTATCTAAACGCCATGGCGCTTTAGGGGTCGAGGCGTGGCGCGATGACGGCTATCTGGCTGACGGGCTGGTCAACTATCTCCTCAAACTTGGCTGGGCGCACGGCGATGAAGAAATCATCCCCCGTGACAAAGCCATCGCGCTCTTTGGTCTTGATGGTCTGAACAAAGCGCCTGCGCGCCTCGATTTTGATAAATTGGCCCATATTAATGCCCATTATATTCAGGCGATGGGTGACGCCGCTTTTCTTGCTGCCGCCGCCCCTTTTATCGAAAAAGACGCCCCTATTACCGGCCCAGCACTAGAGAGATTTCAACGCGCGACCCCGTTCGTGAAGGCGCGGGTTAGCACATTGACTGCCATACCTGCTGCGGCCATGTTCACCCTCATCGAGCGGCCCTTGGAAATTACCGGTAAAGCGGCCAAACCGTTAAAAAAAGACGGCGCCAAGGCGATGATCGAGTCCGTTGCGCACGCCCTGAACGAGGTTGATTGGACCGACCCTCAAGGATTGGACGCAGCCCTTCAAGATATTGCCGACGATAAAGGGGTCGGATTTGGCCAGGTCGGTCCCCCGATTCGGGCCGCCCTTACCGCCGGACACCCGGCCCCAACACTGGGCGAGACCCTATATTCCTTGGGCCGGGAAGAAAGCCTTGGCCGGTTAAATGACGCATTGCGCACGCTTTGAGACATTTATCGCGCTGAACCCGATATCGTGACTTGGCCTGACGCGTATTTTGCCTATATTCCGCCACAAAGTTGAACGCGGGACAGCGAGGATTACCCTAAGCCGTCCCTAACCCCCCAAAGGAGCCTTACCCATGGAAAGCAAAATGAAACCAGCCGGTGAAATGACGGTCGAATTCAATGGGCGTAAGGGACAGTTTCCCGTTTATTCCGGCACGGATGGCCCGGATGTCGTTGATATTCGTACCTTCAACAAACAAACCGGAACCTTCACCTTCGATCCCGGCTTTACCTCTACGGGCAGTTGTGAATCACAAATTACCTTCATTGATGGCGGCAAAGGTGTTCTGCTTTATCGCGGATATCCGATTGACCAGCTGGCGGAAAAATCCACCTTTATCGAAGTGGCCTATTTGCTGCTCAAAGGCGAACTGCCCAATAATACGGAATTTGAAGAATTTGAAACAGCGATCACCAGACATACAATGGTGCATGAGCAGTTGAAAAATTTCTTCAACGGCTTCCGCCGTGATGCTCACCCAATGGCAATAATGGTCGGTGTCGTTGGTGCGCTCGCCGCGTTCTACCATGACTCAACCGATATTAATGATCCGGTACAACGCAAGATCGCCAGTCATCGGATGATTGCCAAAATGCCAACCATTGCGGCGATGGCATACAAATATTCAATCGGTCAGGCATTTATCTTCCCGGATAATGAACTCGGATATACTGAAAACTTTATGCGCATGTGTTTTGCCGTGCCAGCCGAAGACTATAAAGTCGATCCGGTGCTTGCTGATGCGCTCGATAAGATTTTCATTCTGCATATGGATCACGAGCAAAATGCCTCGACCTCAACGGTGCGCCTTGCGGGATCATCAGGGGCAAACCCATTTGCCTGTATCGCAGCCGGCATCGCCTCGCTTTGGGGACCTGCCCATGGCGGCGCGAATGAAGCTGCACTGAATATGCTTGCGGAAATTGGCACTGTGGACCGGATCCCAGAATATATTGACCGCGCCAAAGACAAGAACGATCCATTCCGGTTGATGGGCTTTGGCCACCGGGTTTATAAAAACTATGACCCGCGCGCCAAAGTTATGCGCGAAGCCTCCCATGAAGTGCTGAACGCCATGGGCGTTGAGAATGATCCGATGCTCCAGGTTGCAATGGAGCTGGAAAAAATTGCCCTTGAAGATCCGTATTTCGTTGAGAAGAAACTCTATCCGAATATTGATTTTTATTCTGGTATCACCCTCAAAGCACTCGGCTTCCCAACTGAAATGTTCACCGTGCTGTTTGCGTTGGCCAGAACCGTTGGCTGGATTGCTCAGTGGACGGAAATGCTGGAAGATCCCAACCAGAAAATTGGCCGCCCGCGCCAACTTTATACCGGCGCTGGTCCGCGCGACTTTGTCGATGTCGGCAATCGCAGCTAGGCATTCATCGTCGCTCCCTAACGCATTGGGAGAATGCCAAAACAATTAAAAAAAGGGACCAACAATCATGTTGGTCCCTTTTTATTTATGA
>CAYQXV010000063.1:0-9978 GCA_964421675.1 uncultured Caulobacterales bacterium
CCTTATATTTGTTTATCCTATGTGCCGCACGATGGAAAGGTATTTATCTTTACTGCAGCGCAACATAGCTCCAGCAATCATTGGATTAACTATGGTGCACTGCGGCAAAAACCGCTTTCCTATAATTATAAATTTTTTACTTGCAAAAATCAGAAAGGCAAATATTCTTTACCCTATCGAAGCGAACTGATGGGTGTGAAATGAACGAATATTGCACTAATGACGGCGCAAGTCGCCTAGCCAGCAAGATCGAAGATTACTGGCGTAAACAAGGTTTTGACGTAACGATCGAGACGCAAAAAGAAGGTTTCGTCTCAACCATGCGCTCTGCTCGAACAGATGTGCGCTCGGATATGGTCAATGGAATGCCGCGCCGGATTGTCGACCAGGCATCCGTTTAGCACGAGGTACCAGCAGCTGAAGGGCTGCCAGTTTTTACCTAAGTCAGGCCTAGCGCGGCGCGAAATAGCGCAATTGCCTGTTGATAGTCATCAAAGGTCGCATGAACATCTCCACGTTCAGTAATGGGCCCATACCCAAATGACGCGATCAAACAAGGCATGTTGAGGGCTTTTGCTGCCCGGATGTCGGTATCGCTATCACCGATAAAAATGCTTTTGTAGGCGCCATTAGAATTGGCAGACGAATCAATGCCGCAGCCCTTTAGGGCAAGTTGCACCGGTTTGGGGTCGGGCTTTGCGACACCGGCACTATCGCCGCCAATAATCACATCGAACCAGTGCGCAAGACCAATCTGTTCCAGGAGCGGGAGCGCAAGCGCCTCGCTTTTATTGGTACAAACCGCAAACCGCACGCCGTCCTCGCGCAATGCGCCTAAAAGCTCCTCAACGCCTGGAAACACTTTAGAATGCACGGCAATATTGTCGCGGTAAAAGGGCAGAAACTGTTCCAGCATCGCCTCAACCAAATCGTCCTCTGGTTCGCGGCCGGTCGCATGCTGATGGCCTGCGTGCAACATCGCTTTGGCACCAAAACCGACAAGATGGCGAACCTTTGCCGTCGGCACTTCTGGCAAATCCAGCGTTGACAGGGCATGGTTCATCGCGCCTGCCAGATCACCGGCGGTATCGACCAAAGTTCCGTCCAGATCAAAAATAACGGCACGGGGCTGGTTCATTACGCGAGGATTCGCTTTGGGTTTCGTGAACTGTTGGAAAAATCTGGAAATCGCATCTGTGGACATAAGAGCCGGCTTTTGAAACAAGGGACCAAACGGCCATCTGGGCCATTCAAGATTGTTAGGCACGATGATAAGGCTTGAACTATGAACACAGGTCCTACGCACGGCGCAAGCGCCTCCGGAAAGAATTCGTCCAGCCCGCTCAACCCGGCGAGCGATCTGGCGGTGATTATTCTCGCCGCCGGTCATGGCACGCGGATGAAATCCGCCCTGCCAAAAGTGTTGCACCCGGTCGCCGGTCTGCCAATGCTGGGCCATGTGCTGGGCCTGGCAACCTCCTTGTCGCCCGCTCGGTTGGGAGTGGTGATTGGCGATCACGCGCCCCAGGTTGGCGAGGCCGCAACGAGCTATGTGGCGGACGCAAAAGTATTTGTGCAGGCACCGCCAAAGGGAACGGGCGATGCCGTCACTCAGGCGATGAGTATTCTTGACGGATTTCAAGGCACCGTCCTCGTTTTATACGCCGACACGCCTTTGTTGCATGCCGATACGGTTCGCCAGCTCATCTTGAAATCCAATGCAGGGTTTGCGGTCAGCGTTCTGGGCTTTCATCCTGAGAACACCGACCACGCCTATGGCCGGTTAATTCTCGACCAAGACAGCAATCTCAACCGAATTGTTGAGCATCGCGATGCCACGACAGAAGAGCGCAATGTCAATTTTTGCAATTCTGGGGTCATGGCGATCAATAGTGAATTCCTCAAAACCGCCCTGCCCCAAATCACCAATGATAATGCCAAGGGCGAATATTACCTGACAGATCTCGTTGAGCTGGCCATCAAGGCGGGGCAAAAATGCAGCGCCGTTGCCGCCGATGAAGATCAAGTCATGGGCGTTGATTCAAGGCGCGGGCTCGCCATTGCGGAAGCCATTTGGCAAACCCGCAGGCGCGGATTGGCGATGGATGAAGGCGCAACATTACTTGATCCGTCCACAGTCTATTTTAGCCATGATACGCAAATTGGTAAGGACGTAACCATTGGCCAGCATGTCGTCTTTTCTCCTGGTGTTCGTGTTGCTGATAATGTTGAAGTCAAAGCCCATAGCCATCTTGAAGGGGCAAGCCTTGCGGCCGGGGCCAGTGTTGGGCCCTATGCACGCCTGCGACCGGGGGCAAGGATTGGCGCTGGCGCGAAGGTTGGTAATTTTGTCGAAATCAAAAACGCAGTCCTTTCTCGCGGGGCAAAGGTTAGCCACCTGACCTATATTGGCGATGCTGACCTTGGCGAAGAGGTGAATATCGGGGCTGGCACCATTACCTGCAATTATGATGGTTTCAAAAAGCACCGAACCACGATCAAGAATGGCGCCTTTATCGGGTCAAATTCATCGCTCGTTGCCCCGGTAACCATCGGTGAAGGGGCATATGTGGGCTCTGGCTCGGTGATCACCAAAGATGTGGCGCCCGATGCTTTATCGGTAGCGCGCGGGCGGCAGGTTGCGATCCGCGATTGGGCAAAAAAGTTTCGCGATAAACAAAAATGATTTTTCAACATAGTGCGAACCCGGTAAAAGATGATAACCAATTAAGGACCCTAAGATGAGTGCCAACACAGCCAAAAGCGCAGCGGCTCAAAAAGCGCTGGACTGGATCAAACCCAACATGACGGTTGGCTTGGGAACCGGGTCCACGGCTGCCTTTTTCATCGACCATTTGGGCGCTGCGGTGCGCGAAGGCTTGCAGATTGAAGCGGTCGCCACCTCTATTGCCTCCAAAAAACAAGCCCTCGCCAACGGCATTGAGGTGGTCGAGGCCGATGAGACGACACACATTCAAGTTGCCGTTGATGGCGCCGATGAAATTGACCGCAACATGCATCTTATCAAGGGCGGCGGCGGCGCTTTGTTGCGCGAGAAAATCATCGCCCAAGCGGCTGAAAAATTCATCGTCATTGCCGACCAAAGCAAACATGTTACGGCCCTTGGGGCCTTCGCGCTCCCCGTTGAGATTGACCCGTTCTGCTGGGGTTTGACTGTCCAGCAAGTGCGCCAGGTCCTCAGCGCTCACGGGTTTGATGGCCAGAAAGTGCATTTGCGCGGCGATGAAAAAGGCGTCTTTCAAAGTGATGGCGGTCATTTTATTCTCGATTGCGCGCTTGATCGTATTGAAGACCCGGCCCCGCTGGATGCCGCTTTGAGGTCCCTGCCCGGCGTCGTTGAAACAGGCTTTTTCTTAGAGATGGCCGATACCGTTCTTCTGGGACAAGCAGACGGCACCGTTGAAAAGATTAGCCGCTAGTACTAACAATAATAATGAAAGGCGTAAGGCTCGCTAATGACACAAACACACTCAGACGCACCGACAAAATATGAAGACCTGCAAAAGGCAATTCATACCTATGGCGCGGCGGCATTTGAAAACCTCCTGCGCTGCAAGGGACTGGGCCTTGCGATCGTTGATAACATCCACACCTATCTTGGATGTGAGCGCAACCGGGTTGCCGTGGTGCCGCCCGAAGGTCAGTTTGATCCGCAAAAAGATTATGGCGATGAAGCGTTTAGTTTTAGCCAGCGCCCCGTCATTGTTCTTGAACCGGTCCATTTTGGAATTTCCTTAATTGTTCAAAACAGCGAAGATTCCGGCGCGCTTTGGCTGCGCACGGTTTTATCAATTGAAGTCACCGGAGACTCTTTCGATGTCTTCGTTGCTAGCCAACCGCTTTTGCGCGTGCCATTGCAATATGATGACCATCTAACGCCGGTGTTTGAGGCCATTTATAAAGAGTTCATCAAAACCTTTGAAATGGAAGTCATGGAGTTTAATGACGCCCGGTTCAAAAATGGCATTGGTTTTCTTCCTTAGAGCCTCCCATAGATAGAGCCAGAGGCGACGGTTGAGTCCATAATTAATCCTTTGTTTTGACACCAGTCCAATTTTGAAAGAGTTTCGCGATGACCTCATACGATTATGACCTTTTCACCATTGGTGCTGGCTCAGGCGGCGTGCGCGCTTCCAGAATGGCTGCAGGATTTGGCGCGCGCGTTGGCATTGCCGAGGAGCACCGCGTCGGCGGAACATGCGTTATTCGCGGCTGTGTTCCCAAAAAGCTGATGGTTTATGCCAGTGAATACGGTCATGCCTTTAATGAGGCAAAGGGATATGGCTGGTCGAGTGAAAATGTCTCCTTTGATCTCAATACGCTAATTTCCAATAAGGATGACGAGATTGACAGACTCAACGGGATTTACATCCGTAATCTGAAAAATTCTGGCGTTGATATTTTTGAACAACGCGCCGTGTTGAAAGATGCCCATACAATCGAATTACTTGGTGAGGGCCGCACCATTACGGCGGAGCGCATCTTGATTGCCACCGGCGGGCGTCCCTGGGTGGATGATAGTGTTCCCGGTCATGAATTGGGCATAACATCTGATGAAGTCTTTCATTTGGAGAAAATGCCAAAGCAAGTGGCCATTGTGGGCGGTGGATATATCGCAATTGAGTTTGCCTGTATTTTTAAAGGGCTCGGCGCTGATGTTACACTGGTTTATCGGGGTGAGGATATTTTACGATATTTTGATCGCGATATTTCTGCGCAAGTCCATGCGGAAATGGAACGACTGGGCATTCGGATCATCACCAAGGCGGTTTTTGAGAAGATCGAAAAGGCCGGCGGCGACAGTAAAATTGTCACCCTCTCTAATGGCGAAACGCTCAATACGGAGCTTATTTTTTGGGCTGTGGGCAGAACCGCACACACGCACAATCTCGGCCTGGAAAAAGCGGGCGTTGAGATGCAAAAAAATGGCGCGATCATCGTCGATGAATATTCCAAAACATCGCAAGATAATATTTATGCGGTCGGCGATGTAACTGACCGTGTGAATCTAACGCCGGTGGCTATTCGAGAAGGTTCAGCGTTCGCACAGACCGTCTATAATAATACGCCCACCAAAATGGATTATGCAGATATTCCAAAGGCTGTCTTTAGCCAACCGCCCGTTGGAACCGTCGGCCTATCGGAAGAGGAAGCGCGCGAGGCCTTTAAAAAGGTTGATATTTACCGCGCTGAATTTCGGCCCATGCGCAACATTATGGCCAATAATGAAGCGCGCATGTTGATGAAACTTGTTGTCGATGGGCAAAGCGACCGCGTGGTCGGGGCCCATCTTGTTGGCGAAGGCGCGCCGGAAATGATTCAGATCGTTGCCATTGCGGTGAAGGCCGGTGTTACCAAAGCCCAATTTGATGAAACATGCGCCCTGCACCCAACTGCGGCTGAAGAGCTTGTTACGATGCGCGAAAAATTTGTCCGCCAAAGCTAAGGCGCATCGCTTTTTCCAAAACCATCCTTAGACGGTGTTTGGCCGCCCAATTGAGGCGTAGGTAAATCCGTTCTGCGTCATGATTGACGGGCGATAAACATTGCGCAAATCAACCATCACCGGCGATTTCATCAATGATTTCGCGCGCTCCAAATCAAGCGCCCGGAACACATCCCATTCGGTGACAAGCACCACGACATCACTATCCTTCAGCGCATCATAGGGGCCATCGCAATAGGTGACATTTTCAAACAGCTCGCGCGATTCCTCCATGCCAGCAGGATCAAATGCGCGGATCGTTGCCCCGGCTTTTTGCAGAGCCGGAATAATGTCAAGCGACGGCGCATCGCGCATATCATCCGTATTCGGTTTAAATGTTAGCCCAAGGACTGCAACGGTTTTGCCATTAATATCGCCATTGCATGCATCGATAACCCGCTGCGACATGGCTTTTTTACGCTCATCATTAATTTCAACAACGGCCTCAACAATGCGCGACGGCGCGCCCACCTGCTGGGCGGTGCGCACTAAGGCAAGCGTATCTTTAGGAAAGCATGAGCCGCCATATCCAGGGCCTGCATGAAGAAACTTAGACCCAATCCGGCCATCCAATCCAATGCCGCGCGCAACTTCCTGCACATCCGCGCCCACCTGCTCACATAGATCGGCCATCTCATTAATAAAGGTGATCTTGGTGGCCAAAAATGCATTGGCTGCATATTTGATAAGCTCTGAGGTTGAGCGATTGGTGAACACAATCGGCGTTTCATTGATAAAGAGTGGCCGGTAAAGCTCGCGCATCACATCAACAGCACGCTCATCTTCGGTACCCACAACAACGCGGTCCGGGCGTTTAAAATCGCTGATCGCGGCCCCTTCGCGCAAAAACTCCGGATTGGATGCCACAGCAAATTCAGCATCTGGACGGGCCTTGCGAATTATCTTTGCAACCTCACTGCCTGTCCCAACAGGCACGGTTGATTTTGTCACCACCACGGTAAAGCCGTTGAGCTTCGCAGCGATCTGTTCGGCGGCAGCATACACATAAGAAAGGTCGGCAAACCCGTCGCCGCGCCGCGAGGGCGTGCCCACGGCAATAAACACCGCATCGGCATCCGGCACCGAGGCGGCCAGATCCGTTGTAAATGCGAGGCGGCCCGCCTTCACATTTTCCGCGACAAGCGCTTCCAGGCCCGGCTCATAGATCGGGATTTCACCGCGCAGCAACATCTCAATCTTGCTGGCATCAGTATCAACACAAATGACATCGTGACCAAAATCAGCAAAGCATGCGCCCGAGACGAGCCCAACATATCCGGTTCCAACCATTACAACGCGCATGGCAATTCCTATTCAATTTGAAAACATCATTTTCCTTGCATGGCTATAGCAAAGATCACGCCGATGAACAGCCAGAAGAGCAGGACAATTTTTCAAGAGGAAATGCGCGGGATTAAGCGCGAATAGACGGGTTTATGGGGGCGGCCCGCGCGAGGTGCCATCATCAACTGGATAGTGGGCAGGCCCCTGCGCTACGCGTCTTTCAAGGGCGCGCGCCGGATGGTCCCTGTCTACTGGCCGTTTCGAATCTGATATCTTCTGGCCAGATCCCTTCTCCATTGATGGCGTCTCGGCCTGGCAATGCGAACCCCTTTTCAGGGCCTGCGTCCCATCGCCAGCAAGATCACCGCGCGAACCCGCTGCATCTGTCTGTTGAGCGTTCGATAATGGCACAGATGGCGCACCCCTATGGTGAGATCCATGCGGGGTTTTGCCATGAGGAAATAGCCCGCCGGGCAGGCTAAGTGAGGGCACCTCACCGCCGCGCAAGCGCTCTATCACCGAATGGGCCCAAATCGCTTTGGTCATGGCAGCAATCCCATGGTCGAACCGGCCCGTTGATGTACCAAGATCAACCCGCGCAAAATCCTGCACGCCCTCGCCTGCCTCCTGAGCAAGATCGAGGGTCAGCAAGGAAAGGCGCTGATAGCGCGCCTGTAATGCGGCCTCAAAAGTGGCATTATCTATGAGCGGATCATCACACATGGAGTAAAGTCTAAACCGGCGCGGCGGGGGTGGGGATAAAATAAATGCCGGAAAATGACCGCCCTTCTGATTTGCGGCTTTTGCCTATCACGCGTTTTTTAGTGTCGGCGCGCCCGCAATTTGCCTATACAATGCCCCTAACGGGTTTGCCCTATCCTCCTGCTGAAAACCCTTGGGAGGCGGGCCAATTCAACCCCGCCTTACGCTGCCGAGAAAGAGACCCCTCCTTTGCAACATACTAAGTCCGAAAACGCTCAAGCGGTCCTGCGCCGAACCAACTGGATTGCAAAAGACGTATACGTCACAAATGCCGAGACTGCGGGCGATGGCAATATGAACCTCGTTGAGCGGCTATATCTTAGCGATGGGCGCACGCTCATCCTGAAGCGCGCACGGGCCTGGGTTGAGAAATATCCCGATATCCCCGCCCCTGTTGAACGGGCAAACGTAGAGGCCGCATTTTACAAAGCCGTTGCCAGCACCAATGCCGGTGAGCACATGCCAAGCCATCTTGGCTTTGACCATGGGGAATGCGCCAATCTGTACCAAGATCTTGGCGAGGGAAAAGACGGCATGTTCGCCTATGGCCGAGGCGGCGAATTGCCGATTGACCATCTCAATGCCGTCGCGGATTGGACCAGCGCACTGCACGCCCTGCCTGTGAGTGATGACATGCGTGCACAATTTGACAATAAAGCGATGCGCACACTGAATGCGCTGCATATTTTTGACTTTCCGCTCGACCCCGATAATGGTTTTTCTGTTGATGAGATCACGCCCGGCCTGCAAAGCGTCGCCGACCGTTTAAAAGCCGATGAGGCATTCGTAAAGGCCGTCAAAGAGGTCGGCGCACTTTATGGGGGAGCGTCCCAGCATAGCGATGATGTGCTGCTGCACGGCGATCTATATCCGGGCAGCTGGATTGCAACGGGCGATGGCTTGTTTGTCATTGACCCTGAATTTTGCTGGATTGGTCCTGCGGAATGGGATCTCGGTGTTTTGATTGCGCACTTAAAGCTTTCCGAGCAGCCCAGCGCGTTGAGCGATCAGCTAATAAAACGCTATGGCCGCCCGCTCAATGACAGTCTGCTCCAGAAGATAACCGGCATAGAAATGATGCGCCGCCTGATCGGTGTCGCGCAATTGCCCCTTGAGATGGATCTGACCGGCAAAACCGCGCTGCTTGATGAAGCCCGAACCCTCGTTACAGGAAGCTCCCTATGACACATCGCATTTGGATTGATACAGACCCGGCCATTACCTCTGGCAATGGCGAAGTCGATGATGGGTATGCACTTTTGCAGGCCTTATGGTCGCCGGAATTTGAGATTGCGGGTATTTCCTCCGTATTCGGAAATACAGATTTATATAACACCTACCCGATGACGAAAAATCTGGTGATGCGTGCCGGGCGCGCCGAGGTACCTGTCTATCGAGGGCACGGCGCTGAAGGATTGCGCACCAGTGCGCCCGCCATTGACGCCCTGCAAGAGGCGCTGGAGCAAGGGCCCCTGACGATTTTTGCGCTGGGCCCGCTAACCAATGTCGCCGCCGCGCTGACCATGGAGAATGTCAATTTATCGAATGTCGAAGAGGTGGTTTTTGTCGGCGGGCGCCGGGTTGGGTTGGAGTTTCGTGCAACGCCCCAGCAGGCAGAACCGTTTCGCGATCTCAATTTTGAACTCGACCCCCATGCGGCGGCCGACCTTCTCAAACTCAATATACCGATTACTTTGGCCGGTTGGGAGGTCAGCTCAAAAATGTGGTTGTCGGAAAAAGATTTACAAAAACTGCGCACGGACGGAAACGAAACCGCCCGCTGGCTCGCCGATGCCTCACAAGCCTGGCACGATAGCTGGACGCAATCCTTCCAGGCCCCCGGCTTCACGCCCTTTGATACGCTTGCGATTGGCTGGAAATTGGTACCTGAATTGTTTGACGCCCTGAAATGCCCCGCAGAGGTGATCTTCACCCCAAAACGACCCCTCTTCCACGTAGACCGGTCCATCAAAGGCCCGACCGTGACCTATTTGAAAAGCGTCAATAATGAGCGCTTCCGCGACGACCTAATGGCGCGCCTGCTCTCACCTCTATAAATTTTGGGCTATAAATTTTAGAAAAGCGCGCTAGTAGGCATTCTTTGGGAACAGCACGGCGAAGATGGTTAGCACCAATATTTTCGCATCAAAGAAGAGCGACCAATTGTCGATATATTCCAGATCATATCGAACGCGGTCTTCCATCATTTCATTTTCTGATGTCTCGCCGCGATAGCCGTTTACCTGCGCCCATCCGGTAATGCCGGGCTTTACTTTATGGCGACCGGAATAGTTTTCAACCGTGCGCGCATATTGGTGGTTATGGGCAAGCGCATGGGGGCGCGGGCCAACAAGCGACATGTCGCCCTTCACCACATTGAGAAGCTGGGGCAGCTCATCAAGGGAATAGCGACGCAAAAAGGCACC
>CAYQXV010000064.1:0-9112 GCA_964421675.1 uncultured Caulobacterales bacterium
CACGCTTGGGCGCGCTTGACGGGTCATGAGAACATCTATAGAACGTATCTGTTTTGTTCCAAGTAAGTTTGTACCCAGTCTCTTTTACCACCACCAAAATTCATTCCGCAGCCCGCCGGAGGCACCAATGCTGACCCGTAAACAACATGAACTCCTCATCTTCATCAATGAGCGTATTACCGAGACGGGGATTTCACCGTCTTTCGATGAGATGAAAGAGGCCCTTGAGCTGCGTTCAAAGTCTGGCATTCACCGATTGATCACAGCGCTTGAAGAGCGCGAATTTATCAGACGCCTGCCGCACCGGGCCCGGGCTCTGGAAGTGTTGCGTCTTCCCGATGAGGCAAGCACCACCACTGCGCCGCGCACCCGCCAGCCCTTCTCCCCTTCTGTGGTCGAAGGGGCCTTCAGCAATGCAGCGAAAGCCGAACGCCAAAAAGGCAAAATGTCATTAAGCAAAAGCGATATGCCAAATGGAGAGTCTGGCGGCGATTATGAGGCGATCCCGGTTCTGGGCCGGATTGCCGCCGGTACGCCGATTGAAGCCATCCAGCACGAGGTTGATCGCTTCACTGTACCCGCCGCAATGTTACAGGGCGGGGAGCACTATGTTCTCGAGGTGCAGGGCGAATCGATGATCGATGCCGGTATTCATGACGGCGATATGGCGGTGATCAAGCGCTGCGACGATGCCACGACCGGTGATATCATTGTCGCCCTGGTTGACGAGCAGGAAGCAACCCTAAAGCGATTGCGCAAGAAGGGCGGCACGATTGCATTGGAAGCGGCCAATGAGGCATTTGAAACCCGGATCTATGGTCCGGACCGAGTCAATGTTCAGGGCAAGCTAGTCGGTCTGGTTAGAATTTACTAACCGCCAACATTTTAGCTATCAGCGTCTTCAGCACTGCGGCGATCTTGAGATGAGAAATCCCCATCGCCCGTTGCGGACAATTTGTTCGCGGCAATCAAACTATCGACAGTAACCAGATCAAAGCCGCGTAAATTTGCCGTTGTTAGCCATGGCCCCAACACATTGATCGTGTCGCTATGGGGATGGGCAATGGCTACCGCATAGCCGGTCTTTCGCGCGATTTCTTCAACTTGCGAAAGCTGCGCGCGAACGGTGTTCGTGCCCGTTGTCGGATCAAGAAATATATCACGGCTCAACAGGTCAATTTGGGTGCCAACCGCCGCGACAGGAACCGCGCTAGCGCCGGTCGTCAAACTATCGACAAAATAAAGACCCCGCTTTTGCAAGGCGCGCAAGACAAGGGTCATGCGTTCGCGATTTGCGGTAAACTTAGATCCCATATGATTATTCACGCCGCTATAGCCGGTAAATTGCGATAGGTTCCAGGCAAGATCGCGGCGTAAGGTTTTTGCCGAATTATCAACCAGAAGAGCATGCGGCCCCGGATCGCTCGCCCCGACGGGCTCCATCGGCAAATGCAGCAAAACGCCATGTCCTAAATCACGGGCCTCATCAACCAAGGGCTGCACATTGTTTGCGTAGGGCAGAAAAGACAATGTCAAAGGTCCCGATAACGACATGATTTGCTTTGCCGCTGTGCGATCAAGACCAATATCATCGAAGATAATCGCAACTTGCGGGCGCCGCGGTGAATTGGAGAGGGCTTCGGTTTTCGCAGGCAGCGAAGGGATATCCCCGCCGCGCAACAATTCGCGAACCACTTGCCGGCGGCGCGCCCCTTCGCGCAATCCCCCTTGCCAGGGCTTGGCATCAAAACCCGGCTCGCGCTCCAACACAAAAACCTGTTGGCCTTCGCGCAAAACACCGTCATCGGCCCGGCTGACAGGAACCTCACTATGTTGAAAACCAGAATAGCGTGTCGCAAGCGCCTGATTTTGCCCGCCCAGATAAGAAACACCCGCACCAATCAGCACACCAAAACCCGCCATAACGATGGAGGCAAAGACACCAGCCCGCCCGGCACGCGCGCCCGCATGGGCCGCGCGTTGCGTCATGGTTTCAACGGGCGAGGCTTGAACAATACTGGTTTTTGATCGACGAGAACGCTTCACAGCTAAAGGTTTCACTTCCCAAATCATCGCGGCGTAAAGTTTGCGAATCACCTCTGCCATGATTCCCGCATCTGTGTCGCGTCTGAGTTTCCATTCTTTGCAGGGTGCGTGCTTGTGCCAAATCAAACAGCTGCGCTATAGCTTGCCAACGCACCTATCTGAAAAGTCCGTCATGGCAAAAATTCTGCTTATCGATAATTATGACAGCTTCACATGGAATCTTGTGCACCTTATCGGTGGCTTGGGTCATGATGTGGAAGTCCAGCGCAATGATGCGATCACCGTCGCGCAAGCCCTTGAGCGAAAGGCCAGCGCCATCGTTTTATCACCGGGACCGTGCACACCCGATCAGGCCGGTATTTGTGTTGAGCTTGTGCGCGCAGCCCTTCCAGCGGGCCAACCCATGTTTGGTGTTTGCCTTGGCCTGCAATCCATGGCGCAAGCATTGGGCGGCAAAGTAACACCGGCAAAAAAATTGATGCACGGCAAGGTCTCAAGCGTGAGTTGCGACCAACACAGTTTTCTAGGCGCCATCCCGGAACAAATAACCGTCACGCGCTATCATTCGCTCGTCGCCGATGCCCAAACTCTTCCGGCCGACTTGCGCGTCATTGCCAGGGCAGATGATGATAAGGAAATTATGGCCATCGAACATGTAAGCGCGCCCATTGCTGCGGTTCAGTTTCATCCTGAAAGCATTGCTTCTGAGGCGGGCGCGGCGTTGTTTGCGGGCTATATGCAATGGGCGTCTGACCGCAGCACGCAGGATGGAAAAGCAAAGCGCACTCATGTCTGATTTTTTACCCTTTCTGCAACATGCCGCCTCCGGCGCGCCCCTGCCCGCTGAGGCCATGGGCGAGGCCATGGATTTAATGTTGAAAGGCGGCGTTGATGAACGCGAAATTGCCGGATTTTTAATGGCCCTGCGCGCACGCGGCGAAACCGTCAGCGAAATTGCAGCAGCGGCGAAAGCCATGCGCGCCCTAGCGGTGCCGGTCAGCGCGCCTGATGACGTTATCGACACGGCGGGCACGGGCGGTGACGGTGCAGATACATTTAATATCTCAACGGCGGCCGCCATTGTTGCGGCGGGCGCGGGCGCATATGTTGCAAAACATGGCAACAAAGCCGCGACTTCTCGGTCGGGCTCTTCGGATGTGCTGGCAAGCCTCGGCGTTAATCTAAACGCCGCACCCGAGACAATTTCTGCCTGCATTAAAAACGCGAAGGTCGGCTTTATGTTTGCCGCCTATCACCACGGCGCGGTCGCAAACGTGGCCCCGGTTCGCAAAGCCCTTGGCGTGCGCACCATATTTAATTTGCTCGGTCCACTGACGAACCCTGCGGGGGCAAAACGCCAACTGATCGGTGTGTTTGACCGCGCCTTATCGAATCCGCTGGCCCAAGCCTTGCAACAATTGGGTGCACAGCGCGCGCTAATTGTCCACGGCAGTGACGGTCTCGATGAGATTACCGTCACCGGCAAAACATTCATAACCAGCCTCGATAATGGCACGATTGAAGAATATTCCATCGATCCGGCCGATGCCGGCCTGCCCACTTACCCGCCAAGCGCGCTTAGCGGTGGCTCTCCAAAAGATAATGCAAAAGCCCTGATGGAACTTCTTGACGGTAAACCCGGCGCTTACCGCGACATCACCTTGATGAATGCGGGGGCTGCATTGATGGTTGCCGGGCGCGCTAAAACAATTCGCGAAGGTGTGATACAAGCGGGCCAATCTATCGATAGCGGAAACGCCAGCACTGCCCTGACAAAACTTGTCGACATTTCAAACCAATCTTGATGGACATTTGACACCCCCATGACGATTCTCGATGACATTATTGCCTACAAAAAAGACGAAATCCGCCAGGCAAAAGTAGCGACCCCTCGGTCAGCGTTAGAGGCGTTGGTCAATGAGGCAGGTCCCGCGCGCGGCTTTATCCGCACCCTTGAGGCCAAGGCCACTTCTGGCTTTGCACTCATTGCCGAAATAAAAAAAGCAAGCCCGTCAAAAGGCCTTATCCGCGAGCACTTCATGCCTGAAGAACATGCGCGCGATTATGAGGCAGGCGGAGCAACTTGTTTGTCGGTGTTAACCGATGGTCCAAGCTTTCAAGGGGACGGTAAATTTTTGCGGGTCGCAAGAGCGGCAACCACACTCCCGGTCCTGCGCAAAGATTTTATGATTGACCCGTTTCAATGCATAGAGGCCCGCGCATGGGGCGCCGATTGCATTTTGCTCATCATGGCGTGCCTTAGCGATCTTCAGGCCAATGAGTTGGAGG
Source organism: uncultured Caulobacterales bacterium (assembly GCA_964421675.1). Lineage (GTDB taxonomy): Bacteria > Pseudomonadota > Alphaproteobacteria > Caulobacterales > Parvularculaceae > CALLPQ01. The sequence continues at coordinate 4,336 of CAYQXV010000064.1, forward strand.
CCTGCGCCAAAGCCTTAGAAATGGATGTCCTCGTTGAGGTGCATGATGAACAGGAAATGCAGCGCGCGCTTGATCTGTCCACGCGGCTCATTGGGGTGAATAATAGAAACCTCAAAACCTTTGAAACATCATTGGCGACGACCGCACGGCTTGCCCAGCTATGCCCACCAAGTCATGTTCTGGTTTCTGAAAGCGGTATTGCATCCCACAACGATCTTGCACAATTACGGGCCTCAGGCGCGAAAGCATTTTTGGTGGGAGAGACATTAATGCGCCAGGAAAATATTGAAGAAGCCACGCGAACATTGCTTGGCACAAATATCCGCACCGCCTAGAGCATTACAATAAAGCATAAAAAAGAGCGGGCGCGATTACACGCCCGCTCCTAAGATCTTGAGGATTACCCGCCAATTGATGCAGTCAATCGCACCAACCAGCGAACGATCAAAACTTAGTCCTGATCGGAATCATCTTTATCTTTTTTGCGACCGCCAAAAATGGACCCAATCGCAGATTTTGCAGCGGCTTCAACCGGGTCGACATCTTCTTCCGCGGCATCTGCGCCATCAGCGGTGACCTGACCGCCAGAACTCCCGCCGCTTGAACCACCACCCGTTGCCCGGTCCAACACACCATCAAGCAATCCGCCTGCGGGGCTGTCTTTAATCCGGTCACCAAGGGCACCATCAACCACGCCGCGCAACCGACGTCCGGCTTCACCTCTAAGCAAAGCCTCAACATCAACGCCGACTTTCGGATTTGAAAATGTACCGGTAATCCGTACAGGAACGGCAATACCATTTCCGCCAGATCCATCAGCATTCAGCGATGCAGTTGGTTGCAGGCTCAAATCAATCGTCTGCCGGGGAAGATCAATCGTACCAGATCCCGCCATAGAAAGGACCGGTGAGGTCAGATCAATTGTCGGCACGGTCATAATGCCATTGTCCATCGTGAACTTGGAAAGGAATGATGAGAAGTCAGTGACTTCATCTCCGCCGCTTGCTGCAGAAATTGCACTCGTTACAGCAGTTGGATTAACCCCTTGCTGGAAACTGGATGCCGCTCTGGCAAGCTTTGCGATATTAAAGCCTTTAATGGCACCATCATTAACATCAAACCCACCGCCCCCATCAAGGGTCGCCATGATAGCGGCTTGACTGGCACCGGATGCGGTGAAGTTAAAATTAAACCCGCCAAGACCGAGCAAATTATCGATGGACAGAACATCGATAGAGAATGGCTGTGCATCGACACGTGCCATGGTGAAATTACCGGCAAATGAGGGCACCCGGCTGCGCGCATTAACAACAACCCGTCCCGAACCATTGCCCTTATACATGCCCATTTTTGGAATTTCAGCGGTCATCCGGCCGTTAGAAATAACCAGATCCAATTCGCTTTCGCTAAACCTCATCTGGTTCAGCAAAATCTCATTCGTACTAATATCAAGATCAGCATCGATATTGCGCAGGCTGGTGAAATCCATTGGCTCTTGCGACCAAGCAGGAAATCCCTCACTCGTGGTTGTGGGCGGCGGCATATAGGGGCGCAGATCAAGAGAAGGTGTTGTCAACGTACCTGTAGCCTTAGGCCGCGCACCGCTAAGGATTAGCCGTAAATCACCTGATGCTTCAATTGCATCGAAGTTGATTTGAGCACCGGTCAACCGAATATCGGAAGATGTCCCGTTTAATGTTCCCGATACTGAGAATGTATCAAACCCCGGTGCGTCCGGCAGCGGAGACCCAGCAAGCGCGGCAAGCGCCGGTAAATCGGGGGCAGAAAAATTGACCGGCCCCTGAAACGACATCCCTTTGTCAAACGTAACGCCCAAATTACCGCCAGCGCTTGTTTCTCCCAATTCCATTGTGAAGGTAAGGTTGGTGTCTTCTTCGCGGATGAAGTTGCCAAGGTTTGTCATCACCAAGTCAATTCGGCTTGGCGTGTCTTGAATATCCATTGTCCCTTTAACGGCGAACGGTTTTTCAAGACTATCGAGGGTGACATCCACATCAATATCGTTGATTGCGTAGGATTGATCGGCCTGGCGATCAGCATAGGTCGCTTTTCCATCGACGATGCGCACATCGCCCAAACGGATATCATTGATCGCATTGGTAACATCAGCGCCGCCATCTCCTGACGAGCTTGATTGCGCATCGCCATTTGCCGGGGAAAGTTCCCAGTTAATCGCACCAGATTTTGTCTTCTCCAGATTGATATCTGGCTCTTGCAAAACAAATTGGTTGATTTGAACTTCGCGCGAGAGAATTTTCAACAGATCCACGCCGATGGATGCTTCACCAACGCGCACCAGATATGGAGAGGAAAATCCATCCGGATTATCAATCTGCAGGTCTGTCACCCGAAATGCCGTTTTCGGAAAAATCTTTATCGATAGATCATCGCCAATGGTAACGTTACGTCCGAGCGACTCACTGGCTCTTTTTTCCAACTCACCCTTAAAGGTTTCTGCAGGAATAAGTTGCGGCAAAAACAACGCGACGGCGATCAGTACAGCTATCAGCGCTACGATTCCAAAAAGCAGCTTACGCATAAAAACCTCATATTGCTAAGACCTCCGGCGCGGAGGAGATAAAATTGGCAAAGCCAATGGAGCACCATTGCCTAGCCGTAAATCCTGATGAAACCAACATAGTGAAACAGGTAGAATGGACCAGATTTTAAGCGATAGATAATCAACTGCCAATGCTTATTGGCTGTCCAACCCAACCCATTCCAAAATTGTGAACGCATAAACACACGCAATCATGGCAAGAATACGCCCTAATCGCTCATCAAAGACATCAGTTTGGGTTCGTGCCCACACAGTTTGACAAATTGTAAGAGATCTTGCGGTGAAATCGCCGTTGATGCTGTGTTTTGTAACGGGTGAAACCAGACTTTCTCAAATGTCATAAACGCTTCATCGATAACCACATGCGCGATTGCGTTATCACTGTCATTGATCAATGCAAACGGGGTCACTGAGCCGGGCGTCACGCCAAGGACTTGCTCCATAAGTTCAGCTTTTGCGAATGAAAACCGCCCCTTAGCTCCCAAGGTCTTGCCGAGCGCCACAAGATCGACCCTTGTGTCTGCATGAACAACGGCGAGGGTCAAATTGCCCTTTTTGTCTTTTACAAAAAGATTTTTGGAATGCCCGCCCGGCATTTGCTGTTTAAAGTCGCGCCCCTCCTCCACGGTGAAAAATGCAGGATGGTCCATGGTTTCATGGGCAATGTTATGCTGGTCAAAAAACGCGAACAGGGCGGCGCGATTATCAGCTATGCTTTTGCCAGTCATGATGCATTGGTCGCTGCTTCAAAGGCCTGCATCAAGGACGCGGCCAGATCATCAATATTATGATGCGCCTCAATGCGCGCACGCCCCTCTTTGCCCATTTGACCCAATTGATCGGTGTCGCATTCAAGAGCCGCCAAAATTGCCTGTTCCAGTGCCGCCTCGCTGCCCGCGGGAATAATCCAACCACATGTTTCATCAAGCAATTCTGGTATGCCTGCAATATAGGTTGATATGACCGGCTTGCCGAGCGCCATCGCTTCCATAATCACAATTGGCAGCCCCTCTGCAAAGCTTGGCAATAATAATAAGCGCCCCTTGGCCATGTCTTCGCGCGCGAGCCGGTTTTCAACCCACCCCCGAAAGTCAAAGCACGCCCCTACGCCGAGCCGTGAAACTTCAGCCTCTATTTCCGCGCGCGACTCGCCATCACCAATAAAAACAACCCTGACATTGGGGTGAGTTTTATGAATTCGGGCAATGACCCGCGGCAACAATACCTGCCCCTTTTGCGGACAAAGCCGTCCCAAACAAATCAACGTCTGATTGTCAGCAGCGGCGGGCGGCGCCACATTGAAATCATTGAGATCAATACCGCATCGCATTGTCTTTATCTTGTCGACGGCCTCCAGCCCGGCAAATCGGATAATTTGTGAGCGACAAAAATCCGTTATCGCAACGACAAAGGCAGCATTGCGGGTCTTTTCGCCAAGACTAATCCGTTCAGGTTCAATCAATTCGTCAGGGCCATGGACCGTAAAGCTATAGCTTGGCCCCCCTAATCGGCGCACCAGCATCGCAACACCGGCAGCGTTGGTCGAAAAATGCGCATGAACATGGTCAATCTCACGGGCCTGCAACTGTTCAAGGAAATAGGTCGCCTGCAACAGATAGGCAATATGCGGGATAATCCGCCCACCCGCGCGGTAGGACAGACCAATCGCTGCCTTCGTCGCAGAAAAAAGTTTGCCGGGGCGCGTCACAAGACACCGTACAAATGCGAGCAACAAGCCAGTAAGGTTTCCGGTCAACAAATAACTCGTGCGCTCCAGCTCTGCCTGATCAAGGGGATCAACCAGGACTTCATCCCATTTTCGCGCCGCAAACCGCTCAACCGGCTGGCCTGCCCGCTCCAATGCCTCAATCTCACGGCGGATGAACGTCGTACTGGTGCGCGGATAGGAATTCAGTAAATAGGCAAGTTTCACGGCGATGGTCCCATTTTTTCCTCAGACCCTATTGCGATAAGCCGCCTCGCACCGGTCTACAAGAACCAAACAATGCAACGGCACGCTGGACAGGAAAAATTTGATGGCAGATACCCAGATGCAAGCCAGTTTCCCCTTGCCATAAGCCAGCCGTTCGGGCATACACCCCCTTCAGTTCAGACAGGACCCCAATCACCCTGTCAAAAAGTGAGCGGGCGTAGCTCAGGGGTAGAGCGAAACCTTGCCAAGGTTTAGGTCGTGCG
>CAYQXV010000065.1:0-9038 GCA_964421675.1 uncultured Caulobacterales bacterium
CGCGCGGTCAGCGCGCGCCATCGCAGACATGCGCGAAGCGCATTGTCGCGAGATAAAAAATAAAAGCGAAAATATGGTGGAGCCAGGGGGATTCGAACCCCCGACCTCTTGCATGCCATGCAAGCGCTCTCCCAACTGAGCTATGGCCCCTTTGCTGTTTTCTAAGAACAGCGGATTTGGCAGACCCTAGTGGGATGAAAGGGGGCCTGCAAGCGTTAAGTCCTATCAAAAAGAATTATCAATTCTGATTGAAAAGGCGGCTGACTTACTCGTCGTCGCCTGTTGGTTTAATGATGGCGCTTACATCGTCGTCATCGTCATCGTCGAGCAGAGAGTCGTTGGTTTCGGTTTCATCATCATCGTCGATTTCGACGCCAATATCTTCAATATCGGGAATGTCTTCGCCTGCCACTGTATCGTCGCCGTCATCGCCTTCTTCTTCATCAAGGCTGGCTTTTCGGTTGCTCTCGGCGGCCTTGTTTTCATCGTCTGCCTGCTCGAAGGAAGTTTCCTGCTCGGGGGCTTTTTCTTCGACTTCTTCTTTCGGCGTTACCTCTTCTTCGGCCCGGGTCTTGCGCGGTTTCAACAGCGCTTCGGGGATGAAGTCATGGTGACATTTAGGGCAGTGTGCGGGCTCTTTGTGAAGATCATAAAAGCGGGCGCCACATTCTGGGCAGTCGCGTTTTGTGCCAAGTTCCGGTTTGCTCATGGGGCGGTTTGCTTTCTGTGTTGGGCTGTCGCGTCAGCTGGCCAATTAGCCGGTCAGCGACACAGGCTCAGCGATACAGGCAATGCAGCGCATCGCAAGATTTGTATCGCCAGAACGCGCGCAGCGCCGGGATAGGTTGAATTGAGAAGCGTCTGTTGCCACGAGCCAGCAATCCTGTCAATTCACTCGTGGCGCGCTTTTTCAAGAGATCCTTGGTAGAATGCGCTAACGGCCCTTAAAGACGGATAAAACAGATCATGGCGCAGACAAAAGACCCGGTAAATGCTGAGGACACGGCCAGCGTACTCGCAGGGATTGAAGGGCAGAGCGTGCGTACGGGCGCACCGCTTTCCGGGGTTTTTCAAGTGCCAGGCGATAAATCCATGTCGCACCGGGCGATTTTGTTTGGGGCGCTGGCGCGCGGGACCACCACTGTAACCGGCTTGCTGGAAGGCGAAGATGTGCTCAGAAGCGCGGCGGTTATGCGTGCGCTGGGCGCTGAGATTGAGTGCGACCGCACCCAAACCCCCAATGAATGGACGATTACCGGGCCCATAGCGCGGGGGAGCGAAGGCGCGCCTATCTCTTGCTATTTCGGCAATGCGGGCACGGGGGTGCGCCTTGCCATGGGGCTGGTTGCGGGGCGCGGACGCGCGGCCTGGTTTGACGGCGATGCCAGCCTGCGCTCGCGGCCCATGCGACGGATTTTGGACCCGCTGGCGCAAATGGGCGTGGTTGCGGGCGATGAAGAGGGGCGGTTGCCGGTAGTGATGGAGGCCAATTCTGGCCTGAACGCGATAGACTATCGCTTGCCAGTAGCCTCGGCGCAGATCAAATCGGCGATCTTGCTGGCAGGTCTTGGGGCGCAAGGGACAACGCGCATTGAGGAGCCGGTTCGCTCGCGCGATCATACAGAAAATATGCTGAAGGCTTTTGGCGTGCAGCTGACGATTGAGGAGATGGAGGAGGGCGGGCGTGTGCTCTCCCTTGAGGGTGGTCAGCAATTGACCGCCGCTCAGATTGAGGTGCCGGGCGATCCGTCCTCAGCAGCATTTCCAATCGCTGCCGCGCTAATCGTGCCGGGCAGCGATATTACCCTGCCGGGCATTATGATGAACCCGTTGCGCACGGGGCTGTTTGAGACCTTGTTGGAGATGGGCGCGGATCTGACATTTTCGAATGAGCGGGTCGCGGGCGGTGAGCAGATTGCTGATATTCGCGTGCGCCATCGCCCCTTGAACGGCGTGAGCGTGCCGGCTGCGCGCGCACCTGCCATGATTGATGAATATCCTATCCTCGCCGTCATCGCCGCTTTTGCAAAAGGTCAAACCCGCATGGAAGGGATTGGCGAGATGCGGGTCAAGGAGAGTGATCGCATTCATGCCATGGAGATTGGGCTGAAAGATAATGGAGTGCGTGTGGAAAGCGGGCCAGATTGGCTGAGCGTTTCTGGTAGTGTTGATGAGGGCGGCACGGTTGGCGGCGGCGCGCGGGTTGCCACCTATCATGATCACCGCATCGCCATGAGTTTTTTATGTCTTGGCCTGGGGGCAAGAGCGCCGGTGCGTGTGGATGATATGTCCATGATTGCCACCAGCTTTCCGGAGTTTGTGACAAAGATGGATGGCATTGGTGCGTCTATCGTCGCCCGGTGAAAAAGGTCTATTTTTAACAGCGCTTTAGGGTTTGTTATTCAAGCTTTAACCAACCCAAATATTTTCATTTGAATCAACGGCTTATGATAATATTACTTTAAATATTAGCAAGTAAAACAGCTTTCATGGGCAAGGGTTACTTTGAAATCGTTGATGATAGCCAGCAACTCGAGGAATTATACCTCGATTATGCGCAGCTTGTCGCCGTTGGGTACGGTGTTTGTACCGTAGCGACGATCGCACTTGTGTTGTCATTTTGGGGAAGTGCTGTCCCCCTATTTTTATTGTTGTCACCGTCCGCTCTATTAATGGGCGTATTGCTCGTTCGCGGGCCCGCATGGCTGCAAAACCGGGGAACATCACCGAGCATTGCGAAAATAAAAATGCTCTTCAGGGTCGCCAATGCCATTAGTGTGTCTTTGGGGGCCGCATTTTCAATTTGGTGCGTTGTTCTGGCGGGCTATGCCAATAATGAGCAATTGGTGTTGATGACAATGCTCGTGGGAATTACTGCGAGTACCGGCGCGTTGATGATGGGGGTTAGTTCCAAAATTTCGTTTGAGATTTTGGGGGCAACGATTTTGCCCTATCTCGCCAATATGCTTATCCACAACACCAAAACATCGCTGATTTGCGCTTTATTGCTTGCGACCTATTTTTTGGCGTCTTTTGCTTTTTCTCGCCGTCATTCTAACACCGTCAAAGTGCTTATCTCCGCTGTTGAGCGCGCTGAGGAAGCAACCCGGGCAAAATCTAATTTTCTCGCTAATATGAGTCATGAAATTCGTACACCAATGAACGGTGTCATTGGCATGACCGATTTGTTGATGAATACGGAAATGACGACCAAACAGGTTGATCTTGCGCGCATAATTAAAATTTCTGGCAATAGCCTGTTGAACGTCATCAATGATATTTTAGATTTCTCGCGCTTTGAAACCGGGAAATTGACGTTGGAGAAAAATCCATTCCGGCTCAAGCGCGCCGTAGAAGATGTGGTGACGATGGTTGCTGCTACCGCCAAAGAAAAAGACATTGAGGTGATATTGGATTTTGACCCCCAATTGCCCGAAGGCATTATTGGCGATAGTGGGCGGTTGCGTCAGGTCCTGACAAACTTAATCGGAAATGCCGTTAAATTTACCAATGAAGGACATGTTCATGTTCGCGTTTCGGGTAGTGTCGTTAATGATCACGCCACGATAGAATTTTCTGTTCAAGATACCGGTATCGGCATTAGCGAAGATATGCTGTCGAAGATTTTCGAGGAATTTGAACAGGCTGATTCGTCGAGCACCCGCAAATTTGAAGGCACTGGTCTGGGGCTGGCGATTGCAAAGTCGCTCGTTTCTTTGATGGGCGGTGAAATTAGCGTTCGCAGCGCAATCGGTGAGGGCTCTTGCTTTTACTTTACATTGGAATTTGAAGTGGATGATGATTTATCCAAAACCTCTCAGGACTATGATATTGATCTGACCGATAAGCGTATCTTGGTCGTTGATGATAATGCCATCAATCGCCAAATGATTACCGCTCAGTGCGAGAATTGGAATTTGCAAACCGAGCAAGCCGCGTCGGCGATGGAAGGATTGGCCAAGCTTTATGAAGCACGGTCAAATGGAGACAGCTTTGATGTCATTCTGACAGATTATCAAATGCCGGAATATAACGGCGAAGACTTCATCATGAAGATGCGTCGCGAAAAAGAGTTTGAAGATGTTCCGGTGATTGTGGTTTCTTCGGTGTCGGACCGTAATGGTATCGAAGAGCGCGACAAGGTTAAAGTCTCAAGTTGGCTTGTGAAACCTATTCACTCTTCATTGCTGTTAGAATCCATCACCACGGTTTTATACAAAAAATCCGTCACCGCGCTAAAACAAATGCATGAAAGCTTGAGCAAAACTGAAGGCGTGGTTGAGCCTAAAACCTATACATCTGCGCGAAAGATTTCCGTTTTGGTCGCCGAAGACAATGTCGTTAATCAGATGGTTTTCCGCTCGCTTTTTGAGCAAACGGAATTCAATGTTGAGATTGTTGACAATGGTCAGCTGGCGGTTGAGCGTTTTAAACATGCACGGCCCGATATTGTCTTGCTGGATATGTCGATGCCGGTTATGGGCGGGCTTGAGGCGGCGCAAGCCATACGCCAGGCAGAAGAGCCGGGCGGCTTACGTGTACCGATTATTGCGGTTTCCGCGAATGTGATGGATGAGGACCGCAGACAGTGCCTTCTGAGCGGGATGGATGATTTTATCCCTAAGCCTATAAAGCGCGACTCTTTGCTGACAACGATGCGGTTTTGGTCATCCAATGCGAAGGATCAGGCTGTTTAACTAATAGCAGCCTTAACTCACAAGTGCCTTAGTGAACGAGACAGGGCACTAATCATCAAAATAGTGATCAATATTCGCGCGGAACCAAGTTGTCCTGGCTCGTTGTCTCGCCGGTTCTCATTGCTGATTTCGCATTTTCAATGATTTTGCGCACACGAATTGGTTCATCAATGTTGGGAAGTTTAATAACCCCAACCCCGGTGCCACGCAGGGTGAGCGATCCATATCCAAAGAGCCGTCCCCATACAGATTGGTTGAGGGTGATTTCCTCAATCTTATTGAGGCTAACCTCCTTGGTATTCCGCGAGATCAAGCCCGTCTTGTAGACAAAGCGAAATGTCGTCACCGCAATTTCCGTCGTCCACAATTTGATCATATGCAAGAGGAAAAGAAACGCCCCAAGAAATGCGGCAATCGCCGCACAAACCCAGCCAGCGCGCAAATCCACCAGGCTGAGCCCTTCCGATACCGTAATATAGGCAAGGACGGGCACGGGGATGAGCGAAAAAATCAAGATGGCGAAAGACCAGAAGCTATAGGTCCAGTTAAAATGGGCGGTATAGATTAGGCTTTCACCGTTCCCCAGCGTTTTTTCAACATAACTGGTCATTACGCACGAACCCCTTAGCTTGCTACCTCTCTTATATAGGCATCGATCGGCCCTTTGGGAACAAGCGAACGCCCGCTCTGGCGGCCTGTGTTACGGATTTTGACCCAATCTGGCGTCATTTCAGCGAATTTTTGCCAGTAACGTCTCAACTGTGGGGTAAAAACAACGCTCATCAGGTGGGCTATTGGCCAGCTGGGGTATTTGGGGTTGGTCTGCGCAAGCCTTGATTTTAAGGATGCAGACCGCATGCAGCGCCCGGCAGCGGGGCGAGGGTGAGCAGGTTTGCGGTTGGGACCGATGACATGCGCACAAAATAACAGCCCGCCACGCTGACAATAGTTGGCCTGCTCGGAACGCCGCTAGGGTCGGGAAGGCCGCCTGCGCCCGGCGCATAATTACATGAAACAGTGTTGGCCGGGAACGACACCCCGCCAAGGGTGATCTCCATAAGCAGGTGATTGTCACCGGTCGGGACGAATAGCTGATGGACGCCTTCGACCGGGCCAAACTGACAATTGCCATCAATGATCTGCATCTCGCCATTTTCAAGTTCGACATTTGGGAACGCGCCCGCGCCCATGGTCAGATTGAGCGATATGGTGTCGCCATCCATAATGGAGGACAAAATTGGCGGCGCGGTAAATTCGTCATCGCCCGGCAGGCTTGCAATGATGGGTTTAACCGGTTTTGAAGGCGCAACAGAATTTGCCGCCGCTTCATATTCAGATGCAGCTCTTGTTCCTTGCCCGCCGCCATCATCGATGGGTGCATCGACAGTTGTACAAGCCCCCAAAAGGCCTGTCATTACGGCGGTGAAAACCCCTAATTTTTGCATGCTGATCTCCCGGTTTACTTGCCCGGTTACCGTCACCGCAATTATAGAGTTTGTCAAATTGATCTCTTGCTCGTTGGCCCTCCCCATTGCTCTTGAGGGGGAATTGCGTAAAAAGCGTCACTCTAATTTATGACAACACCGCGCGAGGCTTCATGTCGAACTATCAATATATCTATTTCATGTCTGGTCTGACAAAGGCATATTCCGGCGGTAAAAAAGTGCTGGAGGATATTCACCTGCAATTTTACCCCGATGCCAAGATTGGCATTGTCGGGGTGAACGGTGCGGGTAAATCAACGCTGTTGCGGATTATGGCCGGGGTTGATCAGGAATTTTCCGGCGAGGCTTATGCAGCGGAAGGCGCGAAGGTTGGTTATCTCGCGCAGGAACCAGAGCTTGATCCGTCTAAAGATGTATTTGGCAATGTGATGGAAGGCGTTGGCGAAATCAAGGAAAAGCTTGATGCGTTTAATGCGGTATCGACCAAAATGGCAGAAGACTATACCGATGAGTTGATGGAGGAAATGTCTCAGCTTCAAGAGCAGATTGATGCGCTGGATGCGTGGGATCTTGATGCGCGTGTTGAAATGGCAATGGAGGCTTTGCGCTGCCCGCCCGGGGACTGGCCGGTTGATAAACTGTCTGGCGGGGAAAAACGCCGCGTTGCTCTTGCCAAACTATTATTGTCAAAGCCCGATCTTTTATTGCTCGATGAACCAACCAACCATCTTGATGCGGAAAGTGTGGCGTGGCTTGAAAATTACCTGCGGGAATTTCCCGGTGCGGTTGTGACCGTGACCCACGACCGGTATTTCCTCGACAATGTAACCGGGTGGATTTTGGAACTCGATCGTGGCCGCGGTATTCCCTATGAGGGCAATTACTCGTCATGGTTGGAGCAAAAAGCCAAACGCCTCGATCAAGAGCAACGCGAGGAAGCCAATACGCAAAAAACCCTGAGCCGCGAGCTGGAGTGGATACGCCAGAGCCCGAAAGCGCGCCAGGCCAAATCAAAAGCGCGTATCAATGCCTATGACGATCTTCTTGCCAGTGCGGGTACGGAGGAAATAGGGCAGGCGCAAATTCAAATTCCGGTTGGCCCCCGTCTTGGCGGTGTGGTGATTGAGGCGGACGGCATTAGCAAAGCGTTTGGCGAGAAATATCTGATTGACGATTTATCCTTCTCACTGCCGCCCGGCGGCATTGTCGGTGTTATCGGGCCCAACGGCGCGGGTAAGACGACCCTGTTTAAAATGATCACCGGGCAAGAGCAGCCCGATACCGGCACGTTCCGTGTCGGGGATACGGTCAAGCTTGGCTATGTTGATCAGACCCGCGATGATCTTGATGGAACAAAAAATGTCTGGGAGGAAATTTCAGGCGGCCTTGATGTGATCTCGCTGGGCAAACGCGAAATCCCCAGCCGGGCCTATGTGTCATGGTTTAATTTCAAAGGCGGCGACCAGCAAAAAAAGGTCGCCAACCTTTCGGGCGGGGAACGCAACCGGGTGCAACTGGCCAAGATGCTGACGGAGGGGGCGAACCTTCTCATGCTCGATGAGCCAACCAATGATCTGGATGTGGATACGCTGCGCGAACTTGAACGCGCACTGGAAGTTTTTCCCGGCTGTGCGGTGATCATCTCCCACGATCGCTGGTTCCTTGACCGGATCGCCACCCATATTCTGGCCTTTGAAGGCGACAGCCATGTGGAATGGTTTGAAGGTAATTATGAAGATTACATCAAAGACAAAATCCGTCGCCTAGGCGAAGAGGCAGTAATGCCCAAGCGCGTGAAATATAAACCGCTTGAGCGATAAACCTGACGGACTGATCAGGACAGATTTGCGGCGTGTTCGGCGGCTTTTTAGGTACTGCCTCAGTTTGAATCTGAAAGGCAATTATTGGCCCTAATCAGACATTGGTTCATTTAAATTCTATGTCTGAAAACCGGAGTAAACTTGCCGTAGTGAGCGGCTTAAAACGCTCATAGACAGACTTAAGGAACGCGCTATATTCTAATCTCGGATTAGGGGCGCACCATGTTACTTCGAAGAATATCTAAACACGTCAAAGACCAGAACTGGTTTGCGGTTCTGATTGATTTTGCCATCGTTGTGGTCGGTGTGTTTATCGGTTTGCAGGTGGCCAATTGGAATGAAGCTCGTAGCGAGAATGAGCGCGTTGCCACTCAGCTTGCGAGTTTTCGGACAGAGCTAATTCTGGCCCGCGATTACTTCGCCGCAGGCCAAGTCTATTTGGATGACCGGATAGAGGGCGTAGCGACTTTAAGAGACCGACTTGAACACGGCGGCGACTTTCCCGAGGAGGAGTTTAATCCCTTGGTTGCTTCCGCCATTAGAGGGGACTCGTTTAACATGGCATTTCGCGGCTATGAGGAGCTCACCACAACAGGTGCGATTAGCAAGATTGATGTCGCGCGCTTACGCGACCTGCTCCATGAATGGGACGCACAGCTCACCTTTATCAACAATGGTGACGTGGTGCTGGCAAACACGCGAACCAATTTGATCTCGCCTGCCGTTTTATATGGAACGAATTTTGGCAACGCGCTGCAAACGGATGGGCGTTATTCTGACTTGACCGTTGCCAATCGGTTCGAGTTCGACATTGAGGAAATTCGCGCCAATCGCGCCCTTGATGGCGCGCTGGCCATGCAGCAGGTGCAAGCCAAACAGCAACTCGAGACCCTCAATGACTTTATCGACCTAACGGAAGCCCTGATCATCGCCCTGGGCGAGGGAGATGCGTGATGCTGTTTCGCCGCCTCAAAGCCCATGTTGAAAAAGAAAATTGGTTCGCCGTTGGGATTGATTTTGCCATCGTCGTGATCGGTGTCTTCATCGGTCTTCAGGTCGCGAACTGGAACGAGGCG
>CAYQXV010000066.1:0-7979 GCA_964421675.1 uncultured Caulobacterales bacterium
GGCGGCTTTGCGCATGCTGCGCCGCCTCGCATCTGGCGCGTGGATCTTCGCTATAACTTCTAATCCGTCGGGTGAGCTCGCCCTATGATTTGCTTCTCAAAGTCATAGGGCGCTTACTAAGCGATGCGGTGATTGTAATTCGCTTGAGTTTTTGCACGAGGAAATTTGCGTGAAGTTGATGCGAGTATTGTTTTAGTGGTTAGCATTGCCTTCCTGCCAGAATCTGCAACGTCGCTCGACGATCTAGAAAATGTACAGAATTGCAGGCGTCATCGAAAGTTCGGAATATCAGTGTAGGATGTTCTCGCTCTGAATGAAAATTCGGCGACGCCTTTGCTTTCAAATATGCGTTGATCGACCTAGAGGATTGGGGCGTGAGATGGACTCGCTAAGAGGCGCTGCTGAGCAATGCTAGTCCGGCAGTTATGAAAATTAGGTATATTTGGAATTTGCTTTTAAGATTGATTCTGTTGACTTCAAGAGACTGGAAAGAATTTGAATATGGCGCGCATAAGAGCAGCTTCTGATGTCGGTGGAACCTTCACAGATTTGGTCTATTTTGATGTGGACCCAACAACAGGACAAGTGACATCTGTTGAAACGGAAAAGGCTCATACAACACCGCCCAACTTTGAAAAAGGCGTGTCGGATGCTTTTGACAAAGCCAATATTTCTTTGAAAGATGTAGAGTTTTTTGCCCACGGTACGACCGTCGTCATTAATGCGCTAACCGAGCGTAAGGGTGTTAAAACCGGTCTTATTACAACGCGCGGATTTCGCGATATTCTAGAAATTGCGCGCGGCAACCGTCCTGACTTTTTTAACTTGCGTTACCAAAAACCTGAACCTTTTGTTCCGCGCCACCTTCGTCATGAGGTAACAGAGCGTATGAGTTATAAAGGTGAGGTGCTTGGCTCACTCGAACTTTCAGAGTTGGCGCCGATCGTTGATGCGCTTAAGAAAGAAAAAGTTGAGGCCGTCGCAATTTGCTTGCTGCATTCTTATGCAAATCCTGCCCATGAAATTACTGTCGCCAAAGAGCTAAAGCGTCTTTGGCCAGAAATTACCGTTGTGTCTTCGCATCAAATTTCTCGTGAATGGCGTGAATATGAGCGCACCAATACGGCGGCGGTTTGCGCCTATGTACAGCCGCCCACTGAAAAATATCTCGGCAAAATGGAAGACCGGTTGGCATCGGAAAAGTTTAGCGGTTCGTTCTATGTCATGCAATCCAATGGGGGTATTGATACGGTTACGGCAACCAAGCGAACGCCAATTTCCATTGTTGAGTCTGGCCCGGCTAGCGGCGTCCTTGGGGCCGCAGCGCTTGGTGAGGCGATTGGTATAAAGAATATTATTGCTTTTGATATTGGCGGGACGACCGCAAAATGTTCCCTGATTGATAATGGGAAAGTGGCTATCACCAGCCAATATATGATTGAGAAAAGCGCAAAATCTGCTGGCTATCCGATCATGACACCAGTCGTTGATATTGTTGAGATAGGCAATGGCGGCGGCTCAATTGGCTGGGTTGATGAGCATAAAAAAATGCATGTGGGCCCGCAGAGTGCTGGTGCCCTTCCAGGGCCAGTGGCCTATGGTAAAGGGGGCATAGAGCCGACCACCACCGATGCAAATCTGATGCTTCAACGCATTAATCCTGATTATTTTATTGGCGGTGAGATCAAGGCGGATATGAGCGCAGTTGAGGCATCTTTCACCAAGCTTGGTGCAAAGTTAGGTCTTTCAGCAAGAGATACGGCATGCGGTGTGGTTCGAATTGCCAATAATAATATGACCAATGCACTCAAACTTGTTTCGATTAATCGCGGATATGATCCTCGTGATTTTACAATGGTGGCGTTTGGCGGGGGCGGTGCGATGCATGCAACGGCATTGGCTGCTGAACTAAGCATTCCGAAAGTTATTGTTCCAGCGCATTCAGCCGTTTTCTCAGCGTGGGGAATGCTCATGTCAGATTTACGGCGCGATTATATTCGCACCCAGCCTGCGGTTATGAATGCAGCTGCAGCGCCTATGATCTCCGATACCTTTAAAGAAATGGAACAAGAGGCCCGCGAGGCCTATGTAGCAGAGGGAATTGCAGTAAGTCGGGTGCGCATTGAGCGCTCTCTTGCAATGCGATATGAAGGACAGGAACATTCAGTCCGTATTCCCGTGAGCAATCCGAATTTGGATGCGGAGACGCTAGAAAATGTCCTTGTTGACTTTCGCGACGCTTATGAAAAGGAATATTCCTATAGGCTTGATAACGCGGTTGAGGTGGTCAATTTCACAGTGGTGGCGTACGCATCTGTTGACCGTCCGCAATTGGCAGTCATTGAAGAAAGCAAAAATATCGATGCAGCCCTGAAAGGGAGTCGCAGAGTTGACTTTGATGAAGCTGGCATTGTTGATACTGCGATTTACGATCGTGCTAAGCTAGGGCGGGGCGCTTGTTTTGATGGGCCAGCCATCGTTGAAGAAGCTGGTTCTACTACTGTTATCTTTCCCGGGCAGAAAGCCAGT
Source organism: uncultured Caulobacterales bacterium (assembly GCA_964421675.1). Taxonomy (GTDB): domain Bacteria; phylum Pseudomonadota; class Alphaproteobacteria; order Caulobacterales; family Parvularculaceae; genus CALLPQ01. The sequence goes on from CAYQXV010000066.1 coordinate 2,530, forward strand.
GTTGATGACTTTGGCAACTTGCATATTGAGATATAGGGGAAAACCATGTCGTCTATTGCAGAATCAATGACCGGCCAGCACGATCCGATTACGATCGAAATCATTCAGAGTTCTTTGTCTGCCATAACAGATGAAATGTTTGCCACCATGCGCCGAACGGCCATGAGCTCTATCATCTATGAGGTTCTGGATTTTGGCGTTGCGTTGTTTAACGCTAATGGCGATCTGGCGAGTTCCGGTTCTGGTATTCCTGGTTTTATCGGAATGCTTGAGCCGGGTGTGAAAGCCATTATGGAAAAATTCGATGTTACCAAAGAGATTTTCGATGGTGACATCTTTATGCTGAATATCCCCCACATGGGCGGTGTTAGTCACGTTAATGACGTGGTCTTGATTATGCCTGTCTTTGCCAATGGAAATTTGGTGGGATGGCTTTCCAACAAAGCACACTGGGTAGATCTTGGCGGAGCATTTCCTGGGGGCATCAGTCCTGATGCGACTGAAGTCTATCAAGAAGGGCTTCAGTTACCTGGAATTAAGATCATGGAAAAGGGCCAGCTTAATCAGGCTGTGCTTGATATTATTCTGATCAATTCGCGCGTGCCGGAAACAACAAAGGGTGATTTCTGGGCGGGTATTTCTTCTATGCGCGCAGGCCAGAAGCGGTTTTTGACGCTCATTGAGAAATATGGGGAACCCGCCATTACATTTGCAATGGAAGATTATATTGCGCTCGGTGAGAAAATTTCCCGGGCCTCAATGAAAGACTTGCCAAAGGGTGAATTCCGCGCTGAAGAAACGCTTGAAGACGGCCGGGTGATCAAAGTTGTCATTACCATCACCGATGAAAAATTTATTGTTGATCTGCGCGACAATCCGGAACAGAGCAAAACTTCATCTCTAAACTCATCACGCGACTCAACATTGGTTGACTGTCAGATGCTGTTTAAAGCGGTGACAAGCCCTGACACGTTTGGCAATGCGGGCTCCTTCAAGCCAATAGAGTTACTGACTGACAAAGGCTCGATGTTTGATGCAGAATACCCAACGGCCATGGGTGTCTATTATGAAGTGGCCATGTTGGGATTAGATCTGCTCTGGAAAGCGCTTGCGCCGTCAATGCCTGATCGTTTACCGGCAGGACATTATTCTTCTATCTGCGGGACATTTATGGGCGGACCGCATCCGGAGACAGGACACAATCACGGGATTGTAGAGCCGCAACTTGGTGGTTGGGGAGCAGCGCAAGATGCGGATGGGCTAAATGCTCTGTATACAGGCTTTCATGGTGATACTTTCAACGTCCCCGTTGAAATTACCGAACAGCGCAACGGTCTAAGAGTGGACCGGCTTTGTCTCAATGATGCACCTGGCGGTGAGGGCGAATTTATTGGCGGTAAGGGGATTTGCCTCGACTACCGCATTTTAGCCGATGATTGGTGGTTGACCATGGCCTATACCCGCTCTCATGAAGGCCCATGGGGCTTAGATGGCGGACTAACTGGCTCGACTAACTATGTAGAAGTGCATCTGGCAAATGGCGAAAAAACACATTATTCGGCGTGCACGGCCATCCCGCTCGGCGTTGATGATGTTGTAAAAGTTTTTAGCGCAACGGGCGGGGGATATGGTAGCCCTTCAAAAAGACCGCGGGATAAAGTGCTAGAAGATATAAAGAACGGGTATCTCACAGCTGCTCGCGCAAAAGAAGTTTATGGCGTCACCGAATAACAATAGGAGCGCGCATGTCGCTAACCCTCATTAAAAATGCGCGCATCCTGGATAGTAATCGTGATGATCCTAGTGATCCTTCGGATATTTTGATCGCTGATGGTGACATTAAAGAAATAGAGCCAGCAGGTCATATTCAAACCGATGCCGCAACGATTATTGATGCGGCTCGTCGGTTTGCTCATCCAGGTTTGATCGATTGTCATGCGCACCCTTTCCTTGCCGATACTAATATTGCTCGCTTGAAAGACGTGCCGCCAACCTTAATGACCGCGCGCGCCGTCAATATTATGAAGCGTATGCTGATGCGCGGTTTTACCACGATCCGCGATGCAGGCGGCGGCGATTTCGGCATTAAAGCTGCTGTTGAAGAAGGGGAAATCGCAGGACCACGCATGTTCATTGCAGGGCGCGCCCTGTCGCAGACCGGCGGTCATGGTGATTTCCGCTCTCTGACGGATGAAACGGATGCATGTCAGTGTACCAATGCACTTGCCTATACGGGGATGGTTGCAGACGGTGTTGACGGATGCCGAAAAGCGGTTCGTGAACAACTTCGTAAGGGTGCCGATCAGATTAAAATCTTTGTTTCTGGCGGCGTTTCTTCGCCTCATGATCCATTAGAGTGCGATCAATATTCGCGTGAAGAAATTCGCGTGATCGTTGAGGAGGCCACACGACGTCATACCTATGTGATGGCGCATGCCTATCAGGCAAGCGCGATTAAGATCGCGTTGGAAGAAGGTGTCCGCACCATAGAGCATGGAAACTTGATCGATGAGGAGGCCGCAAAGCTTGCGGCCAGTAAGGGGGCTTATATGGTGCCGACCCTGGTGACATATACAGTTCTGGAAGAAGAGGGGCGCAAGAATGGGTGGAGCGAAGCGATGCTTGAAAAACTTCGCATCGTAAAAGATGCAGGCCTTTCAAGTATTGAAATTTGCCGCCGTGCGGGCGTTAAGCTTGGTTTGGGCACCGATTTGCTTGGCGATTCCTTCGATCATCAGTCTAGAGAGTTCCTTATTCGCGCTGAAGCGCAGGCGCCGCGCGACGTTCTCCAATCAGCAACGCGCATCAATGCGGAAATTTTAAATCAAACAGGTCGCCTTGGCGAAATTACTCCCGGGGCAAAGGCAGATATCTTGCTTCTGGACGATAATCCCTTTGACGATCTTACCGTTCTTCAAGACCAAGGTGCGCATATGCCAGTCATTATGAAAGACGGGTATATTTACAAAAATACAATTCATTAATTGAGGAGAACTCCGATGGCGAAGCTGTTGCATGTTGTGAAGCCAGGCCTGGAAGATGGTCTGCAATTGGAAGATGCCGCTGTGGCTGATCCTGAGAAAGGAGAAGTGCGCTTGAAAGTTTCAGCGAGTGCGCTGAACCAAGCCGATATTCTTTATATCAATTCAATGCACTATACCGAACTTACATTTCCCTCGCGGATCGGTTCTGAAGCGAGCGGCGTGGTTGAAGCCGTGGGTGAGGGGGTTAGTGATATAAAAGTGGGCGACCGTGTTTCGACGGTTCCCTTCTTTTCAACCGCCCCTGAGCGCCACGGTGTGCATGGGGAATATGCGATTGTTCCCGCGGAATATTGTGCGTCCTGGCCAGACGGGCTGACAGCGCAAGAAGGGTGCTCAGTGTGGATGCAATATCTCACTGCGTATTTTTCTCTAAATACACTAGGCGAACTGAAAAAAGGGGATACCGCACTTATTATCGCAGGGGCGAGTAGTGCAGGTATCGGAGCAATTCAGATCGCAAAATCTTTAGGTGCGAACGTGGTTGCCACGACCCGGTCCGCCAGTAAGAATGAATTTCTCAAAAATATTGGTGCCGATCATGTGATCAATACAACCGATGAAGCCTTCTTTCACGAACAGCTGCAAGAAATGACCGATGGAAAGGGGATCAAATTTGCATTTGATCCGGTGGCGGGCTCATTTTTGAAAGCATACACTCAAGCAATGGCAAGAGACGGCAAGATTGCTGTTTATGGTATGCTCAGCGGCACAACGGATATTATTGTACCCATTCTTGATGTTATTCGTACACGTACCACCGTGCATGCTTATTCTATGTATAATTATGTAAGTGATCCTTCTTTGCGAAAAGAAGGCATTACTTACATTACCAAGGCGCTTGAATCTGGTAAGATCAAGCCAATCATCGACCGCGTTTTTGCCCTGCAAGATTATAAAGATGCTTATGCCTATATGAGCAATGGTTCCCAATGCGGTAAGATTATTCTTCAACCCTAATGCTCAGTTAAACTGAAAGAGACTACTATGTCTGATACAATAAATCAGGATGGCTCCGACTTGGAGGAATTTACCAGCGGGGCCGTTCCTGAAAATGTCTCTTCGAGCGGGTTTAGCCTGGCCTTGATTGTCATAGGCGGTACGATTGGTTTTGCGATCTTTATCGTATCGGCGCAAATTGGGGGCTCGCTGGGCTATACAAAAGCGGCGCTCGCTTTTGCACTTGGTAGTCTTATTCTGGGTATTATGGGCGCAATGACGAGTTATGTAGGCGCTCGCTCGCGGCTTTCGACATATCTGCTGACAGATTATGCTTTTGGTCGATCGGGTTCGAAGATTGCGAACGCGGCCGTCGCGATTTCACTCATCGGCTGGTATGGTGTGATTAGCAATTCCTTAGGTCAGGCAGCGCACCAAATGTTGCTCGATGCATTTGGCGTTGGAATTCCGACATGGATCTTGGTGCTTGTTGCGAGCGCGCTGATGATTGCGATTACCATCAATGGTTTTAAAGGCATTGATAAACTCGCGCTTTTCCTCGTCCCGGTTATGCTCGCCTTTTTACTGTTTGCGGGCTATCGCAGTGTAAGTGAATCAACGGGCGCGCCGTTGGGATTAACAAATGACTTTACATTTCAAACGGCGGTCTCGGCTGTCGTCGGGTCCTATATTGCAGGGGTAATCATCCAGCCGGATTATAGCCGGTTTGCGAAGAGTCGCGCAGGGGCCATTTGGTCGGTCTTCATCGCCCTTGGAATCATTTTTCCTTTGGTCATGTTTTTATCCGCATTGCCAAGCTTAACCGCGGCCAACCCTGATTTGCTCGCCGTTATGGCAACACTCGGCCTGGCAATCCCCGCCTTCTTCCTGTTTGCTCTCGGCGCTTGGGCCAGCAACGTTCTATGCCTTTACTCATCCGGTCTTTCGATTGCGACGATGACCTCGCAATTCACGTTGAAGCAAATCCTGTTAGCGATCGGGGTGATTGGAACATCTATCGCGTTCGTAGAAGCGCAAAGCTACCTGGTCGGGTTCCTAGTGGCATTGGGAGTGATCATTCCTCCAATTGGCGCCGTTTACTTGATTGATGCCTTTTTTATCCGTCGCTTTTCTTACAGAGAATCCAAGGATGAAAAAACAAATCAGTATAGCATTCCGGCGCTAGCCTCTTGGGGCGCAGGCTCCGCATTCGGCTTTATTTCACAATCGACAACGATACAACTGACCGGCATTGCCTCAATCGACACACTTATCGTCACGGCATTGGTTCTTGTTGCATTAGAGCGCGATAAAATTTTTAAGAAATAGCCTTTATGGCGCGAGCAATATTTTTTGTCCCACCCGCATTGAACGCAGCTAATTAGAAGTAGTGAAATGCCTGAAGCAAAGGTGTCGGACCGATAATACTCTTTCAGGTGGAATAAAATTCACTGCACACAAAAGAATATT
>CAYQXV010000067.1:0-7819 GCA_964421675.1 uncultured Caulobacterales bacterium
ATTCGTCGCCGTCAGCATTTTCTTCGGCGGGGACATCGGCGACTGTATGGTCATGAACGATGCGCCATGCGCCTTCGAAGCGTTTCATGACCAGCGTGTATAGGCCAGAGCTATTGCCTTCGGTGCGCGCCAACGCGAAGCGGCCAACCACGATGGCGACATCTTCGGTGACCATTTGCACATCGAGATCTTCGAAAGTGAGCTGGCCCAATTGTGCGCCGTTACCATAGCGGTCGCGGTAGCGTTTGAGCGTTTTTGTCCACCCTTTAGAAACTTCCGTACCCGACACAAATCGTAAATCTGCATCGCGCCAATAGCCTTCCATAAAGGCTTCAATATCGCCCTCATTCCAAGCGGCTGCTTGCGCTGCAAGGGCGGCTTTGATGATTTCTGGCCGCGAGCGTGGCTGATCGGATGTTGTTGCACTCAAAACTGAAGTGATAATTGACGGTGTGCTTGATGCAGATGCAGCTGAGGGTGTAGCTGGGGATAGGTCAGCACTTGGTTCGGGCGCTGCCACTTGCGAGGATGCAAGGACGACCGGTGTTGCGCCTACAAGTTTTGCGTTTTGGGCACGGGTCGGAACCAGACCAGAATAGACCGGCCGTTCGAGCGCGGCACCATTCACCGCTTTGCTGCGCGCTGATGAGGGTTGAGCATCTGGCACAACCAACGCAATCGGACCACTATCGGCAGCTTGCGTGTGCGCAAAGACGCTCTCCGGCGTTGGTGCATATTCTGTATTTGCAACTTTAGGAAGACCCGCCTCAGGGAGTACAGGTCCGACCAGCTCATCTGCAGTTGCTGTGACTTGATTGGTTGTAACTTGATTGTCCGCAATTGTCGCTTCGACGGCTTGCTTGAGCGGTTCTGCCGGGGCCACACTTTCCACCAAGCTTTCAGCCGGTGCGGGCACAGAAAAATCGCTGGCAGCGCTTTGCGGCGCAGTAGCGGCCTCCACAGTTTTTTCAATGCTCGCCGATGTTTCAGCAAGGCGCGCGGAGTCATGAACCACAGGCGCCGGTGTTTTTAGCCGGCGTAAAAATGCCTCGCGACTTGATAGACCGCTCTCTGCGGATGTCTCTTGCGGTGTTGCCGGGGCAGTCGGTGTCGCTGCGGTTGGTGCGGCAATAGAAGCGGTTTGAACTTGCGGCGCTGCTGGTGCAGCGACACTAGCCGAAACAGGGCTTGATACTGCTTGCGCTTGAGGCTGCTCGGTAGGACGCGAGGCCAGTTGATTGCCGCGACCGCTGCACTCATAATTCGCAGAGCGCAATTTGTCGCGAAGGCCAACTGCCTTGTCCACGCAAAATGAAACATCACTATTGGCATAATAGGGCGTCGATACGCTCGCGCCATAATCGCGCGTATAGATAACGTCGCATGCCTGTCCGCGCTCTCCCGGAGAGACCACCAGAATTTGGCGAATATCATCACTGGACCGGCACGACACATCAAAGGATGGCCCTTGCGCATATCCCGCAGAGCTTATTGTCAGTGCCCCAATCATTATTGCCGCAAATCCGCCAAAGCGCGGATTTACAGATGAAACTTTATTTGGGCCCGGATTCGAACCCGTCTCTTGAGCTTGCGAGATCTGGTCTCGCGATAAGGCGTGCTCGCTATTTTCGTGAGCTGCCGACATGAAAAACATAGTGCGCATGGTGGTATAAATCCCCGGTTTGCGGTCGCAAATTTTCCCTGCTTATACAGGAAATTCTTGGATATCTCAAAGCGTTGACCTTGCCAGCGAGTTCACTTCATGGATTAAATTGTAGACATTTTTCTCGTCTAAAGCGTGCCGTGCTGATCCCCCAAAGGCGGACTTACCAGTAAATCAACGCCCTAGAGGCAATCGCGCCCAAATCTATGATTTTCGGTCAAAAATAAAAAATTCGCACGGGTGTGAGTTTTTTGCATCCTGCGGGGCCTCGCCATGGCGCGTGATGGTCCAGTTTTGCGAATCGATTGGCGGGAAAACCGTGTCCCCGTCGAGGCTCGCCATCACCCGTGTCATATAAAGGCGTTGGGCCCGGTCCAGAGTTTGGCGATAGATTTCGCCGCCGCCAATTATGCAAATTTCGCTCGCCCCGCTCTCCCGGGCACAGATTTGCGCGCGCTCTAGACCGGCTTCCAATGAATGGACGACATACACATCCGCGCCCAACTCTTCTGAAAGGGCAAAATCTTCAGAGCGCGTAATGATAATGTTAGCACGCCCCGGCAGGGCTTTTCCGATGGAGGCCCATGTTTTGCGGCCCATAATCACGGGCTTGCCCATGGTGTTTTTGCGGAACCATTTTAAATCTTGCGGTAAGCGCCAGGGCATATCCCCGTCATGCCCGATCACCCCATTTTCACTCACCGCCGCAATTAGGGCAATCGGGACGTCATATTGTGCGCCCTCACCCTCGTCATTGCGCGGCGCGCTCATATCGCGACCGGTGCCTTGATATGCGGGGCCGCTTCATAGTCTTCTATTCGAATATCATCATAGGTAAAATCAAACAGCGAGGTGACATCCGGGTTGAGCCATAAACGCGGTCGCTGGGTCGGCGTTCGCGATAATTGTTCGCGCGCTTGATCAAGATGGTTTGAATAAAGATGCGCATCCCCGAGGGTATGGACAAATTCACCGGGCTTTAGCCCCGCCACATGCGCCACCATCGCAGTGAGCAATGCATAAGATCCAATATTAAACGGCACGCCAAGAAATATATCGCCAGATCGCTGATAGAGCTGACACGATAACCGATCGCCCGCAACGAAGAATTGGAACAGACAATGACACGGCGCGAGCGCCATTTTATCAAGCTCGGCCGGATTCCAAGCACTCACCACCAAACGCCGTGACGTCGGGTTATTTTTAATCTCGTCTAGCACCCAAGAAATCTGGTCAACGGCTTGCCCATCGGCCCCGCGCCATGAGCGCCATTGCGATCCGTAGACGGGGCCTAAATCACCAACCTCGTCGGCCCATTCATCCCAGATCGACACGCCATTTTCTTTGAGATAGCCAATATTGGTATCGCCGGCGATGAACCATAACAGTTCATGGATGATAGAACGCAGATGCAATTTTTTGGTTGTTAATAAGGGAAACCCATCGGCCAGATCGAACCGCATTTGATGACCAAAGACCGCACGGGTGCCAACACCGGTACGGTCCATGCGCTCATCACCATCATCCAGCGCGCGCTGTAAGAGATCTAAATAAGGCTGCACTCAAACAATCTTTCTTTTGGCCGTCTTTCTTGTGGCCATCTTTCTTGTGAGCTGGCTAGTGGGCCGGGCGTCAACCGATCAGGTGGTTGCAACCCATTCAGGATCGTCCTGAACGTCGCGCTCAAACATCAAAAACTCATAATAGCCACAGCGCGTTTGCGTCGGGAATTCACGGCAAATCTTTGGTCTGCCCTCATAGATTGTGCAATTGCGTGTGTCTTTATCAAGAAACATGCAGGCTGAATCAAAATGCTCGTCTTCAACATGGCGCAAGACGCGCGGATTTTCATCGTCGCCCTTTTTTGTATATTTGCGCTTGGCTTGCTCTTCGCTCACCCCATGAAACTTGGCCAGACGTTTAATGTCTGACTTGGTTGTGGGAATATGGGTGTATGTGCAGCAATATGCGGAACATTTCAGGCAATCATACTTTTTCTTCGACATGGGCGCGGTTCACTCTTTCACAGGGTAATCTAAAAACAGCTGGTTTTTCCAAACGCAGGCAAAATTCATAGGCCAAAGCTGGCGATTCGTCATGGCCTAATTTTGCATATGTACTGTTTGGTCTGACGGGGCTGTGCCTGCCTGATCGCCAGATGGATTATCAAGGTCAGATGGGCAAGACCCGTCAGGCGAGGACGCCAATTGCGATCTCGTTCCTGCAATCCATCCCCCGCCAAGGACCCGCCCGGCCATCTCGCCAATGCCGTAAAAGACACAAGCCTGTCCGGGGGCAACCCCTTCTTCGGCTTCATCGAGCAAGACCGAAATTGATCCATCCTCAAGGGCCAGTCTGGCGGGTTTTGGCGGGCGCGTTGAGCGCACCTTCACCCCCAGCGCCAACCCGTCGCGGGCAGCGCGTTCAAGCGTACCATCACCCAGCCAGGTGATCTCTTTTAATAAAATATGGTGTACAAGGAGCGCTTCGCGCGGGCCAACAATCACTTCACGGCGCGCCGCATCAACGCGCACCACATAAAGCGGGTCGCCCGTGGCAATGCCAAGCCCGCGCCTTTGACCAACCGTATAATGCAACACGCCGGGATGGCGGCCCATCACCGTGCCATCAACATGAACGATCTCGCCCGGTTCCGCAGCCCCCGGCCGTAAGCGCTCAACCACGCTGGCATATTTACCCTCAGGCACAAAACAAATGTCCTGACTGTCCGGTTTATCGGCAACGCTCAGCCCCAGCGCACTGGCAATCTTGCGCACCTCATCTTTGGCCATCTCGCCAAGGGGAAAGCGCAAAAATTCCAATTGCTCGGGCGTTGTCGAAAACAGAAAATAACTTTGATCTTTGCCCGCATCGACGGCTCTGCGCATTTGCGGCCCATGGGCCCCCTCCACCCGGCGGATATAATGACCGGTTACCATGGCCGCCCCGCCAAGATCGCGCGCGGTCTCCATCAGGTCGCGAAACTTCACCCGTTCATTACAGCGCACGCACGGGATCGGCGTTGCCCCGGCCAGATAGGTATCCGCAAAATCTTCCATCACACTGTCGGAAAAGCGGTCTTCATAATCGAGCACATAATGGGGAATGCCCAACCGCTCCGCCACAAGGCGGGCATCATGAATATCTTGACCGGCACAGCACGCGCCTTTGCGCGAAATCGCCATGCCGTGATCATAAAGCTGCAGCGTCACACCCACCGTATCATAGCCCGACAGCGCGCACAGCGCCGCGGTGACCGAGGAATCCACCCCGCCCGACATCGCCACGATCACGCGCGCGCCCGCAGGCACGCCAAGATCAATGCGCGGTATATCCAAAGATGTCAGATCGCTTTTCATGGATTAGGATATAGGCCCCCTATAGCTGATTGGAAAGGGCCCCATCCCAGAGCAGCCTAGTCAGAAAGCGGTCCTAATCAGAGCTGGGATCTTTCGTCCCCACGCCGTGCACTTTTTCTGAGTTCTTTTGCTGGCGGCGATATCCTCCGGAAAAATCACTGAGGACGCCCGCCAGATTGGCAAGCCGTGCCTGCTCTTCAATGACTTTAAATTCAGCCTTTAAGCTCTCAGTCCGCCGGAACGGGATGACATGCATGAACGGGGTGCCCGCTTTTAACTGGATTACCGGGTCCGCGCGCTCCCAACGGCATGGCGTGTGGATTTGATGCCAGTGATCGGTATTGATAACACCGGGGATCGGGATCAGCGGTAGTTTGTTTTTTTCCTCATGCATCGACAACGGCAAAACCAATATCGACCATCCCGGCGGGGTTTCCACCAACCATGGACAAATCGGCTTTACCACCAAGGGCAGCCCGTCGGGGGGCTCCAACATCTCAACGCCCTCCACCTGGTCGCGGCCATGTTGTTCTAACGGGAACGCCGCATGGGCCGTCCGCCAGCTGATCATTTTACCCTTTGGATCGCGCACCGCTTGGCGGTTCGCGCCAAGGCTGACCCGCTCTACCACAACATCAGTCCACAGAGGAATAACATAACCAAGATGTAAATAATCATGAATGGCCGGGCATGTGCGCACAGTATTGCCCTTTTGCAGCTCTTTTTCGACTTGCCCGGGAATGTCGCGCTTCCAGTCGGGCATCACCTCGGTTGCGAGTCTGGGCCGCAAGCGGTCATCCTCAATCAGGGATTTACTCTGGACGTTAAACGTGATGGGCATGACAGGTCGCTTTCAAGGCTGGCAGAGGGTCAAATCAGGTCCGCCCTTTATCGACTAGCCTTTATATCAGCGCAAGGATCGATTGATATAATTCGTCAGCAACCGCCAATATGCGCGCATTGGCATTAAAAGAGCGCTGAAACAAGATCAGATTTGTCAGCTCTTCTTCCAGATTTACGCCCGATTCACTGGCAAGCCGGGCCGCAATATCATCGGCAAAGGCGGCTGCGCTATCAGCCCGTGCGCGCGAAGCATTCGCCGCCGCGCCAATGGTTCCAAGGGTCTGGGCCAATTGCTCGGCCTCCCCGCGTCCGGCCTCAAACAAGGCGGCGGCCCCGGCCCCATTATTGGCAAGCAAAACGCTCTCCCCCAGAGTAACCCCCTCAAGCGATAAACGCGCTGAAGGAATGGTAGAAGGATTGGCAAGAATATCGGGATTGACCGCAAAGCCTTCACCGTCGCTGACAAGCAGCGGATTGAACCCGGCAAGCGCGCCAAAGCCCGCCCCATCATCTGCGATTGCAACGCCGCCGAGCGCGCCTCCATCAAGCACAAGCTGACCATCAACAAGGCTCGCCGTGCCCTGCCCGCCAAGGGCCGCATTGAGCCCGTCCACCAATGAGGCTGGATCATCGCCAAATGCAATTGCCGGTCCGCCATCGCGCGAGAGCGTGCCATTGGTAAAATCAATGACTATCTGCGCGGATAGCGCGCCCGCACTATTAACGAGCGCAATGCTGGTTTGACCTTCCAGGCGCGAGAGCCCCGCCGCCGTAAGGGCCTGCGTCCCGCTTAAAATTGCAGGCGGCGGAAAGGCTGTATTTGCAGCCGCTGCCGCATTTAGCGCATTGGCAAAGCCGGCTTCTGCCTGATTGATTAAGTCGCGCACCGCCGCCAGATCACCGTTCACCAATTGCAAGCTGCCGCCAATGTCCCCGCCCGTTATCTCTGCAGAAATATCGATGGGATCGCCGCCCGCGCTCGGCGTTAAGGACAGCGCGCCATCAGCGCTTGCCGACAATTGCCCGGCACCGCCTGCATCCACCAGAACGCGGCCACTTTGCGTCACCACACTCGCCCGGCCAATATCATCGCGGCTCACATTGATCGGCAATAATGTCGACAGCGCAGCAAGCTGCGCGCTCAACGCATCCGCAGGCCCGCCAGACCCATCCGGATCGCTGGCAATGCGCGCATTCAAGGTCGCAATTTCCTGTAAAATTGTATTGGCCGAGTCAACACCGCTTTGCAGGCCAGACTGGGCGCGTTGCACCTCAGTATCAATCACCGCGCGGGTTTCATCAAAAGCAGCAAAGGCAGATTGCAACGTAGACAGAGCATTTGCCTGCGCCGCGGCTGATTGCGGACTTGCATTTAACTGCGCAAACCCATTCACCGCCTGTGCAGCGCGGTCCGCAAATGAAACATTGTCATCGGTTGCCCCTAAACTGTCGAGAACCCGTGACAGCGCATCGGCAACGCGCTCAAGACCGGCCACATCACTAGCCGATGACAGGCTTGCCGCTTGCAACGCCGCATCCGACGCCTCGCGCACCACACTAACGCTAACACCAGAAAACTGACCGGGAATTTGATCGGCCTGAAACTGCACATCGCGGCGCGCAAAATCTGGCGTCGCAATATTGGCAACATTCTCCGCCGTCGCCGCAATCGCGGTCTGGTGCGCCAGCACCCCGGATTTTGCAATATTGATAATCGATGTCAGGCTCATAACAGCAATCTGGCTTTCTAAATCTCGTCTATCAACGCGTATCACCACCCGGCAATTCTTGCCGGACCGGCAAATTTGACCCGGTCATTGGCGTCATCTGCGCAACGCCCCTTCCCCAAAACCCCAGCTTTTACGCGGGAAACAGAAAAGACCGCCCGCCAACAACTATTGGGCCGACAAGATAGGTGCAAAGGAAGGGCCAGACCGGCCAGAACGACAATGTG
>CAYQXV010000068.1:0-7657 GCA_964421675.1 uncultured Caulobacterales bacterium
ACAGGAAAAGGGCCATCCTCGAAGACTTCATCATGATAGCCCTTTTTGCCAACTTCGTCTGTCAGGGGACTGAAGATTGGCTGGTCTTTTTCTATCTTGTTAAGCGCAGTGGAAAAATCCAGGGCAGGCTCCCAGCCAAGCGCCTTGCGGGCGCGGCTATTGTCATACACGCGTTCAATTGCGGGAAACATAGACCAGCCTTTTTTCTCGTAAACGCCTTTAAACGGTACGTGTCGTTCCACGATGTCAGGCGCATTTTGGGTGAGGCCCTGCAGGTCATTGCGGGTGAAGGGCGGCGTTGCTGAGACTATATACATACCATACCCAATGTCGCGCGCGCGCTCAGCAGCGCAAAGATGAGCACTCACCACATCGGCAATATCAGCGCGCCGGGCGAGCAATTCATTGACCTTTGCATTTTCCATTGAATAAGCTTGCCGCACCGTCTTTGCATCATCGTCTTCCGGAAAAAATCGCGACGTGCGCAAAATGATTGTGGGGAGGCGGTTGCTGGTGTGGGCAAGGCGGCACAGATTTTCCGCCGCCAGCTTCGTCACCCCATAAATATTTTTGGTAATCGGAACCACATCTTCATCGACCCAGACGGCCGGCCCGCCGGGTTGAGGGCGCATCGCATCGCCAAATGTGCTGGTGGTTGAGGTAAACACAAACGCTTTCATCGTCCGTGTTCGGCATTCTTCCAGCAGGTTCAATGTGCCGGTTATGTTTGTGTCGACAAAATCCTGGCGGGTATGGGTGACCACATGGGGTTTGTGCAAGGTTGCCGTATGCAATACCGTGTCGATGCCCTCCATGGCGCGGGCAACGAAAGCGCGATCGCTTAAACTACCGCTCATATTGGTGAAGGGGCTTTGCTTCAGGTCAATACCGCGCGCTAGGATGCTGCGCTTTTGCAATGTGCGCATAAGGGCTTCGCCTAAATGGCCGGCGCTTCCGGTGACCAGAATTGACATGGCGGCTTATCCATCTCCTACATATTGCCCCGCGGCGGCTTTGCGCGTTAGCGGGGTGAGCAATTGTTCGGGTACAAACTTTAACAGAACGGCGGCACATTTAGGCGCAAAGCCGGGCACGATCACTTCAACGCCGCGTTCATTGCGCCGCCAACTTTCTTCGGCAATTTCTTCGGGTGTTTGCCAATACCAACCATCAGTGTTGCGCATCGCCTCGGCGGTGCCATTGGCTTCCAGAAATTCGGTTTTAACAAAGCCGGGTGCGACGGCGCTGACCTGAATGCCGTGCTCTTTGAGTTCTGCATTGAGGGATTGCGAAAATTTTACCAGAAAACTTTTCGCCGCCGGATAAAGCGTATGGCCTTTGCCACCAGAAGAAAAAGCGGTCATTGAGCTGATATTGATAATCCGGCCGCGCCCCTGCGCGAGCATGCTTTGTGCTGCAAGATGGGACAGGGCAACGGGGGCATTGAGGGTGACTTCCAAAAAGCCCTGTTGTTTTTCAAGCGACGTCCACACAAACCCGTCCGGGATCGAAAAGCCTGCATTATTGACCAGTACATCAATGGTGCGGCCCCGCTCGGTGATGGCGGTGACCATGCGTTCTGGCGTCGTTGGATCTGCGAGGTCTGCCTCTAATGCGAAGGCTTCAACGGGCCAGGTGGCCTGAATTTCCTGGGCGAGTTTCTCTAGCCGGTCCAGGCGCCGCGCGGCCAGCGCAACATCATGGCCGTTCTTTGCTGCGTGGCGGGCAAATGCGGCCCCGATACCAGATGAAGCCCCAGTGATCAGGGCGAGGGGGCGTTGGGTCATGATGGGGTCCTGTGAAAATCGTGCAGCTTGCCTAGCCCTAGTTGGCGATGGGCTCAATAGTGACACCGTTGAATGGAGGCGCTTGCGGGGTTCAGTGTTCGGTGGGCGGCGTATAGCAGAAGCGCGTGACTTGAAAATCAATCAAATTGATAATACTTAAAATCACCATCGGTTTTGTAGATGACGTTATTTGTGGATCTGTGCGAACATAAAGGGCCCCTTATGTTAATTTTGCCAACCTTACGCCAGCTCCAGTTTTTCGTTGCATTGGCGCGCCGTCAATCATTCTCCCGCGCGGCGCAAGACTGTCTGGTGTCTCAATCAACATTGTCCTCAGCCATTAAAGAGCTTGAAGCGATCCTTGAGGTGCAGCTTGTTGATCGATCAACACGGGCATTTTTACTCACCCCGGTTGGCGAGCGCGTTGTCAAGCAAGCAGCAGCCCTTTTGTCGAGTACGGAGGATTTGGTTTTATCGGTGCGGGACCGCACTATATTGTCCGATGATTTCAGGCTTGGGGTTATTCCGACAATTGCGCCGTTCCTGATCCCTTCATTGGCCCCCGCATTGAAGCATGCCTATCCGGATTTGCGGCTATTCCTGCGAGAAGATTTGACATCGACACTCATTGAACAATTATCGCTTGGCCTGTTGGATGCGGCTTTGTTGGCGCTACCTTTTGAAATGCCGGGATTGGATACGATTGATGTGGGTACAGACAAATTCTGGTTTGCGTGCGCGCAATCTCACCCGTTTGCGGATAAAAAAACCATCACGCCCGCGCAATTGGCCAAGATTGACCTGTTATTGCTAGAGGATGGCCATTGTTTGCGCGATCATGCGCTAGCTGCATGCCATCTTCGTACCGATGAAAATTCGGGAAGTTTTGGCGCCACAAGCCTGCTGACCCTCGCGCAGATGACGCGGGCAGGCCTTGGGGCGACTTTGTTGCCCGATATGGCGGTGCGCCAAGGCATGGTTCAGGCCGCAGATCTGACCGCGATCCCGCTAGAGGGGCCTGCGCAAAACCGAACCATCGGCATTGCCTGGCGACGCGGTTCAGGCAGGGCTGATGATGCGCGCGCTTTGGCGGAAACGGCACGGGAATCTCTGGCAAAATTGCAAGAACATCCATATGTCGTGCGATAATTAGCATTTAATGCTAATAAAATCGTCGAAATTCGCAAAATTGCCTCATTTTACCAGCACAAATCATGATGCTGCCCCATTGCGGGACAACTCGCTCCCCAATTCGGGACAACACTACTCTTCATGGTCTTCAAGCCAAGAGATCTTGCCGGGAGAGGCAAGGTTGGGGTGGTGGAGGAGACCATGATCGGGAGAGTTAAAATGTCAGGTTTCATGATTTTGGTTGTTGCTTTGTCTGCATTTGGTGGTGGTTCCGCGTTGATTGGGGTTTCAAGCCTTTTCACCGTAAAGCGTGATCAACATTGGCAGTAAGCCCGCACGCTCGTGCCAGGCTGGCGCAAAAACGTTAACAGGGCACATTTGTTGCATCCTCTAAGCGGGCCCGTCTTCTCAAGCCAGTAAAATGGCTTGGTGGGGGAGGTGGGGTAACGCAACAATGCCGGTTTCCGGCGGCTTTAGAGGGTGTGGTGCATGTTTGCCCGCAAGAACAAAATTGGCAAAGAGGTCGAGCTGCTCTTAGAGCAGGCGGTCAAGAAGGCTGAAGAAGCCGAGCATTATGCCAATATGAGCCGTAAAATTGTCGAGGATTCGATGACGAAGCTCGCCGAAGCGGAGGAAAAATCTGTCGCAGCGTTTCGCGAGTCACGCGACTGGTTGGAAGCGGCTCGCAATCTCGACGAAGTCCAGCAAAAGCAAAATTTCCGTCTTAGCGGAATTAAATTCCGCCTTTAAACCCCACTGAAAAGATTGCGAACTCTTGCATGCCGCCGTTAGGCGGCAGCCGAACGCGATGAGGAATATTTTGCAAGCACGCGTGTAACTTCCTGGAGGAGCTCAGATTTCGCAATTGGCTTCGCAATATAGCCTTCTGTGCCCATTGCTAAATATTTGTCCTTATCACCAATCATGGCATCAGCGGTTAAGGTGATAATCGGAACGTTCGACCACGGCTGCTCGCTAGCTCTGATTTGGCGAATAGTCTCTGGGCCATCCATCACAGGCATATGAATATCCAGCAGCACAATATCGAAATTAGCATCTGCATTTAAGTGCGCTAATGCTTCTTGACCGTTCGCCGCCTCAATAACCTCAAGTTTGGTCTCTGCAAGGAAGGCTCTCGCCACCAAGCGGTTTACCGCATTATCGTCGACTAATAAAACGCGCAAGGATTGGTCAATCGGCTCTAGCTTAGTATGTTCGGTTTTGCTCGAAGTGGTTGATGCAATTGCAGAGTGCGACGATCGTTTGACACCAATATCAATTGTAAAGGTGGAGCCGATGCCAACGGTACTTTCAACATCCACATTGCCATTCATGAGGTGGACGAATTCATTTGTGATGGTCAATCCTAATCCAGTCCCGCCAGATTTTCGCGTTGTTGATTGGTCCACCTGTTCAAAAGCTTGAAACAACCGGGAAATTGCACCCTGCGTCATGCCAATCCCAGTATCTGTCACGCTTATTTTCAATCGTGCGTCACCGTCAATATTATCGCCCTCAGTGTCGTCGCGTTCCGCGTTTTCTAGATCCGCATGTATCGTAACAACGCCCTTATCGGTAAACTTGATGGCATTTGAGATTAGATTCGATAAGCACTGACGTAACCTCAAACCATCGCAATCTACAAATGTGTTTAGTGAGGGTTCGATATTAAGCTTAAGGTCAATGCCTTTTTCTCGGGCTTTGGATTCCCATAATTGATGAGTTTTCTTGAGGATTTTTTGAATATCCGTCGGTGCCAACTCGACACTCATTTTGCCGGCCTCGATTTTTGATAAATCCAAAACGTCATTGACGATAGTCAATAATGATTCACCAGCGTCGACAATAACATTCACGCATTTTTGCGCTTCTTCATCGAGTGCTTTATCATTGAGTATATGGGCCATACCCAGTAAGCCATTAAGCGGGGTTCGGATTTCATGGCTCATATTAGCAAGAAAAGCCGATTTGGCCTGCATCGCAGTCATGGCCTTGGTTTCGCTAATTTCCAATTCTTCCGAATATGTTTTCAAATGCCGCTTCGATCGGAACAAGTGATATAACAGTAGTAGCAAACATCCCAATCCAATGATCAGGCCAAAAAGGATCATCTTGTTGCGTTGGGCAGCGCGGATCGCAAGGCGCCTTTCTTCTTCCAGAATGTGGATGCGCGCATTTCTTTCTTCGAAGGCTATCTTCGCTGCAACATAGTCAGCACGCGCTCTAAATTGCTGCGCATTAATTGAGTTTACAATTTTCTCAGCCTTTATATGTTCATTGAAGGCCGTTTCATAATCTCCTTTTGAGTGCGCAAATTCAGCTTTGGCTTCATAAATGTCAACGAGCAGATCGTTTTCGCCAAGCATTTCAGCGTTGACAGAGGCCTGTTCTAAAACCTCAAGGGCGAGGTCTGTGTTGCCCTGCCCAAAATGATCGGCAGCTATGATATAGTCAGAAAATACTTCATAGAGAGGCGCACCTACCTCATCGGCAAGCCGATTAATTTCATCTACAGTATCGGAAAGGTTGGAGTAGTTTTTGCGTTTAATATCCAGAAGAGAGTCGTTTAAAATGAAATGCCAGCGCAGCTGTTTTGCTTCTAACTCGGAAATTTCATTTTTTAGGACGGCTTTGTCATATTCAGAAAAACCAATCTCAATATATTTTCTGGCTTCGTCAAACTGCTCTCCGCTAATCAGTGCAAAAATAATATTGACGATTAGTTTTAGCTGATCAACTTTAGCGAGATCATTAAAGCTGTCATCTTCATGATTTTCGATTAATATCTCCGCAGCTTGAATATTGTTGCCGATGAGTGAATGCAACGCGACCAGCAGGGTGTCTCCATCTTGACTGGTTTTAATGTTTCCGGTCTTCGCATATTCTTTTTTTAGGTTTCCGATGACCTCTAGCGTTTTCTCCATTCGATTATTGTAAACATATACATAACCTATCGGGTACAAGGCTTGCGAATAAAAGTCTGTATAAGGTAGAATGTTGAGTAATTTCTGCTCGTTTGTCTCGAGATATTCAATGCCTTTTTCGAACTCACCCATCGCGGCGAGCAGGCGAACGCGCTCAGCAACGCCGCGTGCCCAAACCTCGTCGGAAATGGGCTCTGGCAGGCTTTGAAATTTTTCTTCTAGCGCAGCCAAGCGTTGATCAAAAGCAAGTTTTTGAAAATCTTCGCTCAATACAAGAGTTTCAATGGGGTTTGCGCTGCTATCATCACCATTGAACGCAGCGACTTGCGCGGGTGCGAGCAAGAGCGCGAAAACCGCGAATAGCCGCACAGCCCAATGGGTGTGCTGATTTCCGTTCAAAAAATGCAATGCTTTGTTCATAATTACCCGCGAATTCGTCCACGGAGTAGATACTGAATAATTTAAAAACAATTTAAGAATTAGGCGGGTAGCCAGATAAAGTTTGGGTAAGGATTAATTAACCTTGATACGGGGGTTTAGTCGCATCACGAAAACCGCTTAGAGGCGAATTTCGGGCGTTAGCCTTGATTTCAGGCAATTGTGCCGCGATGCCACATTATTCGTCCACGCGTATGCATTGATGGCGGATCATTGACTGCCAGCCGGTTTTGGTTTTGGCATCCGCAGCCCAGATCATGCCGGTTTCGCTCGGCCAAAATCCAAACCGCGCCAAGCCCGCCGGCATTTCAGCCTCAAAACCCTTGGCACCTTCATGCATGGCTTCGACATCGGCTAGATGACCAATGGAGTGTCCGCCATCGCTGGTGAAGGACCAAAAGCTCGGCACCTTCTCCCGGTTCAACCCGTAATGGGCGATTTCCTGATATGTCTTGCTCTCGCCAATTTCCCAATTGGCTTCAACTCGTATGAACTTGCCGTCGAGCACCTTGGTATAGCTTCGCGTACAGGCTACCTTTCCCATTGGCGTGTCGGGATCTGTTGCCAACCATGTGCCGAGCAAGGGCTGCATAAAGCCCATTTTGCCGCGTCCGGGTTTCCAGTGAGCAAACATGTGTGCCTCCTCTTATCCCTTATGTGTTGTGCCCCGGCGCAAGAGCATTATTGACGCTCCATTTCTTCTGCAAGGGATGTTTGAAAGGTTTCAGCTTCGGTTTTTAAGAGTCGCAGGCGTTCACCGATAGACAGGTAAAATCCGATTGTGTTGATGAATCGATTTCTGAACGATGCATCTGCGCAGACCTCTTCAAAAGGCCTATCCAACTTAAACCCCCATCCACCACCCGCATTTGTATCATTGCTCGGAAAGTTTGCGCTCACAAAGGGATGAAAATTAACATGGTGCCCCCACATATTCTCGTAGTGGCTGGTTAATTGTTCCTTCTCTTCTTTTAAACGTCCGGCAAAGGCGCCGAAATCCTGCTGAAACCCGGTGGAGAGCAATGCTTGATATCGCCCTTGATCTGCAATTTGATCAAGCGCAACCGTAACAAAATTAGGTTGGACATCCTCGACCATATCAAAAAAGATATGCTCGAGCGCGGCTTGACCTTCTGGAGAATAGTCACAGGTGTTGAGGGCTTCACGCCCCAGTGTCATATCAGCTTGCCCGCTTTGGTAATAGCCAAGCACATTGTCGATCAGTCCCATATTGTGGGTGATCTCTTTATCTAGACGTTCCAGAGACGCCCGTAATTCTGCTTTCGTGCTTTGGGTATCATTCCAATTGGCAACCTGAATACCGATGAAAACGCCGATCACCACGATGGCGAAATCAATGCCGACGGCGAACCAATT
>CAYQXV010000069.1:0-7250 GCA_964421675.1 uncultured Caulobacterales bacterium
CCGCATGGCGCGCCCTTTCATTTAAATGTGTCAGGCGCAGCGCATTCTTCACCTCGCAAGTGAGCGCGAACGGTCCCCCTAATCGCGGATCATCACATCGCACCAGACGGTCAAGCGGCAGTTGCGGCAGCCATATGGATAACACCCGGACCATTGCCATTCCCCCGCCAATTCACACGCCACGCCTTGCTTTGCCCTTTTCTGTTTTTGGTACAAACCCACCGCCATGAAGAGGCGTCATCCTTTATCGCATCACATTGCCACCGCGAGTGCGCAGCAGATGTATAAGCGCGCCCCTTTATCAAAATTAATCCGAGTGCCCCGCTTTCTTCAGCTGCGATTTGCAAACGCCTGCTTTCTCTAAGATCAGGCCCGGAGCGCAATTCAATGACAACACATGCAATGCCTTCTGTGCGCAGCGCCTGTTCACCCGCCCACAACACCTCCAACCGGGAGACGCCAGTCGTCATGACCAACCTTGCCGGATCGAAATAGTCATCCACACCCAAAGGCGATAATGCCTCGACATCCTCCCGCAATCCGATCCAGAAGACAGGACCGTCCATCGCGGAGCCCGCTGCCATTGCGAAACTTTCAGCGCTATCGCCCTGCACTTCATGCACGCGGCCCCGCGCCAGACAGACCTCAGGCCCGAGTGGCACAACCCCATGATTTTTGGGATTAATTGTCTCTAAGGCGCTTGTGACAACGCCGTTTGGCAGGCTTCTTTGTTTCATGATGTTCTTATTTTGTTCTCATCATGAGAAAAGAGTCAAGCCTAAAATTTTCCCCCGCGCACCCTGCCGCCACATGAAGGCCAACCCAATTTGAGATTGAGAACAAGCGTTCAACAGAACTTACAGCGCATCAATTGGGATTTTGATGTAGCGCTTGCCATTATCTTCCGCAGGCGGCATATCGCCAGCGCGCATATTGATCTGCACCGAGGGAAGGATAAGCGTTGGCATGGACAAGGTTGCATCGCGCTGCGTTCGCATTTTTATGAATGCCTCGCGACTTATTCCATTACCCACATGGATGTTTGAACGCTTTTCCTCACCAATGCTCGTCTCCCACGAATAAACATCGCGGCCCGGCGCTTTATAATCATGGCAAAGATAGATGCGTGTTTCATCGGGAAGCTCAAAAAGACGTTGAATAGAATCATAAAGCACGCCCGCATCACCGCCGGGAAAGTCACAGCGCGCCGTCCCAAAATCCGGCATGAACAAAGTATCGCCCACGAAAACACCGTCGCCAATGAGATGGCTCATACAGGCAGGCGTATGCCCCGGCGTAGCGATGGCTTTGGCCGCAATCGTACCCACCAAATAGTCTTCACCATCGGCAAACAAATGATCGAACTGACTGCCATCGGTATGAAAAGAACGGTCTTCGTTAAAAATTTCCCCGAACACTTTTTGAATGAGCGGGATTTGATCCCCAATCGCAGTGCGCCCGCCCAACTTGGTTTGAATATAGTGAGCTGCGGTTAAATGATCCGCATGCACATGAGTATCAATGATCCAATCGAGCTTTAGGCCATTGTCTTTGATAAAAGCAATCAACTTATCCGCAGAGTTTGAATTGGTGCGCCCTGATGCCTGATCAAAATCCAGCAGGGAGTCGATAATCGCACAAACTTTTGCCGCAGGGTCTGCAACCACATAGCTAATCGTATTGGTTGCATCATCAAAGAAACCAGTAACCACTGGGCTATTCATAACAATTCCTTTTCATAATGGCTTGGGATGTTGATCCACTTTACCCAAGCGCGTCAGGCGAAAATTTGGCTCAAGAAGCGCGCCAGGCGCGATAACAGAATTTGCCCCAATCTTCACATCATCGCCGAGCAAACCACCAAATTTAATAACACCCGTATTAATGACGGCCCCGTCTTTGATGATTTTGATCTGCTTGTCATCCATTTCATTTCGGTAGTTCGCAATGATTGCGCCCGCTTCAACATTAACCCGGTTTCCCAATAGAGAGTCGCCGACGAAACTTAAATGCGCAACTTTGGAGCCTTTAAACATAAAGGTTGTTTTTATCTCACACGATGGCCCAATAATACAATCTTCATCGAGAAAAACCCCGCCGCGCAAATAAGCATTCGCGGCGACAAATGTATTAGGTCCAAGTATAATCGGCCCCTTCAACACCGCGCCTTGTTCAACTTGGGCAGTGTTATGAACCGCAATATCCCCAGATATCGTATAGTCGCTTGATAGGCGTGCAATCGCTGCCCGTACCAAATCAGGCGCTTGCTCTGTCACGTGCCAAGGCGGCGTGCCGGGTTGCGCAAGTTTAAAATTTGGCCAAGTGGAAATATAATCTGAAATCGAAATATTCATTTCCGCAGCTTAGCGGGAAATTTGATTGCGTACACCCCGTTGCGCCTCTTTTACCGTTTGACAAAAGAGATCAAAAGCACATCGCAATTTCGCAGGTTTTTCTGCGCGTTAAGCTGGGAATATTTTCAATCTATCACGGGCGCAGCGACATAGCGTAGATGGCCGGTTTTGATCCAAACCCGCGCACCGTCC
This sequence comes from uncultured Caulobacterales bacterium, assembly GCA_964421675.1. Classification (GTDB taxonomy): domain Bacteria; phylum Pseudomonadota; class Alphaproteobacteria; order Caulobacterales; family Parvularculaceae; genus CALLPQ01. The sequence goes on from CAYQXV010000069.1 coordinate 2,547, forward strand.
GGGCCAACCTTGGCCACAAGACGTTCACCGCGCGGTAAGCGCAGCCAGGAGTTTTTGCACAACTTGTCACCGCGCTCGACAAATGATCCCTCCAGTACGAGAAGCTCTGCGCCGTGCGGCACATTAAGGGCAATCGTCGCGCCCGCATCCCAACATTCGAGATTTACAACTTCGCGGTCATCCTCAAACAAGGCCATCATTTTCACATGAGGCCGGTTCGCCGCACTCACCAGCTCGGCTTTTTCCATATCGATATTCACCGATGTGCGGTCTTCCAGATTAAACTGCCACAGCTTAACAAGAATGATGCAGCCCGGTTCCGAGCCCGGCGTGTGAAAGGATGTTGGCGGGTTTCGCACATAAGAGCCTGCCGGATATTCGCCATGCTCATCTTGAAACACGCCTTCAAGCACGATGAATTCTTCGCCGCCTGCATGGGTATGTTCAGAAAAATGGCTGCCGGGCGCATACCGCACGATAGACGTTGCGCGGGCAACCTCGCCGCCAATCCGGTCGAGCATGCGCCGGTCGACACCGGCCATTGGCGAGGCAACCCAATCGATTTCGTCCGTGTGGATCAGAACGCGCTGGGTAAAGTCGGCATGAAGTTCCATAAGTCAGCTCATTTCTATTCGGCTTAATAGAATGCAAAAGTACGCGTCTCAATACTCTCGCGCGGCGGCACGGCCGGATCTTGATCTGGATACTCAAAAGCGGTGTGCGGTGTAAACCGCGCGACATCACCCAACTCAGTATCATAGCCTTTGATCAAAACGGTCTCATCATGGCGCATTTGCGAAAAATAATACCATTTCTGCCCAGCCGCTTTGCGCAAGGCGAAAATCTCGCCAATATGATCATTGTCCGTGAAATGTATCTTAGCGGGGATAAGATCGCCGGGCTTGATGGTCGATGCATCGCAAAATGCGAGCGGAGAGCGCTGTACAATCGGATTTAATGGACGCCAGACATTAATCTGGATCATCCGGCGACCCTTCATTTTTGCAAAAGTTTGCGCGCCGATCATTTCCTCCGCTCGGATAGGGCCAGTATTGACCGTATAGTCATTGTGCACATGGTGAGCGGGCTTTCGCACGGAGTGTTTTTGCCCGCGCCGAACAGTGTGATCAAAAACAAAGACGTCGCTCGCACCGGTATTGGTGCGAACAATATCGGCGACCTCATCATAATAAGCGCCCGCAATACTATCATCATCGTTGAAATTTGTATGCCGCGTTGGCGCGGTGACCAACTCAAAGCCTTGGGCGTCTAGCGTGAAATCTTCTACCCGGCCGCGCGCGTCACTAAGTTCGGCGGCCATGAATTTATACGCATCATTATAAGACTGCGGCGCGGCGCCGCCCGAATACATCACTTCCGGGGCCATCGTCGCTTCGGGCCGAATATAATTGAGGTCCGCCGTGAGCGTGCCCGACATTTGATGGTTAACAGTCGCAGTTACAGGATTAATATTTGACATCTGAAAACTCAATTCGACAAGTCTTGATATAGGGCCAAAGACATGACCCAGCGCAATATTGCCGGGCCATATCGCCAATTTAAAATTAACCGCCGCAGCTTGGACGCGATGCAACGCGCCCGCGCCATGCGGTTAAGTTGCTCAGCTGTGAAGGAATTTCAACCGAGGCAAAATCTGCAAAAGCAAGTCCGGCAAACGCCGTAATATCTGCCATGGAGAATTCTTGTCCGGCAAGGTAAGGCTGCTTGGCTAAAACGCTGTCGAGATAGCCCATTGTCTGGGTTGCAACCTGCTTGCGCCGATTGCCCCAATCAGCATTTTGATAGGTTTCCAGATCCGGACCAAGACCAGGGGTTGCATGGTGGAAATAGTCACCAACAGCATCGAGCAAGCCCGCTTCCGCACGCCGGTTCATCATATGAACAATCGCGCGTTGTTTCGGATCAGTGCCGCCGGTCAAAGACGGGCCTTCAAATTTCGCATCAATATATTCTGTAATCGCCGTGCACTGGCTAATCGTTGTGCCATCTTCAAGCTCAAGGCAAGGGACTGCCGCGTCCGGATTTTTAGCTTTAAAGGCGGCTGAGCGGTGCTCGCCATTCATCACATCAACGGGAATAAACTCGGCTTTATCAAACGCATTCTTTTCAGCAAGCGCAATGCGCACGCGGGCCGGGTTTGGGAAGTTCTCAACGTCATATATTTTCATGGATTTGGCTCTTTTCTTCGACTTAAACAGATTGAAAAATTTGGACATATGCTTGTCGCTCATTGCTATTTTGCCCACGCAAATGTGGACTTTTCACGGGTTTTGAGTTATCTACCTATTACTAGATAGATCGCTAAGATAGCATCTACTTGCCCAACCTTGCCCCGTCAAGGTTTATCTAGTAGTTGATAGGTAACGCTTCTGTGAAAAGTTCGAGTAACGCTATGACCACCGCCGGTTCACATTCATCTCATCGCCCTGCCAAGGCGCAGGAAATCATCGCTGTCGCCCAGTCCTTTATTCAAAACCGGGGCTATAACGGGTTCAGCTTTCGCGATGTTGCTGATGCTGTGGGGATCAAAAGCGCGAGCATTCATTATCATTTTCCCACCAAGAGCGATCTCGTCAAAGAGATAATCTCCGACTATCGCGCAGAGTTTCATCTTGCCTTGGATGCAATTGATGCGCGCGACCTGCCCGGCCTTGAGAAACTGGAACGCTATGCGGGGCTGTTCGAAAACACACTGCGCAAACATGGCTGCGTGTGCCTGGCCGGTGTGTTGGCAACGGAAATTGAGTCGCTCGACAAAAATGTACGTACCGAGATTAATGCATTTTTCGCAGACCAAACAAAATGGCTGACAAAAGCGATAGAGCGCGGGCAAACGGAAGGTACCATTAATCAAGCCATCAATGCCAAGAAATTTGCCCCCGCATTTGTTTCAAGCCTGGAAGGGGCAATGATCATTGCCCGCGGGACCGGTTCGGTAAAACATCTTTCAAATGCCGCTTCGCAATATCTCACCATGATAAAGGCATAGCGCCAATTAACGCTTGCGCACTGCGTAGTAATGCGTTCCTTGATCGTCCTCATACATATCCAGCACGTCAAATTCATTTTGCGCAAAAATTTCTGTGTAGGTTTCAGCGCCTAAAGAATATGACGTTCGTTTCGTCAAAATATCTTCCCAGGAACCGCGTTCCTTCGGGGCCGATATCAACACTGACCCGCCGGGCACCAGCGCCGTTGCAAGGTTTTTTATAAATTGGCGTTGCGCGTCTTGCGCAAGCAAAAACAAAAGCCCAATCACCAGGGCCGCATCAAATTTTCGATCAAAAAAGCTGCTGGTTTCTGCGGCCTCACATGCAATTTCTATTTTCGGAAAGCGTTGACGAAATGCGGCAACCATAGACGGGGCTGCATCAATTGCCCAAACATTGAGACCGGTTTCAACAAGCACCGAGGTCAACGGCTCACCATACCCCGCGCCTATGTCTACAACGCAGCAGTTTTTAGGCAATGAACTTGCCCACGCCTTCACGGCCGCTTTGTTCGCATCGGCTGAACGCACCGCTATAAAGTCTTCAGAAATTCCCTCATAACCGTTTGACCTGTCTGTGAAACTCACGCTTTGCTCCTGACATATTGCATACACAATAGTATGCCCGTGCTGTTATTAGGCTGGATTTTCCTACGAGATAAGTTTTATGACGAATACTCGAACCGCAAATCTTCCGAACTGCGAGGCATTGCTTACACCGTCCAAACGCACAACACTATCGCGCTATTTAGGGGCTATGCATCTGAAATAACACTGGATTTTTTGCCTGACCGTGAATATTCTCCAGCGATCGGGGGGATATTATCATGCTGCTCAGGCGCATTTCACACCATATTAAAGATCAAAACTGGTTCGCGGTGGCGTTGGATTTCATCATTGTCGTCGCGGGTATCCTCATCGCGTTTCAGATTACAAATTGGAATGAGAGGCGGGTCGATAAGCAGCGCGAAAGGGTTCTGCTTCAGCGATTGCAACTTGATTTTGAAGGGATCGTATCGTGGGGCGAAGATATTATGCCGACTGTCGTCTCAATGCCTGACGATACCAAGCGTTTGATCGAACAAATTCGCGCTGATGATAAGCCAGAAATGGATGATGCGTTTCGCCGCTCTGCCAAAGCCAGCATCTATGGTTTTGCATACTTTGAAACTTCTCCAACCTATCAAGAACTTGTCTCAACAGGCACGCTTTCGCGCATAACCAACCCTGAGCTTCGCGACACACTTGCCAATTATGGGCGCAGCGTCGCTGCAGAGGTCAGTACTACAAAAGGACTATACGAGATTCAAAATAGAGACGTGATGCGTAAAGCTATCAAATTTCAAACCCACAGCGCGGATATCGACACAGTAGAGAAGTCAACTACGGATGTATGGGAAGATAGCATCGAAATTGCAATCGCGAATTCGTTTGACTGGGAAGCGTTAAAAATGACCGAGCCCCATCTGCACGTCGTTTTGCAAAATCAACTCTATGTTCTCGGTTGGAAGCAGACCACATTCAATGAGGCGAAAAAAGCGCTGAGGATCCTCAATGAAGAGCTGGGATTAGAGAGCCACGCCGCGACGAAGGAGATTGAATAATGCTCCTGCGCCGTATCACCGAACACGTACGTGACCAAAACTGGTTCGCGGTGTTCCTCGACTTCTTCATTGTAGTTGCGGGTATCCTTA
>CAYQXV010000070.1:0-5403 GCA_964421675.1 uncultured Caulobacterales bacterium
CCGGCCCTCGGTTTTGGAGACCGATGCTCTACCAACTGAGCTACACCCCTAGGCCAGTGTCTTTGGTACGCTCTTGACGGGAAAACTTCAACTGAAATGTCGAGCTTGTGCTTTTTGCCCTAAAGAGGTGGGTCTTCGCCTCACCGCCTGTTAATAGCGGGCTTACCGACTAGGGATTATAGACACTAATGCGGTCAACCACCAGCATGCCTTCAGCCTTTGCAACGAAAAGGCGATAGTGATCCGCGGTCATTGGTGCTTTTGGTTTGAGCTTATAGGTCCAGCTATGATTGCCCGCCTCTTCGTCGGTGCGCACCGGGTCAACCCCGGAAAGATCAGACAGCCATTCAAAAATATCACGCTCTTGGGTATTGAGCATGGCACACCGCCGGGTCAGACCGATCATGGTCTCTTGCGGATTCTCACCCTCAGCCAAAACAAAATTGACACCGGCGCGGGTGGCAAAAAGAAATGGCGCGTCATCAAGGTCCGTATAGCAACCATCGATAAACGCACTTGGTACATTACCGACTGGCAGAAGGCTTTCCACCTCGTCAAAGCTCTCCAGCCGTTCCAATCCAAATGCACCCACAACATCAGCCAGTGGATTTTCGATATCTGGTGTGTCGGTCAAAAACCGCTTGAGCAATGATTTTAGATCGTAAGACGGAATGCCGTGTTGGTCAGATTGCTGGTCAGACATTGGCGTTATAGCGCCTTGACGGCGTCGACGATTTTTTCGGCAGCATCTTCCAGATCATCAGCGGCAATCACATTCAGATCAGACCCGTTAATGATGGCTTTGCCTTCGGTAACTTTTGTACCTTCCAGACGCACAACCAGCGGCACTTTCAAGCCAACCTCATTGACCGCGGCAATCACCCCTTCGGCAATCGTGTCGCAGCGCATAATGCCGCCAAAAATATTCACCAATATTCCCTTTACGCCGGGATCAGAGGTAATGATTTTAAACGCCTCGGTCACTTTTTCTTTTGTGGCCCCGCCGCCCACATCAAGAAAGTTTGCAGGCTCTGCACCATAATGCTTGATAATATCCATGGTCGACATTGCCAGCCCAGCACCGTTCACCATGCAGCCAATATTGCCGTCCAGTTTTACATAAGACAGATCAAATTCGCTGGCGCGCAATTCATATTCGTCTTCTTCGGTTTCGTCGCGCATCTCAAGAATGTTCTGATGACGGAACAATGCGTTGCCATCAAAGCTAACCTTGGCGTCAAGCACGCGCATATCACCGTTTTTCATGACGATCAGCGGATTGATCTCAAGCATTTCCATGTCTTTTTCCGTGAAAGCTTGATAAATCTGCGCGGAAATCTTGCCGCACTGTTTGGCTTGCGCGCCGGACAGGCCCAGGCCCTTGGCGATAGAGCGCCCATGATGGGGCATAAATCCAGTTGCCGGATCAACGGCAACGGTCAGGATTTTTTCAGGGGTTTCTTCGGCCACTTCCTCAATATTCATGCCGCCTTCGGTAGAGGCGATAAAAGCAATCCGGCCCGTAGCGCGGTCGACCAGCGCGGACAGATAAAGCTCGGATTCAATATCAGCGCCGTCTTCAATATAAATGCGATTGACGACCTTGCCTTCAGGGCCGGTCTGTTTGGTGACCAGTGTATTGCCGAGCATTTGGCGGGTAAATTCGGCCGCTTCCTGGGGCGAATTGGCCAGGCGAACACCGCCCTTTTCGCCAGCTTCTGCCTCTTTGAACTTGCCCTTGCCGCGGCCACCAGCGTGAATTTGTGCTTTCACCACATAAAGCGGGCCCGGCAGCTCTTTGGCGGCGGCTTCTGCTTCATTGGCCGCCATCACAGCGCGCCCTTCTGCAACCGGGGCACCATATTCTTTTAAAACGCGTTTGGCCTGATATTCGTGGATGTTCATGGGGCTGGCTCCGGGTTGGGGACTATTTACATTGCCGTTTAGCGGCCCGTTCTACAGGACGCAAGAGCTGCGAGGGCACGGGCGCAAAATACCGCGAAAAAGCCATCTCTTTTTGGGCCATTTCCGGGGCCCCGCTTCTCCGGTCCCCCGCTTCTCCGGTCCCCCGCTTCTGGGCCGCCCATCAACTCTTGCGCAAAACACTCGCCGCCTGAATGAGGGCGGTTGACTGGCTGGGCACAATCTCTTGCACCTCAAACCACTGGCCGAACTGCGCGCGCACCGCCGCGCGGGTTTGAAAGGTTGAGATAAAATTGGACCCTTCAGCGCGGTCATTATGAATGTAGTGACCGGTCTCTAACAGCTGATCGCGATCAAGGCCGGTAACGTCAACGCCGGGATGATCTTCATCATGGAAGGTAATCACCGCCGTCCCGCCCGGCTTGAGAATGCGGGCAAGCTCTTTTAGCCACGCATCCTGCGTTTCCATGCGAAGATGGGTAAACACCGACAGCAACCAAACCGCATCAAAATGATTGTCCGGAAAACTAAGCGGCGGGGTCAGCTGGTTTTGCGTAAAATTGCCGGGCAAATTGCCTGCGCACCATTTGACCAGCCGCGGATTATAATCAACGCCAAAAAGCGCAGCTTGACTGATGGCGGGCACATGGCGAGAGATCCGCCCGCACCCACAGCCCAAATCCAGAACCCGCTCCGCGGCGCGAAAGACACCGCCATTGCGTTCAACCAGATCGGCAATAACATCCAGCTGGTTTTTTCCTGTGGAAAGAAAGCCGCGCCAATCGGCGTGCCCGGCAACCAATGTCATCAGATAGGCGCTTGGCAATGCCAGTCCGTCCGGATCGGTTTTCGGCCAGGCTTCGCTGTTGAGGCGCTCCCCGTCCCGCGCGCCTTTGCGGGCAAGTGACCACTCATAATAGCGAAACAAAACCGGATCGAGCCCGGCCTTATCAATGCCCTTGCGCACGAGGCGCCGAAGGCCGCTAAGGGGTGCTTTTTCGTTCGACGGATCGCTCATTCCTTCGGGTTACGCATTTGCTCCCAAATAGGCAAGCGTTGGCGGCATTGGGGGATAAAAGATGTAAGGATTTGCGGCATTTATTGTACCCCTATTGTGCCCTGGGCACTGCTATTTATCGCGAAAACTCTAGTCATTGGGCGCAACACTCCCTACATACTCAAATAGGCACGTTGATAAAATTTGTGCCGATCATTTTAGATTGCCGACAATATTTTGAGGGATAGATCTCGGCAATTGAGCTGACAATACGAACCGGGAGGTCCCCTGACATGTCTGACACCAAAAGCGCCGAGACAACAACTCTGGTAAAATCTGCAAAACGCCCAACGGCGTTGCAATATCTTGATCGTGCGATGGGCGAGCTAAAAGCCATGGGGTTTGCGCGCGAGGGCGATGTGGGAACCGCGCCGATTGTTGGCTTATTAAACCAGATCTCCGATTTGGATGAAGACCGGGTCGCCGCGATTGCACGAACCCTGGACCAGGCCTCCCATTTTAACGAGGTCGTTCGCGAGCAAGTTGCCGGCATGCAGATTGGTCAGCGCTATGAAGGCATAACCGCTGCCTTTGATTCTATTCGCGATGATGCGAAAAATTTGGTTGATCAATATGCTGACGGAAAAATCGGCACAATGGAGCGGGTCTCCAATGTCTGGATGAAAATGACGCGCGGGGATATTGCTGACCGGTTTGAAAAAATCCGCAAACTCTATCTCGAAGTCGCTGACGAGACGCGCAATCAGGTCGAACGCGAAACCCGCATATTAGAAGCCTATCGCGATTTTCGCGGCGCCCTCAAACAGTCCGAAGTGTTAGCGCTGGAAGTTCTCAATACGGCAGAGCATCATTTAACCCTCGCCAAACATACGCTGAATGAAACCATGGCACAGGTGGATGGGTTTAGCGGGGATGATGCCGCTGAGCGCGCGAAACTGGAATTGGGCCGTGATGAATCGCTGCGGCTCACGCAAAAAGCAGAAAAACGCTATCAAATCGCCAAGGATTTATCTGACAATATTACGGTCGGCTATAATACATCCGAAGTGATTATGACCCGGCTCGTGCAAACGACCAGCGCAAAAGAACGCATTTATGCGCAGTCAATTTCATTCTTCGGCACCAATGAAACTGTGTTAACGGCTTTGTCTGCCAGCCTGACCGGCATGCATGGCCTGCATGAATCAACACAGACCCTTGAAGCCATGAAAAAAGGCATTGAGCAAAGTCTGGAAACGCTTTCAGAAATTGGCGGCCAAGTCCAAGAGGCCGCGGTTAAGGCCGGGTACGGACCAACTGTTTCTGCAGCTGCAGTGAAAACACTGGTCGACAGTGTCATCGCCTATCAAGAGCGCAGTCAGGAAATCATTGCAGAGATGCGCATTCTGTCTACGGAAAATGCTCAGGAAATCCGCACCGCCGTGGAAGATGGCAAGCGCCGGCTTGCAAAACTTGTGGAAAATGGAGCGGCTGCGGCATTGGAAAAGGCATAAGCCCGGAATAACCGGCGCTGGACCGCGATTATGTCAGAAAGCCTCACCCAAAAGCCGCAAAAGCTTGACGACATCATGCTTGCCATGGATGTCGTTGATACGCTGCGTCATCGTGCTTTGATTGTTGAAACAGAACTCGGCGCCGATGCCCGCGAAGCGGCCATGATTGAGCGGCTCAGAGAAATTTATGCTGGCCAGGGCATTGAGGTTCCGGAAAATATTCTGCGCGACGGCGTGAAAGCGCTTGAAGAAAATCGGTTTGTTTATGAGCCGCCAAAAAACAGCCTGTCGGTCAAACTGGCAAAACTTTATATTGCCCGTGACCGCTGGTTGCGCCCCTTAGTGATCGTGCTTGCCCTCGCACTATTGAGTGTGGGTATTTACAGATTTGCAATTGTCGGCCCGGCAAAGTCGGCGCTGCGCGATGGCCGCGCCGCCTTGAGCACGGTGTATCAAGAAGCAACCCAATTGGCGACGACCGAACATGCATTGCAACGCATAGAAGCGCTAGCGCGCGCGGGAAATGATGCCGTTGAAAACGGTGCGGCAAAACCTCTTAGCGCTGCGGTACGCGAACTCGAAGCGATTGAAAAAACGCTGGCGACCCCCCTCACCATTCGCATTTTATCGCGGCCCGGCGAATTGTCCGGGGTCTTCCGTGTACCCAATGATGCACCGGGCACGCGCAATTATTATCTCATCGTTGAAGCGATTGACCCCAGCGGCAGCGCCGTGCCGGTAGAAATCACCAGTGAGGAAGATCAAAAAACTGAAACGGTTACCAAATGGGGCATCCGCGTCAGTGAGGCTGCATTTGATGCGGTGAAAGCTGATAAAAGCGATGATCAAATTATTCAAAATGCCGTGGTCGGTGAAAAGCCAGTGGGGGCGCTGCGCCCGGTCTATACCGACACAATCGATATTGGCGATGCGGGAGAAGCAATTCTTGACTGGTAAGGTTTTTCATAG
>CAYQXV010000070.1:5503-7192 GCA_964421675.1 uncultured Caulobacterales bacterium
TATGAGCTCAGGACGCAAAGCCCTTCATGCGATTGATAGCGCGATCAAAGAGGCACGCCAGCGCACATCACTGGCAAGCCAAGCCGCTGAGGCCGCGCAAGCCACCCTGACGGATTTGCGGCGCACAGAAACAAGCGCCTATAGCCAGATTGCCGATATTCGCCTTGCCAGCCTTGGTGATAAGGAAGATGGCCTCGATGCGCTGGGCCGTCTCGACCGCGATGCCACACGCCTCATTGAGCAACATGATGCGCATACTGAAACTCTTGAAAAAGCACGCATTGAGGCTGCCCAAGCCCTGGAACGCGCAGAGGCTGCACGCCGCGAGGGTGAAGAGAAATTAGAGCTGGCCGTTGAGGCCCATGAAGCCGCCGCGGAAAAAACCAGAAACCGTCTTGAAAACGATGCTGACTATCAGGCACGTGCGCAAAATTTGGAAAAAGCCAACGCGATTGTCGATCACGCCGCAAGCAAACGCGAAGTTGCGTTGCAGGACCGTGCGCAAAAGGGAAAACCCTATGAAGATGATCCGTTATTTCATTATTTATGGGATCGCCAATTCGCAACCAGTGACTATCGCGCTGGCCCGCTTACAACAATGCTCGACCGATGGGTCGCTCGGCTTATTAAATATCGCGATGCGCGATTAAACTATGAACGCTTGCTCGATCTGCCAGAACGATTGGGCGAGCATTTAAACTATGTCGAAAGTGAAGCGGAAAAACTTGCCCTCGATATTGAGGCCTATGAACGAAAAGCCTTGGAAGATGATGGCGTAACGGCGCTACGCGATAAGGTTGATGGTGCACGAAAAGACATTGAGGCGTTTGATCAAAATATTCGCAGCGCAGAAGATGCCTACCATAAAAGCGTCGCCGCACTGGACGGTGCGGCTAGTGGTCAGGAAGGCCCGCTTGCTCAAGCGCGCGCTCTGTTAAATGATGCGATCGCCGAGCGTTCAATTCCCGATCTAAAAATCCTCGCCGCAGAAACCCTGACCCCTGAAGATGATGCCCTCGTGGAAGAGCTTGCTGAATTGCGGCTCGAACGGTTTGCCCTAGAAGATGAAATTCGCAACAGCGCAAAGCGGTTAAAACGCGACCAACGTATACTGAGCGATATGGAAAAGATCCGTCGCCGGTTTAAGCAAGCCCGTTTTGACAGTCATCAATCAGAATTTAAAAATCCAAACCTAACCGGTCTATTGATGGACGACCTTGTTCGCGGTGCCATCGATAGAAATGAAGCCTGGCGCAAGATTGAGCGCAATCATCGGGTCAGACGCCGCGATTGGCAAGATGATTTCGGCGGCGATAGCTGGCGCGACGGTTTTGGCCTACCCGGTTCACGCACACCTCGCCAAGGGCAATCGGGCGGCACCAACTGGTCGCGTGTGGGCCGCGATATTAGCCGTGAGATTGAACGCGAGCTTGGTCGCTCATTAGGACGCGGGATGGGGGGAAGCCTTGATCTTGATGATCTGGTTGATCTCGGCGAGATGTTGGGCGGGGGAACCGGCAATTCTGGGCGAACAAGAACGCGCAATCGCAGAACCACCCGCCCCTATCGGCGGCGCCCGCGTCGCACCATCAACCGCGCGCCTCGAACCCGAACAACACGCCGGCCGCGAACCAGCAGATCGCGCGGCGGCGGCGGCTTCAAAACCGGCGGCGGATTTTAGGTTTTGAC
>CAYQXV010000071.1:0-6462 GCA_964421675.1 uncultured Caulobacterales bacterium
AATTTAATCATATAGCGAACAAACCCATACATAATGATTTTGTTCTGCAAGGCCCCTCTTAGACTAAGCTATAATTCCTGAGGTTTTAATTGAGGCCGGGCATATGGCGGAAAAGTTTTCACGACGTCGTACCATTCAATTGGCTGGCGGCGCGGCTATTGCGGGCGGGGCGCTTAGCGCCTTACCGGGTTGCAGCGCAAAAAAACAATCCAATCCCTCCTTCGATTATATCATTATTGGCGCCGGATCAGCCGGATCTGTCCTTGCAGCACGATTGTCGGAGAACCCCCACACCCGTGTTCTTTTGCTTGAGGCAGGACCTTCATCAAATGATCCGCTTATTGACGATCCTAAAAACTGGTTTCGTCTCACCTTTGGCCCCTATGTTTGGCCCGATAAGGGAACAGCCCAATCTCATGCGAGCGATAAAATCTTGCCGCTGCCCCATGGAAAACTTGTCGGCGGTTCTAGTGCAATCAATGCCATGATCCATCACCGGCCAACGCCGGGCGATATCAATGATTGGAATTTACCTAATTGGAGTTGGGACGATATTCGCCCGATGCTTTTACGCTCGGAGACATGGCGCGAGGGCCCCTCGCCCACCCGGGGAGATAGCGGTCCCATTCAAGTGATGAGCCTTCCCGATGCCCCGCCATTGGCAGAGTCTACCTTAGCTGCATCACTACGATTGGGGTACGGTGTAAGCGGCGATCTCAATGGCGAAGTGCAGCGCGGTGCCGGGCTCAATCAGTTAGCATTTGATGGCCATCACCGACACCATACCGGCTATGCCTATCTCGGCCCCGCATTAGAGCGGCCCAACCTAACCGTACAAACAGGAGCCCATGCGACGGACCTTTTATTTTCAGGAGAACGCTGTGTCGGTGTCGCCTATAATGTTGGCGGAACCAACTATGAGCGAGAAGCAGGCCGCATCATTCTTTGCGCAGGCGCCCTGCGCTCACCGGCAATTTTAATGCGCTCTGGCATTGGCCCCGCCGCGCATCTTCAACAGTTGGATATACCGGTGCGCATAGCCAGTGAACAGATAGGTGAAAACCTTCATGATCACATGTTGATTGCCGGCCATAATTTTGCAACGGAGACAAAAATTGCGGACTCCTCTGTCCATGGGTCGGTTGCTGTTGTTTATGGGGCCTCGGAACTCTCGAACGGCAACCGGGACATTATGTTAAATGTCTCAACAACCCCGGCGGTGCTCCCGCCTCTTGAAACACCGGAAAATGGTTTCAAAACCACCTTTAGTTTCACAAAACCTAAGAGCCGTGGACATCTGAAATTGGCAAGCCGTGATCCGCTCGCGCAGCCTGATATTAATCACAATATTTTTGCTGACCCTATCGATATGAATGGCGCTATTGCGGCGCTTAATATCAGCCGAGATATTTTAGGCTCTAATGAGTTCAGTGTTTTTAAGGGCGTCGAACAAAATCAAAATCTATTGAGCACGCCGGAGGGCATGCGCCAATTGATCGTGTCAGGCTCGACCGCCTTTGGTCATCATTGCGGTACTTGCCGTATGGGTGTTGATGATGGGGCGCCCGTCGATGAAACCTTGCAGGTCCGCGGCGCAAAAGGACTTTATGTTGTCGATGCTTCGGTCATTCCAGAAATCCCATCTTGCCCAACAAACGCGCTGGTCATTGCCCTAGCGGAATTGGCAGCCGGCAGATTGATGGCGTCATAGGCAAGCGGGTTTTTCTGTTCAATCATGAATTCGGCTGTTCTTATGGACAACTCATAAATAAAACCGGGCAGACGAATATTTCGTTTGCCCGGCTTATTTTCATTGATGATTGATTAGGCGCTATTTGCCTGCAAAAGCTGAAATGCAGACCATCCGGCTTCGAAGCTCTCTAACAAATTCTCTGCAAGAATGGTGAACTGCGATAAATCAGTACCAGTTGCAATTGCACTAATATAAGCGATTGCCCCCAACAATCCGATAACCCGCGCCATGCCCCGCCCTGCGGTGAAGAATAAGGCCGCACCAATCGCAATTTCCATCGGTCCGATAAACGGAGTCGCTGCAATTTCGCCAAAGGACAGGGAAGACAATGTAGAATGTACATAGGCTTCAAAGGGCAATTGCTCCAAGATCGACAAATCGGCCCCGATTGTGTTCAGTATGCCAACAAATGTCATGGCACCCGCGCACAATCCTTGAATGATAGACCGAACCCAGCCGACAGTCCCGCCAACAAGACCAGAGCCAGGATATACACCGCGCGCAGCAGTGGAATATTCGATATAATCCGGGTTTGCGATGTAACTGGCCATGATAAAACTCCTTTTTTCCAAGCATCTTTAAAACTTCAAACTTCTCGAAAGATCTTCGTCACTCTCAATCGGTCTGTCTCTCAAGAGTAATGTTGGCGCGGGAGAATGGCGCAATAAGGGGCCGTTAAAGGCAATTTTGTGCCGAATTGGGATTTTTTGCACTATATTCTGCCAATATTGAGGGAAATAGCATGAAAATCATGCATAAACGTCCCCAAATCCTGATTGGTGGGGGCCTACGGTGCGCAGTCGGTACCCTACTGTTTTCGCCCCTATTGTTTTCGTCACTGTTGTTTTGGGTTCTCAGAATTGGCCTTGCCATGGTACGAAGTCCCAAAATAGCGCCAGACCTTTAGCCCCAAACTAATCCCCCCGAACAAACCCTGTGAACAAAGGAAATAGATGCGATGATGAAAGCCCTGCGAAGCCATGCGACCGGTGGTCCTGACAGTTTGCGTCTCGACGAGCTTGAGATTCCAGACGTCGCCAAAGGCCAGGTTCTGATTAAGGTTGCCGCAGCGGGCGTAAACTTTCCTGACACGCTTATCATCAAAGACATGTATCAGTTTAAACCCGAACGCCCCTTTGCCCCCGGCGGCGAAGTTGCGGGCACTGTTGAAGCTGTTGGTGAGGGAGTTACTGGTTTTGCCAAAGGCGACCGGGTTCTCGCGCTTACCGGACATGGCGGATTTGCAACCCATATTCAGGTGGCCCCGGTTGCGATTAGTAAAATTCCCGATGCGATGAGTTTTGAACATGCCGCTGCATTCATGATGACCTATGCGACGTCGCACTATGCGTTAAAGAACCGGGCCGGATTGAAAGCCGGTGAAACCCTTTTCATTCTTGGCGCTGCGGGCGGTGTTGGTTCTGCGAGTATCGAGCTTGCAAAAGCGATGGGGGCCCGCGTCATTGCCGGTGTTTCCTCAGAGGGCAAAGCTGCATTTTGTAAAGATCTTGGTGCCGATGAAACCTTGATCTATCCGAAAGGCAATCTTGACCGGGATGGACAAAAGGCGCTGTCAGGCGCGTTAAAAGCCATGACCAATGGAAACGGCGTTGACGTTATTTATGACGGCGTGGGGGGCGCTTATGCCGAACCATCATTGCGCGCAATGGCATGGGAAGGCCGCTATCTTGTGATTGGATTTCCTGCGGGCATTCCCTCAATTCCGCTCAATTTAACATTGCTAAAAAGCTGTCAGATTATGGGTGTTTTCTGGGGAGCGTTCACCATGCGCGATCCGGCAGGCCATCAGAAAAATATGGCCGAGCTTTATCAACTCTATACGGACGGGAAAATAAAACCACAAATTACAAAAACCTTCCCGCTGGAACAGGCAAAAGACGCGCTGCAAATGCTGGAAGATCGCGTGGCGACAGGCAAGATCGTGATTACGATGTAAGCCTTGAAGCATTGGGCTTTAAATTTTTACCTAGCCGTCAAGCTTGGAGAAATCCGCAGTTTGCTGAACATTTTCAATAAACTGGCGCAGCAGTAAAAGCCGGTTTTGACGTAGCGCGCTATCATCGGCGTTGACAATGACCCCTTCGAAGAAGGCATCAAT
This sequence comes from uncultured Caulobacterales bacterium, assembly GCA_964421675.1. GTDB lineage: Bacteria > Pseudomonadota > Alphaproteobacteria > Caulobacterales > Parvularculaceae > CALLPQ01. The sequence continues at coordinate 3,873 of CAYQXV010000071.1, forward strand.
CGGCTCGCGCAATTCACTAAGAGCGGTCATCGCCCCTGAAAAATCTTCGCCTTTGAGAAACTCAGACACAATGCCGGCGCTGCGCTGCAACACATCATGAAGTGCTTTTTCTGCAGGCTCTTGCAATTTAGCGCTATCAATTTGGCCGATTGGCAGCGCGCCCTTCTTTTCTTCGGCGCGTAAAATATTGGCAGCCCGCTTATAACCGGCAACCAAGTTTGCGCCCGCTGGCCCATCCAGACAATCACATAAAGCTTTTAACCGGTTCACAATGCGCACCAAATCGTCATCGGCCTTCCCGCCTTGAACACGCAACACTGCATCAATGCGGTCATGGGCATATCCATCATCGCGCAAAAAGACTTTTAGGCGATCGTGAAAAAAGTCGAGCAGATCCGTGCCATCATTTGGCAATGGGCGGCGAATTTGATTGTTCAAGATGAGCGAAATCACGCCAAGGGCTGCACGGCGCAGGGCAAACGGATCAGAAGACCCGGTTGGTTTTTTGTCAATCGACCAAAAAGACGTCAGTGTATCAATCTTATCGGCAAGCGCGAGCGTAACCGATACTGGCTCACTAGGGGTTTCGTCCCCTTGACCTTGCGGTTTGTAATGGTCGGAAATAGCCGCTGCAATGGCGCGGTCCCCGCCCTGCTCCAAGGCATAATACCGCCCCATCAATCCTTGTAGTTCGGGAAACTCATTGACCATACCGGTCACAAGGTCAGCCTTTGCAAGGCGCGCGGCCGCCTCCGCACTTTCGGGGCTCGCCCCAACCGAAGGCGCAATATCACGGGCAACTTTTGCAACCCGTTCGACCTTATCGGCAATGGTGCCAAGCCCTTCAAAGAAGGTCACCTGGCTGAGTTTTTTAGCATGCTCTTCCAGCGGCGTTTTCAAATCTTGATGATATAAAAACCAACCATCAGACAAGCGTGCAGTGAGCACGCGCTCATAACCAGCGCGCATGGCAGCGCCGCCATCTTTACCTTCAATATTTGCCACCACAATAAAACGATTAGCAAGATGGCCGGTTTTTGGATCGCGTACAGAGAAATATTTTTGATGACCGCGCATTGACGCGGTTAGCACTTCATCGGGCAGCGTTAGAAATTTTTCATCATAACGGCCAATCATCACCACGGGCCATTCGGCAAGTCCGGCGACTTCGGTTAGAAGCGCTGGATCTTCAACCAACTCCAGCCCTTGCGCCGCGCATAAGGTTTTTGCCTCATTTAAAATGACTTCTTTGCGTTCCTCGCCATCGAGAATGACTTTTGCTTGGCGTAACCGAGTAACATAATCATCAAAATTGCGCACCTGAATAGCCTGCGGGGCCATAAAGCGATGGCCTTCAGTTTGATCGCTAGCCTTGAGATGGTCCACCTCAAAGGGAACGACCTCGCCGTCAAATGTGCACAAAATCGAATGCATAGGCCGCACCCAACGCAATGCACCATCCTTCGCACTAGCCCCGCCCCATCGCATGGCTTTGGGCCAGGGAAAATCGCGCACAATAGCGGGCACCATTTCCGAAATCACGCTTGCCGTATCGCGCCCTTTGCGATCAAGAACCGCAACATAATAGTCGCCCTTTTTATCGGACCGGGTCTCGCACTGCTCCACACTATCAAGGCCAGCGCCGCGCAAGAACCCTTCAATGGCTTTTTCAGGGGCCCCAACACGCGGGCCTTTGCGCTCTTCAGTTTTATCGGCCTGCTTTAATGGCAAGCCAATCGCGGCCAGCGCTAGGCGGCGCGGGGTTGCAAATGCCTTAACCCCCTCGGGCATAAAGCCTTCATCTAACAAATGCTTATTGACGAGCCGCTCAAGGTCATTGGCGGCGCGCGGCTGCATTCGTGCAGGAATTTCTTCTGAGAAGAGTTCAAGGAGAAGATCTGGCATTGCTATCTCATTCAAGACGGTGACGGTATGGGCAGTGACGAAAAGGGCGGTAGTGATAAGGGCGGTCTGGGCCCCTAGCTGTGGACATTGTTTTAAGTTTCTGGCCTTTGTTTAAGCGTGCCTGCGCCGAGCGGCAAGCACCGTCTTGCCCCGCTTGACGAGAAACCGGCTATCCCGGCAAAAAAGAGCAATAAGCGTCCCAAATCGCCGCGCTTTTTGCTTTTTTGAGCGGCACTAAATTTGAGAGGAATTTGGTTATGTCAGATGATGTATCGCTGGTAAAAACGGTCATTTTGAGAGCGCCAAAAGAGCGTGTCTGGGCCTTTTTGTGCGAGCCTGATTTACTGGCCCGGTGGTTCCATGAAGCGCAGGCCCCGTTACGGGCCGGACACCCCTTTGCCCTTATTCGCGAAAATCCAGTGAGCGATGACCCCCGTCTGGTCTGGGGGGATGTTTTGCTTGCTGAGCCGCCCGATCACCTAGTTCATACATTTCACTATCACGGCCAGCATGAAGACATTCAAAGCCGGGTCGAATGGACATTGGAAACCCTATCCGATGCGACCAAGCTCACCCTGACCCATAGATGCGCCAATGCATCGCCAGATGCGCTATGCAATGAAATTAGAGCGCTAGATGGGGGATGGGACAGCCATTTAGTCCGATTACGCACAATTTTTGCGTA
>CAYQXV010000072.1:0-6247 GCA_964421675.1 uncultured Caulobacterales bacterium
CAGAGCGATTTTCTCAGCGCTGCTCAAATCGAGGCGTCGCATGAATTTATGGGGCTTGATACGCAATTGATTGAAGATGGTACTTATTTTCTCTGCACGATCAATGGCGAGCACGCAGGATGCGGCGGGTGGAGTTATCGCGCGACATTGTTTGGGGGAACCCATTCGGTTGGGCGTGATGCGGCGCGCCTTGATCCCGCGGCAGATCCCGCACGGGTGAGAGCCATGTATACTGATCCTGATTTTACGCGCAGGGGCGTGGGACGGGCGATAATCAACAAATGTGAAAGCGCAGCAGCTGCGGCCGGGTTTAAAAGAACCAGATTGGCCGCCACCCTGTCGGGGGAACCGCTTTATCGCACTGTCGGCTATGAGCCAGTTCGCAACTTTGTTGCCAAATCATCTAAAGGTGTCGAGGTGCCTCTTATAGAGATGGAAAAAATTCTATGAATGGGAGGGAATATCGTAATCTCGGTCAGGCGGCGTTTGCTTCGCAAACGGTCCTACCTCGTGGTGAGAGAAATTGTTTGAATCCTGATGACCAAAAGCGCGACCGCGCTTCGGGCGGTCAGCCCGCCCCCGCGGAGGCGCTATGCGCCGCAAGCGAGAACGTGGTGCTGCCGGGGAGAATCGAACTCCCGACCTCTCCCTTACCAAGGGAGTGCTCTACCTCTGAGCTACGGCAGCTTTTGATGGGTCTCATCAATTATTGAGCGGATTTACGCAGCTTTTGCCGCTTTGTCGAGGGCTCGAATGTTGCTAAGCGTATTTCCTACTTTTTTTCAAATCAGGAGCAATCCTTGGGGCCTGTTGTTAAACAATGCGAAAATTGCGGCACACCGCTGCAAGGTGAATTCTGCCATGCTTGCGGTCAGCGCGGCATAGAGCTGCGCAGGCCCGTCATTGGGCTGGCGCAGGACATTATTGTTGAGACATTATCCATAGACAGCAAACTGTTGCGCACCATTAAAGGGCTCTTATGGAATCCTGGGGCGGTGGCACGCGATTACATTGCCGGGCACCGGGTAAAGTATAGCCCGCCTTTTCGTATCTATCTGTTTTTCTCGCTGATTTTTTTCGCCCTGTTATTTTTCTCGCTGTCACGCCTTGGTGAGTCTGATGTGGTTCAGATCAACGATATTGAGGAGGAAATTGAAGCCGCACGCACGATAGAGCCCGAACCAAATGACGCAATTGATGAAGGTGATTTGGGTGATGGCGCTGATACAGGCGACGGGGGCAATACAGGTGAAGAGGCCAATGTAGATGAAGAAGGCGGCGCGGGGGACGCTGCACCGATTACCGTAAATGTCGATCTGGATGAGGCGCAACCGACTGACGATTTCTACTATACCGGTCCCGCGTTCCTTGAGCCCTTTGTTCGCCGGATGAAAGGCAATATCGATAGCGTGCAGGAAGACCCGCGGCTGTTTCAGTCGAAACTGAAAGATACGATCCCGCGGGTGCTTTTATTGCTGCCGGTATTTTATATGCTGCTGCTGCTTATCTTCTATTTTTATAAGAAAAATACTTATGTCTACGATCTGCTGATTATCAGCCTCTATATGCATGCCGCGCTGTATTTTTACCTATTTTTGTCGCTGCTCTTTCAGGCAACACCGCTGGCGAATATTCCAGTCCTGAATTGGACTGATGAAATCATCTCGGTTTGGATGGTGGTGCAGCCTTATCGTGCGTTAAAGGCAAATTTTGATACGCGGTGGCTTGCGGTGATCGTAAAGGGCTCGCTTCTTAATTTCGCATATTGGGTGATCGCCATGATCTTGGTCGTAACGGGCTTGGCGCTGAGCCTGCTTGGCTAGTGCTTTGGTTAGATTTAAGGGAAATTAAATTGGGGCTTTAGATACAGCCCGCGCGCTTGTATAGTTGAGCGGCCTCAATCTTCCTAAAAAATGCCGCCACTTTAACACTGCGCAGCCATATCCTAACCTCGAAAATTTCTATGATGTCCAACGAGCCTGAGAACAAAACACAAAACCCGGCAAATTCCGGACCGGATGGGCGGGAGGCACCGTCCAATCCTGAATCTGTCGAAAAGTCGGAAAAAGCTGGTTCTTCGCCGGAAGACGGGCCGAAAAAGCCAGCCAAAAAAGCGGGCGCGGCACGAGAAGACCGACTGGCCGCGGCCTTGCGTGATAATTTGCGGCGGCGAAAACAACGATAGCCCAGAATTCGCGGCCCTAGATGGCGACGAATTCAAGCTGCCAGACTAGTGTGAGCGGGCGAGATGCATCATACCAGCCCCACCATTCGAATTTGATATAGATGGACAGACAATTATATGGATAAATTGGCGATAATTGGCGGGCGCGCCCTCTATGGTGAGTTGCCGATCAGCGGGGCGAAAAACTCTGCGCTGAAAGTTATGGTGACCGCGCTTCTAACAGATGAGCCGGTCATTCTCGACAATGTTCCAAAACTCGCAGATGTCGCCATGCTGCAGCGTTTGCTTGAGCAACATGGTGTTCAGGCAGAGCGCGATAAGGCAACCTTGAGCTTGCACGCGCCCTCCATCATTTCAACAACCGCGCCTTATGATCTTGTCCGAAAAATGCGCGCCAGTTTTAATGTGCTGGGCCCGTTATTGGCCCGCGAGGGCAAAGCCCGCGTCTCTCTACCTGGTGGATGTGCGATCGGTGCGCGACCTGTGGATTTGCACCTAAAGGCGCTTGAGGCCATGGGCGCGACCATTGAGCTTGAGGATGGCTACGTGCTGGCAAATGCGCCCGGCGGGTTAAAGGGCGCATCGATTTCGTTCCCATTTGTCTCGGTGGGGGCTACAGAACATGCAATGCTCGCTGCGACACTGGCAAAAGGCGAGACCGTCTTGAACAATGCTGCGCGCGAACCGGAAATTATCGATTTGGCCGATTGCTTGCTTGGTATGGGCGCGCAAATCGAAGGGGCAGGGACGTCGACGATCCGAATTTTTGGGGTGGAGCGCCTATCTGGTGTTCGCCATGCGGTTTTGCCGGACCGGATCGAAACCGGGGCCTATGCGATGGCTGTCGGTGTGACGGGCGGTCAATTGACCTTGCGCAATACGAGGCTCGATTTGTTGGGGGCTGCGGCCGGGATTATGGAGGAGGCCGGGCTGGTGCTCACCCCTGTGGATGATGGGTTTCGCGTTGAGCGCAAAGGAGATCGGTGCGAGCCGGTCAATATGGTAACTGAACCCTATCCCGGTTTTCCCACCGATTTGCAGGCGCAATTTATGGCGATGATGACCGTTGCCTCCGGCACGTCGACGGTTAAGGAAACAATTTTTGAAAATCGCTATATGCATGCACCGGAACTTGCACGCATGGGCGCAAATATTTCAGTAGACGGACAGAATGCAACGATTATCGGGGTTGATCGCCTGAAGGGTGCGCCGGTCATGGCAACGGATCTGCGCGCATCCATGTCCCTGGTCATGGCAGGGCTTGGCGCGGAAGGGCAAACAATTGTAAACCGCGTCTATCACCTTGATCGCGGGTTCGAACGGCTCGAGGAAAAATTGTCGGCGTGCGGTGCGCTGATCCAACGGATCAGCGATGAAGAGTAAACTGGGCTATGGTTGCGGCGTTGATATTCGAGGGTTAACATTAACATTGAGATTGAGAGTATAGAGAATAAAGGGGAGAGGCTCATGAGGCACTCTAAAAACTACAAGCTGGTAATACCAAATTTTTCACCAAAGATGCGAATGGCGATTGCGGCTAGTATCGGCGCATTCGCGTTGGCGGGATGCAGCGGGGAGAGCGACACTCAAGGTCGCGAAAATACCGCTTCGTCGCCAGTGCAATCCTCAGCTGGCCATACTGACGGGGGCCAGCCTGATGGAGCTCAGCCTCAGGACGCGCAAGAAAAAGTGGCCCTCTTGACCGACCTTGGCTTAATGCGCGGTCATTTATCGATCTTTTATTCGCTCTACTTTAGTGATCATATTGAGCATGCCAGAACCCATGCCAAGCATCCGGAAAGCGAACTTTATGCGCGAATTGCCCCGCAATTGGCCGCGCGCGAGCTGGATGGATTTGCCGACAAACTGTCCATGGTAGGTGAGGCGTTGGACGGCGCGGAGAAGGAAGTCGTTGGCAAGGCGTATAAAGGCGCAAATGGCGCTATTTTCGAAACGGAGCAGGCATTGAATGCCAACCTGAGCGAACAGTTGCAGAGCATCGCCCAATTGGTTCGCACGGCCGGCGATGAATATAAGCTTGCGGTGGCGCCCGATGGCACGATCACTAATCTGCATGAATATCAGGACGCGATGGGATTTGTCCTGATTGCCCAAGAGCGGCTGAGTATTATTGAGAGCGATGATCTAGCGGCCATATCCAAGGTTCAGGAGGCTGTTTACCCGGCCCTGAAATCGCTGGAATCTCTGTTTTCGGGACTGGTACCCACTAGCGTTACCCCCGACCACGCCAAACTTCACGCCGTGGCAACGCATATTGATGAGGTTGCGCTCGCATTGAAATAACCCGGTTTCACCCAAATTCTTACCGATTTGAGGCGTTTTGAGCTGGCTGGCGACGGGGTTTATCCGATCTCAGCGCTAGACGATCGCGCCGCACATGGGTAAGACTGTGTTTTGTGAAACATGGGCGAGATAGCGTAGCTCAAGGAGTAAGTGCGTTGAAAATTATAGTGTCGAAGTGGGGCAAGCTTAGCAAATGGGTCGCCTCTCATTTTACCAATACGCCGCTTCGCTTTTGCGCGGTTCTTATGGCCAGTCTCGGCGTGCTCGCCCTCACGGTGACAGCAGATACGGCGCAGGCGCAATCCAAAAAGCAAAGACGGCTCCTGCTAGAGCAAGTTACCAAGACCGTGAATCTTATCTCAACCGCGGAAGAAGAGGCGTGGCGCACGCTTGATCCGGAAAATACGCTGTTGATGGATTTGCCGTCCGGCGTTGTGGTGATTGAAATCCGGCCTGATTTTGCCCCCATCAATGCCAGCAGAATTCGCACTCTGGCACGGCAGGGTTTTTACGATGGCTTATATTTCCACCGGGTCATTGAAGGGTTTGTTGCACAGGGCGGTGACCCCAAGGGCGATGGAACCGGCGGGTCGACATTGCCTGATATTGAGGCGGAATTTTCGCGCCCCCTTGCATCCGTCAATGACTTCGCGGTCATTGGCCGCGACCGTATTGCTGCCCAAGTTGGATTTATCGATGGCATGCCAGTGGCAGCACAGCCAGAAAGCTTGACCAGTTTTCTAGCCAATGACACTGCGAAGATTTGGGGCATTCATTGCCCCGGCACAATGTCCATGGCACGCGCTACTGATCCAAATTCTGCGAACAGCCAATTCTTTTTTGTTATTGGTGATGCAAGGCTCAGTTTGGATAGTCGCTATTCAACATGGGGATGGGTTGTCAATGGATTTCGTCATTCAAAACGCATCACCAGAGGTGAGCCGCCAACGCGCCCGACGCCAATCGTCCGAATACGGGTTGCCGCCGATGTGCCTGAAGATGAACGCGATAAGATCGAAGTCTTCGATACGGCGCATCCGAACTTTTTAAAATATCTCGAAGCGACAGGTAAGGTTAATGACGGCCTGGTGCGCGATATTTGCGATGTTAAAATCCCCACACGGGTCAATGGAGAAGTAGTACTGTGAATCCGACAATCGTTCTTAAACTTGAGACAGGCGACGTAACAATTGAAACGTTCCCCGATAAAGCCCCAAACCACGTCGCGCAGATTACGCGCCTGGCCGAAGACGGGTTTTATGACGGGCTAACCCTTCACCGTGTGATTGACGGGTTTATGGCGCAAATGGGCTGCCCGCGCGGCGACGGCACCGGGGGCTCAGGCAAGAATATTGATTCTGAGTTTAACGATGAGAGCCACCAACGCGGCATTTGCTCAATGGCGCGCTCTCAGGACCCGCACAGTGCCGACAGCCAGTTCTTTATCTGCCTTGACGATGCGTCATTCCTTGATACTCAGTATACGGTATGGGGAAAAGTGACTGCAGGAATGGACGCTGTAGACGCAGCCAAAAAAGGCGAGCCACCGGCAACGCCAACAAAAATTGTTTCCATGCGCCCCGGAAGCTAAGAATGTAAGTTAAGAAAATAAGCTAAGATTGAGTACTCCTGCGCTTGAACTCAACGCGCAAGCATGTAAACAAGTTCCACTGATTTTTTTAATTGATCAGTGACTACCGGATGCGGACGTGGCGGAATCGGTAGACGCAACAGACTTAAAATCTGTCGAGGGTAACC
>CAYQXV010000073.1:0-4197 GCA_964421675.1 uncultured Caulobacterales bacterium
CTCGATCCAAACAAAGTTGCCTCGATTATTGCGATGTATTCGGAGTTTCTTGGCGGCGTACAGCCAGATTATTATCCCAATACCCATATTACCGGATTTCCCATATTTGATAGCGAAAGCGGCGCGCCGGAAAGTTTGGATGATGAATTGGAGGCATTTTTACAAAAGGGACCGCCTCCCCTGATTTTTACCTTGGGAAGCTTAGCGGTGCATGCAGCCGCTGATTTTTATCGCACAAGCCAGAAAATTGCCGCCGATTTATCGCAACGCGCAATTCTTCTTACAGGGATCGGTACGGACTTAACGTCCTCAGACAATATTTTGGTGCGCTCTTATCTGCCGCATTCACAAATATTTCCGCAAAGCAGCGCGATCATTCATCATGGCGGGATTGGTACAACAGGTCAGGCGCTACGCGCGGGAAAACCGCAATTGGTTGTGCCCCATCTTGGCGATCAATGGGACAATGGCAAACGCATCGAACGACTTGGCACCGGGCTTATGCTTGACGCGAAAAAATACACTTATGCCAATGCTAAAGACAGGATAAGCCAAATTCTGGAGGATCAAGCGATTGCCGAGAAAGCAAGCTCGGTTGGTGCTATCGTTGCAAAAGAAAATGGCGCAAAAAACGCCGCTGCGCTGATTTCTTCACTCCTTGAGTAAAATATTCCCAAGCACTGATTGAACACCGCCGCGCGGCAATTATCGCCGGGATGCGCGTGCGCTTTGTTCGGCAAATTGCTGATAGGCGGCACGTAGCTCTTTTGTAATCGGGCCGGGTGTACCCTGCCCGATTTTTTTGCCGTCAATTTCCACTACCGGCATCACAAATGCAGACGCGCTTGTGATAAAGGCTTCTTGCGCGCGATATGCCTCCTCGACGGTGAATGCACGTTCAATCAGGGTAAGGTCTTTTTGTTCGACAAGCGCCAGCACCGATTTTCGGGTGATGCCGTGCAGGATCTCATTGCCAAGTTGGCGGGTAATAATTTCATTGTCCGCGGTGACGATAAAGGCATTGTTCGAGCTGCCCTCGGTGACAAAGCCCTCTTCAACCATCCATGCATCATCAACCCCTTGTTCAAAGGCGGCTTGCTTGGCCATGGACTGGGCTAACAGGCCAACGGTTTTTAAATCGCGCCGCTTCCAGCGCAGGTCAGGAATGGTGATCACCGACAATCCTGTCTCGGCTTTGGGATTAGCACAGACATTTTTTTCCTGACTGAACATCACAATGGTGGGTGCGGGCTCGGCCGGGTAATTAAAGTCGCGCGGCGCAGGGCCTCTGCTAATTTGCAGATAAATAATGCCTTCGGTTAGCCCATTGCGTTTAATCAGCTCGAACTGATGCTGGACGATCTGTTCGGCAGATATTGGCAACGGAATAGAAAGACCATCAAGGGAGCGTTGCAGCCGTGCGAGATGGGCTTGATTGTCAACCAACCCGCCATCAAGCACCGTGCTTACCTCGTAAACCGCGTCGGCGAACAAAAATCCCCGGTCAAAGATCGAAATTTTTGCCTCATCGGCTGGTACAAATTCGGAATTAAGAAAAACCCATTGCTGCTTTTGCATTGATCCATCCTATTGGTTTTTCAGGAATGCTCATCTCTCAAATCTATTTGCGAAAACCTTTAAGGCCTGCCTTAGCTATGGCGCGCTAACATGGATTTCACGGACGCCACCAGATCTGCGCGTTGTATTTCAATTTGCGCAGGCTGGTCTTTGCGCCAGGCTTCATTATCTTCAATTTCGCCCGACAGCTTTGCGCCAAGCACAAGATCTTTCAAGGTAAGCACGCCCGCTTTGCGCTCATCTTCGCCTTCAATAACCGCAACACAGGCACCGCGCTTATCGGCATATTTCATTTGCGCGCGCATGCCAGAGCCGCCGAGATAGACCTCAACGGGAATTCCCGCCGCACGAATTTCTCGTGCCATAAGCTGATAAGCGCCCATTTGGTCTTTATCGAGGGCCAGCACTACAACCGGTCCCATCGATGCGGCTGATTGCTTATTGGCGAGCGCAAGGGCGCTCAATAGGCGCGAAACGCCGACAGAAATACCAACGGCAGGCACTTCCACCCCTTTAAAACGCTTGACCAAATCATCATAACGCCCCCCGGAGGCAACCGAGCCAATGGAAACGCGGTTGCCTTTTTCATCGGTCAGTTCACTGAGCAATTCCGCCTCGAACACAGGGCCGGTATAATATTCCAGCCCGCGAATAACCGACAGATCAATCTTTACCGCATCCTCGCCCAAGCCCAGCTGGACAAGTTGAGAGGACATTTCGCTTAGCGCTTCAATGCCCGCAACCCCGCTTGGTGTTGCGCCAATTAAGCGGTCCAAAATCGCGCAGCTTTCTTGATTGCTATTGCCAGAGGCGGCCATAAATTCAAGCACAGCGCCAATTTGCTTATCGTTTAACTGCGCGCCTTTTGTGTAGGCTCCGGATTCATCCATCCGGCCTTCCCCAAGCAATGCGCCAACGCCGTCCGTGCCCAGGCGATCAAGCTTGTCCATTGCCCGTAAAACGCCAAGCCGCTGTTCATTGGCTTGAGGCTCATCAATTGAAGGGTCTAGCCCGATAACACTTAGCAGGCCGGTTAAAACATTGCGGTCATTAATGCGTATTTGAAACTGATCGGGCGCAATCCCCGCCGCAACAATCGCCTCGTGCAGCATAACACAGCATTCAATATCGGCGTGCGGTGCAGGCGCGCCGACACTATCGGCATCACATTGGGTAAATTGGCGAAACCGCCCCGGCCCCGGCTTTTCATTGCGCCATACCGGGCCCATTGCGTATCGCCGAAAGGGCTTTGGCAGTCCATCATAATGTTGCGCAACAAACCGCGCGAGCGGCGCGGTTAGATCATAGCGCAGGCTCATCCATTGGTCGTCATCGTCGGTGAGGGAAAAAACCCCAGCATTGGGCCTGTCGACATCGGGCAAAAACTTGCCGAGCGCGTCGGTATATTCAAACGCGCCTGTCTCCAATGGCGAGAACCCATAGCTGCGATAGACGCCGCTAATGCGCTCCAGCATGGCACGTTCATCTTCAACGGCCTTACCAATACGATCAATAAATCCGCGCGGCGTTCGCGCCTTTGGGCGGAAACTCTTTTTCTTTTTTTCACCCATGGCGCACTATTTATTCCTTGATAATCTCCACACCCTCAATCAGCACAGGAGTGACAGGCACATTTTCTAAAGGTCGTCCGTCGCCGCTATAAGCTGAATCGCGGTCAACCAGCGCAATCGCATCAACAATATTCAGCCCAGAGATAACTTTACCAAAGACGGTATATCCCGGAACGCCTTCACCATTAGCACCATGATTTAGAAAGACATTATCTTCCAAGTTAATGAACCATTGTGCGGTCGCAGAGTTCGGGTCGCGCGTGCGGGCCATGGCCAAGGTGCCGCGCATATTGTCGAGGCCATTATCGCCTTCATAGGCAATCGGGTCTCTGGTTTTGCGTTGTTCAAGATAGACGGAAAATCCCCCGCCCTGAATCATGAAGCCTGGAATGACGCGGTGAAAAATTGTCCGTGTATAAAACCGGTCGCGCGCATAGGTCAGAAAATTCTCAACAGAAACTGGCGATTGCTCAGGGAAAAGCGCAACCGTGATATCCCCATAAGAGGTCGCAATTTTAACCTGAGGCAGGCCTTCGAGGGAGGCGTCTGTCGCGGCAACATCGACACTGGGCTCAAGCTTTTCCGGTACAGCTGGTTCTGGTGCACTTGGTGTCGGTGCAGCTGTCGCGGCCTCATCGCTGGACAGCTCTGTTCCAGTGCCCGAACTTGTGCCCGCATCATCATTTGCAGGCTCATCGCCGCCGCCGCACGCTGCAAGGCAGGCAATCGCAAATGCCAGAAAAATGCGTTTTCCAGCGACCGGAATGGTGAAATTTCGGCTGTTCATCGCCGCGAACACGTTTGACATCGGGGAACCCTTTCCACTGAGAAACCTCACGCCCTCACCCGTTCCGGGGAGAGCCAAATACCTTATGTCTAGGACCATGTTTGATCGACTCTGTCCAGTCATGGTCTCAACAAATTTGCGCATCAACAAAATTACCGGGTTGAGGGGCTATTTGTGCCCACAGCTCTATTTCGCGCTTGCTGCCCTGCTGCGCACCCGCAACCCTGTTTCGCACTGGCAGCCCCACTTCGCACCCGCAGC
>CAYQXV010000073.1:4297-5854 GCA_964421675.1 uncultured Caulobacterales bacterium
GCAGCCCCACTTCGCACCCGCAGCATTGTGACTTGCTTGAAATCGCCCGACATGGCACTAGCAGGGCCATAGATTGGCCATAAATTAACTTCCCACACGGGCCCCCTCTCGCCGCGCTATAAATCTAGGCGCTGCGCAAACTATCGAGAAAAGGATTTCACATGAGCACTCCCCTTGCTGCCATTGTTACAGGTTCCACGAGCGGCATTGGCCTTGGCGTCGCCGAAGCCTTTGCCCGCGATGGCATGAATGTCATGCTGAATGGATTTGGCGATGCTGGTGAAATTGAGAAAGAACGCGCGCGGCTGGCCGAGACCTATAAGGTTGATGTTCGCTATCATGGCGCAGACATGACCAAGCCTGACCAGATCCGCGATCTGGTTGCGCAAACTGAAAAAGCCTTTGGTCAGGTTGATGTGCTGGTCAATAATGCCGGTATTCAATTTGTCTCCCCGGTCGAAGAGTTTCCAGACGCCAAATGGGACGCCATCATTGCGATCAATATGTCCTCAGCATTTCATACGTCAAAAGCGGTTTTTGCGGGCATGAAGGCGCGCGGCTTTGGGCGCATCATTAACATTTCCTCTGCCCACGGCTTGGTCGCCTCACCGTTTAAATCTGCTTATGTGACGGCAAAGCACGGCGTCATTGGCTTAACGAAAACCCTCGCTCTTGAAGGCGCAGAACATGGCGTTACCGTCAATGCGATCTGCCCTGGCTATGTGAAAACCCCGCTGGTGGAAAAACAAATTCCGGACACCGCCAAAGCGCGCGGCATGAGCGAAGAAGAGGTTGTGCAGAAAGTTTTACTGGAAGCCCAACCGACCAAGAAATTTGTCGAGCTTGAAGAAATCGGCGCGCTTGCGGTCTTCCTGTCATCGCAAAATGCAAGCTCCATCACCGGCGCTGCCTTGCCCGTTGATGGGGGATGGGTTGCCCACTAATGGCACGCAAAAAAGCAAACAAACCTGTCAATCTTGCCCTGCAAGGGGGCGGCGCCCATGGCGCTGTCACGTGGGGGGTACTCGACCGTCTTTTAGAAGATGACAGAATTGATATTGATTCAATCTCGGGCACATCGGCCGGTGCCATTAATGCAGTCGCATTGGCCTATGGGTTGCATCTCGATGGATGTGCAGGCGCAAGAGCAAAGCTTGATGAGCTATGGGCCGCCGTCTCCCACGCGGGCGACCTGTTCAGCCCGATCAAGCGAACCCCCATGGAAGCGTTTTTCGGGGAATTTAATCTTGATAAATCCCTATCTTATCATGCGTTCGAAACCCTCACGCGCACCTTTTCGCCCTATCAGTTAAACCCGTTTGATATTAATCCGTTAAGGGACGTTCTTGAAAGCTGCATTGATTTTGACCAGCTTAAAAAATGTACCAAAATCAATCTTTACCTGAATGCGACCAATGTCAGAACCGGTAAGGTCAGAGTATTTGGAACCGATGAAGTCAGTCTCGACGTGGTCGGTGCCTCAACCTGTTTGCCCTTTTTATATAAAGCCGTTGAGATTGATGGCGAGCATTTCTGGGATGGCGGTTATATGGGCAA
>CAYQXV010000074.1:0-5792 GCA_964421675.1 uncultured Caulobacterales bacterium
AATAGGGGATGGGGTTTGCTTTTTGCGCGGTGTTCTTCATCGGCTTCGTCGCCAAAATATTGACGCGCGGGCGCGGGGCCGGTTTGGCGTATTTCTTCGAGCAAGCTATTGGCTTGTTCAATTTGGTGTTCGGGAACGCTCAACCGATATCCGCCGAGCGCGACACTATCGAGCGGTAATATCGACAAGGTTTGGTCATCAGGCAATTGCGCATCAAGGCCATGGGCTTGGAGCAGGGCGCGCGCGGTCCATGCTTCTTCCGGGGTGTGAAAGATACGTACCGTGATCATAAACCAATTTCCTAATTCTGTTCTGGGCCTATATTCCGATCTTTCTGGGTGGAAGACCAGCTGTTTTGCCAAGCCTTAGATAGATATGATTTCGATGTTATTTTATCTCAAAATACCACAAATTCACGATTATGCCGCCAATCGCCCGATAATTCCGGGCTGTATCGCCCTTAGTTGAAACTTTCTTTGCATTTACGCCCTCAATTTGATGGTTTGTGGCGTCTTAAGCGATGGGGAGTTGCGTCAATTCCAATACCGGTTACGCTTTGCGGATAAGAATTCATAGAAATGAAAAGTTGGAGGCAGCCCCCATGAATTGGTCCTGTAAAACGCCAAAAAAACGCCGGATGATGCGCGAAATTATCCGTCCCGTATCGATGATGATTGCCGCAGGCGCGGTGCTCGTAAGCGCGCCGGTGCATGCGAAAGATTTAAAGCTTGAAGATTGGCTCGATTGGGAACGTGCGGGCGGCGCGCAACTGTCCCCCGATGGGCGCTCAATTATTTACACCCGCTCACGGGTTAATAAGTTTACGGATAAATGGGACAGCGAACTGTGGCAGATGGGGTCAACCGGTAATCGCCATCGCTTCCTTACCTCTGGTGGCAATGTGCGCTGGTCACCTTCAGGCGACCGGATTGCCTATGTTGATAGGGAAGGCGAAAAGGCACAGCTCAAGGTACGCTGGATGGACGCCGAAGGGGCGACCTCAGTGATTACCCGCGAGAATATGCGCCCCTTACAACATGCATGGTCGCCGGACGGCGCGGCGATTGCCTTTCGCGCCGAAGTTCCTATGAAACCTGAATTCACGATTGATCTTCCCGGCCGCCCCGAAGGCGCGACGTGGACGGCAGATCCGATGGTCACCGATCGGTTGCATTACCGCGAAGACCGGGTTGGGTTGAAAACTGGATTTGATCATATTTTTATTGTCCCTGCCGATGGCGGAACGCCGCGACAAATTACCAGTGGTAAGTTTGATGTCGGGGCGCGGTTCTCAGGCACCGACCGTTCAGGTCCGCTTCAATGGGCCAATGGTGGTAACGCGATTATCTTTGACGGCGTTGCGGATCCAACGCGCGAAATGGATGGACTGGCTTCAAATATCAATAAGGTTGATATTAAATCGGGCGAGATTACCCGCTTGCAACCCGATGACGGGTTTTGGGCCTCACCGGTTGTTTCCCCCAATGGCAGGCTGATTGCCTATTCCGGCTATGCTGAGGAGGCGGTGAATTATCCCGCGCAACAACTGCGCGTGATGAATATTGACGGCACAAATGACCGGGTACTGATTGAAGATTTATCCGATTCTATCGGCGCAGTGGATTGGTCGTCTGATAATCGCGGGCTGTATTTTTCTCTAAATGATGAAGGCTCTACCAATGTGACCTATGTGTCGCTGTCGGGTAATGTGCGTCAGGTTACGAAAGGAACCCACCGGGTTTCTGTGTCGTCTGTTTCCGGGCGCTCGGCCGTTGGTACGGTGACCGATCCCAAAACACCGGGCGCGATTGCCAGCATCAATCTGGGCAATGGCTCGGTTCGTGCGTTAACAGATCTGAACGGTGATGTTTTAGAAGATGTCACGCTCGGTGAAACCAAAGAGATTTGGTATGACTCCAAAGACGGCACACGCGTTCAGGGTTGGTATGTAACGCCGCCTGATTTTGATCCGTCGAAAAAATATCCGATGGTTTTATCAATCCATGGCGGTCCGCACTCAATGTACGGGGTTAATTTTAACTTCCGTTTTCAAGAGTTTGCCTCGCGCGGTTATGTGGTTTTGTATACCAATCCACGCGGGTCAACCGGCTATGGCGCTGAGTTTGCCAATGCAATTGACAATGCCTATCCGGGCCGTGCCGATTATGAAGATCTAATGGGCGGTGTCGATGCGATGATCGCCGAAGGCTTTATCGACGAAGACCGTATGTTTGCAACGGGGTGTTCTGGCGGCGGCGTGCTGACATCTTGGATTGTAACGCAGACCGATCGCTTTAAGGCGGTTGCTGCCTTGTGTCCGGTAATTAACTGGATTTCCTTTGCCGGACAGGCCGATATTGGCCGCTGGGCAATGGCGCGGTTCCGTCCGTTTTTCTGGGAAGATCCCACAAAATGGCTAGAGCATTCACCGATCATGCATGTGCAAAATGTTAAAACGCCAACATTGTTAATGACTGGCGATAAAGATTTGCGCACACCAATAGCACAAGCGGAAGAATTTTACGCAGCGCTAAAAATGCTCGGTGTGCCAACAACATTGATTGCCATGAAAAATGAATATCACGGAACATCGTCAATTCCGTCGAACCTGTTACGCACGCAGCTTTATCTATCAAAATGGTTTGCCAAATATGATGGCATTGCGTTGCAAGACGATGACGCCGACGACGATGCGGGTATCGATCAGGCGGCCCCTAGATAGGCTGTCACAACCCGAGAAAATCTGGAAAGCAGATGGCGCGCTTAGATAAGCCCCATCTGCTTTCCTACTTTAATGAACGCCTTAACAGCTCTGTCCACTTGCTCGTCCGTATGTGACGCGCACATTTGCGTGCGAATGCGCGCTTTATCTTTTGGGACAACGGGAAAAGAAAAAGCGGTGACATAGACCCCTTCATCCATCAAAGCGTCTGCCATCTCGCCGGCTTTCTTCGCATCCCCCAGCATGATCGGGATGATCGGGTGCTCGCCCGGTAATAGGGAAAACCCTGCTTGTTCCATTTGCGCGCGAAAGCGCTCTGCATTTCGAAATAATTGCGCGCGCAACGCGTCACCGTTTTTGGCAAGCTCTATCGCTTTCAGGCTCGCGCCTAACAAGGCAGGCGTCAGTGCATTGGAAAATAGGTAAGGGCGGGCCCGGTTGCGCAATAAATGAATGACATCACGGCTGGCGCAAATATATCCGCCCATGCCGCCGCCAAGCCCCTTACCCAATGTTCCGGTCAGAATGTCGACGCCATCTTCCACGCCGCTATGGGCCGGGACACCGCGCCCTTGCGGCCCCATAAAGCCCGTTGCATGGCAATCATCAACCATTACCAGCGCATTATAGGTTTTTGCGAGGGCGCAAATTTCAGCCATGGGCGCGATATAGCCATCCATGGAAAAGACGCCATCTGTCACAATCAGCTTGGTGCGCGCGCCATCTTTTTCTGCCGCTTTGAGTTGGACTTCCAGATCGCCCATATCCGCATTGGCATAGCGATAGCGTTTGGCTTTACACAAGCGAACCCCGTCAATGATGGAGGCATGATTGAGGCTGTCGGAGATAATCGCATCTTCCGCGGTTAAAAGCGGTTCAAACACGCCGCCATTGGCATCAAAACAGGCGGCAAACAAAATCGCATCTTCATAGCCAAGATAGTCTGCGAGATGTTGTTCGACCTTGCGGTGTAAATCTGTCGTCCCGCAAATAAATCGAACTGAGGCCATGCCGAAACCATAGGCGTCCATGGTTGATTTGGCAGCGTCTACAAGATCGGGATGGTCGGCGAGACCAAGATAATTATTGGCGCAGAAATTAAGGACGCGAACGCTCTTACCCTTATAGTGGACATCAATCTCCGGCCCTTGCGGGGAGGTGATTTCTCGTTCAACTTTCTCAAGGCCGTCCGCCCGGAGGGATTCGATGGTTTGCGCTACGCGGTTATAAAATTGAACGTCCATCACAATTACTTTCTGGCTATTGGGCTATCTGATTTTTTGATCTTGGCTCATGGCTTATCCGCTGCTGCACGAGAGCTGTCAATTTTGTCAGCTAACTTTATGGGCAGATATGGGAAACCCTGCCTGAGGGATTTGGGAATTCTATGCGAGAAATCCTTGCGCGGTATGAGCGGTCTATGGTCAAAGGCGTTCAGCAATAATTCGATCTTCAGGAGAGTATTTTATGGATTTGGCGAACAAAATTGCCGTTATTACGGGCGGAGCATCGGGACTGGGAGAGGCAACCGTTCGCCGATTTGTTAGCGCGGGCGCAAAAGTTGCCATTTTCGATCTGAATGATGAGCGCGGTGAGGCCCTCGTTTCAGAATTGGGGAAAAGCGTTGCCTATTTCAACGTCAATGTCACCGATGAAGATCAGGTGGCAAAAGCGATTAGCGGTGTAGAAGATACCTTTGGTCCTGCCCATATTTGCTGCAATTTTGCCGGGATTGCCGCCGGGGCGAAAGTTCTCGGCAAAGACGGGCCGCACAAATTGAGTGCGTTTCGCAAGGTTATTGATATCAATTTGATTGGCAGTTTTAACGTGCTTCGCTTATGCGCGGAGTCGATGATGAAAAATGATCCCATCACTGAAGATGGCCAGCGCGGTGTGATTATCAATACAGCGTCCGTGGCCGCGTTTGAAGGACAGATCGGACAAGCGGCCTATAGCGCCTCCAAAGGCGCTATTGTGGGGATGACCCTTCCAATTGCGCGCGATCTGGCAACCTCTGGGATCCGTTGCAACACAATCGCACCGGGCTTGATCCACACACCATTATTCGAAGCCCTTCCAGAACCGGTCTATGAGAGCCTGTCTTTGCAACCGCTCAATCCGCGCCGTCTTGGTAAAGCAGACGAAGTTGCAAAAGTCGCACAATTTATCGTGGAAAATGATTATGTGAATGGCGAGACCATAAGAGTTGATGGCGGCATAAGAATGCAACCTAAATAGGAGCACGCTATGAGTGCAAAAGATGAAGTTCTTTATACAGAACATGATGATGTTGCTTTAATCGTTCTCAATCGCCCCAAACAGATGAATGCATCTTCTGTTGCCTTGCGGGCGGGATTGCGCAAGGCCATTGATGACGCTGATAAAAATCCGAACATCAGAGTGGTCATTCTAACGGGGGCAGGGCGCGGGTTTAGTGCTGGTGCTGACCTGACTGAGAGTTTCACCGAACATCGCGGCACCATCACTGAGCATATATTGAAAGACCACAAACAGCTGATTGATGCGATTGAGCATTCCGATAAAACCTTCATCGCCGCTGTTCATGGCCCGGCCGCCGGGGTTATGCTGTCTTATGCGATGGCCTGTGATGTTATTATGATGGGCGAGAGTGCTTATCTTTATAGCCCGTTCACCGCCATTAGTTTGGTACCTGATGGTGGGGGTACGCATTATTTGCTGCAGGCATTGGGTTATCACCGTGCATTTGAGTTCGTTGTTGAAGGCAAGCGATTGGATGCAAAAGCCTGTCTTGATGCTGGAATTGCATCTGCATTGGTGCCTGATGATGAATTGCGCGATAAGGCGATGGAGCGCGCGCAAAAAATTGCCCGCACATCTGCGCCCTTAACCGCAAAATATGCCAAGAAGCTTTTGCGGTTTGCCCGCCATGCTAGCAGAGATGACGTAACTGCCCTTGAAGCCAGTTACCAACATATTTGCAGCCAGTCTGAAGATTTTCAGGAAGGGGTTGCTGCGTTCATGCAAAAACGCAAACCGGAGTTTAAAGGGCGATAAATTTCGTACGTGTTGGCCCGGTTTAGTTAGGGCC
>CAYQXV010000075.1:0-4969 GCA_964421675.1 uncultured Caulobacterales bacterium
ATTACCGCAAACCAAGCCTTTGAGCAGGTGATTGAACAATGCGCCGCGCGCGGCGAAGGGCCGGGCGAGCGTGTGCGTGCCGATCGCATGGAGACTTGGATCAATGATCAAATTCTTGATGTGTACACACAGCTCCACCGCATGGGTTTTGCCCATTCGCTGGAATGCTGGGAGAATGATGTGCTGGTGGGCGGGCTTTATGGTCTATCGCTGGGCGGGGTGTTTTTTGGGGAAAGCATGTTTTCGCGGCGAACCGATGCCAGCAAAATCGCTTTTGCTCATCTGATTGGGCGATTAAAAATTTCCGGCTATTGCCTGATCGATACACAATTTTACACACCGCATCTGGCGCAGTTCGGCGTTGTCGAAATAGAAGATAGTGATTATCAGATTTTGTTGCAGGACGGATTAATGCAGCATGCTGATTACCCGGTTGCGGATAATCATTCAGTCTCGTTGTCGACAAGCCGTGTTTTGCAATCAATAACCCAAACATCATAGACCGAATGTTCAAGGCCGTTTAGTCCCGGCGAAGAGGCAAACATCCATCCGGAAAAAACCCGGTCGCCTTGGGTTTTCGGCCCGGCTATGGGAGTGGCAAGGACGGTTGGGTCCGCTGATGCGATTGGGCTTGGGTCAGATACGGCTTCGGGAGTTTCATCAGTACCCGCCTTGTCTTCCGTACCCGCCCCGTCTTCCGTACCCGCCTCGTCTTCAGGGTCTGATTTGCTATAGCCCTTATCGAAAACTTGCAGGAAGGCGGTTGTTTCCGGAAAATCTTCTGGCGGGCGTTTGTCGCAAAACCGCGCGACAATTTCCAGCGTGCCAAATTCCTGAACGCTATCAATGGGGATTTCCATATCGCGCGTGACCGCGGTGATTTTATTTAACCCGCGCACAGTAACACTAATCGGCTCGCGCACTTTTTCCGCCGCAAGATTTGCAAAAGGGTCATCGCTATTTTGCGAAAGCGCATCAAGCTCGCTTAACCCGCCGTCTGCGGGAGGCTGTTGTGATTGCACAGGCAATGTGCCGGCAACCACAAGGCTTGCGCTAGCCAATAATAGAGAAATCAATGTTCGTGTCATGGAAGCTCTTCCGTATGCGCATCAGTTTGCGAGGTTTCGGCGGGGTCGTCTCCTAAATCCTCATCGCCAAAACCACCAAGCGGGGGTAACTCGCTAAGGCCACCACCGCTATTGGCGCCGCTATTATTTGCGGCCCCGGCATTATTGCCGCCGCCGCCCGTATTCGAGGTAAATGCCTGAACAGCAAGGCCGAGCAAATCGACAGACCCTTGGGTAATCGTCAAGCTATCGCCATCAGCAAGGAAAAATTCCGACGCCCCCGGTTCTAACGCCACATGGGCCCCGCCCAACAGGCCATCGGAAACAATTTTGGCAATTGTATCATCGGGAATGGGAATACCGTCTTCGATTGTCATAGAGACCTTCGCTTCATAAGTGTCTGTATCGAGGGCGAAGGCGGAAACCGCGCCAACTTTAACGCCCGCAAGGCGCACATCCGAGCCGGTTGCAAGACCGTCAACGCGCCCAAAAATAGCATTAATGCCGTAGGTCTCACCGCCCAGGGTGCGCCCGCTGACCGCAAAGGCATAGAACAAAAATAGCGCTGCAATTGCGATGACAATAATGCCGACAATTGTTTCCAGGATACCGCCTTTGGCCATGGTTCAAATCCCTTTATGGACTTTTGCGAGGGGCTGGCCCGCATTGTTAAAGCCCGTTTCAGAGCCGATATCACTATCGACTCATAATGTGACGTAATTTTGAGCAATAAAACCACAGGAGCACGGGGAAGTCAGCCCCCCTCCCGAATGCGAACGGAATGTATAGGGGCTTGCAAGCTTGCCCCATCCAGCCGTGTAAATAGACAATCTGGCTATTTGTCGGGAGACCAGGCTTCATAGTCTTTTGCGGCCTCGCCCTGCGCATCGCTGCGCTCCAGGCTTCCTTGCGGGCGATAGGCGAGCGGGGTGCCGGTCATATTGGGTAGGTGCTCGCGCTCCCAGCTTTGTCGGTGCAAAGGCTCAGCGGAGGGAGGCTCGTCAAATGTATGGTGCAGCCAGCCATGCCAATCCGGGGGAACCCGGCTTGCATCCGCAATACCGTGATAGATGACCCAGCGGCGTTGTTGCCCATTAGGCCCGGTTGCTTTGGCTTCGCGGAAATATCGATTGCCCTGTTCGTCAGAGCCGACTTGCTCTGCTCCCTTAACAAATAAGGTGAGGGAGGTGCCCCAAGTCGTGGAGTTCCACCAGGTAAAAAGCTGAGAGAGCATAAGGTGTCCGCTAGGTTTTATCGTTTGGTTTTAACCGTCAAAAGAATGGCTGAATGCGGCTTAGCGCAAAGTGCTGTGTCGTTCTAGCATCAATTCGCGCTATTTCCTCGAAAGATTTTTTGATTTTGAAAATAATTCGCAAAATCAATAATTGTGCTATTGATAATCATTATCATCTTGGCTACTGCAGACGAACACTAAATGCAGCGCGGCTGTTTCGCGGATCCCTCCGCAAGGCGCGCTGTATGTCGTCTTACAAGGGAATTGGTTGTGTCAGTACGTCATCAGCAAAAAAACTCGACAATGCTCAGCGCCGGAATTGGCATCGGGGTCGGGATCGTTTCATTAGCTTGCCAACCTTTGTTTGTTGGTGCGGCCACGGCCTCTGACGCTGCCGACAATGCCCCGTTGGATGAAATTATTGTTGAGGGCCGCTTTTTATCGATTGATAAATTGAATGCTGTGAAGGCACCAACGCCGATTATTGATGTGCCGCAAAGTCTTACCATTGTGACCGCCGATCAGATTGTTGAGCAAGGGTTCGACAGTATTGGCGATATTGTTCTGTATACGCCCGGCATCACCCAGTCGCAGGGTGAAGGCCACCGTGATGCTATCGTGTTTCGCGGCGTGCGCTCGACTGCTGATTTCTTTATCGATGGTGTGCGCGATGATGTTCAATATTATCGCTCGCTTTACAATCTCGAACAGGTTGAGATTTTACGCGGACCGAACGCGCTTTTATTTGGTCGCGGCGGTACGGGCGGGGTTTTAAACCGGGTTACGAAAAAAGGCGTGATTGGCGAGCAATTTACCGGCTTTAAATCCAGCATTGATACATTTGGTGCCTATGACATTCAGCTTGATGCTAACTTTGATGTTAGCGATAGCGCGGCATTTCGCATTAACGGCTATTATGAAAGCCTGAATAATCACCGTGACTTCTTTGATGGTGATCGCTTTGGCATTAATCCAACAGCGCGGGTTTTGCTGACGCCGTCAACGGTTTTGGATCTGTCCTATGAATATGTAGACAATGAGCGATTTATTGATCGCGGCATTCCTGCAGGCGCTGATGGGCGTCCTGCCGAGCAACTTGTCGATATAACATTTGGCGATCCGGAGTTGAACACGACGACGCTTGAAGCCCATATTTTCCGGGCAACCTTGCAGCATGATTTCAACGATAGTTTCAAAGGCGTGTTTGGTGCGTCTTACGGTGATTTCGACAAGCTTTATTCAAATTTTTTCCCGGTTTCCTTCGATGAAGAAACCAATGTCGTTGGGCTTGATGGCTATGTCGATACAACCCAGCGGGAGAATTTTACCCTGTCGGCGAATTTGGTTGGCGAGTTTGATGCGCTTTCATTGGGCCACACGCTTGTTTTTGGCGGTGAGTTTATCGACACCGTCAATGACAATGATCGCTTTAACACCTTCTTTGATCAAACACAGGATGATGTTGAGTTTTTCGTTGCAACACAGCCGCTTAATCTTCGCAATGGTACCGGCGTCAACGCCAATGGCGACATTACCACAAACAGTTTCGCGGTAGATTTAAACGACGATACCGAGGCCGATGTCACCGTGTTTTCTGCCTATATTCAAGACCAGATTGAACTGGCCTCTTGGTTGGATATTATTGTTGGCGTGCGGTTTGATAGTTTTGATATTACCGTCGATAATATTGAGACCTTTATCAATACTGGTGAGCGCGATATTTTAACGCGTACGGATGAAGAATTTTCACCGCGCTTTGGGGTGATTTTCAAACCGCAAGAAAATATTTCAGTCTATGGCAGTTTCAGTGAAAGCTTCTTGCCGCGAAGCGGTGAGCAGTTTGCTGATATTAATCCCCCTGATGACGCGCTTGATCCTAATACATTCCAAAATCTTGAGCTGGGCCTAAAGTGGGACTTTACCAATAGTTTGAGTTTCACCGCAGCGATCTTTGAGATTGAACAGGAATCCCCGCAAGTCTCGGACGATGATGTGGGAACGCTTGATGTGATTGAAAGCGAAATCCAAGGCGTTGAAGCGCAAATACAAGGGTATGTCACGGAGAAATGGTATATCTCGGCAGGCTATAGCTATCTCGATGGCAATCAGGTCAATGATGATGGAACGCAAGGCCTGCGCGTGCGCGAGTTACCCGAACATACGGTCAATCTGTGGAGTACCTATCAGCTAACGCCGAAATTTGGTCTGGGCGCTGGCTTGACGTTTC
The DNA here is from genome assembly GCA_964421675.1 of uncultured Caulobacterales bacterium. Taxonomy (GTDB): domain Bacteria; phylum Pseudomonadota; class Alphaproteobacteria; order Caulobacterales; family Parvularculaceae; genus CALLPQ01. The sequence goes on from CAYQXV010000075.1 coordinate 4,529, forward strand.
AAGATGATAGTTTTGCCGATAATGGCAACAACACAATATTGCCAAGCTTTGTGCGCGTGGACGCCGCCGCATTCTATGACCTCAGTGACGCACTTCGCCTTCAGGTGAATATCGAGAATTTAACGGACACGGAATATTTTCCAAATGCGCATACCGCCAACAATATTACCGTTGGTGCGCCAATCAATGCGAAATTCACCGTGAGCGGCCGGTTTTAGTGTGAAACATTCGAGCGAGGTTCGAAAGGTACTTCCCAAAGCCGCGACCGCGGCTCGGGCGTAGCCCGCCCCATCGCAGACATGAGCGAAGCGAATTGTCGTGAGATAAAAATATCGACGATTTCTTGATCACGCCCCTAGAGCGCCGTGTCCTCGGATCTTGAAGTGGGCACCCCTAATAGGCGAATTTTACCCGGAAACGATCAGCGTTTGCGCTCTTGCC
>CAYQXV010000076.1:0-4906 GCA_964421675.1 uncultured Caulobacterales bacterium
CAAACTCAGAATTTTAATGTACTGAACGATAGATCAGAAATAACCAATTAGGGCGTTATTATTTTCCGTAAGAACATCTTTCTTCAGGCACGGTCTTTCGTGAATTCTAAACGAAAATCGAGCAAAAGTGTCTAACCTTTTTAAAAAAGTGACTATCAGCTTTTTAACGCATTGATTTTATTGGATTGTTTTTAGAACTGGTGAGCCCAGAAGGATTCGAACCTTCGACCTACTGATTAAAAGTCAGTTGCTCTACCAACTGAGCTATGGGCCCGCCGTTTCGGTGAGGCCGTTTGGCCTCTAGCGAGCGCGGAACATAGGGTTGTCACCGGTAGGGGTCAACCGCTTTTATCAATCTTTCAGCGGTTCGTGATGCCGGGCCCGGCGGCCTTCATTCCTTGAATAAATTCAACGCCTTACCCCTCTTTTCAGTCGCAACTTCAGGACTTTCGGCAGGCGGCGCGGAGGGTGGATGCAAAATGTCACATCAATTTGCTGGTAATCACACCAGCGTCTCGCCGGTATCGGCTTTGAACTGCTCGACGAAGGCGGCAAACTCACCCTTTGCGATGGCTTCGCGCATGCCGGCCATTAATTGCTGATAATAATGCAGATTATGCCAGGTCAGCAGCATGGGGCCCAAATATTCTCCCGCCCGGAACAGGTGGTTTAAATAGCCCTTGGTATAATCACGGCTCGCCGGGCATGTGCTATCCGGGTCCAGCGGGGTTTCATCGTCAATAAATTTCGCATTTTTGATATTGATCGGCCCGTATTTCGTCCAGGCTTGCCCGTGACGGCCAGACCGGGTGGGCGCGACACAGTCAAACATATCAATACCCCGCGCAACCGCGCCGACAATATCCGCCGGCTTTCCAACGCCCATTAAATAGCGTGGTTTTTCAACCGGCATATGCGGCGTTGTAAAATCCAGCACACGGAACATTTCCTCGCGCCCCTCTCCCACAGCAAGGCCGCCGACCGAGTAACCGGGAAAATCGATCTCCATCAACGCGTCCAAGCTCTTGCGGCGCAAATCTTCAAAATTTGCCCCTTGCACAATTCCGAACAGGGCCTGGCCGGGCGATGCCTTTTCCTCAAAGGCATTTTTAGAGCGCTGCGCCCAGCGCACAGATAATTCCATAGAGGCTTTTGCATCTTCATGAGCAATCGGAATGGCGGGGCATTCATCAAGCTGCATTTGAATATCAGACCCCAATAGGCACTGAATCTCTATGGAACGTTCCGGCGTCAACGTATGGCGCGAGCCATCAATATGGGATTGAAAAGTAACGCCCTCTTCCGTCAACTTACGGAGTTTAGACAAAGACATGACCTGAAACCCGCCGCTATCGGTTAAAATCGGGTGCGGCCAGTTCATAAATTTATGCAAGCCCCCAAAGCGCGCAACACGCTCGGCGGTTGGTCGCAACATCAAATGATAGGTATTGCCCAGAACAATATCGGCGCCAGTCGCGCGCACATGCTCACTCAGCATCGCTTTGACGGTTCCGGCGGTGCCGACGGGCATAAAGGCGGGGGTGCGGATCGGCCCGCGCGGGGTCGTGATCTCGCCGCACCGGGCGCTGCCATCGCGATGATTGAGGGTATATTGAAAAGGTTGCGACATGAGAGAGGATCTGAAGGGTTGCGGGGGTAAAACGGATGAACCGTGGAGATAGCCCCGCCCCGTCTTTTTGTGAAGGCTTTAGAGCCATATGCCCAGTTTTAGCAGATCATTTGATATTTTGGGTTGGGGATAGGGTTTTCTCAGGTTTTTGGTTCAAAAAAAATGATCACGAAGGCGACGGGAACTTGGTTCGTAACCGTTTATGTCGTGAACGCCAATAAACAGGCCTTTTGACCACCGGGCCCGTTGATTGTCTGATTTTCGATGGAGGCGGAGGCCGGTTCTATCTGTTCCGCTAAAACATCCTACTTGCCTTGAATAATAACTCCTCTGGCGTCACCTTCCCCGCCAGAAATGAGGCGCAACCTCCGTACCCTAACTGCGTCTCATTGGTGCGTACAAAGAGCGCCCTGCCTTGTACGCACCACCCCCTTTTTTTTAAGTCTCACCTTAAACAAGCACACAATGAACACACGCCGACGTGTTATTGGTGTAGCGGGTTGTGACTTGGATTTTGGGGTGGAAGATCTTACCTTAGTTGCAAGCAACAAAAGGGAAGTTTTATTATGCATACCTTAGTTGAACGCGCTGTTCATAATTTTCGTTTGACCTTCGGTCCCCTGCGATGTCTAGCGCATAACAAGCCTTGTGACCCGTCCTTAAATGACCAACTCCCCGTAAATTCACCTATTCAACAAGCAATAAAGACAGACAAGATCATCGACGCCGAGTAACCGGACACCATCATTACTATTGGCCAGGACAAGAATATCTGGCCAAATTTTCAGGGTGCATTTTGAGATCACCAACGCCCTTCCGGTGTCTCTCAATGTGCTCTGAATTTATTGTGCCGCGTTATGATTTGGCGAGTTCCAATAAAGAGCCGTCACCATAAGAATAAAATCTGTATGCTTGGTCGATCGCATGAGCATAGGCTCTCTTCATCGGCTCATATCCGGCAAAGGCGCATACCAACATAAATAATGTTGACCGGGGAAGATGAAAATTCGTGATCAGACGGTCAGCCACTTTAAACTCGTAACCAGGCGTGATGAATATATCAGTCTCCCCTTCAAACGGTGCAATCGAACCGCTTTTCCGGGCGGCACTTTCCAATAAACGCAAAGATGTTGTTCCAACCGCCGTGATGCGATTGCCTTGCGCTTTTGCATTGGCCAGAAGATCCGCACATTCGCCATCAAGACTGCCCCATTCACTATGCATGACGTGATCGCTCGTATCATCGACGCTGACGGGCAAGAATGTGCCCGCCCCCACATGCAAGGTCACATTGGCCAGTTTCACGCCAGTTTTTTCAAGTTGGTCCAAAAGCGGCCGGGTGAAATGCAAGCCTGCGGTTGGCGCCGCGACGGACCCATCATGGCGGGCAAATCTGGTTTGATAATCATCCTTGTCGCCATCATGAATGCCCCGCTTACGGGCAATATAAGGCGGCAAAGGCGGCATGCCTGTCTTTGTCAGATGAGCGAAAAAATCGTGCGCCTGCAAAGCAAATTCTAGCACCGCTTGCGGTCCGTCGCGCTGAATGACCTGTGCCTCAAACCCGTCCGCAAAAATCAACCGATCGCCGACTTGCACCCGCTTTGCTGGTCTGATGAATGCCGACCAGCATAGACTGGTATCGCTAATGCTGGTTTGTTTTAACAAGGTCACATCGACATTAATGTCTGATGATCGCGCATCGCGGGCGGGCCGTTTTCCAACAAGTTGTGCAGGCAGCACTTTGGTATCATTGACCACCAATATATCGCCGGGCGCAAAAAAATTCGCCAGATCGCGAAACACATGATCGCCGCAGCGCATACCATCAACATGTAAAAGACGCGCGCTATCGCGTGGCCGCGCCGGTTCTAGCGCAATCAAGTCTTCAGGCAGCTCAAAATCAAAGGCATCAACGCGCAACTAGCACTCCACAACATTTACAGGAACCGTAGCAGCGAGGCCGCCTTCGCTGGTTTCTTTATATTTTCGCGACATATCAAGACCAGTTTGGCGCATTGTCTCAATTACCTGATCGAGCGAAACCTTATGCGGTTCAGTGGTGTGCAGGGCAAGCCGCGCTGCATTTACCGCTTTTACCGCTCCAATCGCATTGCGCTCAATACACGGTATCTGCACAAGACCGGCAATCGGATCACAGGTCAGCCCTAAATTATGCTCCATGCCAATTTCAGCGGCATGCTCAACTTGCGGGGGCGTGCCGCCCCAAATCGCTGCGAGCCCGCCCGCCGCCATTGAACAGGCAACACCGACCTCGCCCTGACACCCCATCTCCGCCCCGGAGATTGACGCGCGCTGTTTATAGAGCATGCCAATTCCGGCAGCAGTAACAAGAAAGGTGCGAATATGAGGGTAAAAGGGTTTATCGTCCTTATACGCATAATGCCGGATTATAGCGGGGATGATACCCGCCGCGCCATTGGTGGGCGCTGTTACAACCTGCCCCCCGGCTGCATTTTCCTCGTTCACGGCCATGGCGTATACATTTAGCCAATCAAACAATTCCTCGCGCTCATTGGATAAGGGATTGTCGGTTAGCTTTCTATAAAGCCCCGGTGCGCGCCGCGACACCTTCAACACGCCTGGCAAAATACCTTTTGTGTTTAACCCCCGATCAATGGAGGCATTCATCACGTCCCAAATCCGGTCGAGGGCCGCTTCGGTTTGCGCGCGCGGGCGGCGGGCATCTTCATTTTCTAAGATGATCTGCGCAATGGACTGATTATTAGTGGCCGCAAGGTCGAGAAGATCTCTTCCCGAGCCAAACCGATGAGGCCCAACGGCGGGCAATGCAATCATATCATCTTCAGCGCGTTGAGAAAGTTGGCGTTCACTCGCAATAAATCCCCCGCCGACGGAATAATAAGTCCGCTCTAACAAAGATTGACCTTTTGCATCAAAAAGCACGAGCCGCATCTCATTGGGATGAACGACGGGAACAATTTCGCCGCGCAGGTGAAGATCGCGGCGCCTGTCAAAATCAATTGTGCGCGCTGGCCGTTGCAGGTCCGCACGCAAATCAAGCTTGCCCTGTGCAGTTGCCTTTTCCATGGCCTCTTGCGCACGTGTTGCATCAAAATCATCGGGCGCAAAGCCCATCACCCCGAGCAGACTTGCTCTGTCCGTACCATGACCAATGCCCGTAAGGGCAAGCGATCCATGCAAATGAATTTCAAGACGGGCCGCACGCTCCAGTACACCCTCACGCTCAGCCACGCCGATAAACCGCGCGCCAATACGCATCGGCCCAACCGT
>CAYQXV010000077.1:0-4603 GCA_964421675.1 uncultured Caulobacterales bacterium
TTATTGGCGAGCTGTGGGTTTTGCTGGTTCAGGCGTCTTCATCTTAATAAGGGTGATTCTAAAAATCGGCTTTGTGGTTGGGTGTACCCAAAAATGCAGGCCGCCGACCGGGCACATTAACGCCGTTCCAAAAGGCGGGCGTGCTCCCCCATCTAACGTTTTTTGAGGTGATCTTTGAAACAGTCTTTTGAAAAAAAGTGGCAACGGCAATCGGATTAGTTACCGCCAACGCAGCTTATGCTGGCCAGTTTTCAAGGGTCGAAACGAATGTCGACAACCAGCTATTGGTCTGGCTGCCATCCAAGACACGGTGATCAATGGTTAGGCTCACATAGGCCATTGGCCGGATCGCCATGACGTCTTGCCCATCAACAGTTTTGACCACCACCCGTTTTTCAAGTTTCCCAACGCCCAAAATGGCCGATTGTGGTTGATTGATGATAATCGGCGTGGCGACCAGACTGCCACTCACCCCGTGATTGGAAATTGTAAAGGTACCGCCGCGCACATCAGCGGGCTGTAATTTTCCATTTCTGGCGAGCTCGGTTTTTTCTTGAAGCGCTGATGCAATGTCAAACAGGTCCATGGATTGAACGCCGTTAATGACAGGCACGATTAGCCCTTTATCGCCGAGCGCCGTTCCGACCCCGATATTGACGTCCGAGAAAATCTCGATGGCGTCGTCATACCAGCGACTATTGACCTCTGGCACCTCGCGCATCGCTTCAACACACGCTTGAAGGAAATAGGCCGTATAGGTCAGTTTAGTACCGCGCGCGGCAAAGTCTTGTTTATGCGCGGCGCGATGGGTCGCGATCGCTGTGAAATCGAGTTCAAAAACCGCAGTGACATGGGGCGCTGTCGCAACCGAACTTGACATATGGTCCGCAATCGAACGGCGCATGGCACTATGCTCAATGCGGCGTCCCTGCAGAGGCCCTTTGGCCAAAGTCGGTGCAGTTTTGGGCGTTGAAGCCGGGGACCGCGCAGCCGCGCCGCCGACCGAGCCGGTTTTCTTGGCATATTCCTTTACATCGTTAAGCGTCAGCCTTCCGTCGCGGCCCGTCCCGCTCACCAAGTCTGGGTCTATGGCATGCTCGGCAACAAACCGTCTGACAGAAGGGCTCAGCGCTTTGTTAATGCGCCCTTTGCTTGAGCCCTTCCCTACCGAGGTATTTTTCTTGGGATCAACATAATTCGTACCCGTGCTTTTTTCGCCAGCATCTTTGGAAGATGTGGATGCCGCTGCATTTATTCGGCCAATCACCATTCCGGGCAGCACATCTTCCCCCGAATTCATGACAATGCTTTCCAGCACACCGTCCGAGGGGGCCTCCACCTCCATGGTCACTTTGTCTGTTTCCAGCTCAACAACAGGCTCGTCTTTCACAACCCGGTCCCCTGGCTTTTTCAGCCAGTTCTGGATCTTCATCGTTGTGCCTTCTTCGCTATCTGTTGGGGTCGTAATCTCGATAAGATCCATCACGCGTCCTAAAATCCTGTCAGTTCATCAATCTTGGCGCGGATATCCTCAACATTGGGAACCGCGGCATCCAGCAAAACCGGATTATGAGGACTTGGAATATCCGGCATTGTCAGCCGCGACAATGGGGCATCCAAATTCATGAAACATTGCTCGCCCACAACCGACAAAATTTCAGCGCCAAACCCGGCCGTTGAATTGTCTTCATGAACCACCAGACAGCGATGTGTTCTATTTACCGATTCGACCACCGCCTCTTTATCCCAGGGCAGCAATGTCCGAAGATCAATAACCTCCACGCTCTTTCCACTTGCCTTGGCTGCATCCTCGCAGCGCTCGACCATTGCCCCCCATGTCACGATGGTCAGATCGTCACCTTGAAGCGTCGTGTTCGCTTTGCCGAAAGGCAGAACATAATCATCCCCCGGATAAGGACGACGCGCCCATGCCTGATCAAGCATTGCGCGGTGCTCAAAGAAAAACACCGGATCATTCCCGCGCATAGAAGCGCGCAGCAAGCCGACAGCATCTTGTGCATTTGACGGCACCGCAACCTTCCAGCCAACCGCGTGGGCAAATTGCACTTCATTGGTCTGACTATGCCAAGGGTCGCCGCATTTGAAAAACCCGCCCGGAATACGAACAACAATCGGCGCGGCAAATCGATTGTTTGTGCGCCAACGCATCGTCCCGCAATCGTTTAACTGCTCAACCGCCGGGTCGGCATATTTTCGAAACTGAATTTCAGGAACCGGCACCAAGCCCGCGAGCGCCATGCCATTTGCCCGGCCAATAATGCCTTCTTCCGACAGGCTGGTGTCAAACACGCGGTCGTCGCCATATTTACTCTGTAGGCCCATCGTAACCGCATGCACCCCGCCTTTCGGGCCAACATCTTCGCCAAAAACCACAACTTTCGGATTGGTTGCCAATTCATGGTCGAGGGTCCGCCGGATAGCGGTGACCATATTAATGCGTTTGCCTTCAGGGTCTGGCTGCGCACTGCTTTTCGGAAACACATGACCCGAGGGAAGAACCCCGCCCATCGTTTGGCAAATCACGTTGCCGCTCTCATCACTCTCAGAAAAGGCAAATTTCTCAATGGAGCCAGACTCTGCAATTGGGCGTTGACGCGCGGCCTCTAATGCATCGTTTGCATCTTTCTTGGCTTTGGCCTCCAGGCTATCCCACTTTTTCTTTGTTAGGGTTGCCGGGACCAGAAATGATTTCAGTTTTGGCAACGGGTCGCGTGCGCGCTCGGCTTCAATTTCTGATTCTGATTTATAGGTTTGCGTATCCTGCGCGGAATGCCCAGAAAGGCGCGGCACGGTCAATCTTAGCAGGGTCGGCCCCACACGATCGCGCACATCCGAGACAGCACCATGAATTAGCTCTGCGGCCTCTTCTGGATTGGTCCCATCCCCATCGTAAATATTTAAACCTTGGAACGATGCCAAATTGTCAGCAATGTTGCGGCCGGGCGTTTGTAGGTCAGAGCGAACCGAAATGCCAAAGCCATTATCTTCTATATAAAACAACATAGGGAGCTGCAATGTGGTCGCCATTGTCAGCGCAGACCAAAAGCCGTTGGTTGCAACCGATGCATCTCCGCCAAGCACCACGGCAATCGATTTATCATACGTCTTATCGTTCAGCGTCTTGGAGTAATATTCAATCGCCTGCGCCCAGCCCGCACACGGCGTATACTGAGCACCAACGCCGCCGCACATTGGCAGTGCACTCGCGCCATTGAAATTTGGATAGTTAAAGACAACGCCAATATCGCGGCCATCGCTATAACCGCCGGACCGGCCGAGCGGGCCGGCCATTGCATCGTCCAACGGAACACCGAGCGTCAGCAATAAAGGCCGAGATCGATAATAGCCACACACCGCATCATGATTATCCGTAAGCAAACTGCCCAGCATGACCTGCGCAACATCATGGCCGCGCGCTGAGAACTGATAAAGCACCTCTTTGGAGGGCACCAATTCAGTTTCCTCACGCTCATCCATGGTTCGCGACAGCAGAACCCGATAAACGATCTCTTCCCAGTTAAACCTGTTGCTTGCCGATGGTGAGGCGACACTCGCCGCCTCCCGAGCCTTCACTGTGCTCATTGGATACTATCTCTCTCTAAAATCAAACAGATCACACACCATATTCCAATTTGCGGATTGAATGGTGCCAAATATTGCACTTTTTAGACAAAAAACGATGGTATTTAACTATGTTTTTGCAGTATGCTAGTTATTATCACTATGCGTTAGTAGCATCAGGGGCGATTTATGCTAGATAAAATCGATCATAAAATTCTTGAAGAACTTCAGCGCGATGGGCGTATGACAAATACCGATCTTGCAGAGCGGGTAAATTTATCCGCAACGCCGTGCCTTAAGCGCGTCAAAAAGCTCGAAAAGGCCGGTGTGATAAAGGGCTATAAAGCCGTGATTGATCAGGAAAAACTGGGATATAATATGACCGGTATCATCCTGATGAAAATTGGCGATACATCGCGCGAGGCTGTTGATGCATTTGGCGAGGCAGTCAAAAAGATCCCCGCCATAACCGAATGCCACATGACCACGGGCAGGATTGATTATTTCGCACGGGTGTTTGCCAAGGATTTTCGTCACTACGAAACAATCATTAAAGACGATGTTGGACGCCTACCCAATATTGTCTCAATGGAAACACTTTTCTTGTTCAGCAATGTAGTTTCCGACGATAATTTTAGAGTTCCCCATTGATACAAGAAAATCTAGCGCGCTATGAGAACGTCATCCATCCATTTTGCAGGCCGATAAACAACACGCCAGTGATTGCAAAAAGGATAATGGAAACCCAATTCCACCAGATGAGGTAAGGTGCGGGCCGGGCTGCGGCAGGAATTGCTTCACAAACCATTGCCCGATAATTGTAATATGCGATCAGTGGGGCCAACACGAAACCAACACTGGTGGCAAAATCAATAAGCATACGGAATGATGATTGGAACAAAACCAAGAGCAATCCAGCGCCTACAATCTGGATTGCAATTATAATTTGGCGTACCCAATTTGAGGCCTCGCGCGCGAGGGCTTGTTGGAGCAAGCGCGGAACACCGTCCATCAACCCAAT
>CAYQXV010000078.1:0-3670 GCA_964421675.1 uncultured Caulobacterales bacterium
GCGATTGATTTAACTGCGCCGCCAGAGACATTGCCTGTGTTGGAGAGCGACGCATCGTCCCAAGATGAGACTATTTCGCAGCCGGAAGAACCGTCAGGGCCCCTCGTCTTTGAAGGGAAAACTGATGAAGAAATTACCGCAATGGTTGTTGAGCATCTGGAAAACATCGCAACCTTGCAGGGAAAGTTCTACCAGCAGGCACCGTCCGGCACCCTGTCGACCGGCACCTTTCATATTCGCCGGCCCGGCCTGTTGCGGTTTACCTATGACCCGCCAACCGAGCTACTGATTGTTGCCAATGGCGGCACCGTCTTTGTGCGCGATGAAGCCCTGCAAACAACCGATTCCTATCCGGTGCGCAAAACCCCGCTTAAATTCTTGCTGCGCCGAAAAATCGACTTCGACAAGGCCGACATTGTTAGTATTGAGCGCGGCGTTGATGCGATCGCCATAACATTGTCCTCGCGCGATGAAGATACAGAAGGGGAGCTGACCCTGGTGTTTTCCGCCCCGGATTTGGGGTTGATCCGGTGGGTTGTTCGCGATGCGCGCAATGGTATGACCATTGTTGATCTGATCGATGTGGAGCGCGACGTGACAATAGCGAATTCTGTCTTTCGTATTCCGGAGACGAAATCACCATTTTTGGTTGATTAGGCCATACCAACCCCTGAATTTTCCCCGCTCGCGGGAAAGTTACGAAAAATTCAAGCGCTTTTTCGCAACAATCAAGCATTTTTTCGGTATTACCTATTGAAAAACCGTCCAATGATGCGTTAATGTAACAGTATGTGGATGGTACCGGGCTAGCGTTGCCCCCCCGCTTGCGAGCCCACTAGGTATCAATCATATCACCGGAATATCCCCTCCCGGTGTGGCGCTTCTGCGCAAATCCCTGGCGTCCAATTCGCCCTGCCCAGGCTCGAGTTGGACGCCTTTTTTATGGAACAATCATTGGGGCCTGTTTGTTCGTCAATCTCCTTTACATCCTCGCCTTCTTTTCATAGTGGCATAAGGCAACTGCGCTCTGGCCCCTGATAAGGCCACCCCGAAAAGGCCCTCCATAAGGCCAAGAAAGCCAAAAGGCCTCATAGGCCCCAAAAAGTCGAAGAAAGATTGACGATGGAAGAGCCCGAGGACGATCACCCAACAATTGACGAGCACACGCTGGAACAACTGGAGCGCGAATTGCCCGGTCTATCCATTTTGAGCCGGTTTGCCCGCAATCTGGAAAATATTCCCTGGTTTGCCAATCTCGGTGAGCCGCTGACCTTGGGCGCGCGCGCCATTGCCGAGCGCTATCTTGATGGGCTGGGATTTCCCGATGCCGATGTTGCCATATTGGTGGATTGGGAAGATGCCGCCGATGCTGCCGAGAGCAATGATTGGCAAAGCGGGGCGTGGGAAGCCGAAGAGCTATTGCGCTCGGACCTGACGGGCCGCGCCATGGAGCTATTGTCGGAAGATGCGCTGAAAATCGGCATGACCCTGATCGGCGAAAAAATCACCCCGCCCGCCCGCGAGGCGATGGAACAGGCCTCCTTCATCTGGGATATGGAAGATGTCAGTGCCCAGCGTCTGGCGGTTGGCGCGGCGGTGCAGGCAGCCCACGGCGCAGCGCTTGCCCTGATCGCGGCCAATGACCCGGACTTCGATGCGGAAGGTCACCCGCTAACCGCCAAATTCCAGCTATTTGAGTTTGGCCGCTGGCCTGTTGCGGTGGTCGGGCGGTCTTTTAATCTGTTTTAGGCACCCGGTTTCAGCGGGGTTTATGAAGGCGGATTTATAAGCGCGAAACCCGCACTCAAAATCAGGTAAAGCCCAACCACCGTAAGGACGGTTTTGAAACCGGAACGAAAGGTTTTTTCGGGCAATCTCACCAATAAGCGCGTGCCTAACAAGGTGCCAACAAACCCCGCGGACAAGATCAGCGCAATCAGCCAGATCCAGTCATGATAGGCAAAGCCAAGGGCCCCAAAGGTCACCACTTTCAGCAAATGTTGCCCAAGCATGCACGCCCCATGGGTGGCGGTTATGGCAAATCGTTCCCACTCGGTGCGCCGCAAGACGGTGGCCGCAATCGGCCCGGTCGCGCCAAAAAACAGGGTCAAAAAGCCGCCAACGGCCCCGGTGACAAAAAAGCTTCGCGCGCCCGGTTTGGGGATTTTAATCGATGGTCCCCACATGGAGAGCAACACAAATGCGCCCACCCCCAATTTCAGCAGGGCTGGCGGCAGTCCGATGATAATCTGACCCCCTAAAATTGTCCCAAGTACCCCGCCCAGGGTAAACCAGAGCAAAACCGGCCAAACCACATGGCGAAGCTGTAACAAAGTGCGCCCGGCATTCGACCCCAATTGGGCAACCCCGTGCACCGGGATGACCGCAAGCGGGGGCAACAGGGCGCTCATGGCCGCAAGCAGGATTAATCCGCCTCCCAATCCAAAAGCTGCGGTTAATCCCGCAGCGATCATCGCAATACCGATCACCGCAAGGGCGCCAATCGCGCTGACGCCATCGGGAAGTAGGTTGGTTAACTCCATCACCAAGGCGTAGCGGGCTTTCGTGAGGTTCGCAAATCTCAGCGCAGTAAATGGGATCGCAAGAATCGGGTGGCACCCCAATGCAAATTCTTGCACGGTCAACTCATGACGATAAAAATTAACCAACAAATGAGCATGACTGATATCGTCATGTTGGCGGGGCTGTCCTTACTGTGGGGAGGCTCGTTTTTCTTTGTCGAAATATTGATTGCTTATCTTCCGCCCTTAACGATCGTGACATGCCGTGTTGGATTTGCCGCATTAGGCTTGTGGGCGATTGTACTTGTGTTGCGAACGCCTTTGCCAACAACGCAAAAACAGTGGGGCAGCCTTTTTATCATCGGTCTGCTGAATAATGCTATTCCGTTTTGTTTGATTGTCTGGGGACAAACGCAAATTAGCTCTGGATTGGCATCAATAATTAACGCGACAACGCCGATTTTCACCGTACTTGTTGCTGGCGTCCTATTGGCTGATGAGCGCCTTTCATTGCCAAAACTTGTTGGTGTGTTCCTTGGCCTATTGGGCACGCTTATTTTAATAGGACCGGAAGTATTGAATGGCCAAACAGGTTCGGTCTTGGGGCAGGCCAGTGTCATGGGCGCTGCTATATCCTATGCGTTTGCGGCGACTTATGCGCGCCGCTTTAAAAAATCGGGCCTGTCCCCCCTAATTGTTGCGACAGGGCAAGTCACAATGGCGAGCCTAATCTTGATGCCATTGACCTTGTTGGTCGATGGATATTCTGCCCTTCTTACTATTCCTACAATTGCGATTGGCTCTATTGTGGGGCTTGCGTTTTTTAGTACCGTCTTGGCGTATATTTTGTATTTCCGGTTGATCGACTCTGCCGGTGCAACAAATGCAGCCCTTGTGACATTTCTGATTCCCGTTTCGGCGATTTCGCTCGGCGTTATAATTCTGGGCGAAACATTCTCAATACCGCATTTTATCGGCATGGCCGTCATCGGCGCAGGGCTAATTACGATTGATGGCCGTATTTTTATGGCCTTTCGCCAAACCGAAGAGCGCATGGACGGTCAAAAGTAAAACTGCAAATCAATGCATTAGGTAAAAAATCTATCCCCACCCCTGCCTAATGGTCCCATAGAGGGTTTCATGGAAGT
>CAYQXV010000079.1:0-3566 GCA_964421675.1 uncultured Caulobacterales bacterium
CAAATATCGAGGCGGTTTGGGCGATAGATGAAAAATGATTCCGGGCGATTGCGCCGGGACTCTACATAGTCTGCAAAAAGTTTTGTATCGGTTTTAAACACCTGCCAGTGCGGCGCGGTTCGCCCTTGCGGGGGGCTGTCGCCCATCCAGGCTTGAACAATTGTATCGCCAAGACCGTCTTCAGGCTCTTCAGGCGGGCTTTGCCGCGTTAACGCCTGGACATGGCTCATGCCATCAATGACGCGGCCAAAGATTGTCAGGTTGCGGTCGAGATAACGCTGAGGTTGCAGAGGTATATAAAACTCCGTACCGCCCGTATCGGGGTCTGCATCTCTTGCCATGGCAAGCGCGCCGGTGCAGTGGGTCATCCAGTTGAGTTGCGGGTTTTCAGAGCTACTGGCGATTGGGAACCCATTATAAAAACCCACCTTCCCCGCATAGCTATCGGTATGGCTATCTTTGCCGAGGGCAATGGCTGCTTCAATCATCACCGAGGCGGAGAACACACCCTCAATCTCGGCGGGCAGATTGCGCACGGTGCCTTCTGGCAGCTCGCGCGTTTCAAACACATCGCCGCCCTGTGCCACGAACCCGTCAATAACGCGGTAAAAAGACAGCCCGTCATAAAAACCAGCCTTCACTAATTTTTGCATCTGCGCCACATGGCCCGGCGCAGCCCCGTCCAATAGTTCAATGGTTATCATGCCGCTTGGTACCTCAATCATCAACATATGGGCCGGGTTCACCGTGCGCCACTGATCGGGGCCGGCTTGCGCGATAATTTCCGCCGGGCTGCGCTTTGGTTCAGCGGTTTCTTTAGCGCTTTCCTCAGTATTTTCTTGGGCAGCTGCCTGCGCGGCTGCCTGCGCGTTTGGTGCGAGGCCCAAACTTGCTAACGCCATTCCCGCCGCCCCTAAGGCAACCCTTGCGCCAATAATCATCCGTGCACCCATGTCTATACCCTGCTTTCTTTTCGCAACGTTGTTGCGATTGCGGCTTTGCGTGAGTGCCAAGTGTACGCCTTATCGGCTCTCAATCAACTGCTGATTCCTTTTGTGCGAAGCTGGCCAAACCGCTTAAGATCAATATGGAATCATTTTTCACGAGAGGCTATTATGGCGAACCAACAAGGGGCATGTCTTATCATTGGCGCTGGGGATGATACCGGCGCGGCGATCGCGCGCGCCTTTGCAAAAGAAGGATTGGTTGCGTGCGTTACGCGCCGTCCTCGCCACGCAGAAAAGTTAGAAGCGCTCGCGCAATCAATCCGCGATGGAGGATTTGCAGCGAAAGCCTATCCGGTAGATGCGCGCGATGAAGCGGCAATGGCGGAACTGGTCGAGACCATTGAGGCGAGCGTTGGCCCAATAGAAGTTGCGGTTTTTAATATTGGCGCGAATGTATTTTTTCCGATTACCGCCACCACAAGCCGAGTTTTTACCAAAGTGTGGGAGATGGCCTGCCTTGCGGGATTTATTATGGGCCGAGAGGTCGCCGCGCGCATGATTGCGCGCGAAGCAGGCACGATTATCTTCACCGGCGCGACCGCAAGCGTGCGCGGCTCGGCCGGGTTTTCAGCATTTGCCAGCGCTAAACATGGCCTGCGTGCGCTTGCTCAATCCATGGCGCGCGAGTTGGGACCGAAAAATATTCACGTCGCTCATACCATTATTGACGGCGCCATTGATTCTAATTTTATCCGCGAGACTTTTTCTGACGTTGATGAGCGCAGAGAACAAGACGCTATCCTAAACCCTGACCATATCGCCGACAATTATGTCATGTTACATAACCAACCCCGAACCGCATGGACCCATGAGTTAGATCTTCGTCCGTGGAAAGAGAAATGGTAACCGAAAATGACCAAGACAATTGATTTTTATTTCGATTTCGCAAGCCCCAATGCCTATATGGCCTACCGGGTGCTGCCCGCCATCGCCGAGCGCACCGGCGCGCCCATCAATTATCTCCCCGTCTTGCTCGGGGGTATATTTAAAACGACCGGCAATCAGGCACCGATGATCGCGTTTGCCAATGTCAAAGGCAAAATTGCCTATGAGATGCTAGAGGTGCAGCGCTTTTTGAAAAAACATGAGCTTACCCAATTCAAAATGAACAGCGCCTTTCCCGTTATCAGCTTAATGTTGATGCGCGGTGCGATCCATGCGCAAAATACCGGTCAGCTTGAGCCCTATATTGAAGCGGGCATGAAAGCGATGTGGGAGATGGACCGGAAAATGGACGACCCCGAAATATTCGTCAGCACATTGAACGAATTGGGATTTGACGGCCCGGCATTTCTGGACGCGACCCAAGACGCGGCGATTAAATCAACCCTTGCCATCAACACCAAAAAAGCTGTGGATCGCGGTCTTTTTGGAATCCCCAGTTTTTTCGTCGGCGATGAAATGTTTTTTGGTAAAGAGCGCCTAGGCCAGGTGGAAGAAGCGGTTCTATCCGCATAGGCCGATAACAACCTCCCCTAGCCGCGCCCTCGATAAGCCGGCACGCCTTGATCGGGCACCCATAACCCTTTGGGCGGCTCACCGGTTTGATAAAATACATCAATCGGAATGCCCCCGCGCGGATACCAATAGCCCGCAATGCGCAGCCATTTCGGTTTTGCCGCCGCAATGATGCGCTGCGCCACCATCACCGTGCAATCTTCGTGGAACCCGCCATGATTGCGAAAGGACCCCAAAAACAATTTCAGCGATTTTGATTCAATGAGCGTTTTGCCCGGAAGATAATCAAGTACCAAATGCGCAAAATCCGGCTGACCGGTTACCGGGCACAACGAGGTAAATTCCGGACACGCAAACCGCACCAGATAATCGGTTCCCGCTCGCGGATTGGGCACCGTCTCCAATGTCGCCTCATCGGGGGATGCAGGCAATGAGTGCATCTGCCCAAGCTGCGAGAGATCGCCGGGGCTTTTGGCCCCGCGAACAGCGGCGGTTTTCTTTTTCGTCGCGCGACGTTTTTTGGTTGTGGCTTTTGATGACATGACCGAGCTACCCTGATTGATGTTTCAGACCTCATAAGCGCAGTTGGGGGCAGTAGCAATTCTAAGCGCCATTGAGGCCATTTTGGCCCATCACTTTGAAGCATCCCTTTAAACCATGATTGACGCGCCTCGCCGAAATGTCAATGTTGCTTGACACTCATCAAGCCCCAAACCGGGCCAACAGCACAGCCCGTCAACGCCGAGCGCCCGCCTATCTAAAGGCGATAGCGACCATAATCACCGGCAAAATGATGGCGAGAATGACCATTTTCCTGTCCCAGATTGAGACAGCCCGAGCGCCAGCGCCAGCGCGTGTAACCGGGCGCATGTCACGGCATTTGGGGCAGGATAAAAAAGTCTATTCCGCAATGCGATTTGACAATGGACAAATGGATCGCGTTTGGCTAATACCGCCGCTCGGACAGAAAACCTGTTCGCTTGCCCAGGTAGCTCAGTTGGTAGAGCAGCGGACTGAAAATCCGCGTGTCGGTGGTTCAAATCCGCCCCTGGGCACCACGAGGTCGGACCGTTTGCGAAGCAAACGCAGCCTGACCGAGAT
>CAYQXV010000080.1:0-2598 GCA_964421675.1 uncultured Caulobacterales bacterium
GCAGATCGCGCGGCGGCGGCGGCTTCAAAACCGGCGGCGGATTTTAGGTTTTGACGTCCTAGCGCCTCGTTTTTGGCTACCCCATTGTTATTGATGAGATTATTGGACGCAATCCATTATGAACCTTTTGTTTGGAGTAGTATCCGCACCAGAAAAAATTGTTTTTCGACTAGATATATCAAGTAAAGAATAGGGATTAGCCTATTGCCCACATTGAGTTCAAAAGATATACTTAAAAATCAAATTTGGGCGCAATTTGGGGGCTGGTTATGGGAAATCATTTAGGTCTATCAGTAAAATTAGCAGGGTATTTGATTCTATCCGTATTCTGCTTAGCCATGGCTGCATTCTCACCCGCGAGCCATGCCTCAGATTTAGAAATAAGAAAAATTGCTCAATCGCCCTTTTTCAGGGATGCTCAAGTCTCTCCAGACGGGCGTTATTTTTTGGCGCGGGTCGCTGATGATCCATTTCGGGTTTTTTCTATATTTTCATTAGAAGACGATGGGTTTGAGCCCTTATTGCAGCTGCGTGACCAGAAAAATGAAAATACCAAGGAAGAGTTTTACGTTGATTGGTCGCAATGGGCAAATGAAGACACAGTCATTCTTCGGGTCAGCCGGCTGGGCGGCGGCACCGTCTCCGCAACGGTTGGCGGCGAAAGAGAAACATATGCCAGACAATTTGCAACCAGCCTTTATGTTTTCAATGTTTTGGAAAACAAATCGGACGCGCAGCAAGTATGGCAACTGTCTGAACGCGGAACACTCATTTCAATTCTCCCTAAAGATCCCGATCACGTATTGGTCCAACATAACGGCACTGGCCGTCCAAGCGTCTACAAATATAACATTCGAAAAGAAACGAAACCCAAGCGTGTTCAAAAATCAATACCGCTCATAACATCGTGGATCGCAGACCGCGAGGGGAACGTTCGCGGTGGGTGGGGACGCTCACGATCTGGAAAACTGGTTTTAAAATTACGCCCGATTGAAGATGATTCGTTTACCGATTATTCTCACCTCGTGACTGACATAGATCAGGGTTTTACTCCGCTAAGCTTTACGGAAAATCCAAATATACTTTACGTCGCATCAAACCATGAAACAAATACGCTGGCGCTATATCGATTTAATATCGCCACCGGCACGTTCCTTGAACAAATTCATCACAACCCTGATTATGATATTAGCAGCATCATGACCCATGGCGACACGGGCGCGCTACAAGGGATTCAATTCAGTGGAGGAAATGTCAATACAGTTTGGTTCGACCGGGACCTGAAGGCAGAACTTGAGGCTCTGAAAAACAGCTTTCCCGGAAACAATGTGCGCATGTCTTCGGTGACTGAAAATGCAGAATTTGCCATGGTCACGGTTAGCGCGCCAAATTTTCCGGGCCAAATGTATATTTATGATCGCAAACATCGCCGGCTAATTGCCTTACCCGAACAATATGCAGGCTTGACCAAAGATGATCTCGGCAAACAAGTGCGGATCGATTATAAATCCCGCGATGGCGCAACAATACAGGGCTTTATCACCTTACCGGTAGGGGCAACAAAACTCAGCGATCTAAAAGAAACTCCGTTCATTATTATGCCCCATGGTGGGCCAGCTGCGCGTGACTTTGCTGGCTTTGATCCATGGGTGCAGTTTTATGCCATGCGTGGATATGGTGTGCTGCAAATGAATTTCAGGGGATCAACAGGATACGGATTAGAATTTGAGTTGGCAGGTCGCCAGCAATGGGGCCAACTCATGCAAGATGACATCACCGATGGTGTGCAATGGCTGACCAAGAACGGCTATGCTGACGCGGACAAGATCGCCATTGTCGGTGCATCCTATGGCGGCTATGCCGCCTTAATGGGGGCCATCAAGACACCGGAACTTTATCAATGCGCGATTAGCTTTGCCGGCGTGACGGACCTATTTGATCTCGTCAATGGCGCTCGCAAAGATAGCTATATCACAAGACTGGTCGGCGACCGGTTTCGCCAATCCGATGAATTACGGCGCACCTCACCGCTTCACCGCGCGGAAGATATTGCGATACCCGTCCAACTTCTCCATGGACGCCTAGATCCCGTGGTTCCATTTGAACATTCAGAATATCTTCACCGGAAAATGAAATCTGCAAAGAAAGACGTTGAGTTTGTTATCCTCCCCCAAAGCGGTCACAATACAAATGACTATGAGGACCGCTTAACATTTTATAGGGCGCAGGCTGACTATATTGAGGGCTGTCTATAGCCAACCCAATTATCCGGCAATAAACGCCGCATTATCGGATTAACAACCAATCGCCGTCGGTTCACTGATGGGGCCTGCGCATGCCTTCGCGCCCCGGCCTTTAATCATCCCTCACACACCTCCCGCCCGCCGAACGGCGTTCTCGCACCATCAGTGTCGCCCAGGGAGGTTTGCGCCGACAAAACCTCAGGCCCTTTCACCAAGCCCTGAACCAACCCTGGCGCTTTGAGTCTGATTAATGGGAATTTGACGATTATTCCCCCCTTCTCGACACAATGGATGAGTACAGCGAAAAAATCGTTTTCTCCCCTGTTGCAGCGCGCATCTGACAGGTCTATGACCC
>CAYQXV010000081.1:0-2546 GCA_964421675.1 uncultured Caulobacterales bacterium
TGCGCTGTATATGGGTGGTTAGGAGATACTATCCGCTCAGCAGCGACGATGGCTGATGTGCCTTTTACTTTCACTCCACCTGGTCCATCAATCAGACCTGCACGTTCAATAGTAAATTGGCCGGTAACAGTGTCCGTTCCGTCTGCGCCCTCTGCGCCATTGACGTTTTTGACTTTAAGTTCGAGCAGACCAGCATTTGCTGCTGAGGCCATGGCCATTACAGATGCTGCTGCTAATAGACTAAGTTTTCTCATGTGATTTCCCCACATTTAGAGTTGCAAAAACTGACACCTGTGAGGACGGTGAAGCTGATAGTTTTCAGGGGCAATTAAAGCCCCTAGATCGCAACCCGCGATCCCCCCCACAAAATCAGTAG
The DNA here is from genome assembly GCA_964421675.1 of uncultured Caulobacterales bacterium. Lineage (GTDB taxonomy): Bacteria > Pseudomonadota > Alphaproteobacteria > Caulobacterales > Parvularculaceae > CALLPQ01. Next base: position 377 of record CAYQXV010000081.1, read on the forward strand.
TTAAATATTTAGTAACCTTATAAAAACAAGTCAAGTAATCACACGCAAAAACAATTTTCTGTGAGTGTTTTTTATTCAGTCCCGTGATGATTGTTTTTGCGGGTGAAAAATTTTGACCGAAAAACAGGTTGTATGATCGCGCCGAATTTTCCCTGCTTCCATATTTCCCAGTAAATTACTATAAAATTTGGAGTAATTATTGAGGCGCGCGCACAGGTTGTGGAAATTTTTTAATGCAATTTATTGGTGTGGCTGCGTTTCCCCCCAAAGTTTGCCCCCAAAAATAGAGACAAAGAAATTTCACAAAATGCGGTGAAAAAGCCGGATGAAAACCCTCGATTTAGGGTTTTTTGAGTGTGGACAAAACAGGCTTGCGACTCATTTCAAACGGGGTTTTTAAGGAGTTGGAGAATTATCCGTATCAGGATTAACAGCCTCTGGGGTTGGGAAAACGACAAATTCCGTTATCGCGCCGTCATGCTCAACGGTGACTGCCTGCATAGAGACCTCTTTGACCAGCCACGCGTCGCTGACGGTATCGCCGGCGCGCGCGCTGCTAATGGTCCCATCCTCATATCGCAAGGCAACGGCCATCTCTCCATCGAGCTGCGCTGTCGCAATGATTTGCGGAAATGGCGTTATTTTTTCCACTTCAGGTTGAGCCTCTATCGAATCGGTGGATTTCACCGCGCCGAAATGGCCTGATTGACGTAGATCTTGGGCCATGGCTTGCGCTTGTTCGGTAATATTGGGCGGCACGAGCGGGGCGCGCCATTGCTGGGTTACCGGCTCAGCGCCGCCGCGCGCAAAGCTGGTGCTGAGCCAGCCGACCAGGAAACCGGCGACCAGTATGGCGAGAATGGTGAGTGTGGTTGAACGTAAGGTCATTAGCGCGCTCCCCCCCCTTGGGCGGTAGGAGCGGCGGCTTGACCATTTGCGGGCGGTGTATCCGCCGGGGCCACTGTTTCGATTGCAATGGCCGCCAGTCCGGCAATGCGCAGCGCTCCGCGGTTCCTGTTGCTAATTGTGACATTCATCTCGTCGATCGCCAAACCCGGGGAGGCGGCGGTAACGGCCTCTAAGCATGATACCAAATCCACGATTTCGCGTGAGCGCCCAGCCAATTGAAACCGCAAAATGGTCTCTCCAGAGGGAAGGGTGATTGCGCTGGGATCAACCTCGATGCGCACATTTTCAAGATTATAGGTGGCCCCCATGGCACTTAACTGGCTTTGGATCTGGGCGGCAATGATGCCGGGGGTTGGGCCCGTCCAAGTAAAGCCTTCCCACCGAGACTGCGCATTAAGGGCGTCTTGGGCGCGTTGCGTCCAGGCGGCTTCATCTAGGCCGGTGCCATATTGGGCGAGGCGCTGTTCAAGGCGCACCCGTTCGGCGCGCAATTGTGCGGTTTTATCGCCCATGTTCAATATAACAACGAGGATCAGCACGAAGCCCAAGGCAATCAGGGCATAGGCTGTGCGCGGTGCGAGTGAATCGAATGCGTGTTTTATAGTGTCCATCATCGCCCTAGCGCCCCTCAGATGGTGATTGATTTTCCGGTGCCGGATCGCCGGAAACTGCGGACGATGCTTCTTGCCCAGATCGACCGGTTTGCTGCGCGGGCTGTGCCCACGCAACCGGGACAACGCTGCCCTTGATCACAAGCGTCACGGCGTTTGGCTGTTCAATGGAAACATTTTCAATGTTTTCTTTTGCCTCCAACCCAGCCGCGATCGCGGCGATATCGGCTTGCTCGACATTGCGCATCCCCGCCTCAAAGGTTCCATTTGAAAAGGACATGCCGCCAAAGAAACCAAGGTCCGCGGAAAGCTCACTCGTGACCGAGGTCAAAACCCTAATTGCGGCAAGCGGGTCCGCGGTTTGCGATTTTTGCGCAACGCTTGCCGACGCGGTAAGGGCGCGTGCCCGTGCGGCATAGGCTTCGCGATTATCGGCAGCGACCGTCTCAAGCTTTGCCTCAATCGAATTGATTCGAGCGCTATGAGAAAGCTGTTGGCCAAGCTGAAAGGTGAGCAGTGCAAAGGCAAATGTTGCGGTGGCAATCGCGACACGCAACGGAGAGAAGGTGACACCCAGCGTTTGCGGATCGCGGTCAATAACCGGCAGGTCTTCGCGCCACGCCACGCGCACGGGCGTTGGCACTTGCGGG
>CAYQXV010000082.1:0-2221 GCA_964421675.1 uncultured Caulobacterales bacterium
CCTCATCATCATGGAAATTGCGCACGACCATGAGGGAAAACTTGATAGTCTGTGCACAAAATATAATTATTATCGCAGTGCCGATGAACGCGGCAATGCGGTTTATCAATTAGGCTGATTTCGGCCCGTATATAAAATCGCTAAGGGAAGTATCCACGGTGCAACACGCTCAAACGGATCGCCCGGTAATTTTGCAAGTCCCACCAGAAAATCGGTAATCCCGCCCGCCCCTGTAACGGGCATTGTTCCGAGCGTATAAAATCCCACCGTTACAAAAAATCCCAGCAGGATGGATAATAATATGCGGCGCCCGGAAGGGGTCCACCGCGCAACGCGGGCAATGACAATTGGACCAAATGCTGCCCCCAAGGCAGCCCAGGCAAATAAAACCCGGTTGAAGATTGTATCGGGCAGCGTCAATGTCAGGATTACCGCAAAAATCGCAATCGCACTCATGGTTACTCGCGAAATCATCACCGCGCGCGCAGGATGACGGGCATTGAGGCCAAGATCATGGGCAACCGCAGCCGACGCGGCCAAGAGAATGGAATCAACCGTCGACATCACCGCCGATAGGGTCGCGGCAATGACAATCCCCGCAAGAACAGGCGAGAGCACTTCACTGGCGACGCGGTAAAAAATCGCCTCCCCGCCGCTTGGCCCCGCAATCGCGCCGCCGGAAACCAATGCCCGGCCTGCAAGCGCCAAGGCTGCCATGCCAACATAGACAAGAACCGCCCAAACCATGGCAATCGCATAGCCTTGCTGGCGGGCTTTGTCGTCGCGAATAGCCATCAGCCGGGAAATCAGATGCGGTTGGCCCAACGCACTCGCCCCAATTCCCCAAACCCCCAATAAAAAGCCGATAAAGATTGCCGGACCCATCGCCCCCGTCATGTTTAAATAGGCCGGCGGCATGGTCCATTCTAAGGTTGCAAAAACTTTGTCGACCCCGCCCGCCGCCATGACAGCAGTAAGCGGCAACCCAATAGCCACAAGCAGCATCACCGCGCCCTGCAACGTATCGGTGACACTCACCGCCCAAAACCCGCCCAGCAGCGAATAGAGCAAAATAATCACCGCACCGATTAACACAGCCTCGAGCATCGACAGATCAAACTGATCAACAAAGGCCTTCGCAGCGGCATCAAACTGCGCAGCGATATAGAAGATAAAGCAAAGGATAATCATCAAAGTGGCCGCAAGGGAGATTTTGCGCGCCATAGGATCTGCGCGCCCAAGCCCGCCGGTCAGATAATCCGTCAGCGTCACATGGCCATGCTCAGCACTTTGCGTGCGCACCGCGCGCCCGACCCATGTCCACATCACCACATATCCCATCCAGATGCCGGGCATCATCCACAGGGCCGATACGCCATTGACATAAACAAATCCGGAAAAGCCCAGTAAGACCCAGGCCGAAGAGGTGCTCGCCGCATAGGATAAGCCGGAGACCCAGGCCCCAACATTGCGCCCACCGAGAAAGAAATCATCTTCATCGCGAACCCGCCGCGCGGCCCAAAGGCCAATGCCCACAAGGGCGAGCTTGTAGGTAATCAAGGTTATCAGGACGACTGTTTGTTGCGACATAAAGATAGCCCGGTTTTATCAAAAGAACGGCCATTTCGGCCCAGTACTGAGTTAGAATATTAGCTCTTGCCAATAATGCCATTAATTGCGCGATGGGCACAGAAAATTCTACTGCCCACCAAAAGAACCATCAAATGCAAAAATAAGTTGCCAGCCACCCTGAAACTATCAACACTCAATCATCAGCCTGTCTTTTATTTTGGCCGAGAGGCAATCCGGGGACCATTGTGATTACCGTTACACTGTACGCTGCTATTGCAACCCTTATGTTTATTCACCTCTCCTTGCGTGTGATTTTCGCACGTGAAAAAGAGCAGGTTTTGCTTGGAACTGGCGGCAATCAACGGGTTGAACGCGCCATGCGCAATCAGGCAAATTTTGCTGAATATGTTCCGCTTACGCTTTTATTATTGAGCATGGCTGCGATTAATGGTCTGCCCACTTTCCTTATTCATGGGTTTGGCAGCGCCATGATAGTTTCGCGCATTTTTCATTTTATCGGCTTTTCACGCAACAACTCGCCCTTTGCGTTACGCGTGATCGGCACGGTACTCACCTTATCGCTGCTCTTAATTCTTGCCGGGGTACTACTGGCGCAAGTCAACGGCATATTTCCAATATTGACCCAAAA